>CAKTAK010000008.1:0-62347 GCA_934527315.1 uncultured Oscillospiraceae bacterium
ATAAGACATTTGAAAATCTTGTTCACCAATTTATCCTCCAATCTCGATTTCTCCTGCTCCCAAAATCCCGATTTGTTTCTCAATTTCGTATTCAAATTATACCATAAAACTTGTGAGCAATTCTACCGCAGCTTTGGACTATATGAGAAAAGTCCGAACAGTTTTCTGCCCGGACTTCCTCGCTCAATCGTATATCAATTCCGCTTTCACAATCTCCTCTGCCTGTGCCTTGCAAGCGTTCATCTGCCGCACCCATTCCATCTGGCTTTCGGCTTTCAGCCTTTCGGTCACGCCGTACTGCCTTGCCAGTGACCGCATATTCAGATTCATTCAGTACCGCACCTTCCGATTTGAGGCAACCTAACATAACATAAACAGCAAAAATCCAGGGCTCCCTCTGACGAGGGAGCTGTCAGCGCAGCTGACTGAGGGAGAGAAACTCCCGGACAACCACTTTTCCGGTGCGTCGTTTCTCACTGCGGTGTATCTCTCCCTCCGTCAAAACCTGCGGTTTTGCCACCTCCCTCATCAGAGGGAGGCTTGCGGGGCGCAGCAAAAAATCCAACCCGTGAAGATTCACAGGTTGGATTTTTTTACTTAGATTTCATTGCCCAGACGATGCAGCACGTCTTGGAAATAGTCCGGCAGCTCCGTTTCCAGATGAATCTGCTCCCCGGTACGGGGGTGGATAAACTTCAGCTCCCGGGCATGAAGACACTGCCCCGTCAGACCCTTTTCCGGCAGCTTTGCATGGCCGTACACCTCGTCTCCCAACAGCGGGTGGCCGAGATATGCCATGTGGACCCGAATCTGATGGGTCCGTCCGGTTTCCAGCTTGCAGCGGATATGGGTATAGCCCCGATACCGGGCAATCACCTGCCAATGGGTCACCGCCGGGCGGGAATTCTGGGCAATCACCGCCATTTTCTTCCGCTCGTTGGGGTGACGGCCGATGGGCGCGTCCACCGTGCCGCTGTCTTCCCGGAAATTGCCCACAGCCACAGCCTCATACACCCGGCTCAGGCTCCGGTCCGCCAGCTGCGCCGACAGCGCCAGATGGGCCATATCGTTTTTTGCCGCGATAATCAAGCCGGAGGTGTCCTTGTCAATGCGGTGGACAATGCCCGGGCGCTTCGCGCCGCCCACACCGGACAGAGAATCCCCGCAATGGTACATCAGCGCGTTCACCAACGTACCCATGGGGTGGCCGGGCGCCGGGTGCACCACCATGCCCCGGGGCTTGTTCACCACGATGACGTCCTCGTCCTCGTACACCACATCCAAGGGAATGTTCTGGGCCACCAGCGGCACATCCACCGCCTCGTTCATCACCAGGGTATACACGTTGCCCGCAGTGATTTTTTCGTTTTTCTTCACGGCCACCCCGTCCCGGGTGACCTGTCCTTCCGCCAACAGCCGCTGCGCCGCAGACCGGGTCAGACCCGGCACCTGCTCCGACAGCCACGCGTCCACCCGGGGGCCGGACACTTCGGCGGTAATGATTGTCAGTTCCATTATTTCAGCTCTTTCAGAATATCGTCCACCGTCAAGCCGGCCAACTGTTCTTCCGCCGTTTTCTCCTTCGGCTGAGGTGCTGCCGCAGGCGTTTCCGTTTGTTCCGGCGCCGCAGCGGGCTCTGCCGGGGCAAAGGGATTCTCGTATACCGTTTCCGGCTCCGCTTTCGGCTCCATTTTCAGGGGCTTCACGGATTTTTTCCGGGAGGACAGCACAAATTTCGTGGATTTCTCTTCGTCTTCCGGCTGCAGGCAGATGGCAATGCACAAAATCACACCGGGCACGGTAATGAAAATATCCGCCACGTTGAACACGGCAAAGTTCTTCCAGAATTCCAGCTTGAACATATCTACCACATAACCGTACAGCGCCCGGTCAATGGCATTGCCCAGTGCGCCGGCAGCCACCAGAACCAGCATCCAGCGAGCCAGCGGGGATTTTACCTTCTGCTTTGCCAAAGCCCACACCACCGCAATGGTGATGGCTACCGCCAATATCACAAACAGCCAACGGGCGCCGCCGCCGGAAAACATGCTGAATGCCGCGCCGGTGTTATGAATGTTCATCAGACTGACCACTTTGGGAATCAGCGGCTGCACACCGGTGTTCAGGTCAATCTGCAAGGTCACGTAATATTTCACAGCCTGGTCCAACAGCAGGGCCAGCACCGCAACAATTGCGTAGAGCATAAAAAACTCCTTTTTTGAAATCAGCCGGACGGTTTGCATCGTCCGGCTGAATATTTTGTTCGATTAAGCCTTGATGGCTGCTGCGCAGCGGGCGCACAGCTCGGGCTCGTCTGCATCGGTGCCGACGGTGTTGGAGTGCATCCAGCAGCGGGGGCACTTGGGAGCGGTGCTGGGCTCAACCTTCACGGTCAGACCGGCAAACTGCTCGCCCTTGTAGCCTTCGCCTTCGCCCTCGGCAACGTCGGTTTCGGAAACGATGCACAGCTGGTTGAAGTTCACGTCCTTGATCTGTGCAAAGGTTTCTTTTGCGGAATCGGACACAAACAGGGTCAGCTTTGCGTCCAGAGGCTTGCCCACCTTCTTCTCGGCACGGGCCAGCTCCAGAGCCTTGTTTACATCGGTACGCAGGGCGATGCATTTCTCCCAGTATGCAGCCTCTTCCTCGGTGAAGTGCATCTCCGGGTCATAAGCGGGCATATCATTGAGCATGACGTGCTCAGCGTTCTCGTCCTTGCTGTGAGGCATTGCACCCCAGATTTCGTAGGTGGTGAAGGACAGCACCGGTGCCAGCAGGCGGGTGATGGCAGACAGAATCTTGAAGATTGCGGTCTGTGCGGAGCGGCGGGACAGAGAGGTGGTACCGTCGCAGTACAGACGGTCCTTGATGATGTCCAGATAGAAGTTGGACATATCCACCACGCAGAATTTATGGATTGCCTGGGTTGCGATGTAGAAGTCATACGCCTCGTAAGCGTCGATGCACTTCTTCACCAGCTCATTCAGACGGACCATTGCCCAACGGTCCAGAGGCAGCATATCGGCATAAGCCACTGCATCGGTGTCGGGATTGAAGTCGGCAATGTTGCCCAGAATGTACCGGGCGGTGTTGCGAATCTTCAGGTACTTATCGGACAGCTGCTTGAAGATTGCATCGGAGCAGCGCACGTCCATGTGATAGTCCGTAGATGCGGCCCACAGACGCACCAGGTCAGCGCCGTATTTGGGCACGATTTCATCGGGGTAAATGCCGTTGCCCAGAGATTTGTGCATAGCCTTGCCCTCGCCGTCCACGGTCCAGCCATGGGTCAGCACGATGTTGTAGGGCGCTCTGCCGCGGGTTGCCACAGCAGTCAGCAGAGAGGACTGGAACCAGCCGCGATACTGGTCATTGCCCTCCAGATACATGGTTGCGGGCCAGCAGCCGGGGCTGTCCAGTTCCATAGAGGCCACATGGGTGGAACCGGAGTCAAACCAGCCGTCCAGCGTGTTGGTCTCTTTGGTGAAGTGCTTGCCGCCGCAGTGGGGGCAGACAAATCCCTCGGGCAGCAGCTTTTCTGCCTCCCAATCGAACCATGCGTTAGAGCCGTGCTCACGGAAAATCTCGGAAATCTTGCCGATGGTCTCATCGTTGCACACGGGCTTGCCGCAATCGGAGCAATAGAACACGGGAATGGGCAGACCCCAACGGCGCTGACGGGAGATGCACCAATCGGCGCGCTCACGAATCATACCCACCATGCGGTCATGACCCCATTCGGGAATCCACTGCACATCGTCGCAAGCCTTCACAGCCTCTTCCTTGAATGCCTCCACGGAGCAGAACCACTGGTCGGTGGCACGGAAGATGATGGGGCTCTTGCAGCGCCAGCAGTGGGGGTAGGAGTGGACGATGTCCTCGCTGGCCAGCAGCGCGCCGCAATCCACCAAATCCTGGTAAATCACCGGGTGTGCCTTCTGCACGGGAATGCCTGCGTATTTGCCGGCAGCCTCGTTAAAGCAGCCGTCATCACCCACGTTGACAACCATGTCTGCGCCGGTTTCGATTTCGGGATACTTCATGCAGATCATGAAGTCGTCTGCGCCGTAAGCCGGAGCGGTATGCACGCAGCCGGTACCGGCATCGGTGGTAACGTGGTCGCCCAGAATGACCAGAGAGGTCTGGTCCATCAAGGGGTGCTGTGCCACCATGTACTCAAACTCGCTGCCCTTCATCACAGCCAGCTTTTCCGCCACGGTCAGTCCGGCTTTTGCCAGCACGGACTCCATCAGCTCTTCTGCCATGATGTACACCTCGCCGTTGGAGGCTTTTGCCACGGCGTAGTCCACGTTGGCATTCAGGCAGATTGCCTGGTTGCCGGGCAGGGTCCAAGTGGTGGTGGTCCAGATGACGAAGTAGGTATTCTCCAGAGGACCGTACTGAGCGAGCTTGCCCTGGTCATTGATGACGGGGAATTTCACGAAAATGGTGGTAACGGGATCGTCGGCGTACTCGATTTCTGCCTCAGCCAGAGCGGTCTCGTCATGTGCGCACCAGTAAACGGGCTTTTTGCCCTTGTAGATGTAACCCTTTTTGAACATCTCGCCGAACACTTTGACTTCTTCGGCCTCGAACTTGGGGTTCATGGTCAGATAGGGGTGGTCCCAATCGCCCTGACAGCCCAGACGCTTGAACTGCTCCCGCTGCACATCGACATAGTGCTGTGCAAACTCATGGCAATCGTCCCGGAATTCGGAAACGCTCATCGCCTTGTGGTTCAGCTTCTGCTCTTTGATGATGGCAGATTCGATGGGCATACCGTGGTTATCCCAGCCGGGGGTATAGGGTGCATGCCAGCCGGTCATGTTTTTATAGCGGACGATAAAGTCCTTAATGCACTTGTTCAGGGCAGTACCCATGTGAATCATACCGTTGGAGAACGGAGGGCCGTCGTGCAGAATAAAATCGTGTTTTCCCACGTTGCGGTCCACCATTTTGTGGTAGAGATCCATTTCCTGCCATGCTTTCAGCATATCCGGCTCCCGTTTGGGCAGAGAGGCCCGCATGGGGAAGTCCGTTTTCGGCAGATTGACTGTTGCATTGTAATCCTTGGACATGTTCATTCTCCTGACTTTTCCATTGGTTATTCTATGTGAAATGATTGATGTTACGACAAAACGGAGCGATGAGTTTCACCGCTCCGCAACTTAACGATTTTGTGCGTGTTTCGTCCTCTTCCGGTTTACAGAGAGAACATCTGAGTAGACCCAAAATCGCCGTTGCCCTGAGCGGGCTCCGTAATTCGGGTCTGATCCGCAGCCATGGCAGCAGGCGCCGCCGGCGCAGCAGCCTGCACGGGCTCCGCCGGAACGTCTTTTGCTTTGGGAACGGATTCCAGATAACGGATCTGGCGCTCGCACAGACCCTTTGCATCGGACAGGAATTTTGCGTAAGAGGCGCGCACCGCAGCCAGACGAGTTTCCTCGGCTGCGATCTGCTTTTTAATATCGGACAAAACCTCCACGGACTGTGCCGTGGCATCGGTTACGATTGCATCTGCTTTGGCTCTGGCATCGGTTTCAATCTGTGTTGCCAGCTGCTGCGCGGAAACAAGAGCCTGCCGCATAGCCGACTCCGTACCGCGATATTCCTCAACCTTATCGGCAAGGATTTTCATTTTCCCTTTCAGAACAGCAATTTCTTTACCCTGAGCATCCAGTTCCTGGGCAACCTGCTCCAGATATTCGTCCACGCTGCCCATTTCATATCCGCCGAACACAGCCTTTTCAAAGGCTTTGGCTCTGATATCCTGGGACGTAATCATATCTTTTTCCACCTTTCTCTCTCATCGGCGCTGTGACATGCGCCGTGGGGCTGCCATGGAACGCAGCCTTTCGTTTTCCCCCGTTGGGAAACGGATTAGAAGAAAAATCCGCTGTTTTCCAGCTCGTCCATCAAATCTCCGCCCACCAGATCTACGCTGTAGGGGGTGATGATGTATGTACTGCTGGAAATTCTGGTAATTTTGCCGCCCAGTGCATAGGTGGCGCCTGCCATGAAGTCCAAAATCCGGCGGGCAATTTCCTTGCTGGTATCGTCCAGATTCAGCAGGACGATGCGCTTGGACTGGAGATGATCGCAAATTTCTTTGCTGGTTTCATACCGCTCCGGTTTCATGAACACAACTTTGTTTCCGCCGTTGCCGTTCAGATTCATCACCTTGCCGCTGTCGCTCCGGTCTTTCCGGGAGAACACCGGGCGGGGTGCCGGGGCGTCATACTCCGGGGTGCCGCTGGTGAAGAAGGAGCTTTTTTTCTCACCGGTGGATGCGGAAGACTGCCCCATGGGGCGGATTTCCGTTTCCATTTCGGTGTCGTCATCATAGTAATCGTCCTCATCGTCATAAGGACGGGTCAAATTTTTAAGAGTATCTAAAATACCCATTCAGATACCTCCGTCAATCATATACTCTCGTCATTCCGGTCGGGCTGCAGCGCCGTAATTCCGGGGTCCGAAAATCCCGCTGCCCACGCGGACCATGTTGGCACCGCAGGCGATGGCGTCCTCGAAATCCTCGCTCATACCCATAGACAGAAAATCCATAGAGACATTATCGTATTTTTTTTCGCCAATGTCAATAAAAAGCTCATGCATTTGCTCAAAATACCGTCGATTTCCGCCGATTTCCAGAGATTTTGGGGGAATCGCCATCAATCCCCGCACATGAACGCTGGGGAAATTTTCCGCAGCCTCCAAAAGTTGGGGCAGCTGCTCCGGCAAAAATCCGGTTTTGGATTCCTCCCGGCCGATGTTGATTTCCAACAGAACATCCTGGCAAATGCCCAGACTTTCCGCCTTTTTTGCAATGGCCGACAGCAGCTCGGGACTATTCACCGAGTGAATCAAATCGCACTTGCCCACCACGAATTTCACCTTGTTTTTTTGCAGAGTCCCGATGAAATGCAGGGGTACGCCCCGATAGGCGTCTTCCTCCAGTTTTTCCAGCATTTCCTGCACACGGTTTTCTCCGCAGGCGTCAACCCCGGCGGCAATGGCGCGGCGCACAGCCTCGGCGTCATTCATTTTCGTGGCAGCCACCAAAGTTACATGCCGGCCCCCGGCAGCGGCTGCGATTCTCGCTTTGACCGACGCCACATTCTCTTCAATCTTCACGGTACTCATTGTCTTTGCCTCGCAATCCTATGGTTTCGTTCCTTTGCGTTTATCCAATCAAGGCGCCGTCCGTCAAGCCCCGTCCGCTGACAATGATTTCATTCCCGGCGCGCAGAGCATTGGCGGCAGTGCCAATGGCGGCGATGTAATAGTCGTCTGCTGTATAAAGAATCTCAATGGGTTTCTCTTCCACCTTCATGGCGGAAATCACATAGACGAAGGGGGTTCCGTCCTCGCTCAGATGCACAGCCTTGACCGGCACCCGCAGACCGGAAATTTCGTCATACACAATCTCTGCGGTCAGCTGACGGAGGGCCAGGGTTTCGTTCATTGCCGTGCGGCATTTGAACACCACGGCGCACTGTCCGTTGTCCGCAACACTGATTTGCTGCACCACGGCGGTCACTTTGCCGCTGGCATATTTACCCAAGTCCAACGTGGCGGCGCTGCCCTCTTTCAGATTTTTCGCGTCCTTCTTGTCCACCAGCGCCGCAAAGTACCACTTGGTACCCGTGACTACCTTGCCCAGATTGCTGCCCACCGCATTGCGCTGATCGATAAGGGTCTTCAGCTTTGCAGGAGTCAAAGCCGTCAAATCGGAGGGGCCGAGCCATTCATATCCGTCCACCACCGTGGAGAAAATTCCCGCCACCGGACTGGTAATGGCCGTGGCATTGGCCTTTGTGTCCGTCTGCAAACGGCTCAGCTCCGCCTTCATCTGGCTCAGTTCTTCCTCGCTCACCGCGGCGGTGTTGGCGCTTTGCAGCAGATGGGTGGTCAGCACCACTTCCGGGTCATAAATCTTTGTCATTTCGCCCCGCGCCACCGCAGCGGACAAATTCACAAGGGCGGTGGTGATGTTGTTATCCGTATCCGCATTCAGCCGGGTATCCGCCGCAGCCTCCGCCCGGGAAATCTGCAGCTCCAGCTCATGCATCCGGGCGGTGGACTCCATGGAGCTCTGGGAGTTCATGGCATTGGCCACCGTTTCTCCCACAGCCACCGCCGTACCGTCGGAGGCCACCACGTCCACATAACTCCGGTCGTTGTTCAGAACCGTTTCCTCCCGGACAATCAGACCGCTGGCTTGCGCCGTGATATTCAAATCAATGGGCACCGCCTCCGCCGTCACATAGCCGCTGTGAAAGCTTTTATAGGCGTACATTCCCAGATAGAGCAGCACCAGAATGAACAGCAACGCAATGGCTGCGTTCCAGACTGCATTGGTCTTTCTCAAAATTCCACCGGTCCTTCCTCCGGGAAGGGTAATTGCCTTCGCCGGGTCATTCCCCGCCGGGCTCCGGGCGGCAATCGATGGTTCGCGCCGGGGCCAGTGTGGAAATGGCATGCTTGTAAATCATTTGCTGCCGGCCGTCGGATTCCACCATCACCACAAAGTTGTCAAATCCGCGGATTTCTCCCCGCATCTGGAATCCGTTGGTCAGGAATACCGTTACCGGTACCCGTTCCTGCCGAGCCTTGTTCAAAAACGTATCCTGTAAATTCTGCATCGTCTTCTCCTTCCGGAGCAGCCGACGGTTCTCCCCGCCGCTCCGCCAAAATGAATTTCACAAAACCGACAGGTTTTGTGCTGCCCTCATCTTAGCGCAGAAAGGCGGTCGATTTTTGTCGCAGACGGTCGAGGCCGGAAATTTTACCGGTCGGTCTGCCAATCCGTTACGATTTGGTGGACAGCCTTGGGAATGTCCGGGGTTTTGTCCCAGCGAATCCAGGTCAAATCCGGGTTGCGCCGCAGCCACGTCAGCTGCCGCTTGGCATACTGCCGGGAGCTTTGCTTAATCCGGGTCAATGCCTCCTGCCGGGTCATCTCGCCGTCAAATGCCTGCACAATTTCCTTGTAGCCGATGGCCTGCATGGCGGTGCAATCCTTCGGCACACCTGCCTCCAACAAGGCCTCCACCTCGTCAAACAGTCCCAGCAATGCCATGCGGTCCACCCGCAGGTCAATGCGCTGATACAAGTCCGCCCGGTCCGCGAATTCCAGAGCATATTCCAGAGCATTGTACCGTTTCGGCTGCTGCCGGGTCTTTTCATCGTGGGCGGTCATGGTTTCCCCGGTCAAAAGGAAAATCTCAATGGCCCGGACAATCCGGCGCTTATCCGCCGGGTGGAGCTTTTCCGCCCGCTCCGGGTCAATGCTCCGGAGCATTTGCAGCAGCACCTCGCCCCCGTGGGCATCATACTGCTGCTCCAGCATGGAGCGGATTTTGGCGTCGGACTCGGTTTCCGCAAACTCCCGTCCGGACAGCAGGGAGTCGATATACAATCCCGTTCCGCCCACCACAATGGGCACCTTGCCCCGGGCGAGAATATCGTCCACCACCCGGGTCGCCTGCTCCACATAGCGGGAGACGGAAAAGGACTCCAAGGGGCTGACCATATCCACCATGTGATGGGGGATATTTTCCATTTCCTCCGGCATGGGTTTGGCCGTGCCGATGTCCATGTGCCGGTAGATTTGCATAGAATCGGCGCCCACCACTTCCCCGTTCAGGGCTTTTGCAACGGCCACGCCCAAGGCGGTTTTTCCCGTTGCCGTGGGGCCGGTAATCACAATCAAATTCGGTTTTTCAGACATGAAGTGTTCGTCCTCATTTCATCATTTCATCAAGAAATCATCTGTAATTGCTGCGTCAGATACATCGCAAGGAAATTATAGCTGCTGTGGAAGGCAATGGCGGTCCACAGACTGCCGGACCGCTCATAGGTCCAGGTCAAAATCAAGGTCAAGGGCACATACTGCAGTGCATACAGCAACACCTTTGGGTCTCCGGCGGCAATGGCATAGCTCCAGACGTGATACAGAGAAAACAGCACCACGCTGACCGCGTACGCCAGCACCCGATTCCGTTTCCGCAGAGACTGGAACACCACGCCCCGGAAAAGCACCTCCTCCACAATGGGGGCGCCCACCACGGACACCGCCAACATTCTGCCGTAATTGTTCACCATCAATTCGCCGATGGCCGCATTATTGGGGTTTTCCAGTTCCGTTCCCAGAATCATCAGAATCAGCCCCAGCAGATAGGTCAGCGTCCAGCACAGAATCCACCCAATGGCATAGGTGTAGACGCATAAAATCAATCGGTCGCACAGCCGGTCGAATTCCCGGCGCAGCAGCCGGAAAAAACAGACCCCCACCGCTGCCAGACCGACAGCATAATACACAAGGTCCAGCGTAATATCCGAAATTGCATCTCCCGGATACACCACCTGCAGCACATTCAGCAGAATGGGCAGCAGAAACACGTGAATGGGGAGATAAATCCAGCCGATGACCGTCTCTTTCCGGGTCAGGCGGGGCACAAAGCTCCGGGCCGGGGGAAAGGGAGATTCAGGCATGGGATTCCACCTTCTTTTTCAGTTCATAGAGATAATTCAAAGCCGCAAGGGGCGTAAAGTTATCGGGATTCAGCGCCTGCAGTTCTTCCAGAAGTTCGTCCGGCACCGATTCCGCCGGGGAAAGTTCCATGGCGTCCTGCTGCCGGAACAGCGCCGGCGTGTCGAACATCACGTCCTTTTGGCTTTCCAATTCCCGCAGGCACACATTTGCCCGGCGAATGACGCTCTCCGGCACCCCCGCCAGTTTTGCCACTTCCACACCGTAGCTGCGGTCGGCGGAGCCGGGTTTCACCGTCCGTTGGAAAATCAGATTGCCGTCCTCGCTTTTGGCGGTCACATGATAATTCTTCAGCCCCGGCAGTTCCTCCGCCATGGCCGTCAATTCATGATAATGGGTGGCAAACAGGGTTTTTGCCCCCAGTTTTTTCCGGTCCACGCAGTATTCCAACACCGCCCGGGCAATGGCCATACCATCAAAGGTACTGGTGCCCCGGCCGATTTCGTCCAGCAGAATCAGACTGTGCTTGGTGGCATTTTTCAGAATGCCCGCCACCTCGTTCATTTCCACCATAAAGGTCGATTGTCCGCTGGCCAGGTCATCGGAGGCGCCGATGCGGGTAAACACCCGGTCCACCACGCCGATGACCGCCTTTTTGGCCGGAACAAAGGAGCCGATTTGCGCCATGAGCACAATCAGCGCCGTTTGGCGCATATACGTGCTTTTACCGGCCATATTGGGGCCGGTAATAATCATGGCCAAATCCGTGGAATCGTTCAAAAACAGCGAGTTGGGTACAAACAGGCTGTCCTTTTGGGCTGCCTCCACCACCGGGTGGCGGCCCTCTTCAATATAAATCGTGTGTTCGTTGTTCACTTCCGGGCAGACATATCCGTTTCGGGCAGCCACGTCCGCCAGCGCGCACAGCACGTCCAGCATTCCGATGCCCTCGCCGGTTTGCTGCACCCGGTCCACCTGTCCGGCCACCTGCTCCCGCACTTGGGTGAAGAACCGGTATTCCATATCCTGAATCCGGTCCCGGGCGGTAAGCAGATTGTTTTCCAGTTCTTTCAGTTCCTGGGTGAAATACCGTTCGTTGTTCACCAAGGTCTGTTTCCGGATATAATCCGCCGGGATATTGGCCTCTCCGGCAGATTTGGGCACGTCGATGTAATAGCCGAACACCTTGTTGTAGCCGATTTTCAGTTTCTTGATGCCGGTGCGTTCCCGCTCCCGCTGCTCCATGGCCAGAATATTATCCGTGCCGTGGTCCCGAATATCTCGGAGCCGGTCCAGTTCCTCGCTGAATCCGGCGCGAATCATACCGCCCTCCCGTACGCTCAAAGGAGGTTCCTCGCAGATGGTTTCCCGAATCACCCGGGCCACGTCTTCCAAAACGTCCAGTTTTGCGATTTTCTGCAATGCCGGAGCGGTGCAATTCTGCACCAGAGCCGTCAGTTTCGGCAAAACCTCGCAGTAATTGCCCAATGCCGCCAAATCCCGGGCATTGGCCGTTCCGAACACAATGCGGCCGATGATGCGCTGAAAATCGCCCACGTTCCGCAGCTCGTGCATCAGCTCGTCCCGGAGCATACTGTCCTCGCACAGCTCGCCCACGGCCTGATTCCGATAGCGGATGGGCTCCGGGTGGAGCAAGGGCCGCTCCAACCATGCCCGCAAAGTGCGGCTGCCCATAGGGGTCCGGGTTTTATCCAGTACCCACAGCAGGCTGCCCCGCTTTTCCCCGGTGCGCAGGGATTCCGTCAGCTCCAGATTCCGCCGGGTGGCGTAATCCAGTTCCATATACCGCCCCGCCAGAAACAGCTCCGGCGCTTTCAGATAGCTCAAATCCGCCTTTTGAGTGGAAATCAGATAATCCAACAGCGCGCCGGACGCCTCTACGGCATGAGGCATACCCTGCAAGCCCAATTCCTCCGTGGAATCCACATGGAACTGGCTGCACAGCAGCCGCTGGCATTTGCCGGGAGCAAAGGTATCGTCCAACACCTGCACCACGCTGCCCAGCTTGCCGGTGAGGAAATTCCGGATTTCCCCGTTTTCCCCGGCGCCCTGATTCAGAACAGCCTCCCGGGGAGAAAACCGGCCCAATTCGTTCAAAATATGCTCCGCCGCGTTCTTTTGGAATGCCGCCGTGCAGAATTCACCGGTAGACGCATCGCAGAATGCAATGCCGCCCCGGTCCTGCTTGCCGTTCCAGCACACAGCGCACAGATAGTTGGAGCGGTTTTCGTCCAACATGGAGCTTGCCGTCACCGTGCCGGGGGTGATGATGCGGATCACGTCCCGCTTGACCAATCCCTTTGCCAGCGCCGGGTCCTCCATCTGCTCGCAGATGGCCACTTTATAGCCCTTGGCAATCAGCTTTGCAATATAGACCTCCGCCGCATGATAGGGCACACCGCACATGGGTGTGCGTTCCTCCGGATTTTCCACAGACCGGTCCCGGGTGGTCAAAGCCAGATCCAATTCCCGGGAGGCGGTTTTTGCGTCCTCGTTGAACATCTCATAGAAGTCGCCCAGCCGGAAAAACAGCATGCAGTCCGGGTATTGCGCTTTGATCTCCTGATATTGCTTTTTCATCGGCGTCAGTTCAGCCATGTTCTACCGTCCATTTCTCTGTATTTTCGGTGTTTCCCGGGCTTAGATCAGTTCTCCGTACAGCGCCCAGGTGTTGCTGCCGGTAATTTTCACATCGGCAAAGGTGCCGATGCGGCTTTCGTCTCCGTTCAAATGCACCAGACGTCCGCCGTTGGTGCGGGAAGTGAGGTTATATCCCTGACTGTCGCTGGGACCGTCAATGAGCACCCGGACGGTTTTGCCCTCGTACTCTTTATGCTTTTCCGCGGAAATGCGGTTGGCTGCCTCCAGCAGCTTGTCAAACCGCACCTGCTTTTCCTGCCGGGTAAAGGGGTCCGGCATATCTGCCGCGGGGGTGCCTTTCCGGGGGGAGAAAATAAAGGTGAACATGGAATCGTACCGCACCTGCTCCACCAAGGTGAGGGTGTCCTCAAACTCCTCGTCCGTTTCTCCCGGGAATCCCACAATAATATCCGTGGTCAGCACCAAATCGGGCATATACTGCCGGGCAAGACGCACTTCTTCCAGATAGGTTGCCCGGTCATAGTGGCGGTTCATTGCCTTAATGACCCGGTCATTGCCCGCCTGCACCGGCAGATGCAGCTGATGGGCGCACTTCTCGCACTCCGCCATGGTTTTGAACAGCTTTTCTGTGGCGTCTTTGGGGTGAGAGGTCATAAAGCGAATGATGAAATCCCCGGGAATGTCATTGATGGCCCGGAGCAGATCCGCAAAATCCATAGGCTCGTCCAAATCCTTGCCGTAGGAGTTCACATTCTGCCCCAGCAGAGTGATTTCCTTATAGCCTTCCGCCACCAGCTGCCGTGCCTCTTCCAGAATTTCCTCCGGACGGCGGGAGCGCTCCCGACCGCGGACATAAGGCACCACGCAGTAGGTGCAGAAGTTGTTGCAGCCGTACATAATGGACAGCCATGCCTTCACCTTGCTGTCCCGGGCATGGGGAATGCCCTCATACACGGTGCCCTGAGCAGGCTCCACGGCAAACACCCGCTTTTTCCGGGTCATCTGCTCCAGCAGCAGCTCCGGGAAACGCCACAGCTCATGGGGTCCGAACACCAAATCCACAATGGGATAGGACTTTTTCAGCTTTTCCGCCATGTGCTCCTGCTGCACCATGCAGCCGCACACCGCAATGATCTGGTCCGGGTTTTTGGCTTTGGTATGGGTCAGATTGCCCACGTTGCCCAACACGCGCATTTCCGCATGCTCCCGAATGGCGCAGGTGTTGATGACCACCAAATCCGCCTGAGTTTCGTCCTGAGTAAAGCCGTAGCCCATTTTCTGCAGATATCCCCGCAGACGCTCGCTGTCCGCCTCATTCTGCTGACAGCCGTAGGTATCCACCATGGCCAGCAGCTGCTTGCCGCCGGCTTTGTTCATTGCCTCGATGCGAGCGCACAGCTCCATCTGCGCCTCGATTTTCTCCGGGGCCAATTCTTCACGTTTGTATGCCATAAGTACTCCTAATGTAGTATTTCAAAATTTTTCCGTTTCTCCCCGTTCATTCCGCCCCGAAAAAAGGCGGCGGGAAACGGCTGTAACCTGCAACTTAACAAGGTATTATATCAAATGAGTGTAGATTTTACAATAGAAATGCATTATAATGGATGGCGTAAACTTGTTGCAACGGAGGATATTTATGTCCGAAATTCAAATACTTTCTCCCCATGTCGCCGACCTGATTGCCGCCGGCGAGGTGGTGGACCGCCCGGCATCGGTGGTGAAGGAGCTGTTGGAAAACGCTTTCGATGCCGGCGCAAAAACCGTCACGGTGGAGCTGCGCCGGGGCGGCATCACCTACATTCGCGTTACCGATGACGGAAAGGGCATGACCCCGGACGATGCCGGCATCGCCTTTCTCCGCCATGCCACCAGTAAGCTGCAGGACGAGCGCGGATTGGAAAGCATCGGCACCTTTGGGTTCCGGGGCGAGGCTCTGGCCGCCATTTCCGCCGTTTCCCGCATTGAAATGACTTCCCGGCAGCGGGGCGCGGATTCCGGGGTGCACATGGCATTGGCTGCCGGAGAAATTCAGGATATGTACGAAACCGGCTGCCCGGAGGGCACCACCATGATTGTCCGGGATTTGTTTTACAACACCCCCGCCCGGCTGAAATTTCTGAAAAGCGACCGGGCCGAGGGCACAGCCTGCGTACAGGCGGCGCTGAAATGCGCCTTGGGCCGTCCGGATATTTCCGTGCGGTGCATCAAGGACGGCAAAGAGGAGTTTTTCTCCCCGGGAGACGGGAAAACGGATTCCTGCGTGTATCGTCTGCTGGGTCGGGAGACCTTTCAGGCCATGATTCCCTGCAAGCCGGGAGAAGACGACATTCGGGTGCGGGGCTTTGTGTCCTCTCCGGAGGCCGGACGGGGCAACCGCTCCAACCAGTTTTTCTTCGTCAACGGCCGGTCCATTCGCTCTCAGGTGATTCAGTCCGGTCTGGAAATGGCCTATCGGAACCGTCTGCTCACCGGACGGTATCCCGCCTGCGTACTGTATGTGGATATTTCCTACGGCGCCGTGGACGTAAACGTGCACCCCACCAAGGCGGAAGTGAAATTTTCCCAAGAGAAAAAAGTGTTCGACGCGGTGTATTACACCTGTCTGGAGGCCATTGAGCGGGAAAACCGTCTGGCCACCGAGGCCGAGCGCATCGCCCGGAACACTTCCATTCTGAACGGCAAGGTGCCGGAATCCCCCATCAAAAAAGAGGATTGGAAGGACCCCTTGGAGGGAGTGCAGTATGACCCGGTGACCCGCCGGGTGATTCCCTCGCCGGACGGTCACGAGCTTTCCGATTATCGGATTCCCCTTTACAAGCCCCACGAGCCTATGATTCTCCGGGACAGCGAATCGGACCCCGCGCCCATCAAGGTGAAGGAATATATTTCCCCGGCGGCGGTTCCCCTGCCGGAGCTATCCGAATCCCGGCCGGTGTATGACCCCGCTCCGGCCGCTGCGCCGGAAGAGCCGGCCCCGATTGTGCAGGCAGACGATGCGCCGGTTGCCCCCGCCCCGGAGTTTCTCCCGGCAGAGCCGACCCCCGCTCCGGCGGAGCCGGAACCCTCCGATTTCCCCTTGATGCCGGAATCGACCCCGCCTTTCCGGGTGGTGGGCGAGGTGCTGAGCACCTATATCATCGTGGAGCACGGAGACAAAATGACTTTGATTGACAAGCATGCCGCCCATGAGCGCATCAATTTTGACCGCTTGAGCGCGCAAGATGTTCAGGCAGAAACCCAAAGTCTGTTGGTGCCGGAGCAGCTGCGGCTGAACCGGGAGGATTTTGACCTGGTCAGCGAGCACATGGAGGATTTTTCCGGTCTGGGCTATGAGCTGGAGGTTTACGGAGACAATGTGCTGCTCCTCCGGGGTGTGCCTGCCGGTATGGACCCGGGAGACGCCCGGACCTGCATGGAAGAGGTCTGCGGCACCCTGCGCACCGGAAAGAATGTCAGCTTTCAGCAGGTGCGGCAGGAAATTCTGAAAACCGTGGCCTGCAAGGCTGCCATCAAGGCGGGCCGCCGCTCTCAGCCGGAAGAACTGGAGACTCTGGCGCGGGCGGTGCTGAACGGCGAAATTCAGTATTGCCCCCACGGACGGCCCATTTCCATTACTTATTCCAAAACGGATCTGGACAAGCTGTTTGACCGGATCGTAACCTGAATTTTATGATTGCTTGGAGGTACTTATGAAAGGAATCGTTTTGGCCGGCGGCAAGGGCACCCGGCTCTATCCCATCACGAAACCCTGCTACAAACCCCTTTTGCCGGTTTACGACAAACCCATGATTTATTACCCCATTGCCACCCTCATGACCGCGGGCATCCGGGAAATTCTCATCATCACGCCCCCGGACGGAGACGCGCCTTTCCGGCAGCTGCTGGGCGACGGCAGTCAGCTGGGCGTTCAGTTCACCTACAAGGAGCAGAAGGTGCAGCGGGGCATTGCCGACGCATTTCTGGTGGGCGAGGAATTCATCGGAGATGACAGCGTGTGTCTGGTGTTGGGCGACAATATTTTTGACGGCCCCGGTTTCGCCATTGATTTGAGCAAAGCCGTGGAAAACACCGACGGCGCCACCGTGTTCGGATATTACGTGGAGGACCCCCGCCCCTTCGGCGTGGTGGAAATCGACAAAACCGGCAAGGCCCTTTCCATTGAGGAAAAGCCGGCCAATCCGAAGAGCCACTATATCATTCCCGGTCTGTATTTCTACGATAACCACGTGGTGGACATTGCCAAAACCGTGCAGCCCTCCGCCCGGGGCGAGCTGGAAATCACCGCAGTGAACAACGTCTATCTGGAAGAGGGCAAGCTGTCCGTGATTAAACTGGGCCCCAGATTCTGCTGGTATGACACCGGCACGGCGGAAAGCATGTTCCAAGCCAGCGAGGCGGTGCGGGATATTCAGCACAAGCAGAAACGCATGGTGGGCTGTTTGGAAGAGCTGGCCTACAAAAAAGGCTTTATCAACCGGAATCAGCTGTTGGAAACCGCCGAGGGTCTGAAAATGACCGAATACGGACGGTATCTGCTCCGTCTGGCAGACGAATAAAACGCAACACCTCCCGACACCGGGAGGTGTTTTTTATCTCCGGTTGTCCGTAAAAACTGTAGATTTCCTGCAATCTCGGTACAAGCACATGCAAACCCATTTCTTTTGTGCGGACAAAAGAAACGGGTTTCCGATCCCAAAGAAAAGCCGCCGGGGGATTTCAAGTCGCAGTCATTCCTGCGGGAATGACCGATTCGCCCGCAAGCGGGCGAGTGCGACTTTCAAGGGGGACCCAGTTCCCCCTTGAAAACCCTCTTGCTCTCCGAGGGGGACGAAAGTAAATCATCGCGCCGCGTTTCAATGCTATTTTTTTGCATTTCATGACACACTCTTCCCATTTTCAACAAAACATGCTATGCTGTGAACAAATTATGAACAATGAAAGTGGGATCTTGCGCATGAAATCCTTTCGTCAATGGTCGGCAGGTCTGCTGGCCGCAATTTTAATTTTCGCTCTCGCCCCCAGCGTCAGCGCCAAAAACGCCGTTTCCTCCGGCGCCATTGTGCAGGCTGCTCTGCCGGAAATCGGCTACGTGGAGGGCGCCAACGAATACTCCAAATACGGAAAATGGTACGGCTTTTCCAACAGCTACTGGTGCGCCATGTTTGTGTCCTGGTGCGCAAATCAAGGCGGTGTGCCCACCTATTTGGTGCCGAA
Organism: uncultured Oscillospiraceae bacterium; assembly: GCA_934527315.1. GTDB lineage: Bacteria > Bacillota > Clostridia > Oscillospirales > Oscillospiraceae > HGM13010. The sequence continues at coordinate 18,332 of CAKTAK010000008.1, forward strand.
AGGCGCCTACTGCCCCTATATGGTCAAGGCTTTTCAGAATGCCGGACGGTTTTATGACAGTCAATCCCGGGGCGGCGCGTATATCCCTCAGCAGGGCGACATTATCTTCTACTATGACTCGGAGTCTTATCCCGTAGGAAACACCACAGCCGTCCATGTGGGCATTGTGCTTTACGCAGAAAACGGACATGTGTTCACCATCGAGGGCAACTCCCTCACCTGCCGGTTGGACCAGCCGCCCATGGAGCGGGACGAAGATCTGGACCCGCCGGACTATGTGACCGTCAACAACCACACCTTAGACTACAAGGGTATTCTGGGCTACGGCGCACCGGATTACGGCGACCGCACTCCCTTGCAGCTGCAGGGTTTTGTAGATTTGGGCGCCTACGCATGGCAAAAGGTGCAGTTTGAAACGATGAACCGTTTGGGCATTGTCTCCGGCACCAGCAGCCACACCGCATCTCCCCGGCAGGGCATGTCCCGCGGCGATTTTGTGGCCGCGCTGATGAAGCTTTACGGCTTGGAGGGCCGGGAGCCGGACACCCAGGAATTTTCCGACGTGCCGGAAACGCACCCCAACCATGACGCGTTGATGACCGCCCGCTCCATCGGGGTTCTGGCGGGAACGAATAAAAACGAGGCCATTCCCGACCGATATATCAATGCCGCCGAGGCGCAGGCATTCATTTCCCGGACGCTGAAGTATCTGGGTCTGCCGGAGCAGACTTTCAAATTCACCCCCGGCGACTTGGCGCAGACCGGTGATTACACCATTCGCGCCGACTTGGTCAGTGCTTTGAGCGCGCTGTTTCTGGGCGTGCGGACGCCCGCTGATTCCGCCGCGGTCATCACCCAAAACGGCAGCACGCTGGATTGGACCTGCAAAAGTCTGGACAGCAGCACCTATGTGCCGTTGGACGGGCTGCAAACGCTGTATCCCACTTTGAACGTGCAGCTGCCCGATGAAAAAACAGAGGGAACCCCAGAAGAAACTCCGTCGGCGCCCACGCTGCCCACCACAGACGAAACTTCCGACCAAACGGAAGAAACCGAAGTTTCCCCGTGGACCGGTGTTTCCATGGTCGGACCCCGGGTGATTGTCACCACCCTCACCGCCCCCGGAGCGGAGAACACGGAAACGCAAATCACCGCATTTCAGATGAACGGCGTCTGGTATGTGAATCTGCGGCAAGCCGCAAATGCCGCCAACGTCACCGTAGGTTGGGACGGCGCCACCGGCACCGTTACCCTGAGCAGATAAGTACAGAACTCCCGCTGAAATTTCTCAGCGGGAGTTCATTTTTTCAATCAATTGAATTCACATTGTCTTTTTCATTGTTCATAGGGCTGCCTCGAAATCGGTTGCCGGGCACAGTTTCTTCACGAACAGAATCCGCTGCTCCAAGTCCAAATCATTCCGCTCGCTGTCACAATCCAGCCAGAGCACAACGGTATCACCGGAGCTTAAATCCCCCAATTCGTCCATGGTCATTGACCGACCGTCTGCACAATCCCATCGAATTAGGTATTCCTGCGTCGGATTTTCCGTTAAGCCGACGACATATAAATGATTTCGCTCTCGCCCGGAAACCTGTGCGGACACGCACTTCAGATTTCCGTTTTGCCGCCTCAATTGCAAGACAACCCTATTTTCCGTACTTTCATTTCGCAGTATGGTTGCTTGTATAAGCGCGTCCTCCGTTACCCAAATCAGCTGTTGACAAATCTTTCCATGCTCTGTCGGCGCATACTGCTGCCAATCTTCTCCCCACGTGCCATGTGTTAACAGATTCGAATTTGCAGTATTCATTGTTTCCAAAAATGCCGGAATTTCCGTTTCTGCCGCTGCCGTATCGTTTGCAGCATAAACAATCTGGACTAATTCAATCGGATTTCCGGCTGCACTGATTGCATTCTGAACTTGTTCAATACGTTCCGCCGCAGGAAACGCGGCGGATAAATCCATTCCGTCAAATTTTATGACGGTGCTGCAAGCTGTTAAGAGGACAACAGCTGCTGCAGCCAATATCCAAACTTTTCTGTGCATTGTTTGTCCTCCTTTACATCGTAATTATTTTGATAAACGCGGTTGAAACAGTCTCAACCGCATTTTTTCTGATTCTTCTGTTTTCATTATAATGGAGCGTTTTCTTTCTATCTACTGTTTTCTCTGCCGTTTCCCGATTTTCGTTTCGATTCACAAGGCAGACAGCTTGGCTTTGTTCACATTTCAAATTCCGCGGAAACGTTCCCGAAAAGTTCATGCGTTTTCGGGAAACTTATGATAAAATGGAAAATTAGTGAATGAGTTCATATCCCTCATTTCTCATAACGAAAAGGAGACACACCATGAACGAAGTTTTGGAAACGATCCGCTCCCGCCGGAGCATACGCAGCTACAAGTCCGACCCGGTACCCCGGGAACTGATTGAGCAGGTTCTGGAGGCGGGCATGTACGCCCCCACGGGCAAGGGAATGCAGAGTCCTATCATTCTGGCAGTAACGGACAAAGCCGTTCGGGACAAGCTTTCCGCCATGAACGCAAAAATTATGGGTTCGGACAGCGACCCCTTTTACGGCGCTCCCGTGGTGCTGGTGGTTCTGGCCGACCGGAGCAAACCCAACCACGTCTATGACGGCACGTTGGTCATGGAAAATCTGATGCTGGCCGCCCATTCTCTGGGTCTGGGCAGCTGTTGGATCAACCGCGCCCGGGAGGAATTCGACTCCGAAGAGGGCAAGCAGCTGCTGAAATCTCTGGGCATCACCGGGGATTACGAGGGCATCGGCCACTGCATTCTGGGTTGGGCAAAGGCCCCCGCTCCCGCCGCAAAGCCCCGGAAAGCCGACTGGGTTTACTGGGTGGAATAAGCCGTGAAACCTTACTGGCTGCTCCCCGCGGGAGCACTGGCCGGGGCGGGCTTGCTCGGTGAACTATGGAGCATTTACCGGCGGAGCTTTCAGGCCCGACCGGAGGCGGTTCCCCCGCCGGAGGCCATTCCCGATGAGCCGAAACGGGCATTTTACCGTTCGGCTATGTTGGAAAACATCGCTTTGATGCGCAGTCTGCCCTATGAGCCGGTGCAGGTGGTTCATGACGGATTGTCTCTGGCCGGAAAGTTTTATCCCGGGCAGCCGGGCAAGCCGGTTTTGCTGCTGTTTCACGGATTCCGCAGCAGTGCTCTCCGGGATTGCGCCGGGGTGTTCCCGCTGTTTCGCTCCATGGGCTGGGGAATTCTGCTGATTGACCAACGGGGGCACGGCGGCAGCGACGGCAAAAGCATTACGTTGGGTGTGCGGGAACGGTACGACGCCCTTGCATGGGCCCGGTATGCCGCCCAGCGGTTCGGTCCGGACACACCCTTGGTGCTGATGGGCATTTCCATGGGCGGCGCTACGGTGCTGATGACCTCCGATTTGCCCCTCCCGCCTTCGGTGCGGGGCATCATTGCCGACTGCGGCTTTTCCTCGCCCCGGGAGATGATTCTCTGGGAGCTGGAATCTGCCGGCAAGCCCCGGGCGCTGTATCCCTTGGTGCGGCTGTCCGCCAGAATATTCGCCGGGTTTGACCCGGAAAGCGCCGCCGCAGAAGATGCATTGGCCCGCACAAATCTGCCGGTGCTGCTGATCCACGGGGAAACGGACCGATATGTTCCCTGCACCATGAGCCGGAAGAATTTTTCCGCCTGCGGCAGCGCCGTTAAGGAATTGGTGTTGATTCCCGACGCCGGGCACGGATTGAGCGTGTATCGGGACCCGGAAACCTACCGCCGGGCAGTGACGGATTTCTGCCGAAAAATCTTATCTCCATGAAAAAAGCTGTTCAGGAAAAATTCCCGAACAGCTTTTTTTATTGCAAATCCTGTCTCATCGGCACACCCAAGGTCTGCTCCACGATATACCGGGGACGGGCCTTGACTTCGCCGTAAATTTTACCGATATACTCTCCCACAACGCCCAAAGCCAGCAGATTCAGACCGCCCAAAAACCAGATGGAAATCATCAGCGATGCCCAGCCGGACACGGTGTTTCCGGTGAAATGGCGCACCAACGTGTAAATCGCCATCACCACCGCCACCAACAACGTAGCCACGCCCAAAGCCGACAGCAGCCGAATGGGGCGGACGGAAAAGGACGTAATTCCGTCAAAGGCCAGTTTCATCATTTTGGTCAGGGTGTATTTGCTCTCTCCCGCCTGCCGCTCTTTTCGGGCATAGGTCACCACCGCAGAGGGAAATCCCAGCTCCGGAATGATTCCCCGGAGAAACAGATTGGATTCCCGGTACTCCGCCAAGGCATGGAGTGCCCGGCGGGACATCAGACGATAATCCGCGTGGTTGTAGAGAATATCCACTCCCAGCAGTTTCAGGAGCTTATAGTAGCTTTGCGCCGTAAAGCGCTTGGCAAACCGGTCCGAGGAACGGTCGCTGCGCACACCGTACACAATGTCGCACCCCGCCTCGTACTGCTCCACGAATTGGTCAATGACGTCAATATCATCCTGCAAATCCGCGTCCAGAGACACAATGGCGTCGCACCGGTCCATGCAGGTTTCCAAGCCCGCCAGCAGAGCATTTTGGTGCCCCCGGTTGTGGCTGAGTTTCACGGCGCAGAACAGACTGTCCGCCGGGGCGCACAGCTCCGCAATGATGGGCCATGTCCGGTCCTTGGAGCCGTCGTCCACCAACGCAATGCGGCTTTCCGGGGAAATTTTCCCCTCTGTCATCAAGCGCTGCCATTTTTCCCGGAGAATCTCCGCAGATTGAGGCAGTACCTCCTCCTCGTTATAGCAGGGAACCACTGCGTATAAGGTCAACATTCCGTTCCGTTTTCCTTTCCGTCTGTCTGTTTGAACGCGAAAAATCGCTGGCCCAAATAATTGCACCCGGTGAACAGCACCATGCCCACCAGCATGGAAACATTGTCCCGGAGGGTAGCTGACGCCCCCGTCAGCAGCAGGCGCACCAAGGGCTTTGCCGCGCCGTAAGCCACGGCATAGCACACTCCGATGTTCGCCGCAAAGCGTATCACCTCGCCGCCGGACCAGCTTTTGCTGCGGAAGGTGAAGTATTTGTTCAGAAAAAAGCTCAAAATACTGGTCAGACCGTAATTGGCTGCCGAGGACAGCCAGTAGCTGCACCCCGCCAGATTATACAAGCCGAACATAATGGCCATGCCCACCACCGTGTTGATGCCGCCCACAATCAGAAATCGCAGCAGCGATGGGTCCAGTAGTTTTTGAAAAAGAGATTTCATGAAAACTCCTTTTGAATCAAGGCTCCCTCTGACGAGGGAGCTGGCGCGGAGCGCCTGAGGGAGAGAACGCGATGAGAATAGGTTTTTCTTTCCTTTACTTTCTCGGTTTGGTCACATTCAAAGAGCTGTAATGCTTCTTCTTTGCCTCCCGCATATTCCGGTCCGCAGCCTTGTACAGCTCTTCCGGGTCACCGCTGCCGGTTTGCCATGCGTAGCCCATGCTCAGGCCGATATTCTGCTCCCGGCAGGCCGCAGAAATGCGGTTCATCAGCGATTCCACATCTTCCCGGCTGCCGTCCCGGACAATGGCGGTAAACTCATCGCCGCCGGTGCGGAAACAAGCGCCGCCCACCTGCTCGCCCACCAATTCGGCCGTCCGCTCCAGCAATTCATCGCCGGCAGCTTGTCCGTAGGTGGCAATATACTGGTGCATGCTGTTCAGATTCATCACAATCACGCCAAGGCTCTTGTGGTTGCTCTTGGTCAGACGGTTCATATAATCCGTGTACAGCCGACGGTTATACACGCCGGTTTTCTGGTCCACAATGGTCAGCTCCGCATTTTTCACCGCCAGAGAGAACAGATTTTGCAGCGCGGACAGCAGCACCACGTCCCGCACTGCACCGCCGGCATTTTCAATGATTAAAAAGGCCGGGTGTTTCTGGATTCCCTCCAGTTTCAGACAGGTCATGCCGTGAACGGCATATTTTTTATAGTATGCCCCGTACTGCTTGCAGTTTCCGTAAGCCGGACCCACCTGCATCATCCACGCCTCCGGAGCGGTCCAATCCCGGTCCCAGCCGTTTCGGAGCATCCAACGATAGGTCTGCCAGTACGAGCCGGGCACGTCTTTCCGGCACCACTGAAACAGCTCGGACTGCATGGGCCGCATATACAGGCTCACCCGGTCAGCGCCCAGATAGGCGCCCAGAATTTCCAATGCCGTCTGCACGGCGCCGACGTCCGCATGACAGCGGTTCAGCACAGCCGTCAGCCGGCTGAGCAGATTGACATTGTCATATTCCGTGTGGCGCTCGCTGTTTTCCACAGCGGAGCGAACCACCCGGCGAACGTAATCCGTATTGAAAGGCTTGGAGATAAAGCTGTTGACCTTATGGGCATAGGCCTGAATCAGGCTGCTCTCCCGCTCGTCTCCGGTGACGCACACCACGGGCACGGAATTTTCCGGATACCGGGCAGTCAGCTGCTCCAGAAAATACATACCGTCATATTCCGGCATATTCAAGTCCAGCAGCACCGCTGCCAGCGTCTCCCGGTTTGCCCGGTACAGCTCCAATGCCTCGTTTCCGTTTTCAGCCTGCACAATCTCATATTCCGTCTCAAACAACCGCTTTAAAATGCCGCGGATTTGAGGATTATCATCTGCTATGAGGATTTTGTTTTGTTCCATAACGTTTTTCGCTACCTTCGATGCCAAGTTGTTACAATTTGTAATCAATGAATTGTATCACAGTTTCCGGATAACGTCAATGTTGCGTACTCTACAAATAAAGCCTATCAATAAAGCCGCAATCCCAACCCCTTTCCACGAATTTCATTGCCCTACGGGGGAATGTGTGGTACAATCGTTCTGTTCTTGACAAAGAACGGGAAATTTTATCACTGGGAGTGCAATCTCATGTATGTAGATCAACCGGGGCAGAAACACCCCTTTCTCCGCCGCACACTGCTGAGTTTACTGGGTGTGCTGGTGGCATTCGCGGTTATCTGCTGCTTTTTCGGGCAGCCGAAAGACCATACCGACAGCCGGACCCGCCGCAGCGGCGTATCCACAATCCTGCTGTGCGGCACCGATGAAGAGGGCTACCGCACGGACACCATGATTTTAATGACCTTGGACAGCCGGGAACACACCGTCAGTCTGCTGAGCCTGCCCCGAGACACGTACACCTCCGGCTACTCTGTGCCGAAACTGAATTCCGCCTGCGGCGCTGCCGGCGGCGGAGAGGCGGGCATGGAAAATCTGATGAACGAGGTCACCGTCCTGCTGGGATTCCGTCCGGACCGATATGCCATGGTCAACTTCGACGTGGTGGAAAAAATCGTGGATTTGTTCGGCGGCGTCACCTTCAATGTGCCCATGGATATGGATTACGAGGACCCCTATCAGAATTTGTATATCCATCTCAAAGCCGGAGAACAAAAATTGAACGGAGAAGAATCCGTGCAGCTGCTCCGATTCCGCTCCGGCTATGCCATGGCCGATTTGGAACGGGTGAACGTGCAGCGGGCCTTTGTGCAGGCTGCCATGGAGCAGTGGGTCAATCCCATGCTGATTTTCCGCGGCCCCGCGGCTTTGGCTGCCGTCCGGAACGACACCACCACGGACCTTTCCGTGGGCAATCTGATTTGGATTGCCCGGGCGATGATCGGCTGCAATTTTGCCGACATCACCACCAACACCCTTCCCGGTCAGCCGCAGATGATCAACGGCGGCTCTTACTTCGTGGCGGACCAAACCGCTACGGCTCAAATGATGCAGGAAATTTATAGTCCATATATCGATTAAGAACAGGAGGAATCCCTTATGCCGGATTTCAACATGAACATCAAAAAACTGAACCCCCATGCCGTTCTGCCCGTTCAGGGCTCCGCTGCTGCCGCCGGTTTTGATTTGTGCGCCTGCCTGCAGGCGCCCGTAACCATTTACCCCGGCGAAACCGTCATGATTCCCACCGGACTTGCCATGGAAATTCCCATGGGCGTTGCCGGTCTGATTTATGCCCGGTCGGGCATGGCCTCCAAGCAGGGTCTGGCCCCTGCCAACAAGGTGGCCGTGATTGACCCGGATTACCGGGGCGAGATTTTTGTGACACTGCTGAACCACGGTAAGGTGCAGCAGACCGTACAGCCCGGCGACCGCATTGCACAGATGCTGTTCACCCCGTATTTTACCCCCGCCTTTACCGTAGCCGAAGAGCTGTCCGACACCCAGCGGGGCGAGGGCCGTTTCGGCTCCACCGGCACCGCCGCATTGCCCGAGCAGCAGCCCGCCGCACCGGCACCGGCCCCTCAGCCGGAGCAGCCTGCACAGCCGGATCCCAACGATTACCGGGACGCAAGCGAGCGCAATGCCGACGAGGCATTTGCACTGGGTCTGAAGTACAAGCAGGGCGACGGCGTGGAACGGAACGACGAAAAAGCGCTGGAAGAGTTCAAGGTTGCCGCAGAGCTGGGCCACATTCACGCACAGTTGCTGGTGGCAAGCTATTACCTGCACAAAAATGACTGCGTCAATGCCGCAAAGTGGCTGCAGATGGCCGCGGATCTGGGCAATGCCGACGCGCTGTTCCAGTTGGGTGTGTTCTACACCGAGGGCGACGGCGTGGACCAGGATCTGGAAAAGGCCGCGGAGTTCTTCCGCCGGGCGGCAAAACGGCAGCATGCCGACGGCCGCTATGCTTACGCAGATTGCCTGAGTCAGGGCATCGGCGTGGAAAAGAACGAGGAAATGGCATTCAAGTGGTTCCTGGCGGCTGCCGAGCAGCACCATGTGGACGCCATGTACCGCGTGGCCCAGTGCTATGAAAAGGGTCTGGGCACCAAGGCAGACCCGGAAGAGGCCAAACGCTGGTATCAGGAGGCCTCTCAAAAAGGCCACCGGGGCGCAACCCAGGCATTGGTGATGATGCAGCTGAACGAAATGGGCGATATGCCCACGGACCTGTTCCCCGGCAAGTAAAACAATCGAATAATCTTTCAAACAAGGCGGAACCCGGGTTCCGCCTTGTTTTTTTACGGAAACCGGAGCAGCGCGGTCAATGCCATGGGCTCCGGCACCCGGGCGCTGACCGCCATGAGCCATTCCGCCTGCCTGCGCCCCCGCTCCCGCCGATTCCAATCCGGCCGTTGGGTTTGCAGCATTTGCTGCGCCCAGAGCATTGCCCCGTTGTCGGACAGTGTACTCCCATATCCCCCAGTCGGGGCGGCAAACAATTCCTCCGCCCGGTCCAATAAGGTCTCCGCCCCGGCGGCATAGCCCGCCCCGCAGCCGGACAGCGCCAATTCCAGCAGGGCAATGGCATACCACGCATACTCCCCAAGTTCTGCCGGGGGTTCTCCCTGCTTTCGACAAAATTCGCCTTTTTTCGACATACCTGCCCGGAGCCGTTCTTCCCCCCGGAGGGCAGCCTCCAAATACCGCTGCCGCCCAAAAGCGCGCCCCGCCTGTGCCAATCCCGCAATAGTCATCGCCCATGCCCCGCCAAGGGCAGAATCGGACGGTGTCTGCCGTTCTGCCATCAGTTCCGCCGCCAAGCAGTCGGCGGCGGTTTCCGTCTCCCGGCAGCCGGTACGGCGATACAGCTCCCCGGCGGCAAACAGCAGCAACCCCCGCTGCCCACGGCAGGAATCCCGGTTCGCGGCGAGCCGATGCAGCTGCCGTTCCGCCAAGGGCAGCAGTTTTTCTTCCCCGGCTGCCCGGCTGTATTCCGTGAGGAACAGGATCTGCGCCGGGCAGGGCATTTCCCCGGCGGGTTGGGAAAATGCCCGCTCCAGCTGTTGGGCATATCGGGAAAACACCGCCGCAGACCGCTCAAATGTTTCCCCGGTCCGAACGATATCAGATGTATGGAACATTTCCATTGCCTCCCTTGTGTGTTTGGTGAGAGAATACCCGTATGTAAGGAAAATCATACCCGGTTCGCCGGTTTCGACAAAATTCGACACCGTTCGACAAACTTCGACATGATTCGACAAATGGCCCGTGATTTGTGATTTCTCTCACATTTTTCATTGAACTGATACTGAATTTTTGGTATAATGAGAAATAGCAAAGGTACCATGGAGCGAATGCTCCCCCACAACGATTTACGGAGGAATACGACATGAAAAGAATCCTTCCCCTCGCGCTCGGCGGAGCTATGCTGCTGAGCCTTTCCGTACCCGCAATGGCAACCAATGCCACCAAAAACGCTTGGGTAAACTACAGCAACGTCACCATCGTGGCAGACGGCGCACCCATTGTTCCCCGGGCCGGCGGCGATAGCGGCACTGCCGTAGAACCGTTTGTCTGGAACGGCACCACCTATCTGCCCCTCCGGGCAGCCGCTGCCGCTTTGGGCATCACCGTCGGTTGGGACGGCGCAACCTCTACCATTTCTCTGACTTCCGGCGGCAAGCGCATTGCCCCCGTGGGCACTCCGGTTACCCACAACAAAAACCAGACCATTTCCATCGAATACAATGATATTAAGGTCACCTTGGACGGCAAACCCGTGGAGCTGAAAGACGCTGCCGGCAAGACCGTGGAGCCCTTCACCTACAACGGCACCACCTATCTGCCCGTGCGCGCCGTGGCAGACCTTTTGGGCGTGGACGTGAAATGGGACGGAGACACCAATACCATTTATCTGGGCGAGGCAAAGTATTTCGTGCAGTCTAAAGAGACGTATAGCGGCAACACAGGTTCCGTCCGCTACACCTATGACGAAGACGGCTGCCTGCTGACTTACGAATCCCGGTACAGCATCGACGGTGTCGAATCCTGTGACCGTAACGTCTACACCTACAACAGTCAGCATCAGCTGGCGAAAATCGTCGATGAAAATGACGGTGTTGTCAGCGCAACAACCACTTATACTTATGATGCCAAAGGGCAGCTTGTTTCCGAGAAATACCTTCTGAGCGATTCGTCTGACATCAGCGAGGGTCGGTATACCTATGATTCCAAAGGAAACCTCGTCAAAACGACTTGGCTGTATAATAATGAGGTAGACTGGATTTACATTTATACCTATGACAGCAAAGGCAATATGACCAAGTCAGTGGAAACCGACGGCGAAGGCGTTGTCTTGCTGACCGAAACCTACACTTACAACAGCGACGGCAATCCGACGAAATATACCTCGGATTCGGAGGGTTACCTCAGTGCCGAAACCTACACCTATGACAAAAACGGCTATCTCATCAAAATGGTGGAGGAATACGGCATCGGCACCAGTTCCAAGGAGGTTGACACCACCGTTTATACCAATGACGCAGACGGAAACTGCATCAAGGAAACCTATTCGGAGAAATATGCCGACGGCAGCGGTTTCTCGGTAGTTTATACCTACACCTATGACAAGGGCAACAAAAAGCTGACCGAAACCAGCAGCTACTACACAACGTATTTCACCTATGACAAATACGGCAACCTGATTTCGGAAAAGACCGTTTTCACTGATTTCGGTGAGGAAAACACCACCTACTACGAATACGTGGCCATCAAAGCCTGAGTTCCCCACAGAACCACAAGCCCCGGCAATCTTTTGGGCTGCCGGGGCTTTTTTCCGAAAACCATTCGGGGTTTATGGTTTTTTCCCGTAGAAATGCGATGTTTTATGAAAGACACCTTAATTTTTCGGAATTTCGTTTGCGAGGGATTGCTTTTTTCCTCGTAATGTGGTATCTTGATCACACGAACAACCCAAGCGGGTTTATAGGAAATCAAACAGGAGGCAGACCGTTCATTATGATGGTTTCGACAAAGGGGCGTTATGCCCTCCGGGTTATGATTGACCTGGCAGAACACAGCAGCAGCACCTACATTCCGTCAAAGGAAATTGCCGGACGGCAGGATATTTCCGAGAAGTATCTGGAAAGTATTCTAACGGCGCTGACCAAGGCCGGCCTACTGCAAGGCATGCGGGGCAAAGGCGGCGGCTATCGGCTGGGCAAACCCGTGGAGCAGTACAACGTGGGTGAAATTCTCCGGGCCGTGGAAGATACGCTGGCCCCGGTTTCTTGTCTGGAAAAAGGCGCAACCTGCGCCCGTTCCGCAGAATGCCGCACCCTGCAGGTTTGGGTGGGATTGGAAAACGTGGTCAATCAGTATCTGGACGGCGTGAGCCTGACTGACCTGACCTCTGCCGGCGCTGCCGGAGATGATTACGTCATCTGAACAACAAAAATCGTATGCAAAAACGGTCATTCCCGAGGGAATGACCGTTTTTGCTGCTTTATGACGGGAATTTAATAGCCCAATTCCTCATTGATGATTACCACTTCGCACTCCTGCACACCGTTCATCTTCCGCCAGAATACGCTCAGACCATGGCAGATGCGGTCGGGGCTGCTGCAGTTATAGCATTTCACTTCCTCGCCCATGGCGCAGGGTGTTTTCCGATTCAAACGGCGGGCATTCAAGGGCGCCGCCACATTCCGGGCGCGGTACAGGGCGCTTTCGTAATCCGGGGTGATTTTGTTCACGCCGATGATGATATACACCTTGTCCTTGCCATAGGTAGAAGCAGCCAAACGGTTGCCGTCGCCGTCGATGTTCAGAATCTCTCCGGTTTCCGCCACGGCGTTGGCGCTGGTGAGATATACCGCAGCCGCCTGAGAATTGGCCCGTGCCTCCGCCACCGGCTGTTTCCAATGCCAGAACACCTGATTGTCCTTGCTCAGCAGGTCATACAGACCCAAAGCCTCCACGGTTTTGCTGCCGCCGATGCCCACGGTGGTCCCGTGGAGCGCCCCGGCAATGGCCGCCGCCGCCTCCGCTCCGGTTTCATAATAGGAAACCTTGTAGCCGAAATTTTCCAGATTTTCCCGCAGCTTGTTGATGTCCGCCATATTTTTTGCTCCTTCCGATTTTATTTCTGTCTCTCCCAGGAGAATTATTCAAACAGTTCCGGGTACACCATGGGCAGCACCAGCTCCGTCAGCCGGTTGTCCTTGTCAAAACCCCAGAATGCGTTGTAAATGCCGGAGCCCAGACCGGAAGAGAACAGCGGCACGGTGTACTCCGTACCGGGAATCTGCCACATGGCGTAGCCGGTTTTCTCCACCAAGGGCAGCAGCTCGTTGTGAATCAGATCCTGCCCGGGGTGGGTGTCGTAATACCGGTTCAGATACGCCGCAATGGGCAGCTCCGTCACCTTATCCACCACGCAGCCCACGTTGGTTTCCATGCTGATGCCGGGGAACACACCGGGGTCCTCCGCCTGCCACATTTTGAATCCCACGGGCATTGCCAGCTCATGGCGCACGGTCAGCTGGTCGGAGACTTTGACTTTCACGGCGGAAATCACCCGTCCGGTCATTTTGGTGTTCATCACCGCGGCAAACACCGGGTATTTTCCCGGCTGAATGGCCCGCTCCATGCAGCTGACCATATTGGAGCCCAGATAGCAGGGGTCGCAGATAATCAGTCGCTCGCCGGGCACGTCCATGTCGCCCACTTTTTCCAGCGTGGTCTTTTTTGTCTGGGTGAACAGCTTGTTCAGCTCACCGGGCTGCACTCGGGTCCGCTGAACGTAGCTCAGATTCTGCTGCCGGGCGCTGATGTAATTCACCCGCAGTGCCTCCTCGTTTACCGCCGTATTTTTCCGAAATTTATCAAAAAATCCCATTTGTTTTTCCTCCTGAAATGTGATTCAAAGTACAACGTCCAAAGATTCCGGCAAATCCGCGCCGGACCGGGTTACGGTATAGGCTGCCGCAGCATTGGCCAAGGTCAGCGCTTGGGTCAGCTCCAGATTCCGGCTCAGGCACCCCAACGTCACCCCCGCGTGGGTATCCCCCGCGCCGATGGTATCCGTGACGGTCACGTTTCGTCCGGGCAGCGCCCCTTGGGTGCCGTCCTTTGCCCGATACGCGCAGCCCCGGGGTCCCAACGTAATGACAACCAGATTGCCGGTGCGCCGCCACAAGGTTTCCAACGCACCCTCCGCCGTAGATTCTCCGGACAGCGCCAACGCCTCATCTTCATTTAAATGAAGCACCGGGTGGAGATTCAGCAGCCGCTGCTGCCGGTCGCTGTCCAGCAGAATTCCCCGGGGACCGGGGGCATAAAACACCGTGCCTTGTTGCGTTTCCAGCCAGTCTATGATTTCCGGGCCGGTATCCTTCTGCAATTCCATACCGCACACGGAAATCCAGTCGTAGGATTCCTCCAATGCCTCCAGCCATGCCCGGTGAATGGTGTATTCTCCGCCGTGAACCGAGAGAAAGGTCCGCTCTCCGTCAGCCTCCACCAGGCAATAGCAGCAGCCGTTTTCCTCCCGCACCCGCCGGAGAATGGGCACGTTTGCCCGGGCAAATGCCTCCGCCACCTGCTGCCCATAGGGTCCGGTGCCCACCGGGGAGAGAAACACCGGGTCTGCCCCGGTGATCCGGGCGGCCCGAAACATATTCCAACCGCAGCCGCCTACAGAAAATTGCTGGGATTCCGGCTGCAAATCCTCCCCCGTTACCGGCAGATGGTCCATACGTAAAACAACGTCCACGCAGGTGGACCCGATGATCAGCAGCTTTCCCATAAAACAACTTCCTTCCTCATACAAGCATGCCCCTATTATATCCGTTTCTCCCACGGCTGGCAAGCATTGAAAGGTTCCACAATTCGAACATTTTCCCCGGTCCGGATTTTCGTCTATTTTTTCTCTTGTTTTTTGATAGGGAAAGTCGTATAATTGCGCACGCTCTTTGAGAGAGAGTTGTTTCATTTAGAAACATTTGGGTGAATAAACATCGTATTTGTTTTTAATCGGAGGTAATTTTATGGAATCTTATGATTTTTTGCTCGCGATTGCAATCATCTTACTTTCCACAAAAGTTTTGGGTCTTCTGTCGGAACGTGTCCACATGCCTCAGGTGGTGGGCGCACTGATTGCCGGCATTATTTTGGGACCCAGTGTGTTGGGTTGGATCGGTGAAACGGATTTTCTGGCCAAGACCTCGGAAATCGGCGTCATTGTGCTGATGTTCCTGGCCGGTTTGGATACCGACCTGGAGGAATTGAAGAAAACCGGCGCTGCATCCTTTGTCATTGCCTTGATTGGCGTTATCGTGCCTCTGATTGGCGGCGCGGCATGCTATCTGGTATTCTTCCCGGACAGCACGGAACCCATGCATATGCTCCGGGCCGTGTTCATCGGTGTGGTGCTGACCGCAACTTCCGTGTCCATCACCGTGGAAACCCTGCGGGAAATGGGCAAGCTGAAAGGAAAAGTGGGCACCGCCATTATGGGCGCTGCCGTGATTGATGACATTATGGGCATCATCGTGCTGACCGTGGCAACCAGCTTTACCGATCCCAGCGTAAACATTCTGAAAGTGCTGGGCAGCATTGTGGGATTCTTCCTGTTTCTGGCCATTGTGGGCTTTGCCATGCACAAGGCATTCAGTAAAATGGACGAGAACTGGGGACAGAAACGCCGTGTGGCCATCTATGCCTTTGTGTTCTGTCTGGTGCTGTCCTACATTGCCGAAACCGTGTTCGGCATTGCCGATATTACCGGCGCTTACTTTGCCGGTCTGTTCCTGTGCAACATTTATAAGACCCGCAGCTACATCGCCAAGAAGATGACCGTGATCAGCTATATGGTCTTCTCCCCGGTGTTCTTCGCCAGCATCGGCATCAAAACGGAGATGGGCGGCATGAACGCAGCCATTCTGGGATTCTCCGCAGCACTGCTGGTGGTTGCTCTGCTGAGCAAGGTCATCGGCTGCGGTTTGGGCGCAAAGATCTGCGGCTTTACCAATCATGAAGCGCTGAGCGTGGGCATCGGTATGATTTCCCGCGGTGAGGTGGCTTTGATTGTGGCGCAAAAGGGCTCTCAAGCCGGTCTGATTGATGAGGACCTGTTCCCCGCCATTGTTCTGGTGGTTATCGTAACCACGCTGATTACCCCCATGCTCCTGAAGCTTGTGATGAGCAAGGATCCCACTTCGCCGGAAGATTCTGCTCCGGCTACGCAAAATGCTTGATATATAATGTTTTGCATTATGTATTTATAGATGCCCCTCGGAAAATTTGAAAGAAAAGAACGGTCCCCCGGAAAGCAGTTTCTTTCCGGGGGACTGTTCTTTTGTTTAGTCATTCCGCGGGCGGCTTATTGCGCAGCCGCCTTCCGCTCCTCATTCCGGTGATATAGGAAGTTCACCACCGCCATGGAGATAATCAGTGCGCAGCCGAGCAAGCTGAGCCAATCGGGAATCTGATGGAAGAAAAAGAATCCCAGAATTCCCGCAAAAATCACCTGCGTGTAATCGTACACGGAGATTTCCTTTGCCGGGGCAAAGGTGTAAGCCGCCGTGATGGCAAACTGTCCGCCGGCGCCGCAGATACCGCACAGCACCAAAAGCAGCGTCTGTTTCAACGTGGGCATAACAAAGTCCATGGCAATAAACGGAACGCACACCAGACTGGAGAAAACGCCGAAAATCAGCACAATCATCGGACCTTTCACGCCGTTTCCCGCGGCTTTCCGCAGGAAGGTGTAAGCCGCGCCGGCGCCCACGCCGCTGAGCAAGCCCATCAGCGCCGGGAACGCCTCCAGATTGGCACCCGTGGGTTTGATGATGCACAGCGCGCCCGCAAAAGCGCCCACCACCGCCAATGCCTGCACCGGCTTGATTTTTTCTCCCAGCAGGAAGTAGGAGAAAATGATGGCGAAAAAGGGAGAGAGCTTATTCAGCATATTTGCGTCCGCCAAATCCAACCGGTCCACGGCATAAAAGTTCAGCAGCAGACCCATCGTTCCGAATAATGACCGGCAGAATACATAAATTCTGTTGCCCTTGCCAACCTGTACCGGGATATGATTCTTCCGAATGGTTACAATGGCTAAAATCGCCGCCACGGCATTTCGGAAAAAGGCCTTTTCAAACAGCGGCAGCTCTCCGCTCAGGCGCACACAGGTAGTCATTCCCGCAAAACACATCGCCGCACAAAGAATGCATAAAATGCCCTTGTGCCGCTGAGTTTGTTCGTTCATGGTCATTCCTCGCTTTATGAAATTAAATGATACGGCGCTATTTTAGCAGATTTCCCGGCTTTTTCAACCGCTTTCCGGAGAAAATTATTGGGGATTTTCCATTATCCCTACCAAATTAGGGTTGATTACCACCGTTCCCCGTGGTATGATACTTTCGGTTATTGACAAATGTCAATAAGTCTTCGCTGCGCGGTAGCGAATTTCCCGAGGTGATTCATTTGGATACAACAAAAAAATTTGACGTCACCGGCATGACCTGCGCCGCCTGCCAATCCCACGTGCAAAAAGCCGTGGACAAGGTTTCCGGCGTAAAGCAATGCGAGGTCAATTTGCTGATGAACTCCATGACCGTTTCCTATGATGACGGGGAAACCAATCCCCAAGCCATCATTCAGGCGGTGACCGACGCGGGCTACGGCGCTGCCCTGCCCGGTGAATCGTCGGCGCAGCCGGATATTTCCAAAGCGGAAAAGGACCAAGCCGCGGATACGAAACAACGGATTATCTGGTCCGCCGTATTTCTCGTTCTGCTGATGTATGTGGGAATGGGCGGCATGATGGGTCTGCCCCTGCCCCCGTTCCTTTCCGGCATGGAAAATATGATGGTCACCGCCATTGTGGAGCTGCTGTTGGTGCTGCCCATTCTGGTGTTGGAGCGGCGGTATTTCATTTCCGGATTCCGGTCGCTGAAAGCCCTCTCCCCCAGTATGGACGCATTGATTGCGCTGGGCGCCGGCGCCTCCCTGCTGTACAGTCTGTACTCCACCCTGGCAATGGCTGCCGCATTGGGGCACATGGACATGGAAACCGCCATGACCCACATGAACGGATTGTATTATGAATCCGCCGGCACCATTCTGACCCTGATTTCCATCGGAAAATACATGGAAGAGCGGAGCAAAGGAAAAACCAAGGACGCACTGAAAAAGCTCATGGACTTGACCCCGAAAACCGCAACCATTCTCCGGGAGGGCAAAGAAGTCACCGTTGCCGCACAAGAAGTCGCCGTGGGCGACATTCTGGTGGTGCGGAGCGGAGAGGGCATTCCCGTGGACGGCATTGTGGTAAACGGCAACGGAGCGGTTGATGAATCCGCCATCACCGGCGAATCTCTGCCCGTGGAAAAGCAGGCGGGAGACAAGGTCATCGGCGCAACAGTGAACCAATCCGGCTATTTTACCTTCCGCGCCACCCAAGTGGGCGATGAAACCACGCTGGCAAAAATCATTGCCTTGGTGGAAGACGCTGCCGGGTCCAAAGCCCCCATCGCCCGACTGGCAGATAAAGTCTGCGCGGTGTTTGTGCCCGCGGTGATTGCCATTGCGGTTGTGACCGCCATTGTATGGCTCATCGCCGGACAATCCTTCGGCTTTGCCCTCTCCCGGGCCATTGCGGTTCTGGTGATTTCCTGCCCCTGCTCTTTGGGTCTGGCCACTCCCACCGCCATTATGGTGGGCACCGGCCGGGGCGCCGATTTGGGTGTGCTGTATAAATCCGCAGAGGGTTTGGAGACCCTTTCCCGGGTAGACACCGTGGTGCTGGACAAAACCGGCACCGTTACGAAAGGCGCCCCGGAAGTGACGGATTGCACCGACCTTTCCGGCGGAAGTCTGCTGCCCTTGGCGGCAGCATTGGAACATGCCAGCGAGCACCCGCTGTCTTTGGCCGTGACGGAATACGCACAGCGGCAGGGCATTTCCCAATTCCTCCCGGTCAGCGACTTCTCCGCCGCGCCGGGCATGGGCATTTCCGGCATCATCGACGGCCGGCGGGTTTCCGCAGGCAACCGGCGGTTTATGGATTCCCTGCAGGTTTCTTTTGATTCCCGATATGACCAAGCCGCCCAAGACGGGAAAACGGTTTTGTATTTTGCCGCCGACGGCAAAGCGTTGGGCGTTATCTGCTGCGCCGATGAAGTGAAACCGGACAGCCCCGCCGCCGTGGCACAGCTCAAACAGGACGGCATTCAGGTAGTTATGCTCACCGGAGACAACCCGGTCACCGCCGCTGCCATCGGACGGAAAACCGGCATCGACACCGTATATGCCGGGGTACTCCCCCAAGAAAAAGAGGCCAAGGTCCGGGCACTGATGGACGATGGACGCAAGGTAGCCATGATTGGAGACGGCATCAACGACGCCCCGGCACTGATGCGGGCGGACGTGGGGGTTGCCATCGGCGCGGGCACGGACATTGCCATGGAATCTGCGGACGTGATTCTCACCCGGAGCAGCTTGTCCGACGCGGTCAACGCAATTCATCTCTCCCGGGCTACGCTGCGGAATATCAAGCAGAATCTGTTCTGGGCCTTCTTCTACAACTGCATCGGCATTCCCATTGCCGCCGGTGTGCTCTACCCCAGTCTGCATTTGTCTCTGAATCCCATGCTGGGGGCTCTGGCAATGAGCTTTTCTTCCTTCTTCGTGGTGACCAACGCCTTGCGGCTGCGGTTCTTCCGGCCGACCATGACAGCCGTTACGGCTGACCCGGCTCAGTCGGAGGACTTATCCCATACAAGTGATACAACAGAAACAAAGGAGTCTTCTATCATGACAAAAACCATTTCCATCGAGGGCATGATGTGCCCCCACTGCGTGAAACACGTCACCGACGCACTGAACAAGCTGGAGGGCGTCACCGCCGCCGTGTCTCTGGAAAACAAAAACGCCGTGTGCGAAATCACTGGCAGCGTCACGGACGAGCAGCTGAAAGCCGCCGTCACAGACGCAGGCTATGAAGTGACCGGCATCGCATAATTGCCGCAAATTTCATCAAAAAACATCGGATTTTCTGCAAGGAGAACCCGATGTTTTTTTCGTCAAAATTTCCCGGTAATTCCTGCGGAGTAAAAGGGATATACGCAAAAACAGGCACATTTTCCTTAATTTGTCTCGTTTTTATGCAAAATCGAACTTTGTCACGAAAATATCATACGTTTTTCTATAAAAAACAATGAAAAACTGTTTGATTTTCTGATTTTTTATGATACAATGCACAGTGATGTGAATTGCCCGTATATGGCTTATGGCATTCACCGATTTATTGTGTGGAGGTAATTTATAATGGCTCACAAGATTAATGAAGAAGTTTGCGTTGGCTGCGGCTCTTGCGCATCCACCTGCCCCATGGAAGCTATCGCTCCCGCTGGCGACAAGTACGCTGTGAATGCAGATGCTTGCGTTGACTGCGGCGCATGCGAGTCCGCATGCCCCACCGGTGCTATCCAGGCTTAATTGACGCACGGAATAAAAAAGCCCCGCGCTCGGCGCAGGGCTTTTTATCCCGATTTCCGGTACGCGGGCAGAGCAGCCCGTTCATAATTGTAAAACACTGCTCTATTTCCGGCAGATTTGATTACCCGCCGGTTTCTCCCCTTAGTGGTAAAATGTCTGAACTGTGGGGCGGGTCCTATTGGAGTGGGGACCGCCGCCGGCATTTTCCAGGCATATACACATAATATGTGCATTTATCAACCGAAGAAAGAGGTATTGTATCATGGAGATGAAAGATTCCAAGCTGTTCAGCCCCCTGAAGGTTGGCAAAACCGTTCTGCAGAACCGTATCGGTCTGGCTCCTATGAGCATGGACTACGAAGCAGCAGACGGCACCGTCCCTAAGAGACTGGCTGACATTTTCGTCCGTCGCGCAGAAGGCGGCTGCGGTTTCGTCGTGATTGACGCTGTGACCGTGGACCACAAGTACTGGTACATCGGCCGTACCACCGCTCTGGACCGCGATGAGCTGGTTCCTCAGTTCGCTGCTTTTGCTAAGCGCGTTTCCGACACCGGTTCTACCCTGGTGCCCCAGATCGTTCACCCCGGTCCCGAGTCCATCTGCGGCTACCGCGGCATTGCTCCTCTGGGCCCCTCCGTTAACAAGAACGCAAACGGCCACGTTTCCCGCCCCATCAGCGTGGAAGAGATTCAGACCGTTGTAAAGCAGTACGGTGCTGCTGCTCGCCGTGTTGAGGCTGCCGGCTGCGGCGCTCTGGGCCTGCACACCGCTCACGCTTACATGCTGCCCGGCTCCTTCCTGTCTCCCCTGCGCAACAAGCGTATGGACGAGTACGGCGGAACCATTGACAACCGCGCACGTTTCATTCTGGAAGTCGTTCGCGAGTGCCGTAAGAACCTGAGCCCCGACTTCCCCATCTTCCTGCGTGTTTCCGGCAGCGAGCGTGTGGAAGGCGGCAACAGCCTGCAGGAAATGCTGTACCTGGCTCCCAAGTTCGAGGAAGCCGGCGTCAGCCTGCTGGAGGTTTCCGGCGGTACTCAGTACGAGGCTCTGGAGTACATCCTGCCCGCACACGGCAAGCAGATCGGCATGAACGTGTACGAAGCATCTGAAATCAAGAAAGTTGTCAATATCCCCGTTTACGCTGTCGGTAAGATCAACGACGTGCGTTACGCTGCTGATATTGTGGAGCGCGGTCTGGTTGACGGCGTTTCCATGGGCCGTCCCCTGCTGGCTGATCCCGATCTGCCCAACAAGGCAAAAGCAGGCCTGCTGGACGACATCACTCCCTGCGGCTCCTGCGACGGTTCCTGCGTGACCCGTTCTTCCGAGAAGCCCCAGTGCAAGTGCCACATCAACCCCCTGGTTGGCAAAGAGTACGATTACCCCGAGCTGGGCAAGCCCGCAGCAAAGAGCAAGAAGCTGCTGGTTATCGGCGCAGGCCCTGGCGGTATGTACGCTGCTATGACCGCTGCTGAGCGCGGCCACAAGGTCACCATCTGGGAAAAGGACAGCATCATCGGCGGTCAGCTGAACCTGGCTGTGCGTTCTCCCGGTAAGCAGGAGATGTGCAAGTGGCTGATGCATCTGAACTACCGCTGCAAGAAGGCCGGCGTGGAGATGGTGTTCAACAAGGAAGCTACTGTTGAAGACGTAAAGGCATTTGCTCCCGACGCAGTCATCTGCGCAACCGGCGCTAAGCCCCTGGTTCCCCCCATCAAGGGTACCGCTGATTACCCCGTTCTGACCGCTCATGACTTCCTGCGCGGCGACCTGGTCATCAACTCCGGTAAAGTCTGCATCCTGGGCGGCGGCGAAGTTGCTTGCGAGACCGCTGAGACCATTCTGATGGACGCACGTCCCAACCTGATGATGGCTACCGCAGGTGCAAAAGAGACCTCCATCGGCGATGTGGACATCACCATCGTGGAAATGGCTCCGAAAGTCCTGAACGGCGTTTGCCTGCCCAACCGCGCACCTCTGATGCGTTCTCTGGACCACAACAACGTTCACATCAACGTGAACACCAAGGTTCTGGAAGTGACCGATCACTCCGTCAAAGTTCAGCGCAAGAACGCTGCCGGCGAGTGGGATAAGGAAGAGTGGCTGGAAGGCTTCGATTACGTTCTGTTCGGTCTGGGCGCTCGTAACTACGATCCTCTGTCCGAGGAGCTGAAGAAGTTCGTGCCCGAAGTGTTCGTGATCGGCGACGCCATCAAGGCTCGTCAGTCCAGCGACGCTATGCACGAAGGTTTCGAAATCGCTTACAACCTGTAATCGATTCTCCTTGATACAAATTGAAAAGAGGAACGGCGCTGCCGTTCCTCTTTTTTTATCTTTTGTCCGAAAACTGCCCGATTTCTCCCCAGAATGGGGGAAGGGGAGTCCATTTTCGCCCAAAAACAACAAGTGGGCTGATCGAAACCGTCAGCCCACTTGTTGTCGGGAAAAAACAAATAGAAATAAGAAAATAAGGTAGTAATAAATGAGTGACAACACTGTTGTCTTTCTTACTAACAAGGTTCTTCTTCGTCCTTGCAGAACATATCTTACTCAATTCTCACCCGTTTGTCAATCACTTTTTGATATTTTTTTCACATTGTTTAGAGTTGTCAAATCACGTCCCGTCGCTTTTGTGCAATCTATACAGTGGGTAGGTTTTATTTTCCCGGAACCGGCCCCCATTTGCAGAATTGCATTTTCTATGTATTACCGGCTTGTTATTTCACAAATCAATTGATATAATAAGGAAACACATAATTCTGTCTGTAAATCCGTTAAAAAACAGGGAAAAGGAGACTGAAATGCTGCAATTTCAAATCGAGGCGGAACGCTGCCTGCAATGCAAAAATCCCAGCTGCCGGAAAGGCTGTCCGGTAAATACCGATATCCCCGGTGCCATCAAGCTGCTGCGGGAAGGCCATTTGATTGATGCCGGCAAACAGTTGTTTGAAAATAACCCGCTGTCTCTCATCTGCGCCATTGTGTGCAATCACGGCCGTCAGTGCGAGGGTCATTGCGTCCGGGGCATCAAAGGCGACCCGGTGCATTGGGGCTATGTGGAACGCTATATTTCCGATACCTGCCTGGACCGCATGGAAATCCCCTGCGCGCCCGCCACTGGACGGCAGGTTGCCATCATCGGCGGTGGTCCCGCCGGTCTGACCGCTGCCGTGGAGCTGATGCGGAAAGGCCACGAGGTGACCATTTTCGAGGCGGAAAGCCAACTGGGCGGTATGCTGCGGTACGGAATTCCCGATTTCCGGCTGCCCAACCGGATTCTGGACCGCTACACCAATATGCTCCTGCGCTCCGGCCTCCATCTCCGGCTCCATACGTCCATCGGTACCTCGCTTTTCATTCCCGACTTGTTCCGGGACGGCTATGACGCCGTTTTCATCGCCAGCGGTCTGTGGCGGGCCCGTCCGCTGAATGTGCCGGGGGAGAGTCTTCCCAATGTTTGCTACGGAATTCATTATCTGGCCTCCCCGGATTCTTTCCAGATCGGAAAGCGGCTGGCCGTTATCGGCACCGGCAACACGGCCATTGACGTGGCCCGGACGGCGCTGCATCGGGGCGTGGAGTACGTTACCCTGTATGCCCGGAGAGCCCAAAGCGCCGCCGACCCCGTTGAAATTGAGCTGGCGAAACTGGAGGGTGCGGAATTCCGGTCGGAAATGCAGATTTGCCGCATCACCAAAGAGGGTCCGGTGTTCCATCATACCCACGTGGCGGAGGACGGCACCTTCCTTTCCGTGGACCCGGAGGAGATTCTGGAGCCGGCGGATTTCACCATTATCGCCGCAAGTCAGGGACCGAAATCCAAGCTGGTGAACACCACCTTCGGTCTGGAAGTGACGGACAAGGGTCTGCTGAAACTGGACGAGAATCATTGCTCCACGGTGCCGGGGATTTTCGGCGCCGGAGACGTGGTACACGGCGGAAAAACCGTTGTGGAGGCCGTTGCCGGGGCGAAAGCCGCAGCAGAGGCTGTGGACAACTATCTGAACAGTTTATAAGCAAAAACCGGTCGCCTGCTGGCGGCCGGTTTTTTGTCATAGAGCATACACAAAAAAATGTTCCCCGGCGGAGCAATGTCCGTCGGGGAACAAAGGAATGAATGAGAGGTGTTGCTATTCGGTTTCGGATTATTCCAGATTCAAGTGCTTTTCCAGAATGTACCGGGTGATGAAGAAGAACACCAGGGTCAGCAGAAATGCCGCGACCGCGCTAAGTGCCTCTACGCCCACCATAAATTTAAAGCTTTCCGCAACGTTGTTGAAGTCCCATGTGTGGAACCAATCCTTCAGAACCTCAGATCTTCCCATGAAATATGCAGCCCATGTAGTCAGCCAGCTCAAAACGATATTGATGCCCAAATAGCTGATCACCGCCAATGCCACCCGGTGCTTTTTGCCCAACTGCCCGATGGCAATGGCCAGATAAATCTGGTACAGCTGAGCGGCAATGCCCATCAGACCGGCAATCACGCCCCACAGCACCGCCATGAACACGGTGAATCCGGAGATCTGATAATGGTTCAAAGACTCGATGAGATATCCAAACGTATTTTGGATTTCTTCCCATGTGACCAAGCGGGTGCTGATAATCACGAACACCAAAATGCCTACAATGCCGGTAATGGTCAACAGCAACACGGCGGTGATGCCCTTTGCATTGATGAGCATGCCGCTTTTCACCGGCAGGGTGAACATCAGATAGCCCTCGTCCTTCAGCAAACCCTGATAAAACCGCTGCACAATCATTACAATGGCCACAATGCCCAATGCACCGCAGGCAAATACCAGAGCCAACAGCGCCAGAGTTACGATTTTGCTGGATAGAGGAGAGGTGGAATCGATATACAACGTAAACCGATTGACCACGCTCAGCACCAGGACCAATGCCCACATGGGCAGGAAAATGCGCAGCATATAGCGCCATTCATATTTACAAAGTTTTCCAAACATCGTTTCTTCCTCCTCAATAGGTCATACGGAACATATCCCGGAACAATTCGTCCACGCTCTTGCCTTCCCGTTCCCGGATTGCGTCCACGGAGTCATGGAGCAGAATCTTACCGGAGCGAATCAAAACCGCCTCGTCCAAAACCCGTTCAATATCGGAAATCAGGTGGGTGGAGATAATCACGGAGCCGGAGGGGTTATAGTTGGAGAGAATCGTGTCCATAATGAACTCCCGGGCGGCGGGGTCTACGCCGGCAATGGGTTCGTCCAACAGATACAGCTTGCTCTTCCGGTTCATGGTGAGAATCAGCTGGGTTTTCTCTTTCGTGCCCTTGGACATACTTTTCATTTTCATATCCGTGGTAATCTGCATGGTTTTGCACATGTATTCCGCCCGGTCCCGGTCGAAATCCGCGTAAAAATCGCTGAACAAATCGAAAATGTCGCCCACCCGCATCCAATCGGCGAAATACGGCCGGTCGGGGAGATAGCTGATCACCGATTTTGTGTGGGGTCCGGGGGCTGCACCGTCCACTTCCACCACACCGGTGTCCGGACGGAGCAGTCCGTTCAGAATTTTAATCAGCGTGGTTTTGCCGGAGCCGTTGGGGCCCAACAAACCGATGATGTGGCCGCCTTCCAAATGCAAATCCACGGAATCCAATGCCTGCACCGCGCCAAACCGCTTGCTCAGGCCTTCAATTTTTACCAATTCATTTGCCATTGCTCTGTTCCTCCAATTTCTGCCGCGCAGCCTCCTGGGTATATCCCAGCTGTTCCATGCCCTCGTAAAAGCCGTCGATGCATTGCTGCGCCAATGCGCTGCGCACAACCTCGATAATCGCTGCGTCTGTGGTTACCATACGGCCGGTGGTTCGGTTGGATTCCGCAAGGCCGTCATTTTCCAATTCCGCCAATGCCCGCTGCATGGTGTTGGGGTTCACGCCCGTTTCCGATGCCAAATCCCGCACACTGGGCAGGCGGCTGCCCATGGGGTACACCCCCGTTACAATCCGCTGCGTAATCTGTTCTTTTAATTGCAGCCAGATGGGCCGGTCACTGGTGAGTTTCCATTCCATTTGGACGCCTCCTCTTTTTGTATTGTTGTTCTATCTGCTTAATACAGTAGCACACGTTTCCTCGGTTGTCAACGGATTTTTTCAAATTTTTTCAGCCGAATGGAGCAAATGGGAGGAAGAAAAACGATGGATTGGTCAAAAAAGCTGCCGGGAATCGCTGGAATCGGAGATTTTTTTCTGGGAAACCGGCCGGAATGGGGCTCTTTTGTCGTGCGAAAATCGGTTTCTACGGCTGTCGGGGTAAAAAAATCCCCAAAGTCAAAAGACTTCGGGGAACAGCACAGATATAAATAAATCCCCCAAAGAGGGACCGATTCGGTCTTTCCTTGGGGGAATTATTTACTGGCAGAGATTAGGCCAGGGTATTCAGCTTCTTGTCCATTGCAGACTTTTTGTGAGCTGCATTGTTCTTGTGGATCAGGTTCTTGCCTGCGGCATGGTCAACTGCGCTGACAGCACATTTATAGGTACTTGCGGCAGCTTCTTTGTCACCTGCAGCAACAGCTGCATCGAACTTTTTGATCGCAGTCTTCAGTGCAGACTTTTCTGCTTTGTTCTTAGCCTGACGAGCCTTGTTCTGGGCATCTCTCTTGATCTGGGATTTAATGTTGGGCATACTTCTATTGCCACCTCCTCCTATATGATTGCCAGTCGTTCGACTTGCGGATATTTATTGTACCAAAGAATTCTTGGAATTGCAAGGGTTTTTTTATAATTTTTTAGAAAACGAATACGTTAGTGTCTTTTGGACAAACTACCCACAACATTTTGTAGCAAAAAGGCGGGAAAGTACCATGAAACAAGGGTTTCGGACAGATTTGGCGCTGGAAAACCGGGCCGCATTGGGGGCGGAATTTGACGCGCTGCCGGGCGTGACTTACCGCAGTGGGGTGCATGAGGGAATCCGGGTGCATCGCATGGTCATCGAGACGGCTGAGGCTGCCGACAGATTATGTAAACCGATTGGAACGTATGATACGTTAGAGATGAGTGCTTATCTCCGACGGCAGGACCGGGGATTTTCTCAGACGGCGCAGGCGCTTGCCGAGATTCTTCGGGAGCAGCTGCGGCTGAAGGAGAACGAGTCTGTTTTGCTGGCATGTTTGGGAAATCCCGGAATCACCCCCGACGCCATCGGACCCATATGTGCCAAAAATATTCTGGTGACAAGGCATCTGAAACAGCAGCTGCCGGAGACTTTCGATTCCTTTCGCGGGGTGTCCGTGGTTTGCCCCGGGGTGTTGGGCACAACGGGCATTGAAAGCGCCGCATTGGTAAAAGCCGCGGCGGAGACGGTGCGTCCGGACCGGGTAATTGCCGTTGACGCGTTGGCGGCGCGGTCGCTCCATCGATTGTGCCGCACGGTGCAAATCTGCAACAGCGGGATTGCCCCCGGGTCCGGGGTGGGGAATCATCGGCAGGCGCTGAATCAGGAAACCCTTGGAATTCCGGTGATTGCCGTGGGCGTTCCCACCGTTGTGGATGCAGGCACCATGGCTGCCGAGCTGACGAATCAAGAAGAACCGGATGGGGGAGAGGCCGCCGGTATGATTGTCACGCCCCGGGAAATCGACCGGTTTGTGGCCGATGCCGGAAAATTGGTGGGCTACGGCATCAATCTGGCGCTGCACCCGGAACTTTCTCTGGCAGATTTGGAGGGATTCTTGTCTTGAGGGAGAATGTTTCACGTGAAACATTCTCCTACCGGGTTCCACGGAAATTTCAAAATGTTTCACGTGAAACATTCGGAACCCCTTGCATTTACAAGGGCAGATTGCTATAATGGGTCACACGAAATATAAGGAAGAGGTGGCCCATGGCTAAAATTATCGCCATAGCAAACCAAAAAGGCGGCGTGGGAAAAACCACAACTTGCGTAAACCTGACTTTTGCGCTGAAAAAGCGGAATCGTCGGGTACTGCTGGTAGACTGCGATGCACAGGGAAATGCCACGTCCGGCATGGGCGTGGACAAGGGAAAGACCCCCAATCTGTACAATCTGCTGGCCGGACAAGTGACCGCCGAGGATTGCGTGGTACATACCAAATACGGAGATGTTATCCCCACAAACAAAGACCTTTCCGGTGCGTCCGTGGAATTGGTGGACATGCCGGACCGGGAATACGTCCTGCGGAATGCTTTGGAACCCCTGCAGGATCAGTATGATTATATTCTCATTGACTGTCCGCCTTCATTGGAGCTGCTGACGGTGAATGCGATGGCTGCGGCTGACAGCGTTCTGGTGCCGGTGCAATGCGAATACTACGCATTGGAGGGCATTGCAGACCTGACAACCACCATTAAAATGATTAACTCCCGCATCAATCCCAAGCTGGAAATTCAGGGCATCGTCCTGACGATGTATGACGGACGGACCAATTTCTCCGAGCAGGTGGCCGGAGAAATTCGCCGGTATTTCGGAGACAAGGTGTATCGCACGGTGATTCCCCGGAACGTCCGCATAGCCGAGGCTCCCAGCCATGGCAAGCCGGTCATTGCCTATGACCGCATTTCCAGAGGCTCCTCCGCCTATTTGAAACTGGGCGCAGAGCTTGTGAAACAAATCGAAGGCAAGTAAGGAGGCAAACATGGCATCAGGTTCAAAAAAAGGACTTGGCACCGGTCTGGGCGCCTTGCTGGGCGGAGATGTAAGCGCTGAAATCGGCGCGCAGCAGATGACCCTGCCCATTGCCAAGGTGGAGCCGAAGTCCGACCAGCCCCGACGTTATTTTGACCCCGTAGCCCTGCAGGAATTGAGCGATTCCATCAAGCAGCACGGCATGATTCAGCCCATTACGGTGCGGAAACTGCCCACCGGGTACTACCAGATTATCGCCGGCGAGCGGCGGTGGCGGGCGGCCCGCATGGCCGGCTTGCAGGAGGTTCCCGTGACGCTGATTGAGGCCGATGACCGTCTGGCAGCAGAGCTGGCATTGGTGGAGAATTTGCAGAGAACGGACCTGAATCCGGTGGAAGAGGCCAGAGGCTATCACGCACTGATTCAGGAATACGGCCTAACTCAGGAAGAGGCTGCACAGAGTGTGGGCAAATCCCGTCCGGCCATAGCAAACGCAATGCGGCTGCTGGCGCTGCCGGAAGAGGTGCTGAATCTTCTGGAATCCGGAGAGCTGTCCGCCGGTCACGCACGGGCGTTGCTGGCAATTCCCGATGATTCCATTAAAATTGAGGCCGCACGTATGATTGTGCTGAAAGGCCTTTCCGTTCGTCAGACCGAGGCGATGGCCGTCAGTCTGGGGAAAAAGCAGGAAAAACGGGAACATAAGCCCGCGGGCATTGATTATCTGGCATTGGCTGCCAAGCAGTTGGAAACCAGTCTGGGCCGGAAAGTGAAAATGACCGAGGGAAAAAACGGCGGCAAAATCGAAATCGATTACTACGACGCCGACGACCGGGAGGCGCTGATGGACGCGCTGCGTTCCATTGGCAACAAGCTGCCACGGAAACAGCAGGCCGAATAAGGCTGAAAGATCTTTCCGAGTTGTCGGAAAGGGAAGACGAATATTCTCATCATGATTTGATGACTTTTTAATGTAAGGAGAAACAAACATGCTGGACATGAAATTGATCCGGGAAAATCCGGAACTGGTAAAAGAAAACATCAAGAAGAAGTTTCAAGACGAAAAGCTGCCGCTGGTAGACGAAGTCATTGCTCTGGATCAGGAGCTGCGCGCCACCATTCAGCAGGCACAGGAGCTGCGTACCGCCCGCAATACCCTGTCCAAAAAAGTGGGTATGCTCATGGGTCAGGCCAAAAAGGACCCCAGCAAGCTGGCTGAGGCTGAGGCTGTGAAGGAAGAAGTGAAGAAGGACGCAGACCGTCTGGCTGAGCTGGAGGCAAAAGAGAGCGAGCTGGAGGCAAAGGTTCACAAGATTATGCTGGTGATTCCCCAGATTATCGACGAGAGCGTACCTCTGGGACCGGACGACAGCTGCAACGTGGAAGTGCAGCGTTTCGGCGACCCCGTTGTGCCCGAGTACCCCATTCCCTACCACACCGAGATTATGGAATCCTTCAACGGCATTGATCTGGACGCAGCCGGTCGGGTATCCGGCAACGGTTTCTACTATCTGCTGGGTGATATTGCCCGCCTGCACGAGGCTGTTCTGGCTTACGGTCGTGACTTTATGATCAGCAAGGGCTTTACCTACTGCATTCCTCCCTTTATGATTCACGGCAACGTGGTGGAAGGCGTGATGAGCCAGACCGATATGGACGCCATGATGTACAAAATCGAGGGCGAGGATCTGTATCTGATCGGTACTTCCGAGCACTCCATGATTGGCCGTTTCATTGACCAGATTCTGCCGGAAGAGAGCCTGCCCCAGACTCTGACCTCTTACTCCCCCTGCTTCCGCAAGGAGAAGGGCGCTCACGGCATCGAGGAGCGCGGTGTGTACCGGATTCACCAGTTCGAAAAGCAGGAAATGATCGTGGTCTGCAAGCCCGAGGAATCCAAGGATTGGTACGAAAAACTGTGGCAGTACAGCGTGGAGCTGTTCCGCAACATGGAAATCCCCGTCCGTCAGCTGGAGTGCTGCTCCGGCGACTTGGCTGACCTGAAGGTGAAGAGCTGCGATATCGAGGCTTGGAGCCCCCGTCAGCAGAAATATTTCGAGGTTTGCTCCTGCTCCAACCTGGGCGACGCTCAGGCGCGCCGTCTGCGGATTCGCTACAAAGACGAGAACGGCAAGATGCAGCTGTGCCACACGCTGAACAACACCTGCGTTGCACCTCCCCGTATGCTGATTGCATTCCTGGAGAACCATCTGCAGGCGGACGGCACCGTGACCATTCCCGAAGTGCTGTGGCCTTACATGGGCGGCACCAAGGTTCTGGTTCCCAACAAGAAGTAATCGCGAAACATTCAAAAGAGGCGAAATTCTATGAAACAGAGCAATTTTGCTCAGGAATTCAAAGCGTTTATTCAGCGGGGCAATGTGATGGATCTGGCCGTTGGCGTGATCATCGGCGGCGCATTCTCCACCATTACCAATTCTCTGGTCAATGATATCATTATGCCCATTCTGGGCATCTTCACCAGTGAAGTTTCCTTTGCACAGCTGTCTGTCACCATCGGCAGCGCCGTGATTACCTACGGCAACTTCATTCAGGCTGTTCTGAACTTCCTCATTATGGCGCTGGTGGTGTTCTTCATGGTGAAAGCCGTGAACAAGCTCACCAATCTGGGACGCAAGGAAGAAGAGCCTGCGGAAGAGCCCGCTCCGGAAGAACCAGCCGCTCCCACTACCGAGGAGCTGCTGGCAGACATTCTGAAAGAGCTGCAAAGCCGGAATCAGAAATAAATCCGCAATTTCCATTGAGAATCGGAGAAGTTATGAAACTTCTCCGATTCCGTCGTTTACGGGTTTTGCTTAATTTTTGTCAATTTTCTATGTGTTTTGCATAGAATTCAAAGCAAAAGAGGTCCATTATGAAAATATTAAAGCAACTTACCATCATTCTGTTTATTACGTTTCTGGGAGAGGCGCTCCATCAGATTCTGCCCCTGCCCATTCCCTCCAGTATTTACGGTCTGCTCTTGATGCTGGGCGCGCTGTGTGCTCATATTGTAAAGCTGGAAGATGTAAAAATCGTGGGTACTTTCTTTCTGGACACCATGACCGTGTTTTTCATTCCCATTACCGTGGAACTGTTGGTTTCCTGGTCAAAACTGGAGGAAATGCTGGTGCCTGCGGTGCTGACCATTACTGTTTCCACGCTGATTGTTATGGCTGTCAGCGGTACCTTTACCCAAAAAGTTGTAGACCGGAAGGAGGCGCGGAACCATGAGTGAACTGTTTACCACCTCAGCCATTTTCGGCTGCGCTCTGAGCCTGCTGGCATTCATGGCGGGCAACTGGCTGAAAAACAAATTTCACAACCCCATTTTCAATCCGCTGATGATTGCGGTGATTCTGTGCATTCTGTTTCTGGTGTTTACCGGCACGGATTATGAAACCTATTACAACAGCGCACGGTATCTGGGGTGGTTCCTGACCCCCGCTACGGTGTGTTTGGCCATTCCCCTGTATGAACAGTTGTCTACTCTGAAAAACAATCTCCATGCCATTCTGGCGGGGATTCTCAGCGGTGTGGCAGCCTCCATGCTCACCGTTTTGGCCATTGCCCTGCTGTTTCATCTGTCCCACGCGCAGTATGTGACCCTGCTGCCCAAGTCGGTCACCAGCCCCATCGGTATGGGCATTGCAGAGGAATTGGGCGGCTATCCCGCCATCACCGTGCCAGTGGTGATTCTCACCGGTCTGGTGGGCAATATCGTCTGCGAGCCGTTTCTCAAGCTCCTGCACATTACAAGCCCCATTGCAAAGGGCATTGCCCTCGGTTCCTCTTCCCATGCGTTGGGCACCGCAAAGGCCATGGAGATGGGCGAAGTGGAGGGCGCTATGGCAAGCTTGTCCATTGCCACCTCCGGTCTGCTGACCGTCATCGGCGCCAGCATCTTTGCAAATTTCATCTAATCCGAATGGAAAAACACTCCCTTGCGGTTCAGCCGCAAGGGAGTGTTTGCTGTTTTATGCAGTTTTATGGGGGGGCGGGGCTTATTTCACCGCAGTAAGAATTTCCCGGACAATGTCCTCCAACGTCTTACCTTCGCAGGAAATGGTCACGTCCGTGACCTGCTCATAAATGGGCACCCGCTCCAGAAACAGGTCGTAAATGGTTTCCCCCGGACCGAATGCCACGCCCCGGGTATCCAGATTGGTCAGACGCTTGTCCAAGGTGGGGAAGTCATACTGCAAATACACGAACACACCGTTGTTCCGCAGATTTTCCATCGCCTCCTTGCCGTAGACCACGCTGCCGCCGGTGGCAATCACCGTATTTTCCACGTGAACCCCGGCGCAGACCTGATTTTCAATCACCAGAAAGGGCTCCTTGCCCTCCCGGTTCAGGGTCACCTGCAGCGGTTCTCCGGTAAATGCCTGAATGGAATCATCGGTATCCAGAAATTCCATGCCCGCTGCCGCAGCCAAGGCTTTTCCCACTGTGCTTTTGCCCGAGCCGGGCATGCCAATCAAAACAATGTTTTTCATTTGAAAATTTTCTCCGGGGTCAGATTTTTGAAGTCCTTGCTCCAAGTCACGTCCGCCTCGTCAATCCAGCTGTTCAGCAAGTGGCTGAACACACTGGCAGAGGCATAATCGCCGATGGTGTAGCCGGTGGAATCGTCCACGTAGGTCACCAAGCTGTCTCGGGTGGTGGGCAGACGGAGAATGATGTGATAGCCGTAATCGGTCTGCACCAAATCGCTCAGACCGTACTCGTCCAAGCTTTGGGCGGCGGTTTCAAATTCTTCTACCATTTCGCCGGATTTGAACGTATAGCCGTCGGGATAGTAGGGCAGACCGGTGTCCTCGCTGTACTGATTCATCAGCTCATCGAACTTGGCGCACAGGGCATCGGGATCGTCCTTCACTTCCTGCAGCTGGGTCAGAATCAGCGTTGCCAAGGCGGTTTTTCCTGCCAAATCCTCGCCGGTCATGGTGCTGCCGTCGGCAGTCTGGGTGGAAATCAGAATGTGTTTCACGGTGGTATAGCCTTCATCGTCAATGAATGCCTGAATGTCCTCGTCCGTGAGGTTTTCTCCCCGGGTGCCGCAGGTCTGGGCAAAGGCCTTGTCATAGGTGACGCCCACCTCGTTGAAGTAGTCATACACGTCCCGGGTCAGATACATTTTGGACAGCGCCTGGTCAAAGGCCTCGTCCGTGGGGTTTTCTCCGCAGAACTTTGTCATATCCGAGGAAAGCTGAGCGTCCAGAGTTTCCTGGTCCGCTGCGTCCAGAGTAATACCCAAATCCGCCGCCTTGGTGCTCAGCACATGGAACTGCATGCAGCTGTCCACCGCGGTCTGCCAGACGTATTCTGCGTTGGTCTGCTCCGGGGAGGCGGTGCTGCTGGCCGTCCAATCCATTTTGCCGTCCTTGTCATAATACTGAATCTGGTAGGCAATGTTATACAGACGATAGAAAAATTCGGACCATGTGACGTCCGTGCCGTTAACGGTCATCACCACATCGGTGGCGGCATGCTTGGCAAAGGCGGTATCCGGGTCCAGAACCGCGGGTTCCGTTTTTCTGCAGCCTGCCAGCAGGCTCAATCCCAGCATAGGCGCCAAAATCCGGGCTGTTGTATTTCGTTTCATAGGGAAATCTCCTTCAATTCTTCCGCAAATTTCAAAAAGGGCCGGACCGTTTTGGTCCGGCCCCGTGGAAAGAATAGGGTCAGTATAGCACATTTTATTCCGATTGACTATGTTTTTCCGCACATTCCAGCCAATCCCGGACAAATTTTCGGGCTTGGTCCAAGGTGTGAATCTTTCGGTCAAGCAGCAGGCTCACACCGGGCAATTTTCCCGGCACCACCTGAATCCGGCCCCGATAGTCCGGGTGCCCGTTCAGCTCCGTCACGATTTCCATGCGGAATGCGTCCGGCTGCAGCTGAATCTGCAAACGGCCGGATTTCTGGCTGATGTCCGTCATACCCGCTCTGCCTGCATCGCTGCGCAGCAGCGCCACGCTCACCAATGCGTTGACGCAGGACGGTGGGTCGCCGTATCGGTCGATCAGCTCGTCTACCATGTCGTCCGCCTCTTCCTCGCTGCGAATCAGGGCAATGCGGCGGTACAAATCCATGCGCTGGGCAGACGAGGGCACATAGCTTTCCGGAATATTGGCGGAAATGGCCAGGTCTGCGGAACATTCCGCCCGGATTTCCACCGGCTCGCCCCGCTCCTCCCGTACTGCCTCTTCCAACAGCCGGAGATACATATCGTAGCCCACGTCAATCATGTGACCGGACTGCTCGGCGCCCAACAGGTTGCCCGCGCCCCGGATTTCCAAATCCCGCATGGCAATCCGCATACCGGAATTGAATTCCGCAAACTCCCGAATGGCGTTCAAACGCTTTTCCGCGTCCTCCGTGAGCACTTTATCCCGCTGATAGGTAAGGTAGGCGCTGGCGCGGCGGGAAGAACGGCCCACACGGCCCCGAATCTGGTGCAGCTGCGCCAGACCCAAGCGGTCCGCGTCTTCAATGATGATGGTGTTCACGTTGGGAATATCCACACCGGTTTCGATGATGGTGGTGCACACCAGAATCTGAATTTCCCCGTTGGACACCGCCTCCATGGTCCGGGAAAGCTCTTCCTCCGACATCTGACCGTGGGCAACCCCCACGGTGGCGTCCGGCAGCTTTTCCATAATACGGCTTGCTGTGCGCTCGATGGTGGCCACGCGGTTGTGCAGGTAGTATACCTGCCCTCCTCGCTGGAGTTCCCGCTCCATGGCGTCGCACACAACGCCCCAGTCATGCTCCATGACGTAGGTCTGCACCGGCAGACGGTCCTGGGGCGGCTCTTCCAGTACGGAAAGGTCCCGAATCCCAGACAATGCCATGTTCAAGGTCCGGGGAATGGGGGTTGCGCTCAGCGTCAGCACGTCCACGGATTTGCTCAGCTCCTTGATGTGTTCCTTATGGGTCACGCCGAATCGCTGCTCCTCGTCCACCACCAAAAGACCCAGATTCCGGAATTTCACGTCCTTTTGCAACAGACGGTGGGTGCCGATGACAATATCGCAAGCACCGGTTTCCAAATCCTTCAGGGTCTGTTTCACCTGTGCCGGAGTCCGGTAGCGGTTCAGAATCTGAATGTTGACCGGATACCCGAAAAATCGACGGAGCGCCGTCTGGTAATGCTGCTGGGTCAGCACCGTGGTAGGGGCCAGCATAGCTGCCTGCTTGCCGTCCAACACGCACTTCATCATAGCGCGGAGGGCTACCTCCGTTTTTCCGAATCCCACGTCGCCGCACAGCAGACGGTCCATGGGCAGAGGTTTTTCCATATCCGCCTTGATTTCTGCAATGCACCGGAGCTGGTCGTCGGTTTCCGGGTACTCAAAGCGCTCCTCAAATTCCGTCTGCCACTCGCTGTCCGGGGAAAAGGCAAAGCCCTTTGCCTGCTGCCGGGCGGCATACAGTGCGGTCAGCTCCTTGGCGATGTGTTTCACGGCGGATTTCGTGCGGGTTTTCACCTTGGTCCAGTCCGTGCCGCCCATTTTGGACAGTTTCATGGGCTTGCCGTTGTCCTCACCGCCGCCCACGTATTTGCTGACCAAATCCAGCTGCGTAGCGGGAACATAGAGAATGTCCGTACCCGCGTAGCAGATTTTGATATAATCTTTCTCAGCACCGTCCACCTTCATATTCACCACGCCGGCAAACCGGCCGATGCCGTGGTGCTCGTGGACCACCAAATCTCCCACCTGCAAATCCGAGCAGGAGCCGATGGCCAGGGAATTCTGGGTGTTGAATTTTTTCCGTTTGGTCCGCTGTTTGCCGGATTTCAGAATCTGGGTATCCGTCATTACGGCAAATTTGGCCTCCGGATATTCCATACCCGCGCTCAAACCGCCGGGGGAGACCGTACAGACCCCTGCCGGACCTACGGCGCCGGGGGTGGCGGAAAACACCGCGTTGACCCCGCTGCGCTGCAAATATTCCGTGAGAATATGGCCCCGGCGCTCATCCGTGGCCAACATGGAAATGGCATAGCCCCGGTCCAGAAACTGCTTTGCGTCTTCCATGGCCGTTTGGGAGCTGCCGCCGTAAGAGGGCAGCTGCCGGGCGGTGAGACCGATGATGGTTTTCGGCTCCATGGGATACCGGCCCACGGTGAATGCGTCTGCCATGACCACGGGAAATTCCCGGATTTGCCGGACCGCCTTTTCCCAAGGCAGAGCAAATTCCGCAATGGCTGCCACCATGGTGCCGCTGCGCACCTGCAGCTTGATGTCATCGCCCACCTGTTTTTCGTATTTCTTTGCCCGCTCCGTGATTTTTCCCGGCTGATTCAGCATCAGCCACGCGTCAAAGGGTAAATAATCCAGCACCGTGGCGAATTCCCCCTGAATCCAGCCCATATACCGGTCCGCGTCCCGAATCAGAACGCCGGCCCGGAGCTTTTCCGCGTCTTCCCGGAGGGTGGCCGCCAGTTTTTGGGCGCTGTCGGAAGTTTTCTTTGCGGCATGGCGCTTTGCCTGCAGCTCCAGGTGCTCCGCCAATGCCATCGTTCCGCCCTCATACAAGCTGGGCAGGGTTTCCGCCGCGGGGAGAATCACACATTCTTCCAAGGGGTCAGTGCGGCGCTGACTTTCCGTGTCAAACAGACCCATGGAGTCCACGTCGTCACCCCAAAACTCGCAGCGCACAGGCTGGGCATAGCCGGGGGTGAAGAAATCCAGAATGCCGCCCCGGCGGGAAAACTGGCCCGGACCTTCTACCTGCTCGGTGCGCTGAAATCCGCAGAGCACCAGACGTTTTTCCGCCTCTTCCGGGGGCAGGGTATCCCCCAAGCGAATGCGGAAAGCCGCCTGCCGCAGCTTTTCCGGGGGAATGGTCCGCTGGAGCAGACCGCCCGCCGTGGCTACCATGGCTTTCGGCGCCGGGTCGGACAGCAGGGAAAAGAGGGTACCCAGCCGTTTTTGTTCTTCCTGCCGGGAAACCGCGTCCGCCGCGGTAAAGGTAAACTCCCGGGCGGTGAGCACGGGAACCTCTTCTCCCAGAAATGCGCCCAAATCCCGGGCAAAGTGCTCCGCCGCCGTATCGTCCGGGCAGACAATCAGCACCGGGCGGTCCGACTGCTGCATCAGGCAGGCGGTCAAATGGGCCCGGTGAACATCACTCAAGCCGGAGTACAGCGCCGGCAATCCGCCGCTTTCCAGCAGGGATTCCAGCGTTTCTCCGTTTTTTTGAAACAAATTCTGTTTTTGCTGTATCAATTCGTACATCATGCAACCTAAATACCCTTTATTATGAGATGGGATCCCGGGCAGGGGACCGCCCGGAAACTGAAGTTTCATTGTTTTCTATTATACATAGTCCCCACGGGAAAATGCAACGGAAAAACGGTTGTGGTTTTGGGAAGAACTCACACAATATCTGGTGGGTTTTCCACTTTCCCACATATCTTTCAACATTGTAGAAAACTTTTTCCACGAAAAACATACCTTATTTAAATAATAGGGGTGTTTTTCTATTGTGTTTTCCACATTTTTTTGTTATAATTTCACCATTATGATGGCAGGGTTTCGCCCTGCCGCGGGCACCCGGTCAAAGGGGTGTGGGAAAGGATTGAACGAACAAAATGGATTCACTCAAAGATGTATGGGACAACGTCCTGGGTGTTGTCAGTGAAAATATGAACCCCACTGCAATCCGTATGTGGTTAGCAGACTGCGAACCAGTGGATTTGGACGATAAATGTCTGTATCTGAAAACCACCACCGATTTCAAGCGCAGCATGATTGAAGCGCGTTACATCAACTATATTCGAGATGCCCTCTCGGACCTGTTTTCCTGCGAAATGGACGTCAAGCTGATGGTGGACGACGACGAGCTGGAAGAATACAAGGTTGCGCGGAAGAGCAATCATGCCATGCCGGAAATGGACGGCTACACATTTGAGAACTTCGTGGTGGGTAATTCCAACCGCTTTGCCCATGCCGCTGCCATGAGCGTGGCGAAAGACCCGGGCAAAAGCTACAACCCGCTGATGATTTACGGCAACTCCGGCTTGGGCAAAACCCATCTGCTGCTGGCAATCGGTCAGTATATCAACGAGCATACCCCCAATACGGTCATTGCCTATATCAAGGGCGATGAATTCACCAATGAAATGGTCAATTCCATTCAATCCGGTACCGCCGAGGAATTTCGTAAGAAATACCGGAACGTGGACCTGTTTCTGGTGGACGATATCCAGTTTATTGCCGGTAAAGAGTCCACGCAGGAAGAGTTCTTCCACACCTTCAATAATATTTACGAGGCCGGTCACCAGATTGTGATTACCTCCGACCGTCCGCCGGTGGAAATGACTACCCTGGACGATCGTCTCCGCACCCGGTTTGAGGGCGGTCTGATTGCAGACGTGCAGCCGCCAGATTTGGAAACCCGCATTGCCATTACCCGGAATAAGGCGGCTTTGCTGGGTATGCTACTGCCGGACGATATTATTGTTTATATTGCGGAAAATCTCACCTCCAACATTCGTCAGATTGAGGGCGTGGTGAAACGGTTGACCGCATACAGCAACGTGATGAACGACCACGTGACCATTGATCTGGTAAAACGGGCCATCAAAGACGTGGTGCGTGTGGGCGTTTATATCCCCACACCGGACGTGATTATTGAAGAAACCGCCCGGTACTTCAATCTCGCTCCCGAGGATTTGAAGGGTCAGCGGAGAAGTAAAAATACCGCCATGGCCCGTCAGGTTTCCATGTATTTGATGCGGCAGCTGACCAACATGTCCTTCAAAGACATCGGCGCACAGTATGAAAACCGTAACCATGCCACGGTTATGGCCTCCGTCAACAAGATTCAGAGTCTTTTGGAAACGGATAAGCAGGTGGCGTCCACCATTCGTGATATCACCAGCAACATCAATGCCAAGAACGGCTCCGTGTCTTTTGATTTCTGAGCCCGGCCATTATGCGAACGCGTAATGGGATATTCATGAACTCCGGATATTCTATGCATAATTATGAATAAACAATGCATATTCCGCGGCTGTTTTTTCAACAGCGCCTTGTTAGAATAACATGGAGAAGTTGTGGGGTATGTGTTGAAAAATGTTGAAAAAATTTCGGGGCATTTTGGGGTGTGGAAAACGGGAAAAGTTTTCATAAAAATTTTCAACATGGGAAAGTGTTGAAAAATCAGGGAAAAACGGAGTTTTCCACAAAAAAATGTACTACTACTACGGCTACTAAAAAATAATCCTATTCTCTCCTATATCTTTTTCCGGGGAGAAAATGGACCAAATGGATCTGGGAGGATTCGAAAATGAAAATTACTTGCGAAAAATTCCCGCTGCAAACAGCCATTGCAACAGCATCCCGTGCAGTCAGCTCCCGCAGCTCTCTGCCCGTTTTGGAGGGTTTGCTGCTGGAGGCAGAGGGTTCTTCTCTGAAATTGACCGGTTATGACTTGAAAAAGGCAATTTTTACTGCGGTGGACGCGTCCATTCAGGAGCCCGGCGCTGCAGTTCTGAACGCAAAATTGCTGTTTGATATGATTCGCGGCTTGCCCGACGGTATGGTAACGCTGACGGTGGACAGCACGACGGCAACCATTCAGTGCGGCCGGGCGGAATATAAGGTGCCCACCATGAAGGCATCGGATTTCCCGGAGCTGCCGGAATTTGAAGAGGATAAAAGCTTTACCATGGAGCAGGGTCTGCTGAAGCAGATGATCAACGAGACCATTTTTGCGGTTTCCGATTCCGAAAGCCGCCCGGTGTACATGGGAACCCTGTTCCGTCTGGAAAATGGGGAACTGACCATGGTTTCCGTGGACGGCTATCGTCTGGCGCTGCGGAAAGAAAAGGTGAACGGCGCGGATATTGACGATTTTATCGTGCCCGGCTCCGCTTTGTCCGACGTGGAGAGAATTTGTCAGGACAGCGAGGACAAAATCAATATTTCTATCAGCAATAAGCATGTTTTCTTTGAAGTGAACGATACTTCCATCATTTCCAGACGTCTGGAAGGGGAATTTTTGAATTATAAGAGTGCAATTCCCGAGAATTTCCGGTACGAAGTGGTCACCGAGCGGACGGAACTGCTCCGCGCCGTGGGCCGCGTGGCGCTGATTGTGGACGATAAAACCAGAATTCCCATTCGTCTGACCTTTACCGATGGGGGCATCGACGTGAAATGCACCACCGTTTTGGGCAGCGGCGTGGACACCTGTCTTTGCGACGGTGACGGCGGCAATATTGAAATCGGTTTTAATCACAAATATATTTCCGA
Source organism: uncultured Oscillospiraceae bacterium (assembly GCA_934527315.1). Lineage (GTDB taxonomy): Bacteria > Bacillota > Clostridia > Oscillospirales > Oscillospiraceae > HGM13010. The sequence goes on from CAKTAK010000008.1 coordinate 59,450, forward strand.
TGCGCTGAAAGCAGCGCCGGCAGATCAGATTAAGATTTGCCTGAACAGCGGTTCGGCACCCTGCGTGATTCGCCCGGCAGACGATACGGACGATTTCACCTATCTGGTGCTGCCGGTTCGTCTGCGGACCAACTGACGGCAGGCCGTTTTTGCGGCAGAAAGGATTACAATGGAAGCAATTCAAATTGAAACGGAATTTATTAAATTGGACGCGTTTTTGAAGTTTGCCTGCGCGGTATCCAGCGGCGGAGAGGCGAAAATTCTCATTGCCGACGGAGCCGTTTCGGTCAATGGAGCGCCCTGCACAATGCGGGGCAAAAAGCTGCACCCCGGCGACGTGGTGTCTCTGGGCGGCATGGAGTACGAGGTCACGAAAGCGTGAACATTGAGCGAATCTGTCTGAACGGATTTCGGAATTATGATTATGAAACGGCGGCATTTTCTCCCGGGGTCAACGTGATTACCGGGGAAAATGCCCAGGGAAAGACCAACTTGCTGGAGGCGGTGTATCTGATTTGCACCGGAAAAAGCTTTCGCACCCGGTTCGACCGGGAGTTGGTGGCATTCGGCAGTTCCGGCGGGGAAATTCTGGCAGATGTGAATGCCGGCGGCCGCACCCAAACGGTGCGGATCGTGCTCCGTCCGGGGGCGCGCAAGCAGATTGCCGTGAACGGCGTTCGCTCCACCGCCGGGGATTTGAACGGAAAATTTGCCTGCGTCCTGTTTTGCCCCGATGATCTGAATCTGATTAAGGACGGTCCCGCAGCCCGGCGAAAGCTGATGGACAATGCCATTAGTCAGATGCGTCCGGGATACGGCAAGCTGATTTCGGATTACGGCAGATTGTATGAGCAGAAAGCGGCCATTTTGCGGGACTGGCGGGAAAAGCCGTCCCTTTTGGACACACTGGACGATTTTTCCGACCAGATGTGCCGGGTTTCCGCTCAGGTGATTCGATATCGGGCGGCATTTGCCATCCGAATGCAGGAAATCGCGTCCAAAATTCACGGAGATTTTTCCGGCGGCCGGGATACGCTGGAGATGCAGTACAAAACCGTATCCACCGTAACCGACCCCACGGCGGCGGCAACGGAAATTTATTACCAGTTGTGCGACCATTTGGAGCGCCACCGACGGGCGGAGCAGGACAGCGGAATGTGTCTGACCGGCTGCCATAAAGATGATTTGGAAATTTTCATCAACGGCCGGCCGGCCCGGAACTTTGCCTCTCAAGGACAGACCCGCACCGCAGCCCTTTCGGTCAAATTGGCGGAACGGGAGCTGTATTTGCAGGAATTCGGCGAGGCGCCGGTACTCCTTTTGGACGATGTGCTCAGCGAGCTGGACCCCGGGCGGCAGGAATTTGTCCTCAACCGCATCGGCGGCGGACAGACGCTGATTACCTGCTGCGAGGGGGAGACCATTCACCGGAGAACCGGGGGACGGGTGCTCACCGTGGACGGCGGCGTGATTCGGGAGTGACGGAATGTATCTGCGAATCGGAAATAATTTCATGGTGCGGAAAAGCACCATTTTAGGGATCTTTGACTTGGATAACGCCACATGGTCCCATTGGACCCGGAAATTTCTGAACGGAATGGAGGCCCAAGGGCGGGTGGTGAATGCAGCCATGGAGGAAATTCCCAATTCCTTCCTGCTGTGTGAAGAAAACGGAATCCAACGGGTGTATCTTTCCATGCTTACGGTTCAGACCCTGCAAAAGCGGGCAAAGGAATCAATTTTTACGGAAAAACCCGGCTTGGGTTCGGAATGATGATAGGGGAGTAAAAAAACAAATGGCAGAAATTACGGATAAAATCGTAGAAGAATATGACGCCAGTAAGATTCAGGTGCTGGAGGGACTGGAGGCCGTCCGGAAACGTCCGGGTATGTATATCGGCTCCACGTCCAGCTCCGGTCTGCATCATCTGGTGTACGAAATCGTGGACAACGCCATTGACGAGGCGCTGGCAGGCTACTGTACGGAAATCAACGTGGTCATCGAGCCCGGTGATATTATCTCCGTGACGGATAACGGCCGCGGTATTCCCGTGGACGTGCAGGAGCAGACCGGCAAAAGCGCTCTGGAAGTGGTGTTCACCGTGCTGCATGCCGGCGGTAAGTTCGGCGGCGGAGGCTACAAGGTTTCCGGCGGTCTGCACGGCGTGGGCGCAAGCGTGGTAAACGCTCTGGCAGAGTGGCTGGAGGTTGAGGTCCACAAGGACGGAAAGATTTATCAGATGAAATTCTCCCGGGGCAATATCACTCAGGGCATGAAAATCATCGGCGATACCGACCGCCGGGGCACCACCGTCCGGTTTAAGCCGGACCCGGAAATGTTCGAAGATACGGTGTATGACTATAACATTCTCCACACCCGTATGCGGGAGCAGGCATTCCTGAACGCCGGTCTGAAAATCACCACCGAGGACCGCCGTCCCGGCAAGGAGCAGGCAGACTCCATGCATTACGAGGGCGGTATCCGGGAGTTTGTGACGTTCATCAACACGAACAAAACTCCGGTGCATGAAAAGGTCATTTACATGAGCGGCGAGCGGGAGGATTCCATCTGCGAAATCGCCATGCAGTACAATGACAGCTTCAGCACCAATCTGGTGTCTTTCGCCAACAACATTCACACCCCGGAAGGCGGTATGCACGAAACCGGTTTCAAAATGGCTTTGACCCGGGTGCTGAATAACTACGGCATTAAAAACAATATTCTGAAAAACGACGATAAACTCTCCGGCGACGACTGTTTGGAGGGTCTGACCGCGGTGGTTTCCGTGAAGCTCACCGAGCCGCAGTTTGAGGGTCAGACCAAAACCAAGCTGGGCAACAGCGAGATTCGCACCCTGGTCAACACCGTGGTGGGGGATAAGCTGGACCAGTTCTTTG
>CAKTAK010000009.1:0-56744 GCA_934527315.1 uncultured Oscillospiraceae bacterium
CAGCTGACCGGTACTAATAGCCCGAGGGCTTGACCTACAATGATTTATGCAGGCATTGCCTTCATCCTTTCAACTTCGTCTCTGTTCGGTTTTCAGGGTGCAGAACATTCTGTATGAGTATGGCCCGTTGGTCAAGTGGTCAAGACGGGGGCCTCTCACGCCCCAATCGGGAGTTCGACTCTCCCACGGGTCACCACTTTTACGGAAATGCTTTTCATGAGCACCATTAGCTCAGCTGGTAGAGCACCTGACTCTTAATCAGGGTGTCCAGGGTTCGAGTCCCTGATGGTGTACCACTCCTGCGTGGATAACACCACGCAGGAGACAAAAAAAGAACTTGACAAATGCTTTCTGGTGTGTTAGTATTTGCAATGTTCCAATTCAATAGTTGGTGTTTTTAACGATGAGGGTCCACCCGTTCCCATTCCGAACACGGAAGTTAAGCTCATCAGTGCCGAAAATACTTGTCTGGCGACGGACTGGAAAGATAGGTCAATGCCAACACAAAAGGTTGTTTTTTCAACCTTTTGATATGCCTCTTTAGCTCAGTCGGTAGAGCACGCGGCTGTTAACCGCGGTGTCGTAGGTTCGAGTCCTACAAGAGGCGCCAAGCATGGGAATGCCGTCACCTAAAAAGTGGCGGCATTACTTGAATGTTTGAGTTTTAAATTATGGGCCTTTAGCTCAGTTGGTTAGAGCAGCCGGCTCATAACCGGTCGGTCCCGGGTTCGAGTCCCTGAAGGCCCACCATTCCATGAATCATATAGGGGAATAGCTCAGTTGGTAGAGCGACGGTCTCCAAAACCGTAGGCCGAGGGTTCGAAGCCTTCTTCCCCTGCCAATCCCGCAACCATTTGGTTGCGGGATTTTTTCGCACCTTGAAAGAAGTACGGAAGTGTTGTATGATGTAAAAAAATTGGAACATATTTCTGACTTTTCCGTCTAAGTAATGAAACAGTTAAACAAATTTCAATTGGGAGGTGCTTTAATGAGGAAAAAACATTTGGTTCTATGTGCGATAGTAATTTTCTTAATTGGAATTGCTGTTTATTTCAACATTCAAAATAAGCATACATTTACCCTTGCAAATGCAGAGGGAATAACCAAGTCAGAACAAGTACAGCCTTTGTTTGGAACGGTTAAAGTACGAGGTGACTGTGATACAGATGCGGTCTTTACGGATGTTGAAACGGGAGAAGAATACGTAATAGGATATATCACACATGGAGTCTCAGAAACCATCAAACTGGAAAAAGGGAAGTGGTACACAGTAAAGGGCGGTGGCAATCTTGTGCTAAGCCCAGTAAATGTTAGAATAGAGTAATCCCAATTTGTTGAACTGAACAACACAGATTCTACGATAGGAGCAAGGTTGAAACCCACCTTGCTCCTTTTTCGATGCTTAGAGTTCCGTCAAATCGGCGAAGGGTTTGGCGGATAGTCTTATATCAACACAAAAGGTAAAAGGGAGCAACAGGCAACACGCAACAGTTTGTTTACTTGACAGATTCTGCGAAAATATGATAACATCGACTGGACAGTCTATTGACTGTCTGTTATTTTTATGTGCAGGAGTCTGCCATGTTCGGATATGTTTTAGCCAACCCAAACTGCATGAATGAAGAGGAATACGAGCGCTACCGCGGGGCATATTGCGGTCTGTGCCGGACATTGGGACGGCGCCACGGTCAATTGAGCCGATTGTCGCTCACCTTTGATATGACATTCCTCGCTTTATTTTTGGGGGCATTGTATGAACCCGCAGAAACCACGGAGACGTTTCGCTGTGTGATGCACCCCAAGGGCACCCATCGGTCTGTCGCAACGAAGTATACGGAATATGCGGCGGATATGAATGTATTGTTGGCATATCTGAATTTTCTGGACGACTGGCAGGATGACCGCAGCATAACGGCTTTGGTGGAATTCAAGCTGTTTCAGCGGGCATATTCCCATGCGGCGGAGCTGTACCCCAGGCAGGCGAAAACGGTTTCCGATGCGCTGCAGCGGCTGACGGAGCTGGAAAAGGCGGGGGAGCGGCAATTGGACGCCGGGGCGAATTGTTTCGGGGATTTGTTGGGCGAGTTATTCGTTTATGACCCGAATGATTATTGGGCACCGCGGCTACACGATTTCGGCTATGCGCTGGGAAAATTGATTTATCTGTATGACGCCTGCATGGACTATGAAAAGGACAAGAAAAGCGGCAGCTACAATCCGCTGGTGTGGGCGTACCCGGACGGATTGCCCGGGGAAACGGCGCGGAATCTGCTGCAAATGCTGGCAGGACAATGCACAAATCTATTTGAAGGCTTGCCAATTACGCAGGATAATGGTATTATCAAAAATATCTTGTATTCCGGCGTATGGATGAGATTCGACGAGAAATATGGAAATCAAGGCGACGGGAGTTCCGCAACATGAGAGACCCTTATGAAGTTCTGGGCGTGTCGAGAGACGCCTCCGAGGACGAAATCAAAACTGCATATCGAAAACTTGCAAAGAAGTATCACCCTGATGTGAATCCGGGAGATGCCTCTGCAGCGGAGAAAATGAACGAAATCAACGCGGCGTATGACGCGATTCGGAACGGCACAGCCAATCAGCAGAGCTACGGCGGATACGGTGCAGCCGGACAGCAGTACGGCTATCAGCAGGGCTATAACTACGGTTATCAGGGATATGCCGGCAGTCAGCAATATGCCTCTGTCATTCATTTCATCAACAATGGACAGTATGAGCAGGCACTGCGGCTGTTGGACGAGGTGCCGATGCAGAACCGAGATGGAGAGTGGTTCTTCCTCAGCGCCAACGCAAACTATGCCGTGGGAAATTCCATCACGGCTATGGACCATGCCCAGAAAGCGGTTTCTATGGACCCGGGCAATCTGCAATATTTGCTGTTTTTGCAGCAGCTGCGGCAGGGAAGTGAAAGCTATCAGACCCGGCAGGACCAGTACACCACAGTGCACATGGGGGGCGGGAATCTGTGCGCCAGCCTGTGCATTGCAAATCTGTGTATGCGATTCTGCTGCTTTGGCTGCTGAATATGGTGTATCAAAACGTACAGCCCACGTCATGTTCGACGTGGGCTGTATTTTTATGCCAAACCGATGGATTGCAGGGTTTCATCGGTAAATCGATTCAGCGCCGTTGTATCCAGCGCAGGACGATAAAATTGCTCCAGTTTATCGTGCTTTGCTTTTGCTTGGGCAAGCTCTTGGGTGGCGGCGCGAATCAGCAGCTGTTCCGTTTTCTGCGCGGCGCTGCGGTCCGATGCCGGGCGGTTGGGTGCAAATCGGTCCAATGGCAGAATGGGTTCATCGGCAGCCGGAGACCAATCTTCACCGCGGACGATAAACCCGGTTTGCAGCTCCGGGAACAACACAGCCTCCGTCAGCTCCGGGCACAAGGGGTCCGGACACACAATCGCCGCAACATGGGCAGCTGCGGCGGATTGAATCAGCTGGGTGAGAAAGTGATTGGCCAACCCGGATTCATTTTCCAACCAACAGCATTTACAGCAAAGGCTGCGGAGCGTTTCCGATAGAGTGAGATTCCCCCGGCAGGAAATCGCCCGGAGAAACCGTCTGACAACGCGTGACCCGGCAGCATCGGCTGCGGTGGGGAACAACTCCTTGGAAACGGTGCGGACGCTGCGGGCAATTGCTTGCTCCGTCTCTGGGGAAATTTCCGGCGCACTGCTCATGCGGTGCAGCTGCCCGGCAGCGGCCAAATATCCGTAAGCGGTGCGGTAGTGCCCGCGATAGGCATGCTGCATATCCTGAATTTCCGCGCTGTGACGGCGAAGGATTTTAGAATCGCAAAAGGCGCCCAGATTCACATAATCCCCGGTGACGCCGAACACCTCCGGGTCCAGAGTATGGGGCGCGGTGCCGTCCACCCAAGCCGTTTTAAGGGCCGGGAGATAAACGCCGTCCAGAGAATCCGGGTCTCCGGAACAGAGAATGTATTCCACCGGCTGTCCGGCAGCCCCAGCGGCTTGCCCGATACGCCGCATGAATGTGGATTTTCCGGTGCCCGGACCGGCTTTGATGACGTGGAGAAAATCGCCCTCCCCGGCGGCAAAATCCGGATACAGGGAGTGAAAGCCTTCGGCAGAATTACTGCCCAGAAAAAAAGAAATGGTTTTCATGGAAAACCTCCTAAAAAAATAGAGTGACATGTGGTTTCCTACATGTCACTCTATGCATTTTCCTATGAAAAGATACGTCCGTTTCCGGGAAATTATGATTATCCGAACAGCTTGCGGAGAATCATGCAAAAAAAGCGGAATATACTGCGGCCGGTTGATGATTCTCCGGACGAATTGCGGAAAAATCCCTTTTTCTTTGCTTTTTTCTCCAAAGCGGCCAATGCCTTTTCTGCCTCTTGGAATCCCTGCGCCAGAGATTTCTCATACCATTCCTTGGCTTGCCGGAAATCCTGCACCACACCGGAACCGTCTTCATAGCATTGCGCCAACAGATACTGCGCCCGACCGTGGTCCTGCTCGGCGGCTTTTTGGAACCAGTACACCGCCTGCTCCGCATCTTTTGCGGTGCCGATGCCATTGAGACAGCAGAATCCCAGATTGCATTGCGCCCGGGCCAGATTCTTCTTGGCGGCTTTCCGATACAGCTGCACGGCGGTTTCCTTGTCGATTGCGGTACCGATGCCCAGCTCGTAGCACAATCCCAGAGAGCAGGTGGCGTCCCGGTATCCCAGTTGGTCGGCCCGCTCATAGAGGTGAAACGCCTTTTCCGGGTCCTTTTTCACACCGAACCCGTTTTCGTAGCACTCCGCAAGCAGCTGCATGGCTCGGGGCTGCCCGTCATCTACGGCCTTTTGGAACCAGTAAACGGCTTGCTCATTGTCCTCTGCCACACCGATGCCGGTGTAATAGCAGAATCCCAACTTGCACTGCGCCCGGGAGACGCCCGCCTCGGCGGCTTGACGATAGAGTCGGACGGCTTTTTCCGGATTGGCATCCACACCGATTCCGAATTCATAACACACGCCCAGAGAGCAGGTGGCCTCGTGATAGCCGGCGTCGCTGCCTTTCTGATAGCAGGAAAAGGCCTGCGCCGGGTCTTTCTCCGTGCCGAAACCATATTCGTAGCATTCGCCCAGCAGTTGGAAAGCCCGGGGATAACTCTGGGCGGCGGCAGCCTGAAACAGCTGAAAGGCTTTGTCGTTGTCCTCTTCCACGGCGATGCCGTTATAGTAGAAAAATCCCAGATTGCACTGCGCCCGGGGAACACCGGCTTCGGCTGCTTTTCGGTAAAGCTCCGCAGCCCGCTGCAAATCCTTTGGTACACCGTTTCCGAATTCATAGCACAAGCCCAAAGAGCAAGCGGCAGAGGGGTAGTCCTGCTCATCGGCCATGGCGTAGTATTCCGCGGCCTTTGTCAGGTCTTTTTCCGTACCGTAGGCGAATTCGTAGCACTCGCCGACCAGAAACTGCGCCCGCGCGGAGCCTTGCTCGGCGGCTTTTCGGAACCAATAGAGTGCCTTGTCGTTGTCTTCTTCCACGCCGATGCCGTGATAATAGCAGAATCCCAGATTGCATTGTGCCCGGGCGTCTCCGGCAAGCGCCGCCTGACGATACAGCTGCACGGCTTTTTCTTTGTCCGGCTCTACACCGCTGCCCAGTTCATAGCACAAGCCCAAGGAGCAAGTGGCGCTGATATATCTCAATTCATGGGCCTGCTGATACAGTTGCGCGGCTTTTTCCAGATTCTGCTCCACGCCGAATCCACGGTCATAGCACTCGCCCAACAGCTGAATGGCCCGGGGGTACTCCTGCTCGGCGGCTTTTTGGAACCACAGGACCGCCTGAGCGCCGTCCTCTTCCACGCCGATGCCGGAATAATAGCAGAACCCCAGATTACACTGCGCAGCCGCGTGGCCCTGCTCAGCGGCCTCACGGTAGTATTCCACCGCTTTGGCGAAATCAACGGGAACGCCGATGCCGAATTCGTAGCACAGACCCAAGGAGCAGGTACCCAGCGGGCTGCCCGTTTCGTGGGCGCTGCGATAATAGGAAAAGGCTTTTTCCGGGTCCTGCTCCACACCCTGTCCGTTTTCGTAGCATTGTCCCAATGCAAACAGCGCCTCATCGTAGTCTTCTTCCGCCGCAGCCCGATAGCATTGCAGGGCCCTTTGAAAGTCCTGCGGAACGCCCATGCCGCTGCGATAGCACTCGCCCAGAAGAAACTGCGCCCGGGGATACCCCTGCTCGGCAGATTGCTCGAACAGCTCAACTCCGGCGTCAAGGTCCTGAGGAACGGCAATGCCCCGCAGATAAAAGAATCCCAAATTGCACTGAGCGGGGGGATACTCCATATCGGCAGCCTCCTGATACAGCTGCCGGGCTTTTTCCTTATCCATGGGCACACCGTTGCCCAATTCGTAGCACAGACCCAATTCACAGATGGCAGGGGGATAGTCCTGCTCTGCGGCGGCGGCAAACAGCTGCGCAGCCAAGGCGGGATTGACTTCCGCACCGGTTCCCCGGATATAGCACAAGCCCAGTGCATGCATGGCGCCGGGGTGCTTCTCTTCCGCAGCCTTGCTCAGCCAGTACACCGCCTTGGAATCGTCTTCCGGGGCGCCGTTCATGCCGTGATAATAGCTCAGGCCCAATTCATATTCTGCCTCGGGGTCGCCGGAGCTTGCAGATTCCTGCATCTCCAGAAAGGTATGTTTTTTCCGCGCGGCCAAGTCCGCCATGCTCTGCATCAGGGCAGGGGAAAAGCACACGGTCATTTCATCATTGTTGTTCATCGGCTGAGGATTTGTTTCATGTTCTGTCATCAGACCCAACCTCTTTTCTGTCTTTGCGGTACCGGATTTACAGAATCCGACACAAATATTATACATGATTTTCGGAGATACACAATCCAAAATATGCAAAAGCGGTGCAGAACAAACCATGTCCTGCACCGCGGGAAGATTTACTTTTGAATCAGGTTCCAGAAAAACTTCAGGAACAGCAGTCCCAGCACCACGAAAATCATGCCGCGGATTTTCTGGGAGCCGCCGCGAATGGCATACCGGGTGCCGAAATAGCTGCCCAACAGATTGCAGGCGGCGGCGGGAATCGCCAGTGCGAACAGCACCTCGCCGTTGGCAATCCAAATGACGGCCGAGGCAATGTTGGAGGCCAGATTGCCCACTTTGGCGCAGCCGGAGGCGCACAGCAGGTCCATACCCAATGCCATGGTGAAAGCCATAATCATAAAGGTTCCGGTTCCGGGACCGAGCATACCGTCATAGCAGCCGATGAAAAGACCGATGAGCGCGGCAATCACAAACTGCTGGGCGCGCGTCCAATTCCGGGGCGGTTGGGTGCCCTCTTTGCCGAAATCTTTCTTCACCGTAAGAATCACGGCAATCACCGGCAGGGCAATCAGAATGGCCGTTTCCAGTACCGTCTGGTCCAGATGCAGGGCAATGCGGGTGCCGATGGAAGAACCCAGCAGAGCCAGCACACCGGCGGTGAGGGCAATGGGCAAATCCATTTTTCCGCTCTTAAAGTACCGAACGGAGGCCAATGCCGTACCTGTAGCGTTCACAACTTTATTCGTACCGGCGGCCAAATGCACCGGCAGTCCGGCAAACAAATAAGCAGGCAGGGAGATCAGTCCGCCGCCGCCGGCTACTGCGTCCACAAAGCCGGCCAGAAAAATCATCGGGCAGACCACAATACATAATTTCAAAAACTCCACTGCTGTTATCTCCTTTGTTGATTTCCGAGATTGCATTGTATCGGAAACCAAAAATTTTGTCAAGAAAAAGCACCGCCCGTTGAAAGACAGCGAGCGGTGCGGGGATTGCGAAAATTACATGGTTTCCTGCCGGACGTATCTCGGCTCCAGCTTGGAGTAAAGAATCCGCTGACTGGAATACAGACTGAACGGACCGGAGAGCATATAGCTGACCGCGCAGATAATGGCGAAGAAGGGCAGGTTTTCGCTGCCGAACAGCTCAATGCTCATGATAATGCTTGCCATGGGGCAGTTGACCACGGCGCAGAACACGCCGATCAGACCCATTGCCGCAGACAGCGAGGCGGGCAGCCCCAGCAGCGGACCGACCACACAGCCCATGGTGGAGCCGATGAAGAAGGAGGGCACGATTTCGCCGCCCTTGTAGCCGGAGCCCAAGGTAATGGCTGTGAAAATCATTTTCAGCAGGAATGCGTACCACACGGCTTTTCCGGCAATGGCTTGCTCAATAATGGCGGTGCCGGAGCCGTTGTAATCATAGCAGCCGGTGAGCACCGTCAGACACATGATGAGCGTACCGCCGCCCAAAATCCGGACGTAGTCGTTATAGCCGTACTGTTTCAGCAATTTGGAAACCTTGTGGAGCAGGAAACAGAAACAAATGCCCACCACGGCGCAGGCAACACCCAAAATCAGAACCTTGACGCAGGCAATGGGGGCAAATGCGGTGGTTTCCACAATGGTATATACTTCTGCCGCCGCGCCGAACTGAATGGCCGTAAAATGCGCCACGGCAGAGGCAGTCAGACAGGGCACCAGTGCGGAGTAATGCATAATGCCGATGCTGATGAATTCAATGACAAACACCGTTGCGGCGATGGGGGTTCCGAACACGGCGGAAAACAGCGCGCTCATACCGCACATGGTAATCAGTTTCATATCCTGGTCGTCCAGTTTCAGCACCTGTCCCACGGCACTGCCGAAACAGCCGCCAATCTGCAATGCTGCGCTTTCCCGACCCACGCTGCCGCCGAACAGATGGGTGATGACCGTACCGACGAAAATCAGAAAGGCCATGCGAATGGGCACGTTTCGGTCCTCTTCAATGATGGCTTTGATGATAATATTGGTGCCCGGGTCATTTTTCAGCTGGAAAAGCCGGTACAGACCGGTAATTACCAAACCGGCGAAGGGCAGAAGGTAAATCATTTCCGGGTGACCCAAACGAAATGCCGTGGCATGAGCAACGGCTTTGTAAAAGGCAGCGCCGATAAAACCGCCCATCAGACCTACCAGTCCGCTGAGAAAAACCCACTTGGCAAATACCTCCACATAGTGCTCCGAGCTGCGGAGGATTGTGCGTAAATCCATTGTATTCATGTTCTCGTTCCCCTTAACCCGCCAATGCGGGCAAACTATTTCCATACTACGACAAAATTCGCCCCGGGTCAACTGATTTCCGGGAGATTCTCCCGCAGAAACGAAAAATCCGGAAAAAGAAACCGCTCCCGGCACAGCGGTGTCGGGAGCGGGGAATTATTGCAGCCGCAGGGCATCTGCGACGGTTGTGGGAATGGTATACGCCAAAGTGGAATCCGCCGGAGCGGCAAAGGTATAGTTTTCGTCATAGGCATCGCCCAGAATCAAGGAATAGGTTTGGTCTGCGCCCTCTGCATCGGGGTAGGTGACGGTGATGACCGTGCCCCGGCGCAAGCCGTATTCGCCGAATTCATCGGAATCCACATGGTAATCAATGCAGGCAGACCAATCCAGCGCGGTCAGACCGTTGGTCAGCGCCGTGGAGCGGTCTTGCTCCAACGGGGTACCGGCGGCGGTGCACCAAACCCCGGTGCCGTCTTCCTGCGTAGTGCGCTGATAGGTTGTTCCGCCGACCACACAGACCGTGGCATCGGAAAGGTCCGGGATTTCATCTTTCTGCACCAAATCGAACAATCCGTAGCTGAATGCGTCCGGGAGGGTGCTGTCAATCACATAAACGTGGTCATCATCGGAGCGCATGAGATAATAGTCTCCGGTGACGCTGTTGACGCTGCCGATGCGGTATTCCACCGCGGTGCCGTCCGAGAGAACGGCTTGAATCACATTTTGGGGCTCCGTCAAGCCGTATATGCTCAAATCCGACACGGTGCCCAAATCCCGACTGGCGGAGAGGGTGGACAAAGCTTGCAGCATTTTGGAAAACAGCCCGCTTTGGCTGTTGAGGGGGAAGTCTTTCTCGCTGGTGCATTGCCAAATTCCCGTCGCCCGGGAGAAAGACAGCTCCCGCGCGCCGCATTGCCACTGCAGCTGTGTGAATACCCCGGCTTCCCCGGCGGAAAGGTCAATGCTTTCCGGTTGCGCCTCGGTAGTCTCGGGCTCTTCGGTCTCCGCGTTATGCTTTGCGATGAAAAACCATGCGCCGTAGCACAGCAGCAAAACCAAAAGGAGCAGTAAAAGCTTTTTTCCTTTTCCCATCAGTGTTTCCTCCGTCGAATGACAATGACAGCGCCAGTAATCAGGCAGGCTGCCGGCAGGACAATGCACAGCAGCACCGTCAGATTGGACACGGCGGCAGCGGTCAGTGTCAGAGAATCTCCGGTGAGATTCTTTGCGTGAATGGAAATGCTGCTTTCCTGACCGCACATCCAAGCCATGCAGTTGAGGAAGAAATCTGCGTTGGCGCCGGAAACGATGGCATTACTGTCATCGCTGAGCATCATGGCAGAGCCAATCCATACCATTTTGGTGCCGGTTTCCTCTTGAGAAACGGCTACGGCAACGTCAAAGGGTCCGGCGCTGTCTCCGGATTCCTTTTCCAAGGTGTTTGCCATCATGCCTGCGCTTTTGGAGAAGGCGCTGTCCGTGGTTTTCAGCAGGGAAGTAACGCTGACGCCGTCCGGCACATCAGCAATGTTAATGGCTTGGGCAAAGGGGGTGAGCAGGGAATATTTACCGTCCACCGTGGGCTGCGTGATTTCGTGACTTTGCACATCGGGCAGGAGATAGTAGGGGTAATTGGCCAGACAATGCCCGGAATCGCCCTCCACCAGAATTCCCGGCTGCGCGGTGACACCGTAGCTGCCGGTGAGCGACATCAGATTGGGATAGCTGCCGGAAGAAGAGCCGCTGGTGAGCAGCATCACGCTGCCGCCGGCTGCCATATAGGTTTTCAGCAAAGCGATTTCCGTTTCGGACAGGTCCGAGACGGGATTGTTGATGAGGATACAGTCTGCGTCTTCCGGTACGGCGCTGACCGTAAGCAGGTTCAAATCGGAGGTTTCCAGATTCAAATTCCGAAGACCGCCGGAAACGGTGGAGGTCAGCTCCGTTTCGCCGTGCCCGGTGAGAATATACACCTTGGACAACTGCGTTTTTGTTACGTAGTCAATGGCGCGGGTGAGCTCGCTTTCCCCGGCAAACTGCACGTCGGCGTTGCCGGTGGTGCTGTAATTGGAGTAATCATACTGGTACAAATCTGTGTAGGGTACGTAGCAGCTCCGCTGTCCGGAAACCACAATCAAGCTGTTCAGCGACACGGTTTCATCGGTGTAGGCTGCGGCGAAATTGGGGTAAACCACCGGGTCGATTTTCTCAATGGTCAGCTGCTTGCTCAGACCGTCATATTGGTCCAGCAGCTGAGAAACATAGGTGTCTTCATCGGAGCCGGAAGTCAGCCAGTAGACCGTGACCAATTCCGTGAGATTCTGAACGGTGTTCAGACTGTCTTCCGAAAGGGTAAACAGCTCCGTTGAAGATAAATCCTTCTGGGTGAACTTTCCGGGAAGGCTGCCCACCACCAGATTCACAATGACGGCAATGGCAATCACCAGTGCCGTAGCAGCCATGCTGTATCCGCCGGCACGAAAGGATTTTGTCCGGAAGGAATCCAACAGCCCATGCTGCGGGGCAGATTCGGAGTTCTGCGGCTTATTTTGCTTGAATTTCATCCGTTCCACCTCCGTTTTTCCAATGCCTGCACCGTGAGAAAGAGGAAAATTCCAATCACGGAGAGGAAATACACAATGGCGCGGAAATCAAATACACCGTTGATAAAGCTGCTGAGCCGGCTGAAAATGCTGACGGCATTCAATACGGTTCCGGAAATACCGGAAAACCACCCGGAATTTAGAAGATAGCATACCAACATGCCGCCGTCTGCAATGACGGCGAAGACCAGCGCGGCAACGGTATTTTTGGTCATAAACCGTACCAGCAGCGCGGCAATCAAGCCGAGAATCATCAGCACCATAAAGGACGCATAGGAGGCGGAGGAGATGTAATTGGCCAAGCCGGTGGCAAAATAGTTCAGCAGCAGGACAAAGAAGCTGAGCAGTCCGGCGACCAACTGATTTTCCGTCAGGGCAGACAGAAACAGCCCCACGGAAATCAGGGCGCAGCCCATGAGGAAAAATGCAAACAGCGCGGCATAAGCTGTTGCGAAGTTTACGGTGCCGAATCGGCTGAGAATCAGCGGGTCAATTCCCGCAATCAGCAGCGGCAGCGCCAAAACGGCGCAGGCGGCCAGAAATTTCCCCAGAACGATTTCAAGGGAAGACAAGGGCAGGGAATAGAGCAGCAAATCGGTTTTCTGCTTCCGTTCTTCCGCCAGCAGCCGCATGGTCAGCAGGGGAATGAGAATCATATAGACAAAGGTCATGGCGTCCAGTACGTATTCAAAATTCGGATAACCGTAGCTGAGGTTAATGGCCATGGTATAAATGCCGATGAACAGCAGCAGGAATGCGGCAATGATATAGCCGGTCATGCTTGTATAATAACTGCGCAGTTCACGTTTCAGAATGGCTGTCATGGTTCTCGTCCTCCTTTCTCGTTGCTGCAGCGTCTCCGGTCAGCTCCAGGAAAATATCTTCCAGACTGGCCTTTCCGGAGGTCATTTGCAGAATCGGACACCCGGCTTGACTGAATGCCAGAAAAATCTGCTCATTTTGCACCTGCCGGGTTTCCAAAGTCACCCGGGCGGTGCCGTCGTCATTTGCCGTGTAGGTCAGGGCGCAAATCCCCGGCACATTGGACAGAATTTTGCGGACGGCGGTCTCGTCTGCTTTCACGGTCAGCTCCACCCGGGGCGCGGCATGGAATTGCTGCTCCAGTTCTTCCGGTGTGCCCTCAGCAATCAGCTTTCCCTGATTGATAATCAGTACTCGGTCGCAGACGGCTTGCACCTCGGAGAGAATATGACTGGAGAGAATCACCGTATGGCTGCCCTTCAGCGCGGCAATCATTTCCCGGATTTCCATCATCTGTTTCGGGTCCAGACCCACCGAGGGCTCGTCCAGAATGACCACCTCCGGGTCACCCAGCAGAGCCTGCGCAATGCCGATGCGCTGCCGGTAGCCCTTGGACAGCTGCTTAATCAGCCGGGACTGCACTTCGGCAATGTCTGTGCGGGTCATGACCGATTCCAATGCGGCGCTCCGCTGCTTTGAGGGAATCTTTTTTGCCTCGGCTACGAACAGCAGATATTCCCCCACGGTCATTTCCGGATAGAGCGGGGGAATTTCCGGCAGATACCCTAATTTGGCTTTTGCGGCCTTGGCATTTTGGTAAATGTCCAATCCGTCAATGGTGACGGTGCCCTCCGTGGGCGCCAGACACCCGGTTATCATATTCAGTGTGGTGCTTTTTCCGGCACCGTTGGGACCCAATAAGCCGTAAATTTTTCCGGTTTCCAGAGAAAAATTCAGGTCCGAAACAGCCGCGCGGCTGCCATATTGCTTGGTCAGACGGTTGACGGTAATCATGCACATCGCCTCCTATTCGATACATTCAAAAAAACGAACAAATGGTACCTAATAACTGTGAACGGGGTATGGGATAAAAGTGAATAAATTGTGAACAAACAGAAAAAATAAATCCGACACGAAAAAACGTGCCGGATTTTGACGATAATTCAGAAAATATTCAGTTCAAACCGAAAATATTTGAAAAAATACTGAAGACTGGGCCGGGAGTGTGACTGTGGCGGTACCATTGTCAATCCGGGCGGTTCCGCTGCCCAAACAGCCGGAGATCTCCGGAACGGAGAGCATAGACAGCCGTCCGGTTTCCTCGGAAGTCAGACCGTGCCCCGGTGCGGAGAGATCAGCGTTTACGGTACAGGCATCTCCACTTCGGTTGACGGCAATGAGCATCAGACCGGGGCTTGCGGCGTCTCCGAATCGGTCCCGGTCCGAAGTGTTGACGCGGAGCATCAGCAGGACATCGGGGTCCGGGGCATACACGGCAAAGCTGCCTTGCTGCAGGGGAGAAGAGCCGTTGCGCAGGGCGGAAAGCTGACGATACCAATCCGTAAGGGGATAGGCACCTTGGGTAAAGGGCGCCCGGTTAAACGGGTCGGTAAAGCCGTTCATGCCGGTTTCGTCACCATAATAAATGCAGGGCGTTCCGGGAATGGCGAAAGCGATGGCGGCGGCCAACTGCTGCAGCCGTGCGCCTTTTCGGTCCTCTTCATCGGAAACGATCCGCGCCACTTGGTCCGCGCGCTGCGCGGGCATTTCTTCCGGGACGATGGCCAACAAGGTGCGAATTCGGGCCACGTCATGGGAAGAGAGCAGATTCATCAGACCGTAATACATGGGCGGGGGATAATGGAGCCGCTGCGCCAGAAGAAAATCCGCCAGAGCCTGAGCGGAGTCCACTCCCCGGAGAAACCGCAGCACCGCCGCCCGGAAAGGATAGTTCATTACGGTATCCAACGCGTTGCCCAGTGCATAGGTGCGCTTGGTGCCGTAGCTTTCCTTTTCAATGGCGTCTTCCCACACCTCGCCCAGAACCACCGCCTCCGGGTCGGTTTCTTTTGCGGCTTGACGAATGAGCGTCAGTACGCTGTCCGGCAGTTCATCGGCTACGTCCAGCCGCCAGCCGGCGGCGCCGTTTTTCAGCCAACTGCGAACCACGCTGTCCGGACCGGAAATCACAAATTCCTGCCAGTCGGCGGCCAATTCGTTGACCTCCGGCAGACTTTCAAAACCCCACCAACAGCGGTATCGGTCCGGATAGTCGAAAAAATCGTACCACGGGTAATAGGGGGAATGGGTGCTTTGGCAGGCACCCATGCTGTCATAATGTCCGTAACGATTGAAATAGGTGCTGTCAGCACCGGTATGGGAGTATACACCGTCCAGAAGAATCCGAATCCCCAGCTCCTTTGCGGATTGACACAGCACCCGGAAATCCTCCATGGTGCCCAGAATGGGGTCCGGACGGAGATAGTCGGCGGTGTCATATCGATGGTTGGAGCAGGCCTCCACAATGGGATTGAGGTACAAAATCCCCACGCCCAATTGCTGCAGATAGGGCAGCTGCCCGGTAATGCCCTTCAGAGTGCCGCCGTAAAAATCATTGGGCATATAGTCCGTTTCTCCCGGAGCGGGCTGCCATTTTACCGGTGCGTCCCATTCCGAAAAAAACACGGTCTGTCCCAGATTCTCGTGATAGGCAATGCCCTTTTGGGCGGTATCCCCGGAATCCCGGGCAAACCGGTCGGGGAAAATCTGATACATCACACCGTGACGAAACCATGCCGGGGTGGTAAAGGTTCGGTCATAAACGGTCAATCGGAATCCGGCGCCCGGGGTAAAGCTGACCCGCCCCACTTGCTTTCCGAAGGTTTCGCACAGCAGGTAGGTCACATTTCCCGCCAAGCGGAGACGGAAATAGTAGCGCAGCGCCACCGGGGTTTCCGGCAGGGGGACCCGGCAGGAAAAATTGCGGTTCAGTTCCTGCACACGATGAAAACCGTCTCCCTCCAGAATCAGGGTTGCCTGCTGCACCAGACCGGACCCGTCCCACAGCCGCAGGGCAACGGCAGATTCCGTGGGCAGAGCGCCGATGGGAAACCGGTAGCTTTCTTCGGCGCTGTTGTGGCAGATGAGCCGGCTCAACTGGGATTCAAAGCAGCGAACAATGACTGGGTCCGTGGTACCGGCTGCCTTGAGAATTTCCATCAGCTGCGCGGTGCGGGGCTGCACGGCGGCAATTTCCGCAATGGTGAAGTTCCAAGGCTGTTCCGCCGGGGAAAACCAGCAGGCGGCGATAACGCTCCATGCCCGCTCCCAATCGAAATCATGCTCGTCCAGCAGTATGCGCAGCAATTCCGCCGCAGCCAAAGGGGAAAAGGGACAATCCAGAAATTCCGGCAGCCGGTCCATATCCAGTCCCGCGGCGCGGCGCCGGGTATCGGCAATGTGCAGGGCAACGGAAAGGGAAACATAGGCCCGGGATATGCTGCCCGGGGTGTCGTTGACCTCTGCCGCCAAGGGCGGATTTTCCGGGCAAAGCGCCCTCCAACCGGAAGTTTCATCTGGCCGGAGGGTGAGTATGGTTTGTCCGGTATAAGTAATTTGGAGCTTTCCGGCGGTCCATGTGCCTGACATCTGTCCACCCAGAGCGATTTGGAATCGTTCCGTCAGCTGCATGCAATCAACTCCATGTACAAATCTGCGTATGCTTCTGCGGACAGGGTAAAGGACAGGTCCTGACTCATGGCATTGTGAATCACCTGATTCATTTTTTCCGGGCTCCGATAGGTGTCCATAGCTTGTTCCACTGCCCAGAACAGACCGTTTTTATCGAAATCTTCGAAGACAAAACCGGTTCCGGTTTCCCCGTCAAAATGGGTTACGGTGTCTTTCAGACCGCCGGTGGCGCGGACAATGGGAACGCTGCCGTACCGCATGGCAATCATCTGAGACAGTCCGCAGGGCTCAAACAGAGAGGGCATGAGATAGAAATCCGAGCCGGCATAAATCCGGTTGGCCAGCGTATTGTTATATCCGATGTAGGACACCACTTTGCCCTTGTGATTGTATTCGGCTTGCCGCATGAACTGCTCGTATTCCCAATCTCCGGAACCCAGCAGCACAAAGGCGCCGCCCATAGCCAGAATCTCTTCCAAGCTCTGCATCACAAGGTCCATGCCCTTTTGGGGCGTCATGCGGGTGACCATGGCGAAAATCGGGGTGTCCGCCGTGATTTCCAGACCCAAATCCCGGCACAGCGCAGCCTTGCATTTTGCCTTGCCGCTGCGTTTGCCTACGGAGTACCGGCATTCCAGAGCGCTGTCGGTCCAAGGATTATAGACCTTGTAATCCAGACCGTTGATGATGCCGGAGAGCTTTTCGGACTGTGCGTCCAGAACACCGTCCAATCCGCAGCCGAATTCCGGGGTACGGATTTCCTTTGCATAGGTGGGGCTGACGGTGTTGACCCGGTCGGCAAAAAGAATACCGGCTTTCATTTGGTTGGCGGCACCGTAATATTCCAGACCGTCAATGGTCATGTAGGCGGGGTCGATGTCCAGCAGGCTGCGGAGCAGACCGAAGTCCGTGGTGCCCTGAAAGGCCATATTGTGAATGGTCAGCAGGGTTTTCAGCTTGCTCTGGGGCTTGCCGGCATACTGACTTTGGAGCAGGAGGGGGAGAATGGCGCACTGCCAATCGTTGCAGTGGAGAATTTCCGGCTGAAAGTCCAGCTGAGGAATGGCCTCCAGTACGGCGCGGCAGAAGAAGGCATACTGCTCGATTTCCGCATCGCCGCCCCGATAAATCCGGTCGCCGAAATAATACTCGCTGTCAACCAGATAGTAGGTCGTCTGGTCCAAAACCAATTTTTCAATGCCGGCATACTGCTGCCGCCAGCCCAGATTTACGGTGAAATCCGTCAGGTGCTCCGTCTGCCCAAAATACTGCTCTTTGGTGCAGGCGTGATAGGGCACAATGACCCGGGCGTCAAAGCCCAGTTTCCCCAAAACCTTCGGCAGGGTGCCCGCCACATCGGCCAGACCGCCGGTTTTGGAAAGGGGCGCGCACTCCGAGGCAGCAATCAGAATGGCGGGCGGAGCGGAGCGGTCCATTGTTTTCAGCAAAGTTGTGTATTTCCGGTTCATGTTTCTGAAATCTCCTTTGTATCATAAGAGTAGTAGACGCAGGACATGGGGGGCAGAGAGACCCGGGCGGACCAAGGCTGTCCGCAGAACGGCTCCCGTCGGGCGGGGCAGCGGCTGCCGATTTGTACACCGATGCCGCCGAAACCGCTGTCGTCGCTGTTCAGGATAGGCGTCAATTCTCCGGCACCGGGCAAACCGATTTGGAAAAAGTCCTGCCGCACCGGGGTAAAGTTGCAGGTGACAACCAGCTTGCTGCTGTCCTTTGCCGTACGCAGGAATGCCAATGCGGAGCTGTCTGCGTCCACATCGTTCAGCCACGTAAAGCCGGACCAGCTGCGCTCGATTTCATACAGCGCCGGGGTGGCGGTGTACAGCTGATTCAAACAGCGCACATAAGCCTGCAATCCGCTGTGCATGGAATATTCCAGTAGGTTCCATTGCAGCTGGGATTTGAAATTCCATTCATCGAACTGCCCGATGTCAATGCCCATGAACAGCAGCTTTTTCCCCGGGTGGGCGAACATAAAGCCCAACAGCGTCCGAAGGGAATGGAACTTCTGATAGTAGTCGCCGGACATTTTGTTCGGCATAGACCCTTTTCCGTAAACCACTTCATCGTGGGAGTAGGGGAGAATATATTTTTCGGAAAACGCATAGCTCATGGACTGCTTGATTTGACCGTGGTGATATTTCCGATAAACCGGGTCCAATGCCATGTAATCCAGAGTATCGTGCATGAATCCCATGTTCCATTTGAAATCAAAACCCAAACCGCCCAAAGCCACCGGCTCGGTGAGTTTGGGAAAGGCGGTGGATTCTTCCGCAATCACCAAAGTGTCCGGGAACAATCGGTGCAGCTCCTCGTTCAGCCGCTGCAGGAAAAACACCGCATCATAGTTGATGTTTCCACCGTCCCGATTGGGAATCCATTGACCGGGCTGCCGGCCGAAATCCAGATACAGCATAGAAGACACGGCGTCCACCCGGATTCCGTCAATGTGGAACCGGTCCAGAAACCATGCGGCGGAGGAAATGAGAAAGCTCCGCACAGCGCCGTTGGCGTAATCAAAAATATAGGTGCCCCAATCCGGGTGCTCGGCCATCATGGGGTGCTGATTTTCATACAGCGCAGCACCGTCGAATCGACCCAGACCGTGCAGGTCTTTCGGAAAATGAGCGGGCACCCAATCCATCAGCACACCGATACCCGCCTGATGCAGGGTATTGACCAAATCGGCAAAATCCTCCGGGGTGCCGTATCGGCTGGTGGGGGCGAAATATCCGGTGACCTGATATCCCCAAGAGGGATCATAGGGAAATTCCGTAACGGGCATCAGCTCCACGTGAGTATAGCCCATATCGGTGCAGTATTCCGCCAGCAAATGCCCCAATTGCCGGAAGTTGGGCAAAGAGCCGTCCCACGGTAATTTCCAAGAGCCCAAATGCACTTCGTAAATGGACATAGGGCTTTCAAAAGGGTTGCGCTGCTTGCGTTGGGTCATGTATTCCCGGTCATTCCAAGGCAGCGTCTCCCGAAGCCAGACCTTAGAGCCGGTGCGGGGGCCGGTTTCGCAATGAATGGCATAGGGGTCGGCTTTTTCCACCGCCCCGCCGTCCGGTCCGATGATGCGGTATTTGTAAACATTTCCGCCGTAAGCCTCCGGAACTAACACGGTCCAAATGCCGCTGCCCACAGACGTCATGGGGTGTGCGGACGGGTTCCAACCGTTGAAATCGCCGACGACGGAAACTGCCCGGGCGTGGGGCGCCCAAAGCGTAAACTGCCAGCCGCCCAGGGATTGGCGGTAATGACAGCCGAAGAGATTGTAAGCGTCGGAGCAATTTCCGGCGAAAAACGCGTCCAGTTGATGCTGCGGAATTGTCTGTTCCGCAAGGTGTTTCGGGTTCACGAACATTCCTCCATTCTGCCGAAGCGTTCCTGATTCTTCATACATTGAGTATAGCACAGGAATTGGCCTGTTTCCACAGTTTTTTGTCGGATTCACGGGAAGGACCGCTGGGGAAAAAACGGGAGAAATCCGGGCAAAAACCGGAAAAGCCATTGCAAGAGGAAAGCGGTTTGTGGTACAATACTTCCCAATATTCTTTTTGTGAAGAATATGAACCGGATTTTGAAAGAAAAAGGAGAATCATTCTGATGAAGAAAGAAACATTTGTGACGCTGGAACAATTGCAGAAGATTGACGAAACCATTCCTACGCCCTATCATCTGTATGATGAAAAAGGCATTCGGGAAAATGCCCGTCAGGTCAACAAAGCCTTTTCATGGAATCCGGGATATAAAGAATATTTTGCGGTGAAGGCAACGCCGAATCCCACGATTATGAAAATCCTGCATGAAGAGGGCTGCGGCATGGACTGTTCCTCTCTGACGGAATTGATGCTCTGCCAGCGTGTGGGCATTCGGGGGGAGGATATTATGTTCTCTTCCAACGATACTCCACTGGAAGATTTCCAGCTGGCGGAAAAACTGGGCGCCATCATCAATCTGGACGATATTACCCACATTCAGAGTCTGTTGGACGCCATCGGCTACATTCCCAAGAAAATCAGCTGCCGTTACAATCCCGGCGGAAATTTTGAGATTTCCAATACCATTATGGATACCCCGGGCGAGGCAAAATACGGCATGACCAAGGCACAGATTATTCAGGCGGCGAAAATTCTGAAGGAGCGGGGCGCCGAGGAAATGGGAATTCACGCATTTTTGGCCTCGAACACCACACAGAATGACTATTACCCCACGCTGGCGCGGCAGCTGTTCAGCTTGGCAGTGGAAATTCAGAATGATACCGGTCTGCCGGTAACCTTTATCAACCTTTCCGGCGGCGTGGGCATTCCCTATCGCCCGGACCAGGAGAAAGCGGACATCGGAAAAATCGGCGAGGGCGTACGTCAGGCATACGAAGAGGTGCTGAAACCTGCGGGCATGACGAATATCAAGCTTTGCACCGAAATGGGCCGGTTTATGCTGGGACCCTACGGCTGTCTGGTGACAAAAGCCATTCACGAAAAGCATACCCATAAGGAATACATCGGTGTGGACGCCTGCGCCTGCAATCTGATGCGCCCGGCAATGTACGGCGCGTATCATCACATCACCGTGGCGGGCAAGGAAGAGGAAATCTGCGACCACATGTATGACATTGTGGGCAGCCTGTGCGAAAACAACGATAAGTTTGCCATCAACCGGATGCTGCCGAAAATTAACCGGGGAGATTACCTCATCATTCACGATACCGGCGCGCATGGTCATGCCATGGGCTATAACTACAACGGAAAGCTGCGCAGTGCAGAGGTACTGTTGAAAGAGGACGGCGGTGTGCAGCTGATTCGCCGGGCGGAAACCCCGGAAGATTATTTTGCAACCCTGGATTTTTAAGTCCGGGAGATGATGGGAGGCAAGGCCATGTCTTTTCTGAATATGATCGACCGATTCAAAGCAAACCGCTCCGGCTGCACGGCAGTGGTTGTGGCGGCGGGGTCTTCTCAGCGCATGGGGCAGGACAAAATGTTTCTGCCGGTGGCGGGGATTCCGGTGCTTGCCCGGACGCTGATGCAGTTTCAGCGCTGCGGGGAAATTGATGAGATTCTGGTGGTAACCCGGGAAGAAAAAATCGTGGAAGTGGCGGATTTGTGCAAGCAGTACGGCATTGACAAAGCCACGAAGGTTCTTCTGGGCGGAAAAGAACGGTCGGAATCCTCGGCAGCCGGCGTTTTTCAGGCGGCGGAAAGCAGCGGATATATTGCCATTGCCGATGGAGCGCGGCCTTTGGTGACTCCGGAGCTGATTGCGCAGACGGTGCAGGCGGCGCGGAAATATCGGGCGGCGGCTCCGGCAGTACCAGTGAAGGACACCATTAAAGTTGTGGAAAACGGTATTGTTACGGATACACCGGACCGGGCAACACTTCGCGCAGTGCAGACACCACAGGTATTTGAAGCGGATTTGATTAAGGGTGCGCTGACCAATGCCATTGAAAAGAAATTGCCGCTGACCGACGATTGCTCGGCTGTGGAGGCAATGGGATTTCCGGTGCATCTGATTGAGGGCAGTTACGAAAATCTGAAGATTACCACCCGAGAGGACCTGGCGTTGGCAGAGGCCTTTTTGGCGGCAAGAGGAGTGCGGAAATGAGAATCGGACACGGATATGATGTGCACCGTTTGGTGCCGGAGCGGAAACTCATTCTGGGCGGCGTGGAAATCCCTTACGAAAAGGGCTTGCTGGGGCACTCGGACGCAGATGTGCTGACCCATGCCGTGATGGACGCCATTTTGGGCGGCGCCGCCATGGGAGATATCGGAATGCACTTTCCGGACAGCGACCCGGCTTACAAAGGTGCGGACAGTCTGCATTTGCTGGAAATTGTGATGGAGCGTGTCCGGGCAGCGGGCTATGAAGTCTGCAACGTGGACGCAACCATTTTGGCGCAGGCACCGAAACTGTCGCCCTATAAACAGCAAATGCGGGAAAATCTGGCCCGGGCAGCGGGCTTGGACGTGGACCAAGTCAGCGTAAAGGCCACCACAGAGGAGGGCCTTGGCTTTACCGGCAGCGGCGAGGGCATGGCGGTTCATGCTGTGGCGCTGTTGGAGAAGAAAGCAGAATAATTTTATAAACAGAAAAACCCTTTCTGCATAGGATAAGTTGTAGCGGTTCGGAATGACCGGCTGCAAATGCGGAAGGGGTTTTTGTTATGCAGTACGATTTGATTATGTGCCGCTCGCTGACCTATGCCCAACGAGCCCAGAGAGTGTTGGAGCGGCTGGGCATTGCGGCGTCGGTGATGAAAGCGCCGCAGGCTGTGTCCGGCAGCGGCTGTTCTTACGGTGTGCGTCTGCCCCGACGGAAACGGGAGCAGGCGTTGGAGGCGCTGAAACGAAACGGCATCGCTTACGGAAAGGTATTTGCCTGGGACGAGGCGGGAAATTTGACCGAGGTGCCCCTATGATTTATCTGGACGCAGCGGCGACTACGCTGCAGAAACCGCCGGAGGTGCGTCAGGCGGTGCTGCGGGCTATGGAAACCATGGCCAGTCCCGGCAGGGGAGGGCATCGCCCCGCCATGCTGGCGGCGGAAACAGCATTTCGCTGCCGGTGCACCGCGGCGGAGCTGTTTCATGTGCCCCAGCCGGAGCAGGTGGTTTTCACCATGAATGCCACCCACGGTCTGAACATTGCAATTCGCAGCTTGATTCAAGCCGGAGACCGGGTGGTTGTTTCCGGCTATGAACACAATTCCGTGATGCGCCCGCTGCATCTGTTGGGTGCGGAGATTTGGGTTGCGGGACGGGAACTGTTTGCACCGGAGAAAATGGCGGCGGAGTTTGCGGCATTGCTCCCCGGTGCAAAGGCTGCGGTCTGCACCACCATGTCCAATGTGTTTGGGTATCGGACTCCCATTGAGGACATTGCGGAGTCCTGCCGGAAAAACGGGGTGCCGCTGATTATAGACGCATCGCAAAGCGCGGGAAATCAGGAATTGGATTTTGAACAACTGATGCCGGCATTTATGGCAATGCCCGGGCATAAGGGTTTGATGGGTCCTCAGGGAACCGGTTTGCTGCTGTGCGGACAGACGGGAATTCCGCTGATGGCAGGCGGCACCGGCTCAGAGAGCAGGAATCCGGAAATGCCGGACTATCTGCCGGACCGCTTGGAGGCGGGCACCCACAATGTGGCGGGAATTGCAGGACTACTGGCGGGAATGCAATGGATTCAGCGGCGGGGCTGCGGACTGTTGGGAGCAGAGGAAGGAAACCTGATTCGCCGATTCGGGGAACGCATTGAGGAAATTCCCGGGTTAGAGGTGTTTCTGTCGGAGAATCCGGACCGGCAGGGCGGAGTACTGTCGGTCCGTCACAGACAAATTGACGGGGAATATCTGGCCGAGGCGCTGGGCAATGCCGGTGTTGCGGTGCGGGCGGGGCTGCATTGCGCGCCGGTTGCCCATGAAAATGCAGGAACCGGGGAAACCGGGACGGTGCGGTTCAGCGTTTCCCCGTTCAATACTCCGGAGGAAATGGAACAGGCGGCGGAGATTCTCCGGAAATGCGTGAAAAAACTTTCCGATGGCATAAAATGAGTTTGCAATTCCCTGTTTCTTGTATTATAATATTACACTATATTAGTGTGCCGTGGGATTTTGACCCGTGCGGGAAACAATCCTGCGGCACCAAAATCCACCAGCTGAGGACAAGTAGATGGAAAGTGTCAGCACATTTTTTTCATATCTTTTGAATAACTTAAAAGCCATCCGTTTTACCGATGTTTTGGACATTCTTTTGATGGCGTTCATCATTTATAAAGGCGTGGAGCTGGTGCGGAAAACCCACTCGACCCGGCTTGCCAAGGGCATTTTGTTCCTTGTGCTGATGCTGTGGCTGTCCAGCGCACTGAAACTGACCATGATGGATTATCTGATTCGGAAAGCGTTGGAGCTGGGCTTGATTGCCGTGGTGATTATCTTCCAGCCGGAGCTGCGCCGGATTCTGGAGCGGTTGGGCAGCGGTAAGATTACAGGACTGTTTTCTTCCACACCGGCACCGCTGAATACGGACATCGCCATTACCCAGACGGTTCTGGCGGTGGACGCAATGTCCCAGTCCAAAACCGGCGCGCTGATGGTATTTGAGCGGGATACAAACCTGAGCGAGCACATGAACACCGGTACTATCGTTGACGCAACGGTGTCCAGCGAACTGCTGCGGAATATTTTCTTTGAGCCGGCGCCGCTCCATGACGGTGCGGTGATTATCCGGGACGGACGGATTGCAGCGGCAGGCTGCATGCTCCCGTTGTCCAACAACACGAACCTGAGCCATGAATTGGGAATGCGTCACCGGGCAGCCATCGGCATCAGCGAACACAGCGATGCGGTGGTGGCGGTGGTTTCCGAGGAAACCGGCGCAATTTCCGTGGCAATTAACGGTATGATGAAACGGCATCTGGATTCGCCCACCTTTGAGGCAATTCTTCGTGCGGAACTGATGGAGGAAACGGAGCAGCCGCAGAAACCGATGGAGCGGCTGGCTGCTGCCATTACCAACTTCGTGGGGAAAAAGCAAAATGAAGATGAATCAGAAACTAAATGAAATCTACAACAGCAAATTGTTCTGGATGATTTTTTCATTGTTGGCGTCTGTCCTGCTTTGGGCGTATATCACGTCCATTGATTCCAATGAACAATCCTGGACCTACCGGGGAATCCCGGTGGTGTTCTCCGGAGAAGATGTTCTGGAAGACAGAGGACTGATTATCAGCGATGTGGACGTATCCAGCGTCACGGTTACGATTACGGGCAACCGCCGGGAGCTGGGAAAGTTTACCGCAACGGATTTGGCGGCTGTGGTGAATGTGTCCAATATCAGTCAGCCCAATGAAAACTCCCGCGCCTATGAGATTCAATTTCCCAATGGCGTGAATCATAAGAATTTTACCATTACCTATTACCCCGAGAACATCAACTTCACGGTGGAAAAGGAAACGTCCAAGGTAGTCGAGGTCCGCGGCGTGTTTAACGGCAGCTCTGCGGAGGGCTATGTGGTGGAAAGCGGCGCAATGAAGTTTGAGCCGTCCACGCTGACGATTTACGGCACGGCAGAGGAGCTGGCAAAGATTTCCTATGCCAGAGTGACGATTGACGGCGATAATATCGACCGCACCATTCACGAGAATCGGCCCTATACCTATATGAATGCCAACGATGAGGAAGTCACGGTCAAGAACGTCTCTTCCGATGTGGATACCATTGCAACCACCTTGCCGGTGAATATGCTCAAGGAATTGGAACTGAGTGTGGATATTCTACCCGGCGGCGGCGCCAATGTGAATAACTGCAAGGTGAAAATCAGCCCGGAGAAAATCACGTTGTCCGGCGATTCGGAAGAACTGAGCACCATGAATAAGCTGACCATCGGCACCATCGACCTGTCCGATTACGATGAGGATACGGAGCTGACGTTCCCCTTGGAACTGGGCGACGGGGTGCAGTGCGTGACCGGTGAAACGGAAGTAAAGGTGACGCTGAAATTCAGCGGCTTGTCCAAGGAAACGTTTGAGGTTTCCGATCTGCGGTATATCAACTGCGCAAAAGGCACCAAAGCCAGTATTGTGAATAAGACGCTGAATGTGGCCATTCGTGCGCCGAAAGAAACACTGGATAAAATTTCCGCGGACGATATCCGCGTGGTGGCTGATCTGACGGATTATAAATCCATGACCGGATATGTAACCGTTCCGGTGAAAATCTATATTGACGGCGTAACCGGCGCCGGTGCGGTGGGAGATTACACCGTAACCATCAACCTAACAAGTTAATCAGGAAAGGAACAAACGAATGACACAAGACGCTATTGTAACCAAAGTGATGAGCAACGGTTTGGCAGAAGTGCTGGTAGAGCGGGGAACGGCTTGCGGTGATACCTGCGGCTCCTGCGAGGTCTGCAAATATGCCAACGAGATTCACACTTACGCAAAAAATACGCTGGGAGCAGCCATCGGTGACCGGGTGGTCATCAAAACCAAGTCCAGCGACATCATCGGCGCGGCTTTCATCATGTACATCATTCCTCTGATTGTTATGATTGCTGCCTATGTGCTTACGGCGATGCAGGGCGCGCCGGAGACCCAGTGCATTGCTATCAGCTTTGCCGCTTTCTTTGTCTGCGTGCTGATTGTAACGGTGTATCAGCGGATGCGGGCGAAGAAAAAACAGATTGAATTCGAAATTGTAAGCTACAAACTCAACTGAGGAAAAAATCCATCAACGATTGAGGCGAGAAAGATGATTAAAAGTATGACGGGCTACGGTGGCGCAAAAGGCACTGCCCAGGGTCTGGCACTGAGCATTGAACTGAAAAGCGTAAACAACCGATTTTTGGATACCTCCGTGCGGATGCCCCGGTCCTATCTCTTTGCGGAAGAGATGGTGAAAACAGCGGTGCAGAACCATATTTCCCGGGGAAAGGTAGACGTGTTCGTTTCCGTGGACTCCTCTATGGCGGACGATGTGGTGGTAAAGGTCAATCACGGACTGCTGAAGGGCTATCTGAATGCATTACAGGAGGTTTCCGAAACCTACGGATTGACCAATGACGCAGCGGCGCTGTCGCTGTGCCGGTTGCCCGACGTGCTGACTGTGGAAAAGCAGGAGGCAGACCGGGATGCGGTAACCGCAGCCATTGCGGAGGTTATGGAGCAGGCATTGACGGAGTACGACGCCATGCGAATCCGGGAAGGCGAAAAGCTCCGGGAAGATGTTTCCGGCCGGATTGATACCATTGAACAGATGGTAAGCGTGGTGGAGCAGGCATCTCCCCAGACGGTGTCCGAGTATCGGGCGCGGCTGGAGCAGAAGCTCCGGGAGGTTCTGGAATCCACGAATATCGAGGAATCCCGGATTCTCACCGAGGCGGCAATTTTTGCGGATAAAGTCGCGGTGGACGAGGAAACGGTCCGTCTGCGCAGCCATATTTCTCAGATGCGGGAAATGCTGAACGGCGACAAGCCGGTGGGCAGAAAACTTGATTTTCTGGTGCAGGAAATGAACCGGGAGGCCAACACCATCGGTTCCAAATGCCAGAATGCCGCTATCGCCCATGTGGTGGTTGACATTAAGGCGGAAATCGAAAAAATCCGAGAGCAGATTCAGAACATCGAGTGAGGCGCGGTCTATGAAATTGGTGAATATCGGATTCGGCGGCCTTGTGGCGGAGCATCGGATTCTGGCGGTGGTCAGTCCCGATTCTTCCCCCATCAAGCGCGTCATTCAGGACGTGCGGGAGCGGGGTCAGCTGGTAGACGCGTCTTACGGCCGGAAAACACAGGCGGTTCTGGTCATGGACAGCGGCCATGTGATTCTCTCGGCATTAACGCCGGAGGAAATCGCGGGCCGTATGCAGGAAAAACAAGAAAATGTGGGAGAGAATAACGTTGAGTAGAGGAAAATTGATGGTGATTTCCGGTCCTTCCGGAGCCGGAAAAAGTACCGTTGTAGCAAAGCTGATGCAGCTGCGGGACGATGTCTGTTTTTCTGTTTCCGCAACGACCCGGGCACCTCGTCCCGGAGAAGAGGACGGCGTGAATTATTTCTTCGTCACCCGGGAACGGTTTGAGGAAATGATTCGGGAAAAGGCGCTGCTGGAACACGCAGAGTACGTGGGAAACTATTACGGTACACCGAAGGATTACGTGGAGGAGCGCTTGAACTCCGGTATGAACGTCATTCTGGATATTGAGGTGCAGGGTGCCCGTCAGGTAATGGAGTCCTCGCCGGAGGCCATTCTGGTCTTTTTGGCGCCTCCCTCTCTGGCAGAGCTGGAGCACCGGTTGCGTCTGCGGGGTACGGAAAGCGATGAAGTCATTCGCGGCCGTATGGCGCGGGCGAAAGAAGAATGTATGGCGGACTTTTATCAGTACATCGTTTTCAACGAAAATGCCGATGAAGCCGCACGAGAACTGGATGCAATCATCACTGCTGCAAACTGCAGATATAGTGAGCAAAAAAATATTTTGAAAGAGGTATATGAATCATGATGCTTTATCCTCCTATGGGTGATTTGATGGACAAGGTCGGCAGCCGTTATCTGCTGGTCAACATGGTGGCCCGCCGGGCAAGAGAAATTTCCGATGAGGCAGAGGAAGAGGGTATCCCCCTGGACGAGAAGACCGTTTCTCTGGCAATCAACGAGATTTACACCGGCAAACTGCGTCTGAAACGCTGAGCGAAAGTCTGAGGGGATCGGCTGATGGAACAGCGTACTGTTGCGCGTATTGCCGTGTCCGCGGCGACCTATTGGACCGATCGGCCTTATGACTATCTGATCCCGCCGGAAATGGCGGAGCAGGTCCGACCGGGGATGCGGGTCATGGTACCCTTTTCCCGGGGAAACCGGCGCTGTGAGGGCATTGTGCTTTCCGTGACCGGTGAGAGCGCATATGAAAAATTGAAACCGGTCCTGTCCGTGTTGGACCCGGCACCGATTCTGACATCGGAGCAGCTGAAACTGGCGCTTTGGATGCGGGAACGGTGCTACTGCACGGTGTATGATGCAGTGAAGGCAATTCTTCCGGCAGGACTTTGGTTTGAGGTCAGCGCACAGGTGCGCTTGGCGGCGGGATATGACCGGGAACTTGCAGAATTGGCTGCGGGAAAATCCAAGCAGCAGCTGCGGGTGCTGGAGGTGCTGTTTGCACAAAACGGTGCCTGCGAGCGGCGGGTCATTGAAGACGCGTTCGGGGAAGAAAACCCTGGCAGCGCCATTGCGGCGCTGGTGAAAAAAGGGGTTCTGGAAACGGACAGCCGGGAAAAACGCCGGGTGTCCGATAAAGTGCGGGAATTTGTCTGTTTGGCGGTGCCCGCAGAGGACGCCCAACAAATGGCAGAGCAGAAAAAGCGGAAAGCGCCCACCCAGGCGGCCATTCTGGAATTGGCGGCGTCTGTGGGACGGGTGTCGGTGGAGGAACTGAAGTATTTCACCGGCTGCACGATACAGCCCATTCGCGCGCTAGTTTCCGCCGGTTTGCTCACCATGGAACAAGAGCCGGTTTATCGGCATGAAATTCATTGGGATGGGGAGATTACGCCCATTCCACGGTTAAATGCGGCGCAGCAAGCGGCTTATGACGGCCTTGCCGCGCTGTACGCGCAAGATGCCCCCAGTTGTGCGGTGCTGTTGGGTGTGACCGGCAGCGGAAAAACAACGGTATATCTGCATTTGATTCAAAAGGCTTTGGCAGAGGGGAAGAGCGCCATTCTGTTGGTGCCGGAAATTGCGCTGACGCCTCAGATGATTGAGACGTTTTCTTCCCATTTCGGGAAAAATATCGCGGTGCTGCACTCGTCTCTTTCCGTAGCGGAGCGCTACGATGAATGGAAACGGGTGAAGGAAGGTAAGGCGCGGGTGGTGATCGGCACCCGGAGCGCCGTGTTTGCACCGGTGGAAAATCTGGGCATCATCATTCTGGACGAGGAGCAGGAGGATACCTATAAATCCGAAAATGCCCCCCGGTATCATGCCCGTGAGATTGCAAAATTTATGTGTGTGCACAGCAATGCGTTGCTGCTGTTGGGCTCGGCAACCCCTTGTCTGGAAACCCGATATGCCGCGGAAACCGGACGGTATCATCTGTTTGAGCTGCCTGGGCGGTTCAATGCCAAGGCGCTGCCCAGTGTCCATATTGTGGACATGAAGCAGGAACTGCGGAAAGGCAACGGCAGTGAAATCAGCACCCTGCTGCGGCAGGAGCTGGAAGTGAATCTGGAGCGGGGAGAACAGAGCATTCTGTTTTTGAACCGCCGGGGCAGCAGCAAGCTGATTGCCTGCGGGGAGTGCGGATTTACGTACCGCTGTCCCAATTGCAGCGCCAATTTGACTTACCATAGTGCCAACGGAAAGTTGATGTGCCATTACTGCGGCTATGTGCAGCGCGTGGACGAAACGTGCCCGGAGTGCGGCGGTATTTTGAAGTATATCGGCGCGGGAACCCAGAAAATTCAGGAAGAACTGGAAACGCTGTTCCCGGGTGTTCCGATTCTGCGAATGGATACGGACACGGTGGCGCCGGCGGGCAACCATGAGGCGCTGTTATCCCGATTCCGGGAAGAAAAAATCCCCATTATGATTGGCACCCAAATGGTGGCCAAGGGGCTTGATTTTGAAAATGTCACTTTGGTTGGCGTTGTCTCAGCGGACCAGAGTTTATATACCGGCAATTACCGAGCAGGGGAGCGGACGTTTTCTCTGATTACGCAGGTGGTCGGGCGCTGCGGACGGGGTGAAAAAACCGGCCGGGCAGTGATTCAGACCTTTACGCCGGAAAATGAGACCATTCGGCAGGCAGCCAAGCAGGATTATGACGCTTTTTACGAAAGCGAGCTGGCGCTGCGGCAGCTGGAATATGCCCCGCCCTTTACGGATATGACGGCGATTACGGCAGCCGGCGCCAATGAGGCAACGGTGCTGCGGTGCGCTGCAGCCATTCGGAAAGAGTTGGCGGAGCGGCTGCGGACGGAACCGGGGGCAGTGGTCATCGGTCCGGCACCGTATCAAGTGGTGCGGGTGAACAATCGATTCCGATACCGGGTCACGGTGATGTGCCGGGAAAGCGAGCGCTTGCGTCTGGCAATCTCGGAAGTGCTGTGTCGATACAATACAGAAAAAGAATTCAAAGGGGTGTCCGTGTTTGCGGACGCCAATCCTCTGGATTGAGATTATGATAGGAGTGTATGAGCAATGGCTTTGAGAAATATTCTGACCGTGGGTGACCCCACTTTGACCAAACGCTGCCGTCCTTACACGGACTTCGGTCCCCGGCTGCATGAGCTGCTGGACGATATGAGAGAAACTCTGATTGAGGCCGACGGTGTGGGCTTGGCTGCACCCCAGGTGGGCATTCTCCGCCGGGCTGTGGTGGTAATGGAAACCAACCATGCTGAGGACGAGGAGGATTTCTTCCTGGAGCTGATTAACCCGGAAATTATTGCCACCGAGGGCGAGCAGACCGGTACGGAAGGCTGCTTGAGCCTGCCGGACCAGTGCGGCATTGTCACCCGGCCTATGGTGGTTACCGTCCGGGCGCAGGACCGGAACGGCGAGACCTTTGAATATACCGGCGAGGGTCTGACCGCCCGTTGCTTCTGCCATGAGCTGGACCATCTGGACGGTATTCTGTACCCGGAGCGGGCCTCTAAAATGCTGACGGACGAAGAGCTGGCGGAAATGGCCGGCGACGAGGAAGAGGAATAATCTGATGCGGATTGTATATATGGGAACCCCGGACTTTGCCGCGGTTTCCCTGCAGCGTCTTGTGGACGAGAAATTTGATGTGGTGGGCGTGTTCACCCAGCCGGATAAGCCGAAAGGCCGGGGCATGAAACTGATGCCCTGCGAGACCAAGCAGGTGGCGTTGGACCACAATCTGCCGGTGTTTCAGCCGGAAAAGCTCCGGGACGGCACGGCATTGGAGCTGCTCCGTCAGCTGCAGCCGGATATTCTGGTGGTGGTGGCTTACGGCCGCATTCTGCCGACGGAGATTCTGGAGCTGCCGAAATACGGCGCCATCAACGTCCATGGCTCTCTGCTGCCCAAATATCGGGGCAGTGCGCCCATTCAGCGGGCTGTGCTGAACGGGGAAAAGGTCACCGGTGTGACCACCATGTATCTGGCGGAGGAAATGGACGCCGGCGATATGATTTATCAGTCCGAAACGGAAATCGGCGAATTCGAGACGTCTGCGGAGCTGTTTGACCGTCTGGCTGTGATGGGTGCCGATTTGCTGGTGAAAACCCTGCGGGATATTGAGGCGGGCACGGCACCCCGGATTCCTCAGGACGCAGCGCAGGTCAGTTTTGCGCCGCCTTTGGAAAAGACGGAGTGTCCCATTGATTGGACCAAATCTCCCCGGGAAATTATCAAGCATATTTACGGTATGGAAACCTGGCCGGTGGCAACGGCGGAGCTGAAGGGAGAAACCTTCAAAATCCATGCTGCCGACTACACGGAGCATCATACCGCCAAACAGCCCGGCAACGTTGTGGCTGCGGGAAAAGCGGGCATTGAAATTGCCTGCGGTGAGGGCAAGACCGTTTTGGTAACGGAATTGCAGGCACCCGGGAAAAAACGAATGAAAGCGGCGGATTACCTGTTGGGTCATCCGATGGAGGTAGACTGATATGGCGGAAACGGCCAGACAAACCGCATATCGCATTCTCATGCGCTGCCGGAAAAACGGCGCATGGAGTGAGAACACCATCAGCAGCGAGATTTCTCGGGCAAAATTAGATAGTCGAGATGCTGCGCTGTGTTCCCGGATTGTTCTGGGCGTTTTGCAGAATCGTGCGCTGTTGGATTTTTATATTGCTGGCTATTGCGCCACGCCGATTCACAAACTGGACCCGCAGGTATTGGATATTCTGCGGCTGTCGGCCTATCAGCTGACGCAGATGGACAAAATTCCCGCCTCCGCGGCGGTGAATGAGGGAGTCCGGCTGTGCAAGGAAAACGGATTGAGCCGGGCGTCCGGTTTGGTGAATGCCGTATTGCGAAAATTGGCGGACCATCGAGAAAATTTGCCGGAGGTGCCGGGAAAGGGCACGGCTGCGTACCTTGCCACGAAGTACAGCCACCCGCTGTGGTTGGTGGAAGAGTATGTGGCGGCTTACGGATATGACTTTACAGAGGCAGCCCTTGCAGCAAACAATGAAACACCCCCGGTTTATGCCCAGAGCAATCCCCTCCGGCCCATGGATTTGACGGAAGGCTTGTCCGCCTATGACCCGCGGCCGACGGAGGTTCCGGGCTGCTACGTGCTGAAAAGCTCTGCAGGGATTGCGGAGACCGAGGCATTCCGTCGGGGCGGATTTTATATTCAGGACCTGGCGGCCAAGCTGTCGGCTATGGTTGCCGGGGCAGCGCCGGGCATGACCGTTTTGGACGTGTGCGCGGCACCCGGCGGAAAAAGCATGGCCGCAGCGATGGCGATGAACAATGAGGGCCGCATCATTTCCTGTGATATTCACGAGAAAAAGCTCCGGCTGATTCGGGAAAACGGGGAACGTTTGGGCGTCACCATTCTGGAAACCCGGGCGATGGACGCTCGGACGCCCGAAGAGGACTTGCGGGGAATTGCAGACATTGTGATTGCCGACGTGCCTTGCTCCGGTTTGGGTGTGATTCGCCGGAAACCGGAAATCCGGGAGAAAAGTCCGGAGGAATTGGACCGTCTGCCGGAAATTCAGCGGGCGATTCTGGAAGGCGAGGCTGCCTGCGTGAAACCCGGCGGCGTGCTGCTGTACAGCACCTGCACGGTGCGGCAGCGGGAAAATGAAGATGTCGTCCGGGAGTTTCTGTCCCGCCACGGGGAATTTTCCTTGGAACCCTTTGAACTGCCCTTGGGGATTGGCAAGGTTTCCGCGGGGATGTTTACATTCTGGCCCCATCTTCACGGAACCGATGGATTTTTTGTGTGCAAAATGAGGAAAACAGTATGAGAGACATTAAAGCAATGCTGCCGGAGGAAATTGAGGCTGCGCTGAAGGAAATGGGTCAGCCGAAATACCGGGCGGGCCAGATTTTTGAGTGGCTGACCCGGGGCGTGAAGTCCTTTGACGAGATGAGCAATCTGCCCAAGGATTTGCGCGCCAAACTGGCG
Organism: uncultured Oscillospiraceae bacterium; assembly: GCA_934527315.1. GTDB lineage: Bacteria > Bacillota > Clostridia > Oscillospirales > Oscillospiraceae > HGM13010. Next base: position 33,817 of record CAKTAK010000009.1, read on the forward strand.
GAAGAATTTTATATAGACGGTCTGACCTGCCTGCGCAAACAGGTTTCTCAGGAAGACGGCACCATCAAATATCTCTGGCAGCTGCGGGACGGCAATGCCGTGGAAACGGTTGTGATGCGGTATAAATACGGCAACACGGTGTGCATTTCCTCTCAGGTCGGCTGCCGGCAGGGCTGCGCATTCTGCGCCTCCACCATCGGCGGCTTGGTCCGTTGTTTGGAGCCGTCGGAAATGCTGGACGAGGTGCTGTATTCTCAAATGGAATCCGGTTTGCCCATCGGACACATTGTGCTGATGGGAATCGGGGAACCGCTGGATAACTTTGACAATGTTATGCGGTTTTTGGAATTGGTGAATCACCCGAAGGGAATGAACATCGGAATGCGCCACATTTCCCTGTCCACCTGCGGTTTGATTGAAAAATTTGACAAACTGGCCGAACGTAATTTACAATTAACATTATCCGTATCGCTACATGCACCCGATGATGAAACCCGGAGTAAAATCATGCCGGCCAACCGCGGCCGGGGCGTGGAGAATCTGATCAGTGCCTGCGAGCGGTATTATGAGAAGACGGGACGGCGGATTTCCTTTGAATACGCCATGATTGACGGCGTAAACGATACCCCGGAGCATGCAAAGCTGCTGGCAAAGCATGCCCGCCGGGTGAGCGCCCATGTCAATCTGATTCCCTTGAACCATGTGGACGAAAGCAAGTTTGAACCCAGTACGCCGGAGCATTTGAAGGCATTCCAGAAAATCCTGCGGGATTCCGGTGTGAATGCCACGGTGCGGCGGAAATTGGGCGGCGATATTGACGCATCTTGCGGACAGCTGCGAAAGAAATTGGCCACCCGGTAACAAACAAACCGGGCTGCTTCGGAGAACATGAATGAACAGTTATGGAGTAACCGACAGAGGAAAAGTCAGAGCTGAAAATCAAGACAGTTTCGTAATTGAATGGATTGAGAGCAAGGAATGCTTGACGGCTGTGGTCTGCGACGGAATGGGCGGAGCCAATGCGGGAAGTCTGGCCAGTACGCTGGCATCGAAGAGTTTCATTTTCTATTTGGACGAGAGCATTTCCGCATCTCGCTCCAAAAACCCGGACATCAAGCGGCATTTGAACAATGCCTGCCGGAAGGCAAACGACCTTGTCTATTCCTATTCCTTTTTCAGCTCGAATTACACCGGTATGGGAACTACGTTGGTGGGCGCTGCCATGATGGGCAATCAGGCGTTTCTGGTGAATGTGGGAGACAGCCGGGGCTATTGGCTTGGAAAAAAGAAAATTGTCCAGATTACCAAGGACCACTCCTATGTGCAGACCTTGATTGACAAGGGAATTCTCACGCCGGAACAAGCGGCAAGACACCCGCAGAAAAACTCGATTATGCGGGCTTTGGGGGTGGACGAGCAGGTGGAGTGCGACCTGTTTGTACAGAAAATGGCCAAAGGAGACCGGATACTGCTATGTACCGACGGTCTGAGCAATTTTTTGACGGAATCTGAAATTTTGAAACTTGCGCAAACGTATAAAACGCCGGAAGAGCTGGCGAAGAACTTAGTGGAAAGTGCGCTGAATGCCGGCGCAAACGATAACGTGACTGCCGTAGTTTTGGCACGATGAGAGAGCGTTACAACGCAATTTGAATGGAGGTACTCCATGGAAAACGATAGATTTTTGAATACATTGTTAGATGACCGATACCAGATGATGGAGGTAATCGGCCGGGGCGGCATGGCGGTGATTTATAAAGCGCTGGATACCCGGCTGAACCGATATGTGGCCATTAAAGTTTTGCGGGCGGATATTGCAACGGACCCGGAACTCCTTGCGGATTTTACCAGTGAGGCGCAGGCCATTGCAAAGCTGACGCACCCCAATATTGTGGCTGTGTACGACGTGGTTAGTTCTCCTGCCGCGGATTACATTGTGATGGAGCTGATTGAGGGCATTACGCTGAAACAGTACATTCTCCGCCGGGGGGCATTGAGCTGGAAAGAGGCGTTGCACTTCTCTACCCAGATTGCCAAGGCATTGGCCCATGCCCACAGCAAGGGAATTATCCATCGGGATATCAAACCCCAGAACGTGATGATTCTGAAAGATGCCAATATCAAGGTGGCTGATTTCGGCATTGCTTCTCTGGAAAACCGGAAACGGGAGGCTCAGGGAAAAGCCGTGGGCTCCGTGCACTATATTGCTCCGGAGCAGGCAAAGGGTTATCCAGCCGATGCGCGCAGCGACGTCTACTCTTTGGGCGTGGTGATGTACGAAATGCTCACCGGTGTGCTGCCTTATGACGGCAATACCCCCCAGGAAGTGGCCATCAAGCACATTGCAGGGGAGTATATCCCGCCCCGTCAGCTGAAACCGGACATTCCTGAGGAGCTGGAGCGCATTACCATGAAGGCAATGAATGCCGATATTGATAAGCGGTACAGCTGCGCCGGGGATTTGCTGAAGGATTTGGAGGCATTCCGGCAGAAAATGCTGACCATTGAGACCATGTCTTCCAACGGCGGCAATCAGCAGGAAGAACCGGCCAATGTGAGACCCGTGTCCGTGCGTGAAGTTTCGGAGGAAACCTATCAGCGCCGCCGGGTGCGCAGTCGGAGGGTGAGCATCCTCTCCGGTGTGTTCGGCGTGGTTTTGGTGATGCTGGCGCTGTTTGTATTCCTTTGGAATTTCTGGGTGAAAGACCTGTTTGCCGATGCGGAGCGGGTGGCAATCCCGCAGTTTGAAGGCAAGCAGTATGAAGACGCCATGCAGGAATTGAAGAGCAATCCCGACCAGGATGTGTTCCGGATTCACGTGACGTACACCGTGAACGCCGATGTGCCGGAGGGTCAGGTGATTTCTCAGGAACCGGACGCGGGCAAAACCGTGGTGCCGGATTCTGACGGCATTGACGTGGAATTGAAGGTCGCAACGGGCATGATGACTCAGCCCATTCCCGATGTGCGGAATATGGAAGTCAGCGACGCTTGCGATGCATTGACCGAAATGGGTTTTGTAGTGGAGCGGGAGGCTGCGCCCTCCGACAGCGTGACGAAGGATTACGTCATCAGCACCAACCCCGCCGCCGGGGAGAACCTTGCCAGCGGCTCTACGGTCTATGTGACCTACAGCAGTGGACCGGAAGTGCGTTATGTCACCATGAAGAATCTGATTGGCATGACCGAATCCAATGCCAAAAACACGATTTCCAGTCTGGGTCTGTCTTTTGGCACCAGCAGCGCCGTGTATAATGACCAGTACGGGGAAGGCATTGTGGTGTGGCAGAGTGTGTCCAGCGGAGAATCCGTGGCAGAGAAAACAAAGGTCTATCTGCAGGTGTCCAAGGGTCCTAAAGAGGCACCGGAACCGGACAATGCCGGAGACGGAACGGAAACCGGAGATTAAAGCATGCCGATCGGACGTATTGTAAAAGCCCTGAGCGGGTTCTATTATGTGCAGGAGCCGGACCGTCTGGTGGAGTGCCGGGGCAGCGGAAAGCTGCGTCATCGGGGCAGCTCCCCGTTGGTAGGCGATTTGGTGGAGTATTCCGTGGACAACACCGGAAAAGGCCGAATCGAACAGATTCAGCCCCGGAAAAACGCCTTTGTCCGCCCTGCTGTGGCCAATATTGACACCTTGGTGTGCATCACTTCCGATGCCATTCCGGTTACGGATACCTATTTGGTGGACCGCTTGTCTGTGATTGCGGTTCACAACAGCTGCGATGTGGTCATCTGCGTGAATAAAGTGGATTTGTGCCGTCTGGAACGGCTGCCGGAAATCTATGCCAAAACCGGGTTCCATGTGCTGCCTGTCAGCGCAGAAACCGGCGAGGGCATCGAGGACCTGCGGCGGATTCTTTCCGGAAAGCTTTGCGCCTTTACGGGAGATTCCGGTGTGGGCAAGAGCAGTATTCTCAATGCGCTGAATCCTGCGTTTTCTCTCCGTGTGGGAGAAGTGAGCGATAAACTGGGCCGCGGACGGCATACTACCCGCCATGTGGAGCTGTTTGACCTGGGGGAGGGAACCTACCTGATTGACACCCCGGGTTTTGCCAGTTTTGATATGGAGGCAGTGGAGCCGGTTCGCTGCGGTCAACTGCAGTATGATTTTCCGGAATTTGAGCCGTTTTTGGGGCAATGCCGGTTTCAGGACTGCGCCCATCTGAAAGAGCCGGATTGTGCGGTTCGCGCCGCGGTGGAGCGGGGAGAGATTCACCCGAAACGCTATCAGTCCTACCAATTGATGTACGCCGATGCGTCGAAGTACAAAGAATGGGAATTGAAAAATTGAATTGAGGCACAATTGCACTGCCTTCTGCGTATACTGTAACGAATTCGTTTACGCGGAAGGCGGTTTTTCTATGCGCAGACGGCGAAATCCACGAAAGGGCATTGGTTTGATTGCCATCACAGCCGGCGTTGTAATCCTGCTTGCCATGATTTTACCGGTGGGATTCTGGTGGTTTATGTTGGCTGTGCTCTTGATTTCCGTGGGAATCTGGTATAACCGTTGCAGATGAGGAGGGAAAGGTATGAAATTCTGCATCATTAAGCTCCCGTCATTTTTGGGAAAGTTCATTCAGAAATTTATGAAACCGTGAAATCGGTTCTAACCCCGATGGAACGAACATAAGATAAGCCAGAAATATCCCCCAGCGGGCAGAACATAAGGAGGCTATTATGGACGTTGCACTGCAAACACAGACATTCACCGGGTATGAACCCGTTTTTTCGGACGCACAGACTTTGGAAACTGCCGGGGAGATGATTGTACCGGACAAAATGCCGGACATCGGCCGCATTGCAGATGCCGACGGTGTGGTGCTGCTGCGGAGCAAAGAGGCGGAAGACGGGAAACTGCGGCTGCAGGGAGAGGTGCAGGTTTCGGTGCTGTATCTTCCGGACGGCGCGGCGGGCTTTCGGGCGCTGCACCTTGCGCTGCCGTTGGAGCTTTTGGCGGAATCGGAGGAAATTTCCCACAACTGCGTGCCTGCTGCGGAGTTGACCCTTGCAGGGGTGGAGGCAAGAATTCTCAACCCCAGAAAAATTCTGGTGCGGGCAGAGGTACAGGCGGAGACAGCTTGCTATGGGTTCACCACATACAGCTATTCCGCTGATGTGGAAAAATCCCCGGAGGCGCCCATTCAGCTGCGGCAGACCACGGAGAAAATCAGTGTGATTCCGTCGGTGTGCGAGCGGACGTTTGTGGTCACGGACGAAATTGCCCTGTCCGGTGCCGCAGCCGACGGAGAAATCGTCAGCCGGCGGGCGCAATTCCGTATGGACGATGTGAAAACCGTGGGAAATAAAATGATTCTCAAAGGCAGCGTGGTTTCCGATGTGGCCTATCTCAACAGCGCATTCCGGCTGGAATCGGTGTCATTTACCACACCCTTTTCGCAGATTATGGAGATGGACAGCGAGGAGATTACCCCCAACGCCAGATTCCGTGTAATGGCCACGGGATTGTATTATGAGCTGAATCACGGGGAAAGCGGCGACCGCTTGACCATGGAGCTGCATGCGGTGTGTCAGACTGCGGCGTTGTCCATGCGGGAGGTTTCCTATATTGCCGACGCGTACAGCAATGCCTATCCCTGCGCGCCGGAGTATCGGACGGACCGGGTGCGGTTGGATACCCATGCCGAGACGCTGCGGGAAACACTGCGGGAGAACATGGGCGGGAAATCCGACGTGGAATCCGTACAGCTTGCAGCTTGCCGGGTGAGTGCCTGCACAGTGCGGACAGATGGGGTGTACATTCGGCTGGAATTAAAACTTTGTGTTCAGTATGCCGCAGGGGTGTCGGACTGCCTGAGCAAAACCGTGGAGGTGCAGTTTGCCGCCGGCGAGACGGAGGGGGAACGTGTGCCGGAGCGGGTGCGGTGCCTGGATTTGCATACGGTGCTTTCCGGCGGCGGGGTAGAGGTTCGGCTGACGGTGGAGGCAGATTTGCGTACCACCCGGTGGGGAACCCTGCGGAGTCTGACGGGATTGACCTTGGACGAGGAACAGCTCAGTTGTCAGAATCGTCCGTCGCTGACGGTCATTCAATCCGGCGGCGCCTTGTGGGATTTGGCCCGGAAATACGGCTCCACGGTGGAATTGATTCGCGCATGGAATGATTCCGAGGGGGATTTTGCACCCTCCGGAGAGGTTCTTCTCATTCCCCGGGAGCGATTTTAAGGAAAAAACCGCGGTTTTCCTCAAAACCGCGGCTTTTTTACTGAATCAGGGCTTGCAATAGAGTGTCAATGTGTGGTAAAATATCTGGGCAATTTCCAGAGGGGGTATTACCATGTCAGGACATTCCAAATGGCATAATATACAGAAAACCAAAGGCGCAGCAGACGCAAAGCGCGCTCAGGCCTTTACCAAAATTGCCCGCGAAATCATCGTGGCGGTAAAGCAGGGCGGCAGCGGCGACCCGGCCAATAACTCTTCTTTGGCACAGGTCATTGCCAAGGCAAAGGCAGCCAACATGCCCAACGATAATATCAAGAGAACCATTGATAAGGCACTGGGCGCCGGCAATACAGATGATTACGAAAGCATCACCTACGAAGGCTACGGCCCCTGCGGTGTTGCAATTATCGTGGAAACCATGACGGATAACCGCAACCGTACGGCCGGTGATGTGCGTCATTTCTTCGATAAATACGGCGGAAACATGGGCGCAGCCGGCTGCGTTTCCTGGTCTTTCGATAAGAAGGGCGTTATCGTCATCAACAATGAGGACGAAGATCTGGACGAAGACGCAGTGATGATGGACGCACTGGAAGCCGGTGCGGATGACGTGGAGAAAGACGGCGAAGTGTTCGAAGTCACCACCGACCCCGATGCATTCCAGCAGGTGTTCGACGCACTGGAGAAGGCAGGCTATCAGTTCGTTTCCGCACAGGTGGAAATGGTTCCTCAGAACTACATTTCCGTCACCGATGAGGGCGACCGCAAGAACCTGAACAAGATGCTGGAAATGTTCGAGGACAACGACGATGTCCAGAACGTCTGGCACAACTGGGAGAACGCCGACGAGGAGTAATCCCGCACTGATAATTTGTAAAAAAGGCTGTTTCCGTAGGGAGACGGCCTTTTTTGCTGCTTATATGCGCTTAAAATAGCTGCACAAGCACGTCAGCTGCGATTAACGGGACGTTTCCACATTCCGCAGTCCGAATTGCTTAGTAAAAAAATATGCTTGACAGATGCAATACAGGGTGCTATGATGAATCCAACAAGTGAACAGAATGTCTTCGGGGCGGGGTGAGATTCCCCACCGGCGGTATAGCCCGCGAGCCAATTTGGCAGGAACTGGTGAGATTCCAGTGCCGACAGTAAAGTCTGGATGAGAGAAGGCAAAGCAGCAGAATGTATCTGCTGCGAATCCATTTACGATTGCAAAGCCTCGATTTCAAACATGAAATCGAGGCTTTTTTGTTTTGTCCGAAAGGAGTTATCACATGGAAGAACAGTACATGCGCCGAGCCATTGACTTGGCAAAACAAGGCTTGGGCTGGACCAGTCCGAATCCCATGGTGGGAGCGGTGATTGTGAAAGACGGCCGCGTGATTGGAGAAGGATACCATCACCGCTGCGGGCAGGCGCATGCAGAGCGGAATGCTTTGGCGAATTGCAAGGAAGACCCTGCGGGCGCCGCAATCTATGTGACGTTGGAACCCTGCTGTCATACCGGACGGCAGCCACCCTGCACCCAAGCCATTTTAGAGGCGGGAATCAGTCGAGTGGTGATTGGCTCCCGGGATCCCAATCCCAAGGTAGCAGGGGGCGGCGTGAAACTTCTCCGAGATGCGGGCATCGAAGTGACGGAGGATTTTCTCCGGGAAGAATGTGACGCGTTGAACCCGGTGTTCTTCCATTACATCACGGAGAAAACACCTTATGTGGCCATGAAATATGCCATGACTGCCGATGGAAAAATCGCAGCCTACAACGGTGCGTCGAAATGGATTACCGGAGCAGCCGCCCGAAATCACGTGCATCAGCTGCGCCACCGATACACCGGCATTATGGCCGGTATCGGAACGGTATTGGCCGATGACCCGCTGCTGAACTGCCGCATGGAAGGCGGTCGGCAGCCGGTGCGGATTCTTTGCGATTCCAAGCTGCGGATTCCTCTGACAAGTCAAATCTGCCGCACAGCGCAAACGTATCAAACGATTGTAGCCTGCAGCGAAACGCACCCGGAAAAGCAGAGGGCGTTGGAAGATATGGGCATCACCGTTTTGGTGTGCCCGGGAGAAAACGGAACGGTTCATTTGCCGGAACTGATGCAGCGGTTGGGCGCGATGGAAATCGACAGCATCTTGCTGGAAGGCGGGGGAACGCTGAACGAATCCATGCTGCAGGCAGGTCTGATTCAGAAGGTTTATGCCTACGTTGCTCCGAAACTGTTAGGAGGCAGAGAGGCGAAAACCCCGGTGGAGGGCAGAGGATTCGACAGCCCGGAAACTTGCCCGAAACTCTGCAATCCGATTCTGACGCAGCTGGGGGAAGACATTCTGCTGGAATACGAGGTGAAGTGAATGTTTACGGGAATCATTGAAGAAGTGGGCACGGTGCGCCGGGTGTTGTCCGGCGGAACAGCCGGAGAGATTTCCATTCGGGCGGCAGCGGTTTTAGAGGGAACGCACATCGGAGACTCCATTGCGGTCAACGGTGTATGCCTGACGGTGACTGGAATGACGGGAGACGGCTTTACCGCCGATGTCATGCCGGAAACCCTGCGCCGGACCAATCTGGGGCGCTTGAACAGCGACAGCCGGGTGAATCTGGAACGGGCGATGGCGGCCGGCGGTCGATTCGGCGGGCACATCGTATCCGGGCACATTGACGGCGTGGGAACCATACGTTCCATGCGCAGGGAAGAAAACGCAGTGTGGGTAACCATCGCGGCGCCAACCCCCATTTTAAGACTGATTGTGGAGAAAGGTTCCATTGCAATCGACGGTGTGAGCCTGACAGTGGCGGAAGTGACATCGGAGACTTTTTCCGTTTCCATCATTCCCCACACCGGCGCGCAGACGATTCTTCTGTCGAAACGACCGGGAGAACAAGTCAATCTGGAAAACGATGTAGTGGGGAAATATGTCCAGCGGCTGCTGGAGCCTTATCAGACAGAAACGCCGAAGTCCGGCGGAATTACAGAAGAATTTTTGATGCAATACGGATTTTGATTCCGATAAGAAAGAAGGAAAATAATTATGGAATTTGCAACGGTAGAAGAAATTCTGGACGAGCTGCGGGCGGGAAAAATTATTCTCTGCATTGATGACCCGGACCGTGAAAACGAAGGGGATATGATTTGCGCGGCACAGTTCGCCACCACGGAAAACGTGAACTTCATGGCAACCCATGCAAAAGGTCTGATTTGCACACCGATGTCGGAGACTCTGGCAAACCGTCTGGGATTTGAGCAGATGGTGAAGGTGAATACGGATAATCACTGCACGGCATTTACCGTGTCTGTGGACCATGTGGACACCACCACGGGCATCTCCGCAGAGGAGCGGGGCTACACCTGCCGGAAGATTGTGGACCCCACCTCCAAACCGGAAGATTTCCGCCGCCCCGGTCATGTATTTCCGCTGACGGCGCGGAAAGGCGGCGTTCTGAAACGGAACGGACACACCGAGGCAACCGTTGACCTGTGCCGGTTGGCAGGTCTGGAGGAATGTGGTCTGTGCTGCGAAATCATGCGGGAAGACGGCACCATGATGCGCACCACGGAGCTGCTGGAAAATGCGGAAAAATGGGGCATGAAAGTCATTACCATTAAGGATTTGCAGGACTATTGCAGACTGCATGACCAGCATGTCATTCGGGAGGCGGAGGCTAAGCTGCCCACAAAGTACGGCGAGTTCCGGATTTTCGGATTTACCGACGACCTGACCGGGCAGAGCCATGTAGCATTGGTGAAGGGTGAAATCGGCGACGGCAAAAACGTGCTGTGCCGGGTGCATTCCGAGTGTCTGACCGGAGATATTTTCGGCTCCAAGCGCTGCGATTGCGGTCAGCAGCTGGAAACTGCTATGCAGATGATTGAGCAGGAGGGCCGGGGCATTCTGCTGTATATGCGTCAGGAGGGCCGTGGCATCGGCTTGATTAACAAGCTGAAGGCTTATGAGCTGCAGGAGCAGGGCTACGATACCGTAGACGCCAACTTGAAACTGGGCTTTGCGGCAGACCTGCGGGAGTACTGGATCGGCGCGCAGATTCTCCGGAATCTTGGAGTAAAAGAATTGCGGCTGCTGACCAACAACCCGGAAAAAATTTACGGTTTGAGCGGATTCGGACTGGAAATCGTGGAGCGGGTGCCGATTGAAATGGAGGCACAGAAGGACGATCGCTTTTATTTGAGAACGAAACAGGAACGTATGGGCCATATTTTTGCCCGGAAATATTAAGAAAATTAAACGGAGGAACGATCCATGAGCATTCGAGTATTGGAAGGAAAAGTTGTTGCCGAGGGCATGAAAGTGGGCATTGTGGCCTCTCGATTCAATAGTTTCATTGTGCAGAAACTGTTGGACGGCGCGGTGGACGGTCTGGTGCGTCACGGTGTGACAGAGGAAGACATCACCGCTGCGTGGGTGCCGGGCGCCTTTGAATTGCCCATCGTGGCCAAACAGATGGCAGAGAGCGGAAAGTATGACGCTGTGATTTGCGTAGGCGCGGTGATTCGCGGCTCCACCAGTCACTATGAGCTGGTGTGCAATGAGGTTGCCAAGGGCATTGCTCAGGTCAGCATGCAGACCGGTGTGCCGGTGCTGTTTGGCGTGATTACCACGGAGAACATCGAGCAGGCCATTGAACGGGCTGGCTCCAAGGCCGGAAATAAGGGCTATGATTGCGCATTGAGCGCCATCGAAATGGTGAATTTGAAAAAGCAGCTGTAAATATAAAAAAGGTTCGGCCATGCCGAACCTTTTTTATACATCATATAGTGTTGCGGAATTACAGAATTGCCTCGTCGTATGCCACGGAAACGTTTTCGTAGCAAGCCTGCAACTGATCACGGAAACTGTCCACCAGATCATCAGCGCCGTACACGGTCACCATGTATTCGCCCACGGTGAGAATCACCATTTTGTCGGGGAAACCGCACATCCACTGCTGATTCTGCAGTTTCTCGTGCTGGTCAGCGGTCAGCGTGGAGAGGGTGCTTGCGTCGGTGACGTGATAAGCGCCGCAGGTGAAGGTGTTGGAATTCATCATGTGCGTCAGAGAGGCAGCATCATCAATCAGCTCCACATCGTCCTCGGGAAAGCACAGCTGATAGCTCAGGCTGTCAGCGTCCATTGCCTCGAACTTGCCGGGAGCATCATCAACGGAGTGCTCAAAGTCACCGCCGGCAGCGGCGAACTTTGCATCTTCGGGCAGTGCGTCCCACACGGTGGTCAGCAGGGTCAGCGCATCGGGAATTTCGGCGGCGTCACCGGTGGTGTTGTCATTTTTGGTGCCGCAGGCAGCCAGCGCAAAGAGCATAGCGCCGGCCAGAAGCAGGCTGGTGAGTTTTTTCATCATGTTTTCATTCTCCTTTGGTCGGTGTTTATGTTTCCATTTGTGCATTGCACAAGAGAATAGACGTACGGGGAAAGAAAAAGTTCCGCATTTTTTGAAAAAAGTTTTTCAGAGACAGACAAAGACCGCTGCACCCATGGGTGCAGCGGTCTGAATTGTCTAAATACAAGTGCGTCTGTAAGCCGAGTTCTGTCAATGAATGGTCATCAATCTAGACGCACCATTGCTGATGCGTTCAAGCCACCTCCTGAGAACGGCCGGGCCGGCCTATTGTTCTCCCACGGTGTTGCTCCGGATAGAGTTTACAGCGGCCACATGTCTCCATGCACCGGGTGAGCTCTTACCTCGCCTTTCCACCCTTACTGTTCCGAAGAACAGCGGTATATTTCTGTTGCACTTGTCCGAGGGTCGCCCCTGGCGGGTGTTACCCGTTATCCTTGCCCTATGGAGCCCGGACTTTCCTCACGCACAGGCTTTCGCCTTATGCCCGCGACCATTTGACGCACTTGTTCCTCTATTCTACACACCTTTCCCCCAAACGTCAACAAAAATGTTGTAATTTCATGGAATTCGGGATATAATATAATGCTTGCGAAGAGCGAAAACACCCGAAAAAATCAGGGATTTTACATAGTTTGACATAGGAAATTGAGTTTGCTTTTTGCGGAAAGGAGTAGGCAGCGGCCGAAATCGGACGGTGCCGAGAAAACCGATGAATTTTTCAGAATATTTGGAGAGCCTGCAGGGCAAAAAAATCGTTGTGATTGGCGCCGGGGTGAGCAATCTGCCCTGGATTGAGCTGCTGTGCGGCATGAAGTATGATGTAACTGTCTGCGACAAACGGACAGAGGAAACCATGGGTGAGCTGTACGGGAAACTCACCGGCATGGGCGCAAAGCTGCAGCTGGGAGAGACCTATCTGGAGCATTTGGAGCCTTGCGATGTGATTTACAGAACCCCCGGCTTGCTGCCGCTGAACCCTTATTTGCAGGCGGCCATGGCGCACGGAGTCACCGTGACCAGTGAAATGGAAGTGTTCTTCCGGCTGTGCCCCTGCAAAACCATTGCCATTACCGGCTCTGACGGAAAAACAACCACCAGCACCGTCATTTCCGAGCTGCTGAAAGCCAGCGGCAAAACGGTGCATCTGGGCGGCAATATCGGCCGGCCTTTGCTGTGCGATATTCCGAAAATGAGCGCAGATGACGTGTGCGTGTTGGAGCTGTCTTCGTTCCAGCTGCACAGCATGACCTGCAAGCCCAATGTGGCGGTGGTGACCAATGTGTCTCCCAACCATCTGGATGTCCATCCGGATTTTGAAGACTATAAGAATGCCAAGAAGAGCGTATACCGTCTGCAGGACGCAGGAGACCGTTTGGTGGTCAATGGGGACAATGCCATTACCGACCGTTTCGGTGATGAGGCAAAGTCTCAGGTTTATCGGTTCTCCCGGCAGAAACCGGTGCAGCGGGGCGCGTACTACAAAGACGGAAAAATCTGGTTCACGGACGGCAAGACCACCCGGGAATTGATTGAGATTGACGAGATTAAAATCCCCGGTATGCATAATGTGGAAAATTACATGGCGGCATACTGCGCGGTGGAGGGCTTGGTCAGCGATGAAACCTTCCGACAGGTGGCCCGCACATTCGGCGGTGTGGAGCATCGTCTGGAGCTGATTCGGGAACTGCACGGCGTGAAGTACATCAACGACTCCATTGCCTCCAGCCCCACCCGGGCGCTGGCCGGCTTGCGGTCTTTCAAACCGGAAGAACGTCTGATTCTGATTGTAGGCGGACATGATAAGCATGTGCCCTTTGATGAACTGGCGGAGGAAATCTGCACCCGCTGCAAGGCGCTGTTCATTTGCGGAGAAACGGCGGAAAAAATTGCCGATGCGGTGAAACATGCACCGGGATATACGGAGAATTTCCCCATGTTTGTAAACGAGGATTGGACGGAGAACGTGTTGGCGGCCAGCCGTTTTGCTGAGCCGGGCGATACGGTGCTGCTGTCTCCGGCTTGTTCTTCCTTTGATTTCTTCCCGAATTTTATGGCCCGGGGCAATTTGTTCCGGAAAATCGTCATGGAGTTGAAGTAATATGGAGCTGCGCACAACAATTGAAACGCTGTCCGCGCTTTCCGGTCCCGCCAGTATGGAAGAAACCGTGCGGGAGTATTTAATGGGCTGCCTGACGCCCTTGTGCGACACGGTGGAAACCGATGCTATGGGCAATGTGATTGCCCTGCGCCGCTGCGGCAAACCCGGCGCAAAAAAAGTGCTGTTAGATGCCCACATGGACGAAGTGGGATTGATTGTCACCGGCATTGACCGGGGATTTCTGCGGTTTGCATCATTGGGCGGTGTCGATGCCCGGCTGCTGCCTGCCACGGAAGTGACGGTGCTGACCGAGCCGCCGATTCCCGGGGTGATTGACACCATGCCGCCCCATGCGCTGCAGGCAGCGGATATGGAAAAGGCCGTTCCGATGGATAAACTGGTGATTGATATCGGCATGACCCAGAGCGAGGCGGAGCGGGCGGTTCCTTTGGGAACGGCTGCGGCTTTCACCTCCCGTCCGGTGCTGTTGGAAAACAACCGTCTGGCAGGAAAATCTCTGGATAACCGGGCTTGCGTTGCCATTGCGCTGCAGACCCTGGAAAACCTGCAAGCCGTGGAGCTGCCCTATGATTTATATTGTATGTTCAGCGCCCAGGAGGAATTGGGTATGCGGGGCGCCCCGGCAGGGGTGTACGGCATTGACCCGGACTATGCGGTGGTGCTGGATGTGACCCACGGAAAAACACCGGACGCTCAAAGTGTTACGGTAATGGATTTGGACCGGGGACCGGCCATCGGCATCGGCCCGAATATGACCCATGCCATGACCGTGGCGCTGAAAAAAACGGCGAAGCGGGAGCAGATTCCCTATCAGATGGAAGTAATGCACGGCACCAGCGGTACCGACGCATGGCCCATTCAGATTGCCCGGGGCGGCATTGCCACGGCGGTGCTGTCCCTGCCGCTGCGGTATATGCATGGTCCTTTTGAGGTCATCAGCCTGAACGATGCCCAAGCGGTTACGGACCTGCTGACGGCATTTCTGAAAGACGGGGAGGTGACGGCATGAATCTGGAACTGCTAAAGACTTTGTGCCGTCTGCCGGGCGTTTCCGGACGGGAAGACGCGGTGCGGGACTATCTCCGTGGCATGGCGCAGCCCGTGGCGGACCGCATAGAAACCGATGCCATGGGAAATCTGATGGTATTTCGGAAAGGCCGGCACTCGGATAAAACCTTGATGTTGGCGGCGCACATGGACGAAGTGGGCGTGATTATCACCGGCATGACCGGCGATGGATATTTGAAATTTGACTTTGTAGGCGGTGTGGACCGCCGCGTGGTACTGGGAAAACAGGTTCTCGTGGGCGAGAAAAAGCTGCCCGGTATCATCGGTATGAAAGCATTCCATCTGTCTCCCAACCGGGAAGAAGTACCGCCAGTGTCTGCGTTATATCTGGATATCGGTGCAAAAAGCCGGGAAGAGGCGGAGCAGTTGGTAACACCGGGAGAAATCGGTGTGATGATTGGCGAGCCGGTGCAGCTCGGTGGGGATTTGCTGAAAGCAAAGGCCATTGATGACCGCTTGGGCTGCGCGGTGCTTGCGGAATTGATGACCGGGGAAACTCCGGCGGTGGACACTTGGTTTGTGTTTACCACCCAGGAAGAAGTGGGCACCCGGGGTGTCGGTCCGGCGGTCTGGCGGATTCAGCCGGATGCTGCCATTGTGGTGGAGGGCACCACGGCTGCGGATTTGCCCGGTGTGCCGGAGCATAAGACCATTTGCCATGTGGGCAAGGGCGCGGTGCTGCCTTTCATGGACCGGGGCACCGTGTATGACCGCAAGCTGCGGGAAAAGGCGCTGGCGGTTGCGGCAAAGCACGGAATTCCGACGCAAACGAAACAAATGATTGCCGGCGGAACAGACGCCTCTGTGATTCAGCGGAGTGCGGGCGCCGTTCCGGTGATCGGCATTGCCGCGGCGCTGCGGAATATCCATTCCCCGGCCAGCATCGGAAGTATTTCTGATTTCAACGCGGTGTATTGGCTGACCAAGCTGATGATGACAGAAATTTTCAAGGAGAATGAAGAAGAGTGAACATTAAAGATATTCAGCCTGCAATGTGGGAGCGGGCAGCACGTGTGGAGCAGGGCTTGCTGGGAAGATTTGCGGAAATTGACCAAGTGGCGCAGCAGAATACCCTGCGGGTGATGGAGGCATTCCAGAATCAGCGGGTGACGGAGGGCTGCTTTGCCGGAACCACCGGCTACGGCTACGATGATATGGGCCGGGAAACGCTGGACAAGCTGTA
Source organism: uncultured Oscillospiraceae bacterium (assembly GCA_934527315.1). Lineage (GTDB taxonomy): Bacteria > Bacillota > Clostridia > Oscillospirales > Oscillospiraceae > HGM13010. Next base: position 49,737 of record CAKTAK010000009.1, read on the forward strand.
TGCGGAGATTTTCGGCGCAGAGGCTGCATTGGTCCGCATCGGATTTGTGAACGGCACCCATACCATTTCCGCAGCGCTGTTTGCTGCGCTGAAACCGGGGGATACCTTGATGTCCGTGACCGGTTTGCCTTACGATACCATGCGCACCGTCATCGGCATTGCCGGCGATGAATTCGGCAGCCTGAAGTTCTACGGCATGCACTATGACCAGGTGGACCTGAATGGGGCAGGGGAGCCGGATTATCCGGAAATCTCCCGCCGCGTGGCAGAGGTTCGTCCGGCAGCGGTGTTGATTCAGCGCTCCCGCGGCTATGAGGAGCGGAAGGCGCTGTCCATTGCGGAAATCGGAAAAATTGTGGATTGCGTGAAACAGGCCAATCCGGATACCGTTGTGGTGGTGGATAACTGCTACGGCGAGTTCACGGAGACCATGGAGCCCACCCATGTGGGCGCAGATCTGATTGCAGGTTCTCTGATTAAAAACCCCGGCGGCGGCATTGCGCCCATGGGCGGATATATTGCCGGTCGGCAGGATTTGGTGGACCGGGCAGCCAATCGGCAGACGACCCCCGGCATCGGCGCCGAGTGCGGCGCAACGCTGGGCAACAACCGTCTGCTGTATCAAGGTCTGTTTTTGGCCCCCCATACGGTGGCGCAGGCACTGAAAACCGCCGTATTCTGCGCGGCATTGTTCACCGATATGGGCTATGAGACCTACCCGGCACCTATGGACCCCCGGGACGATGTTGTGCAGATGGTGAAACTGCGGACGCCGGAAAATCTGAAGAAATTCTGCAAGGGCATTCAGGAAGGATCCCCGGTGGATTCCTTTGTTGTTCCCGAGCCTTGGCAGATGCCCGGCTATGACTGCGATGTGATTATGGCAGCTGGTGCGTTCATTCAGGGTTCTTCCATTGAGCTGTCTGCGGACGGTCCGCTGCGGGAGCCGTACATGGTGTACGTGCAGGGCGGTTTGACCTATGAATCGGGAAAACTCGGCATTTTGCTTGCCGCTTCGGAAATGATGGACAACTAATGGTGCATAGACTGGGATAGAGGTGATTCTATGCCGGTCAAACATCGCCGAAACAGACGGCGCCGGATTCACCGGTGCCGTATCTCCCGGAATCCGTGGAAAGTCTGGATTTTGATTTTGCTGTTGGCAGCAGGAATGTTCTGTTGGCAGCTGCTCCGATATTTTCGGGCGGTCAGCAGCGCCATAGCGGTTTCCGACGCAGAAGACTGCGTGGTGGACCGGGTCAATCAGGCTGTTCTGGATATGACGAGAACGGGAGAGTATTCTTATGATTATTTCGTATCGCTTTCAAAAGATGATGCCGGTCGGGTGGTGTCTCTGAATACCAATATGTCCCGCATCAATGCCTTTTCTTCGGAGCTGCTGTACCGGGTGGCGCGGCTGGAATCGGAGAACATTCAGGTCACCCTGCCGTTGGGCAATCTGGCGGGCTCCAGTATGCTGATGGGGAAAGGTCCGGATGTGACGGTGAACATGATGATGTTCACCAGTGCTTACACCACCTTTCAGAGCGAGTTGGCGGCTGCAGGCATCAACCAGACCGAGCATCGGCTGACCTTGCACGTGATTGTGAACATTGACGTGCTGGTGCCATGGGGGCGCCTGACAACGGAAACCGATACGGAAGTCATAATTGCGGAAACCGTGATTCTGGGCGAAGTCCCGAATCTCTATGTGAATACTGCGGAGGAGTAACATGGATTTCAAACAGGAAATAGAACATCTGCGGCGGGAAATCGAGAAAAACAGCCATCTGTATTATGATTTGGATGCCCCGCTGATTTCAGACTTTGAATACGATGCCATGATGCGTCGCTTGGAGGAGTTGGAGGCAGAGCACCCGGAGCTGGTGACACCGGATTCCCCCACGCAGCATGTGGGCGGTCAGGTGATGAGCAGCTTTGCGCCGGTGACCCATGAGGCGCCGTTGGAAAGCTTGACCGACGTGTTTTCCGAGGAAGAGCTGATGGAGTTCGGCCACAAGATGAACGAACTGGTAACGGTCCCCCATCAGTACAGCGTGGAACCGAAAATTGACGGTCTGTCCATGGCTTTGCGGTATGAAAACGGTGTGTTTGTGCAGGGCGCCACCCGGGGCAACGGCACTGTGGGCGAGGACGTGACGGAAAATTTGCGGACGATTCGGAATCTGCCCATGCAGCTGAAAAACGCGCCGGAGCATCTGGTGGTCCGGGGCGAGGTATATATGTCCAAGGCGGTATTTCAGGAACTGAATGCGGAACGAGAAGTGCGGGGGGAGGCATTGTTTGCCAATCCCCGGAACGCTGCGGCGGGCTCGATGCGTCAGCAGGACCCGAAAGTGGCAGCCTCCCGGAAACTGGACATTATTCTCTTTAACATTCAAGCCTCTTCCGAAACGTACAAAACCCATGGAGAAACCTTAGATGCCATGCGGGAGATGGGATTCAACGTGATTCCCTATAAGCTGTACGACAACATTCGGGATTGCGTGGAGCAGGTGCGGTATCTGGGAGACCACCGGGAAGAATTGCCCTACGATATGGACGGTGCGGTGATTAAAATCAATGATTTGGAGCAGCGCCGTCAGTTGGGCAGCACGGCAAAGGCACCCCGTTGGGCGGTGGCATATAAGTACCCTCCCGAACAGAAAGAAAGCAAGGTTGTGGACATTGTGGTGCAAGTGGGTCGGACCGGTGTGCTGACGCCGAAAGCGGTGATTGAGCCGGTGCGTCTGGCAGGCACCACGGTGACCAATGCAACGCTGCACAATCAGGACTTTGTGGATAAACTGGATATCCGGGTAGGAGATACCGTGGTGGTTCAGAAAGCGGGAGAAATTATTCCCGAGGTGCTGTCGGTCAATCATGCCCTGCGCCCGGAGGGAACGGTGCCCTTCCACCTGCCGGAAACCTGCCCGGAATGCGGCGGTCCGGTGGTCCGGGATGAGGACGGCGTTGCCATGCGCTGCACCGGTGCGGAATGTCCGGCACAGCGGCTGCGGAACATTGCCCATTTTGCCTCGCGGGAGGCAATGGACATTGACGGTTTGGGCATTTCCTTGTGCGAGAGTCTGATTCGCAACGGTTTGGTGAAAAGCCCGGCAGAGCTGTACTACTTGCAGCAGGAAAGTCTGGAAAAACTGGAACGCATGGGCAAAAAGAGCGCGGCAAATCTGATGCATGCCATTGAGCAGAGCAAGCAGCAGGGCTTGGCACGGGTGCTGTGCGGATTCGGTATCCGTCAGGTGGGGGCGAAAGCCTCCCGGACGTTGGCAAGCCATTTCGGCACCATGGATAAGCTGATGGCTGCCGGCGGGGAAGAACTGACGGCTGTGCCGGATATCGGCCCGATTACAGCGGAATTTATCCGGGAATGGCTGGACCAGCCCCAGTCGCAGCATCAGATTCGTCTGCTGCGGGAGGCCGGTGTGGTGCTGGAAAACACGGACGTGGTACTGGATACCCGATTCCAAGGAAAAACCTTTGTGCTGACCGGCGCGTTGGAGCAGTATACCCGGGAGGAGGCCGGTGCGCTGATTGAAAAATTCGGCGGCAAGGTGTCCTCGTCGGTGTCCAAGAAAACCAGTTATGTATTGGCCGGAGAGAATGCCGGCAGCAAATTAACCAAAGCAAACGATTTGGGCATTCCGGTGATTACCGAAGACGAATTTGCCCAGATGATTCAATAAGGAGCATTTTTCTTGATACAATTTCGCGATTTAACCCTAGAAGATATTCCCCGGGTACGGACGTTTTTTGACGCCTATCGGTCCCGGTCCTGCGATGCCACCGTGGGCGGCACCTTTATGTGGAGAAAGTACTTTGAAACCCAGATTTATATGGACGATACGGTGCTGCTGTTCAAGGTGAAACGGAGCGCGGATAACATTGCGTTCATCACCCCTTACGGAGACTTGAACCGGGGGTGCACGCTGCTGAAGGAATACTGCCGGGAAACGGGAATGCAGCCGGCATTTTGCGCCGTGACCAAGCGGGAGCTGGCGCTGTTGGAGCAGTATTTCACCATTGAATCCGTGCAGTTTAACCGCATGTGGAGCGATTATCTCTATCAGGCGGAGGACCACCGGACGTTTTCCGGAAAGAAGTTTTCCGGGCAGCGGAACCATGTGAACAAATTCCTGAAAAGCTATGAAAACTGGAGCTTTGAACCGATTACGGCGGAGAATCTGGCGCAGGCGCAGGAGTTTTGCATGGAAATTGAACATCTCCGGGAAAAAGAATCGGACACCTACCAAGCGGAAGAAGAGATTCTCCGGGAGGTCTTTTCCAATTACGGGGATTATGGATTTTTCGGCAATCTGCTCCGGGTAGACGGCACCATCGTCGCCATGGCGCTGGGAGAGATTGTGGGGGACACGCTGTTTGTCCACGTGGAAAAAGCCCGGAGGGATTACTTCGGCGCCTTTCAGATGATTGTCCGGGAGTTTGCAAAAGCCCACACCGGCGGCGCTGTGCAGTATATCAACCGGGAGGACGATTCCGGAGACCCGGGTCTGCGGACGTCCAAACTGTCCTATCAGCCGGTGGAGCTGTTGGATAAAGCTACGGTCCGGGTGTCGTTCCGGGATTGAGCAGGGGAGAATTCACAATAAGTTCAAATTCATTTCATAATTTGGAAGTAAGTTTCCGTTATGATGGCAACATCAAGAAACGATATGCAAATCGAAATTGATTCTCTTTCTCTTTTCCCCTTTTTATCTAATAGCGAAAAGCTCGGACTTTCCGAGCTTTTCGCGCATACTGACATGGAGGTTATGACGATGAAGAAATTTTATAAAGGCTTGCTGGCCGGAGGTGCAATTGCAGCCGTTTCCGCTGCTGCCGGCGCACTGCTGTATAAGCGGTACATGGACGATTTTTATGAGTACATCACCGATGAGGCCACTGCATACGATGATGACGATGTGCAGATGACCGATGAAACCGGCGTAACGGAAGATGATTTTGAAACTGTGGAGAACCACGAAACCGGCGTCTCCGACCGATAAGCTGATCAATTGGTGCGAACTTTGACGGACAATTCTGTCGGTTCGCGCCATTTTTTCTTTTGTCTGTGATACAATCGCAGACAATACGCAGAAAGGAATCCTGAACCAATGAAAGCAAACACCTATGACACAGAACCTGTCATTCTGCCTTATCCCGAAACAACCATGTACGGCGCGGTGAAACGCTCCGCCGAGAAATATCCCAAAGCCATTGCCTATGATTTTATGGGCAAGCAGACAAGCTATGCCAAAATGATTCAGAATGTGGATTGTGCGGCAAGGGCGTTGGTCGCCAGCGGAATTCACCGGGGCGACGCGGTGACCATCTGTATGCCGAACACCCCGCAAGCCATTGTCTGCCTGTATGCGCTCAACCGCATCGGCGCCGTTGCCAATATGATTCACCCGTTTTCTTCTCAAAAGGAGATTACGTTTTATCTGGATTACTCCGACAGCCGCATGATTTTGACCTTGGATTTGTTTTATGAAAAGGTGGCGCTGGCACGGGAAGAGGCAAAGCGGAAAGATACCGTGATTCTGACCGCCCGTATGCAGGACGAGCTGTATCCCCATCAGGCTTTTGGCTTTTGGCTGAAAAAGGGGAGAAGTGTGTCTCAATTCCCCAACCGGGAAAACAGCGTGACTTGGAAAGATTTTCTGAAACGGGCGGAGACCGTAACCCAGCTGCCGGAGATGATTTATGACCCCGGAAAGCCGTCTGTGCTGCTGTATTCCGGGGGCACCAGCGGAACACCCAAGGGCATTATGCTGTCGGATTTCAACTTCAACGCATTGGGCATGCAGATTCGAGAGGCTGCCGGGGTGGTGTTTCACCCGGGATTGAAGTTTCTGTCCGTCATGCCGCTGTTTCACGGGTTCGGCTTGGGCATCGGCATTCATACAATTCTGGAAAATGGTATGACCTGTGTGCTGGTGCCCCAGTTTACCAATGATTCTTACGCCCAGTTGGTGGTCAAGCAAAAACCGAACTTCATTGCCGGGGTGCCTACCATTTATGCCTCGCTGCTGAAGTCTCAGCGGCTGGAGCATGCGGATTTAAGCTGCTTGGACGGGGTATACAGCGGGGGCGACTCTCTGCCCACGGACTTGAAACACCGCTTTGATGCATTCCTGCGGGAACACCATGGCAAGGTTCAGATTCGGGAGGGATACGGCTTGACGGAATGTGTGACCGCCAGCTGCCTGACCCCGGTGGATACCTACAAAGACGGCAGCATCGGTCTGCCCCTGCGGGATATGCACTACCGCATTGTGGAGCCGGGAACATTCCGGGAGAAGGCTTACGGTGAAGTGGGAGAAATCATCATTTCCGGTCCTACGCTGATGCTGGGCTATTTGAACAACCCCGAGGAAACGGCAGCGGCTTTGAAAACAGACGAAAACGGCACGACTTGGCTGTTTACCGGCGATTTGGGCGCCATGGATTCCGACGGATACGTGTATTACAAGCAGCGTATGAAACGCATGATTATCACCTCCGGGTACAACGTCTATCCCTCGCAGGTGGAGAATGTTTTGGATGCCTACCCGGATATTGATTACAGCTGCGTCATCGGCGTGCCCGATGAACGGAAAATGCAGCGGATTCGGGCCTATATCGTTTTGAAACCCGGTGTGAAACCCAGCGAGGAAGAGAAAACGAACATACTGGAGCACTGCAAGCTGTATTTGGCAGGCTACGCAAAACCGAAAGAGATTATTTTCCGAGACGAGCTGCCCCGGACATTGGTGGGCAAGGTGGCTTTTCACGTTTTGGAGGAAGAGGCGGCCGCGGAATTTTCGGCGCGGAATGAAACACAGACGGAGGAAACGAAGGAGTGAAGGAGAAAGACTATGCATACAGTCCCAAGCGGCATTTTTGGCGCAACGGTGTGTGTATGTCCGTCATTTTATGGGCGGCGCGGTTGGTTGTCCGGACCGAGGACTATCAATACGAGCCATTTCACCCCCGGGAAAAGAC
>CAKTAK010000010.1:0-55411 GCA_934527315.1 uncultured Oscillospiraceae bacterium
GCGCGCTGCTCGCCCGGTGCATCAAAGCCGCGGAAGTCATTGCGTTTCCGGAATTGGGCACCGAGGCAGTGCGCAAACTGGAAATTGAGAACTTCCCCGCAGTGGTGATTCTGGATTCCGTGGGCGGCGACTACTATGCCAGCGCCCGGCAGGCTTATCTGGACAGCCAAAAATCATAAAATACGGTCATAAAATTCCCCCTTTCCGGATAGAATGTCGGTAAAGGGGGAATTCCTTATGCGCATTGGCGATTTGCGGGATCTGGAAGTCATTAACATTGCCACCGGACAGCGTCTGGGGTATGTGTCCGACGCAGAATTTGACCGGCAAACCGGCCGGATTCTCAGTTTTCTGGTGCCCGGTCCCCGGAAATTTTTCGGTTTGCTGCCCGGGGATACGGACTACGTATTTCCATGGGAAAGCATCGTTCGCATGGGAGATGACGCCATTTTGATTCAGTTGGAGGGCTATGACCCCCGGCAAACCCACAAAAACCGGAAAAATTTTCAAAAATACCTGTGTTAAACCGTAGAAAAGGCTTGCAATTCCATACGTTTTCTGGTAAGATATTTCAGCATTACGCACGGATACCTGATTTCACGCCATGTGGTTTCTTCGGAAACCGGGTACGAAATTTGAAGGTACCGGAGGTTTTTAACAAATAAGGAGGAAAAACGTAATGGCAGTAGTATCTATGAAACAGCTGCTGGAGGCCGGCGTACACTTCGGCCACCAGACCCGCAGATGGAACCCCAAGATGGCCGAGTACATTTATTGCGAACGCAACGGCATCTATATCATCGATCTGCAGAAAACCGTCGGCAAACTGGAAGAGGCTTACAACTTTGTGCGCGATCTGTCCGCAAAGGGTGAGACCATTCTGTTCGTCGGTACCAAAAAGCAGGCAGCAGAAGCAGTCCGTGAAGAGGCTGACCGCTGCGGTATGTACTATGTGAACGCTCGTTGGCTGGGCGGCATGCTGACCAACTTCAAGACCATGCGCACTCGTATCGATCGTCTGGCACAGCTGAAGAAGATGCAGGAAGACGGCACCTTCGACATGCTCCCCAAAAAGGAAGTCATGAAGCTGCTGACCGAGATGGAGAAGCTGGAGAAGTACCTGGGCGGCGTGAAGAAGATGAACAAGCTCCCCGGCGCTATGTTCGTTGTTGACCCCCGCAAGGAGCACAACGCAATTTCCGAGGCTCGTAAGCTGGGTATCCCCGTTGTTGCTATCGTGGACACCAACTGCGATCCCGACGAAGTTGACTACGTGATCCCCGCAAACGATGACGCTATCCGCGCCATCCGTCTGATTGCATCCACCATGGCAAACGCTGTGATCGAAGGCCGTCAGGGCCAGGATGCAGAAGCAGAAGAGACTGCTGCAGCTGAGGAAGTTTCCGCAGCTGAATAATTCAAACTCAGAAATCGAATAGGAGGAAGCGAAAATGGCATCTTTTACCGCTGCAGATATTAAGAATCTGCGTGAGATGACCGGCGTCGGCATGATGGACTGCAAAAAGGCCCTGGTCGAGGCTGACGGCGATATGGACAAGGCTGTAGAATGGCTGCGCGAGAAGGGTCTGGCTGCTGCTCAGAAGAAGGCCGGCCGCATTGCTGCTGAAGGCATGAGCTACGCTGCTGTGATTGACGGCATCGGCGTGGTCGTGGAAGTCAATGCAGAGTCTGACTTCGTGGCCAGAAACGAGCTGTTTGTGGAATACGTTAAGGGTGTTGCAGCTGTGGTTGCAAAAGAGAACCCCGCTGATCTGGAAGCTCTGCTGGCTTGCCAGTTCCCCGGCGCAGGCCACAGTGTGCAGGACGAGCAGAACGATAAGGTTCTGGTCATCGGCGAGAACATTCACGTTCGCCGCTTTGCACGTTACGCTGACGGTCTGACCGTTCCCTACATCCACGCAGGCGGCAAAATCGGCGTTCTGGTGAACATGGCTGTTGGTGAAGGTCTGGCTGAGAAGGCAGAAGTCATCGAGCTGGGCAAGGACATTGCTATGCAGATCGCTGCAATGAACCCCACTTATCTGGACAAGAGCGATGTTGCTCCCGAAGTGCTGGATAAGGAAAGAGAAATCCTGATGATTCAGGCAATCGAAGAGAACAAGACCGCTGCGAAACCCAAGCCCGAAGCAATCATCGAGAAGATGGTCATGGGCCGCGTTGGCAAGTACTACGAAGAGAACTGCCTCCTGCAGCAGGCTTTCGTGAAGGAGAACAAAATCTCCGTGGAGAAGCACGTTGCTGAGGTTGCTAAGCAGTGCGGCGGCGAGATCAAAGTGACCGGCTTTGTGCGTTTCGCTACCGGCGAAGGCATCGAGAAGCGTCAGGACGATCTGGCAGCTGAGGTTGAAAAGCTGGTTAACGGCAAGTAATCTCCCCTCTCCCCTGAATTTCAAACAGCCTGTACCGTTTTGGTACAGGCTGTTTTTTTATCCGATTTTCACAACTCCGGAAATGACATTTTCATATAGCAAACGGCACCGCGTTTTGATTGCGGTGCCGTTTCATATTGACTGGACTGCCTATCAGGCGCTCCGTCTCCACGTAGACGGGCTGATTAACATAACAATCGGAAGAATCTCCAAACGGCCCATCAGCATGCATACAGACAGCACCAGCTTGGAAAAATAAGAAAATCCGGAATAACTGCCCACGGGGCCTGCAATGCCGAATGCCGGACCCACGTTGCCGGTGCAGGAAACCACCGCCGTAAAGGTCGATGTAAAATCCATATCGTTCAGCGTCAGCAGCAGCGTCCCACCCAGAATCAGCAGCAGATACAGCGCCAGGAAAATCAAGGTGCTGTGCTGCACATCCCGGGAAATGGGTGCGTCATTCAGCCGCACCACATGAATGGCGCGGGGGTTGTTCTGATGATGAATCTCGTTCCGCACAGTTTTCATCAAAATCAGCACACGGGATATTTTAATACCGCCGCTGGTACTGCCGGCGCAGCCGCCGATAATCATCAGCAGGAACAGCACAAACTTGGGATACATGGGCCAAAGGTCGTAGTTTGCCGTGACATGACCGGTGGTGGTGATAATCGACGCCACCTGAAATCCCGCGTACCGGAATGCCGTCAGAGCACTGCCGTAGAAATGGGTCAGACTGACGGTCATCGTGAGAATCGCCGCTGCCACAATGGCGATGTAAGCCCAAAGCTCCCCATTGTGAAGAATGTCCCGGAATCGGCGAATCAAAATGAAATAATACATATTGAAGTTCACGCCGAACAGCAGGGCAAACACACCAACCACAGCCTCCAGATAGGGGCTGTTGAACGCAGCCACGCTGCTGGCATAGTTGGAAAATCCGCCGGTACCTGCGGTACTCAATGCGTGAATAAAGGAATCAAACCAATTCAAACCGCCCACATGCAGCAGCAGAACCATTAGCACGGTCATCGCTGCGTAAATCACATACAGCAGCATTGCGGTATTGCGGATTCGGGGCACCAGCTTGCCGATGGTGGGTCCGGGCATTTCCGCCCGCATGATGTGCATGGAATGTTCTTCCGACAGCGGCACAACGAACATCACAAACACCAGAACGCCCATACCACCAACCCAGATGGTCAGCACGCGCCACAAATGAATGCCGTGGCTCAGCGCCTCAACGTCCGGCACAATACTTGCGCCGGTGGTGGTAAATCCGGAAATCGTTTCAAACACAGCGTCAATGTAGTTGGGAATTTCCCCGCTGAGCACAAAAGGCAGCGCACCAATCAGAGACAGCGTCACCCACGAGGCTGCCACGGTCACAAAGCCGTCCCGGGCATAGAAATCTCTGGTGGTCGGCCGCCAACGCATCAGAAAACCTGCCAGTGCCAATGCAATCAAACTGGTAATGGCAAAATGAGCAAAATGCTCTCCGTATCCCACGGAAACCACCATGGGAATCAACAGCAACATAGCCTCAAGCGCGACCACACGGCCCAACACTTGAGAAATCATGCGAAAGTTCATTTAATCCAATCCGTTACCTTTCCAAAATATCGCTCAATGTCACAATATCGTGCCGGGTGGTGACAATAATCACATCGTCTTCCCGCTGAATCACGTCATGACCACCGGGAATCAGGCACTTGCCGCCCCGGAGAATGGCAGAAATCTGAACACCGGACCGAATGGGCAGGTCTTTGATGCTCCGACCGGTTAATTCGCCGTCGCCTTTCACCTTAAACTGAATGGCCTCCACACTTCCGTCATTGAGCAAATACAAGGTTTCCATGGTGCTGCTCTTGCTGTTTGCCATGGCGCGGACATAGTGAACAATCCGCTGCGCGGTAATACCGGAAGGCTGCACTGTGGTATCAATGCCGCTCTGCTCCAAAACCGCGTCAAAATGCATTTCATTAACCTTGGCAATGACCAGTGCGTCGCTGGCGGTTTTGGCATAAATGGAAATAATAATGTTGCTCTCGTCCATGCCGGTCAGAGCGACCACCGCGTCTGCCTCAGCCAATCCCTCTTCCATCAGCACGTCCGGTTTGGTGCCGTCGCCGCAAATGACCGTCGCTTTGTACAGCTTATTTTTAATGTCCAGACATTTTTCCCGTTTCTGCTCAATGATTTTCACATGTACGCCCATAGACAGCAGCTGCTCTGCCAGATATACCGTAATTTTACCGGCGCCCACAATAATCACGTTCCGCACACGGTCCTTTTTCAGACCAATCATGCAGGAAAACCGTTCCTGCTCCACGGGGCTGCCCACAATGGAAATCCGGTCGTTGGCCTGCAGCACAAAATCGCCGCTGGGAATCATCGCCCGGCCGCCCCGCTCCACCACAGACAGCAGCACCTTCACCTTAAATTTCGGGTGAATTTCGCTGACGGACATACCGCACAAGGGATTATTGGGCTGCAAACGCAGCTCCACCATCTCCGCTTTTCCCTTGGCAAAGGGCTCAACCTTACTGGCCGAGGGGAACCGAATGACCCGGGAAATTTCTTCCGCCGTAGCCTGCTCCGGATTGACCGACATGGACAGGCCCAGCTCGTCCCGCAGGAACACCACCTGCTTGGCATACTCCGGATTCCGCACACGGGCAATGGTGTGGGGCACACCCAGCTTTTTTGCCACAATGCAGCACAGAATATTCACTTCGTCCAAGCTGGTGGCCGCAATCAGCAGATTGGCGTGCTCCACCCCTGCAGACCGCTGAATCTCATAACTGGCGCCGTTGCCCACAATGGCCATTACGTCCAGATTAGAGGTCACATAGTCAATCCGCTCCTCGCTGGAATCAATAATCGTCACGTTATGCTTTTTCATGGAAAGCTGCTTGGCCAGAGAATATCCGACCTTACCGGCACCTGCAATTACAATATTCATCGTTTTGTTTCCTCCTGCTGCAATTACAACAGCAATAACCAAATTATAAAGGGAATGGTCAGCGCGGAAAGAATCGTGCTGACAAAAATACCGCTAGACGCAAAGGAATCGTCCCGGTCATACTGAATGCAAAGAATCGTCAAAACCATCGCCGTCGGCGTTGCAGTCAGCACGGTTACAATGCCCAGAATCATTTCATTCGTCACAAAGGGCGCCATCAGAAAATACACCGCCACCGGGCAGAGTACCAGACGCACCAGGCTCAGCACATACACCCGCCAATTGGTCAAGGCTTTTTTCAAGGGAATTGCGCCCAAAGACGTGCCGATAATAATCATAGACATGGGCGTTGTTGCGCCGGAGAGCGTGGTAATCGTATCCTCCACAATGGCGGGGAACGGAATCCGGAACGCAAAAATCGCCGTTGCCACCATGGTGACAATCAAGGGAACCGTGAGCATCTTCTTCAGAGAAATTTTCTGACCCGTTGTGCTGCCGCACAAAGTCATCGTGCCCACGGAATAAATCATCAGGTTAAAGGGAATTCCGGACAAGGACGCGTAAAAAATGGCCTCCGTGCCGTACAGCGTCTCCACAATAGGATATCCCACAAAAGCGGTGTTCATATATGTAATCAGACAAATGGCAATGCCTTCCTCTGCCTTCGGTACGCGAATGATTTTAGCCGCTATGAACCCCAGCAAGCCGGAAACCACCATCATCAGAAAGAACAGCGCAATAAACTGACAAATTTCCTGACCGGACAAACTGGGCACCACGTTGATCACGGAGTGCAAAACCGTTGCCGACAGAAAAATGTTCATCATAACCGGGCTGACCTGCTTGTTGAATACCGGACCGGTGATGTTCAGCTTGGCGCTGAAATAGCCCACAAACATCACCGCCACAAGCATAACCATGGTTGCAATGACTTGCATCATATCCATATTGAAAATTCCCCTTATTCCTATTTTCTCTTGTTTTCAAAGGATTCCCGTTTCTTCCCCGCTGCTTTCCCGAACAGCCGGTTCAAAGCTGCAGAATCGCTCTGGCAAATTGGAAATAAATCAAAAGCGAAACCGTATCCGTCAACGTGCTAATCAGCGGCGCCGCCATAACCGCCGGGTCCAGACCGATTTTCTCAGCCGCAAGCGGCAGCGTACAGCCCACAACCTTTGCAAACAGCACCACAAACACCAATGTACAGCAAATCGTCAATGCCACCGGAATGCTCACCGCCGCATTGTGCAGCATCAGATGGTCCACCACCAGCAGTTTCGCGAAGTTGACAACCGCCAATGTGACGCCGCACAGCAATGCCACCCGGACTTCTTTCCAGATAACCCGCATCACATCGCCCGGCTTTGTTTCGCCCAGCGACAAGCTGCGGATAACCGCGGTAGACGCCTGACTGCCCGAGTTGCCGCCGGTGCCCATCAGCATGGGAATATACGCCGTCAGCACTGCCTGCACCGCAAGCGCCGCCTCATAATGGCTCATTACCATCTGGGTCATCGTGGCCGACAGCATCAAAAACAGCAGCCACGGCATACGGTTCTTCCAGATACTGAGCACCGGCGCTCTTGCGTAAGGGGTATCGCTGGGCAAAATACCGGCCATTCGTTCCATATCTTCCGTATTTTCTTCGTTAATAACGTCGATGACGTCGTCAACGGTGATAATGCCTACCAGACGGTCTTCCTTATCCACCACGGGTACAGCCAGCAAGTCATAGTCGGAAATCAGACTGGCTACGTCCTCCTGGTCATCGGTGGTATGGGTAAAAATCACATTGGTGTCCATGATGCCGGAAATTTCATCATCGTCATCGTGGAGCAGCAGGTCCTTGACCGTGACCACGCCCTCCAGCTTTCGGTCCGCGCTGGTCACATAGCAGACGTAGATGGTTTCCTTGTCCTCGCCGATGCGGCGAATACGGGCAATGGACTCCCGGACGCTCATATATTTCTTCAAGTCCACAAATTCTGCCGTCATAATGCTGCCGGCGGAATTGTCCGGGTATTTCAAGTACTGGTTAATCAGCTTTCTGGTTTCCGGCGTTGCCGTACGCATCACGCGCTTTACCACGTTCGCCGGCAGTTCCTCCATCAGGTCCACCGCGTCGTCCACGTACATTTCTTCAATGATGTTGCTCAGCTGTTTATCGGAAACGGAGTTGATAATCAGCTCCTGCTCCGGTGCCTCCAGCTCCGCAAACACTTCCGCGCCCTGCTCTTTGGACAGCATCAGAAATGCCAGCACCATCAGTGCCTCGCTCTCTTCCCGCAAGTCGGTCAGGAAAGTTGCAATATCAAAGCTGTTCATTTCCGCAAGCTGCTTTCGCACCTCCGGTGTATTCCGTTCTTCCAGCCATTGATGCATCTGCTCGCACAGTGCGTCAAAATCGTAATTCTGATTCGTCATGCAATCCCCGCCTCACTCATAGTTCTCCCCACCGGGAGAAAGCAACACATACGTACGTATTGTACCACCTTTCGCCAATGGGTACAACAAGAATCTTTCAAACCCGAATAGGAAAATCCCCCGCAGAATCATTCCGCGGAGGATTTCCACACATTCATTCAAAATACGCCGCACAGCCGCAGCACACCCCAGAGCACACCGGCTCCGCCGGCGCCCAACAGCGCCACCTTCAAGGGCGTCAGCCGCAGCCGGTGCCGCCAACCGCTGACCGAACCCACATATCCGTTGGCTGCCGCCCGGGCTTGCCGCAGCAGCTCCTTCTGTCCGATGCCCTGATTGGACAAATAATCGTCTCGTACAATAAAAATCGCCTGCTCAAAGATTTTCGGGTCCGGTGATTTGACAATAATCACCTTTCTGGAAAGTCCCTTCACCACGTGCTCCGCCTCCTCTTCCGCGATGAACTGATTCCAGTTTAACCGCTGCGCCAGACGCTTATACCAAGATTCCGTAAAAACCGTCCGACTCATGTCCGCTGCTCCAAACGCACCGTCAATACGGTTCGGTCATCGTTTGCCTCTTCCCCGTCGCAGCCCGCCATCAGCACCGCTTTCGCCAGCGACTTCATATCGCCGTCCTCACATTCCCGGAGAATTCTCCGGATTTCCTCATCGGTCTTTCCGGACACAACCCCATCGCTGGCAATCACTGCAACATTTCCCGGCCGCAGCACCATCTGCACCGCATCCGGCACATTCTGCTCCCCGGTTCCCATTCCCGCGGATAGGCTTGTTCCCTGAATTTTCCGGATTCCCCCTGCCGTTTTCACATAGGACGGCGCCGCGCCGTATTTGTAAAAGCAGCTTTCCCCGGAAAACAAATCCACGCACATCAGGTCCACGGTGGCATATCCCCAACGGTCCCGATTTTTCAGCAGCATCACGGAGTTCAGAATCTTCATGGAAACCGCCGGCGGTACCCCGCTCCGCAGGAATTTTTCCAACAATTCCACCACAGCGGTACTTTCCCGGGCCGCGTCGGTGCCGGTGCCCAGACCGTCGGACAAAATCACGCACAGCTGCCCGCCGTCGGTTTTGAAATACCGACCCTTGTCTCCGTTCACCGGCTCCCCTTTTTTCTTCATGGCGGCAATTCCCACCGTCACAGCCAAGGGCTCCGCCTCCAACAGAATCAGCCGCCCCGGGCGGTCCTCCTCCGTATGGGGACGGCACAGCCGCACCCCCAACACCTCCGACAGCCGGTCCAGATAGTTGGGAACCGCCGTCAGTTTTTCCATCTGTCCGCTTTCCACGGTGATGCGCATTCGACCGCCGGCATCTCGAAACACCGCCGCGTCTGCCTCCACGTCAATGCTGTGGAGATAGCGAATCAGCCGCCGCTCCGCCAAGGGGTCAGAGCCGTGAACGCTCCCGATTTCCTGGGAAACCTCGCAGAGAATGTTGGAGAAATCCGCGTACTGCTCCAATGCCGCTTTCGTGTTCTCGTCCAACTTCAGTTTCATCATTTTCCGATACGCGTTCCGCCGCAGCTCATCGTTTACCGCCGCCACAAAGGCCACATTCCGTTTGCAGGATTCCCGGAAATAGTCCGGCAGGTCCTCGCTTTCCATTTTCCCCCGGGCCAGCATTTTCGCTGTGGCGTCATTCAACACATTCAGCGTGTCCTGATACTTCTGATTCCAACACACGTTTTTCCGCTTGCATTGGGTGCAAACTGTATTCGCCGCACGGTCAAATACCTTGGAAATATCGTTGTCATTGCTTTCGTCCTCGGTCACGTCCCGCACGGTTTCGCACAGTGCGGAAAATGCGGTGCTCATGCCGTAAACCCGACCGGCCATATACCGCCGCAGCCCCGTTTCTCCGTATCCCATAGACGCCTGCCGGAGCAGCAGCTGAAATCGGTTCAGCGCGCCTTTGGGAATCAGCAGAAAAATCACCGAGGCAATAAACACCTCATACAGCGATTCAATGCGGCTGCCGGCGCTCCATGCACACACCACCGCCAAACCGTCCGCAAGGACAAAGCACAACAGAAATACCAACCGACCCATGCACCGGAACAATCCGGAAATCATTCCGCTCAATGCATAAGCCATGGTAAAAAAGGGCGCCATACTGATGGCCGTATCCATTGCCAGACCCAATACGGTTCCCACCGCGCAGCCGGGGAACATTCCCCCGCCGAATGCCACCGCCATAGTCAGCAGAACACAGCAAATCCGGCCCAGAGAGATAAACCCAAATATCTGCACCCGGGCTCCGGACATTAGTACGCAGGCCGCCAAAACCGTCAGCGACATATTCCGCTGCAGCTCTTCCAGCTCCGTAGTTCCCTCATGCCCGGACAAGGCGTCGGAGAAAAAATACACACAGCAGCCGGTGAGAACGACTTCCAAAAACAGCCGAACCGCCACCGGCACATCCTGCCGGGTCACCGCAATGGTGCTCAGCGCCGTGGTCACCGTGGCAATGCAGGCCGCCACAATGGGCATAAAGCTCTGCCGCCGATACACGTTCAGATTCTGGAATACAAACGAGGCCGTGTACATCAGCACACAGCTGGCCACATACCGAATCCCCCAATTGAGTCCGCCGGTCATCAGATACCCCACGCAAGCCCCAATCAAGGCCGCTGCGCCGCTCAAATGCGGCCCGGCCGCTGCCACCATTGCCGCGCCAAAGGGCGCCATATTCCCCGTCATCCGCGCCGCCGCGGTGGTAAAGCCCAACACGCAGTACAGCGCCGCCCCCAGCCATTTTTCCCGGTTCTGCTGTGTCTGAACCGCCCCGGACACAGCAGCGGAATTCCGGAATCCCCGCCGCCTTGTTTGATCTGCCATTTCCCTGCCCCTCCGCATACTTGGTAACCTAAAGTATACGCAGGCCGGGCAAAAAACAACGTCGGATGACGCGGGCCGATTATAGGACTTTCTCATGGGCTTTGGCACTTTCTGGAAAAAGAACAGCAGGGTCTGTCCGTTCCGACAAACCCTGCTGTAATACATTCAGTTGTTACAGAATTACTCTGCCACAGCGTCCTTCAGACCCTTGCCTGCCTTGAAACCGGGCACACGAGTTGCGGGAACCACAACCACATCGCCGGTTCTGGGGTTTTTGGCCATGCGCTCTGCGCGGTCCTTCACATCAAAAGTACCGAAGCCAACCAGAGCGACCTTATCGCCGGCCTTCAGGCTCTCGGTAATGCCTTCGAAAACAGCGTTGACTGCTTTCTCAGCGTCTTTCTTAGACAGTTCAGCCTTCTCAGCAACAGTTGCAATGAGTTCGGTTTTATTCATTGTCTAAACATCCTCCTAAATCGAAATCTTTCTATCATAAACCACGCAAAGTCGGTTTATTGCTGTTCCAAGGAACGAAAGTACGCCTGCATGGTTCGGTCAGGTTCCTTTCCCTCCAGTGTTTGCCGGGCTTGCTGCAGCAACTCTTCCATCTCGCTCAACGGAAGCTCCTCCAGCTGCTTGCCCTGTTTTGCCGCAGCCTTTTCCATAAAGTCAAAGCGGCGAATGCCCTTTTCGCAGGTACGGTGCAGAGCCATTTCCGGGTCGATGCCGCAGATGCGGGCCACGTCCACCACCGTCAGCAGCAGGTCGCCCACTTCCTCAATCATGTTTTCCCGGTCATTGTTGGCAATGCCTTCCCGCAGCTCTTGGGTCTCTTCCTCCACTTTCCGCAAAGCGGACTCCACGTCCGGCCAGTCGAATCCGGTTTTCGCCATTTTCTTCTGGATTTTCTCCGCCCGCCACAGCGCCGGCAGATAAGCAGACACCGAGCGCATGGAATCAGAAACCGTCTCTTCGCCCCGTTCCGCGCGTTTCAGCTGGTCCCAGTCCATTCCGGTCTCGCCGCCGAACAGATTAGGGTGCCGGCTGACCAACTTTTTGCAGGCGCGGTCGGCCACATCGTCAATGTCGAAGTGTCCCGCATCCTGCTCGATACTGGTGTGAAACAGCACCTGCATCAGCACGTCGCCCAATTCTTCCTTCATGTGCTCCGTGTCGTCCAGATCCAGTGTTTCGCACAGCTCATAGCATTCTTCCAGCAAATTCCGGCGAATGCTCTCATGGGTCTGTACCCGGTCCCAAGGGCAGCCGTTTTCCGACCGCAGGAGGGCAATCAGCGCAATAAAATCGCTGAGGTCATATTGTTCTTTGCAAACAAAATCTTTCATCATAAAGTCCTCAATCGCAAGAAAAGACGGGTACTTTTATAACATTTTTCCCCGGAAAAGTCAATAAAATCCCGGAAAATTTCCGCTCCAATCACTGCATTCTCAGCAATTTCGCGATTTTTTCTCCCTTGGGAATCAACTTCATATCCTCTGCCGTCACGGAACGGGTCTTGATGACCAGAACACCGTACACCAAAACAGCGACCAAAATGGACACGCCCAAGTAAATCAGCATCAGCAGACGGCCGGGCTCTGCCCCCAAAACCATGCCGCACAGCCGATAGACCAGCCATGCAGCCGCACCCATCAGCACCGTGCTCAGCAAGGGCCGCAGGATCACGTGCCGCAGTTTCGGCAGCTGACCAAAGCAGGACTTCATAAACAGGAAATCCAACAGACATACGCTGGCAAAGCAGCACAGCGTACCGATGGCAGCGCCGTAAATGTTCACCGCGGGATTGCTGATCATCACCCGGTTCACCAGCACTTTCACCACACCGCCGATCACTGCCGCAATCACCGGCAGACGTTCCTTGCCCGCTGCCTGCAAAATACCGGTCATCACCGTCACCATGCAAAGGAAGAAGGTTGCCAGACCCAGAATCATCAGCAGGGTTGCGCCCTCCTCGGCAGCATTCCAGTAAAGCACCTTCATAATCGGACGGCTCATCACGGACAGACCGATTGCCATGGGCAGCGCCAGAACCGCCGTAATCCGCAGCGCCATTTCCGCGGTGTTCCGGGCGCCGTCATAGTTTTTCAGCGCGAACTGAGCTGCCACCGCGGGCACCACGCTTACAGACATAGATGTAATAATGGTTGCCGGCAGGTTATACAGCGTCTGCGCCTTACCGTACACGCCGTACAGAATCTCCGCGCGTTTCTGGGTAAAGCCGGCTGCATCTTGCAGCAATGCCATTGCCTGCTGGGTATCAATCAAGTTGATAACGCTCTGCACGGAGGCGCCGATGGAAATAGGAATTGCCACCACCAGCAGCTGTTTCAGCGTCTGGGAATAGCTGTCCGGCACATCGGTCTGCTCCGCAGGCAGGGGCATATCCGCATAGTTCCGCTTTTTGTACACAATCAGGTACAGCAGGGCAATCAGAGAACCCACCGTCACACCGGAAATTGCCGCAGCGCTCTGCAGGGGCAGGCTCTTGCCCAGATGGCTGAAGGTCAGCACCAGACCCAAGCCAAACACGACCTTGAACAGCACTTCCATCACCTGCGACACAGCCGTGGGCACCATATTGGAATGCCCCTGCACAAAGCCGCGGTACACCGCCAGCATGCAGCACAGCAGCACACTGGGAGAAATGGCCCAAATGCTCTGCGCCGCTTTCGGGTGATTGATCAGCGCCGCCAGCTCCGTGGGGAACAGGAACATCACCAACGAGCAAATCAGGCCCACCACGAAGAACGTCATCAATGCTGTCCGGAAATACCGACGAATCTGCATCGGCCGGCCATTTGCCTCCGAGGCGGCAATCAGGCGACTCAGCGCCACCGGCACACCCGCCGTGGAAACCGTATAAAACACATTGTAAATATTATAAGCGGCCAGGAAAATACCGTAGCCGTCGTCCCCCAGAATGTTGCCCAGAGGAATTTTGTAAACCGCGCCCAGAAGTTTCACAATGACCAATCCGGCCGTCAGAATCACAGCGCCATGCAGAAAGTTCTGCTTTTTTGCATCTGCCAAGAGATCGCCTCCGATAACTTTTTCAGGCCCCTGCCGGGGCCCGAATCCAAATACTTGCAAATGATACACTATTCCCCCGCAAAAATCAAGCGGAGACAGTCACTGGAACTGTCTCCGCTGGGCAATTTTATGAAATTTTCTGTAAATTATGCCTTCCGGACGGAGTCCACGTAGCACATCAGGTCCACCAGCTTGTTGGAGTAACCCCATTCATTGTCGTACCATGCAACAACCTTGATGAAGTTATCGTTCAGAGCGATACCGGCCTGTGCATCGAAAATACTGGTTCTTGCGTCGGTGCGGAAGTCGGAGGAGACAACGGGCTCATCGGTGTAGCCCAGAATGCCCTTCATGCTGCCCTCGGCAGCTGCCTTCATGGCTGCGCAGATGTCATCATAAGCAGCGGGTTTCTCCAGACGGCAGGTCAGGTCCACCAGAGATACGTCAGCGGTGGGAATCCGCAGAGACATACCGGTGAGCTTGCCGTTCAGCTCGGGAATGACCTTGCCCACAGCCTTTGCTGCGCCGGTGGTGCTGGGAATGATGTTATCAAAGCTTGCGCGGCCCAGACGCCAGTTCTTTGCGCTGAAACCGTCCACAGTCTTCTGGGTTGCGGTAGATGCATGCACGGTGGTCATCAGACCTTCCACGATGCCCCAGTTATCGTTCAGAACCTTAGCAATAGGTGCCAGGCAGTTGGTGGTGCAGGATGCATTGGACAGCACGTTGATGTCCTTGGTGTATTTATCGTTGTTCACGCCCATAACGAACATGGGGGTGTCATCCTTGGAAGGACCGGACAACAGCACAACCTTTGCGCCGGCGTTCAGATGGTCCTGTACGCTCTCTTTGGTCAGGAACTTGCCGGTGCATTCCAGAACGTATTCTGCGCCCAGCTCGCCCCAAGGCAGCTCAGCGGGATTACGCTTGCTCAGCAGGGGAATCCGCTTGCCGTCCACGATAATTGCGGGGTGCTCGCCGTTTTCGTAGGAAACCTCACCGGCATAACGGCCATGCACCGTATCATATTTAAGGGTATAGGCAATCAGTTCCGGGGACTTATCCGGAGCATTGATGCCCACGATTTCCACTTCCGGATGCTGCAGAGCGGCACGGAAAGCAAGACGGCCGATTCGTCCAAATCCATTGATTCCAGCTTGAATACTCATAATTGTTCTCCTCCGAGTTAAAATGATAAGGATGCTCGATACACAGTACGCCTGAGCTGCAAAATCTATGATACCAACCGCACACGTTGCACAGTTGACATGCAAAAAGCGGCACGCACTTCTGCGTGAATCCGCCATTTTCGCCAAAATTCAACAAATATATTTGCCATTTAATTTTAATTGTATTATAATTATCATAATACAAAAGCCGCAAATCTTCAAGTACATTTTGCGGTTTTTTCTGATTTCATCCCGGAGGTATGATATGTCTTCTTCCTTTTTCCCTATGGGCCAACTGTTTGCGCTGTCTCGCGACCCGATTGTCTGCTGCCGGGAAAACCAGATTGTGTTCATGAATATGCCCGCCATTGCGCTGTTTGGGAGCGATTGCACCGGGCAGCCCATTCAGAATATTCTGCCGGAATCTTTGCTTTTGATGCAGACGGCGTCCTATTTAGCCTCCGCGAATATCAACGGCAAAAACGTCACCGTTTCCAGCTGTACTTATGAGGGAATTCAGCTGTACAGCTTTGTGCTGCCCCGCCGACAGCAGGAGCAGCCGGCAAACCGCGCCATCACCACGTCGCTGCGGGATTTGACAAACACCATCAAAGTCACCTCGGACCACGTTCTGAGTCTGGCAGCCGTGTATGAAGACGAAAAGCTGAATCGGTACACCGCCATTCTCCGGCACACCAGTGCAAAGCTGAAACGGCTGATGCTCAATTACAACACCCTCATTGCTTGTCAGGACGGCAGCCAGAGCTTTGCACCCATGGTCGTATCCGTGGGGGACCTGTGCCGGGAATTGTTGGACGCCGTGAGCGATTTGGCCTATGATCGGGGCATTACCGTGGACTTCACTGCGGAAACGGAGATTCTCGCCGCAGTTGATGTGCAGCTGTTCCAGCAGATGATTCTGAATCTGCTCACCAACAGTCTGCAAAACACCGCAGAGGGCGGCACCATACACGTCACGCTGAAACACAGCGACCGATTCCTCTCCATTCTGATTTCCGACAACGGAACCGGCATCAATGCCGCCCGCAATTCCGACCCCTTCCATCAGTATGAGGCCCCCGTCCAGCCCAATACCGGCCGATTTTCCGCCGGATTAGGCATCGGCGTTGCCGACAGCATTGCAAAAATGCACGGCGGCTCTTTGATTCTGCAAACCCAAGAGGGCAAGGGCACAACGGTGGCTGTGCAAATTCAATGCCTGCCCGGGCAGAATCTGCAAGCGCCGAAAGTCCGGGATTTCGGCAATCTGGAGGATTTGGTGCTCACCGCACTGTCCCCTTGGTTGGATTGGAAAGCCTACAATCACATTGAAAGTCTATAAAAAAATGGAAACGCATCGCTGCGTTTCCATTTTTTTATACTCTGGTCCGTTTCGGGTCTTCCTTGACTCTGCGGAGAACGGAAAGCCGGGAGCAAGCCGCAGGCAGCTGCATCCGGAATTCCATCATTGCCCGGGGGGTGGATTCAATCATCGTGCCGTCCGGCTCCTGCATTGCCCCTGCCGTAAAGACAATGGGCGGCTGTTCCCGGGTCAGCAATTCCAGCGTATCCCCGGTGCAGAATTTATTCCGCTGGGTCAGCTTGGCAAAGCCGTTTTCGTCACATTCCTCCACCACAGCGCAGATTTCTGCGCCGGCATAGTAAGCGCTGTCCTCGGTATACTGTCCGGGATAGCCGTAGTAAAAGCCCGTGCTGTAAGGGCGGTGGCTGAGCTTTTCCGTTTCCTCAATCCATACGGGGTTCACCGGCCGACCGGCCAGTACATCGTCCATGGCATGGCGATAGGCATTGGTCACCGCGCCGGCATAATAGGCCGATTTCATTCTGCCCTCAATTTTAAAGCTGGTAATCCCCGCGTCCAGCAGCTCCGGAATGTGCTCAATCATGCACATATCCCGGGAGTTGAGAATATAGGTGCCGTTGTCCTCGGAAATGGGGAAATACTCGCCGGGGCGTTTCTCTTCCATCAGTGCATACTTCCAACGGCAGGGCTGGGCGCACTGACCGCGGTTGGCGTCCCGTTTTCCGGTGAGATAGTTGGACAGCAGGCACCGTCCGGAAAAGGACACGCACATTGCGCCGTGGACAAAGGCCTCGATTTCCAAATCCGCAGGAATGTTCTGCCGGAATTGCCGAATTTCCTCCATGGACATTTCCCGGGCCAGCACCACACGGGTGGCACCCATATCATAGAGCAGGTTGGCTGTAGCGCTGTTCACCACACCCAACTGGGTGCTGACGTGAATATCCACTTTCGGCGCATATTTCTTTGCCATTGCAAACACGCCCAAATCCGCGATAATCAGACCGTCTACACCGCAATCCTGCAAAAATGCCAGAAATTCCGGCAGGTCGGGAATTTCATATTCCCGGGGCAAGGTGTTGCAGGTTACATAGACCTTCACGCCGTTGGCATGGGCAAACTGCACCGCCCGACGCATTTCATCGTCCTTAAAATTTCCCGCAGACGCCCGCATACCGAACGCCTCGCCGGCCAGATAAACTGCGTCCGCACCGTAATGCACACACATCTCCAACCGTTCAAAATCCCCGGCCGGGGCAAGGAGCTCCGGCCGTTTATTCATCAGTTTCTGTTCCATACTCATCTCTCATCAACCGTAATTCTGCGTTGCCACAAATGCCTCGTGAGATGCATAATCGCTAAAGAACTTGTGGGTCTTGGTGGCAGTATCCAACGCATAGTAATAATATTTCGTGCTGTCCGGATTCAGCGCCGCTTGAATCGAAGCAAGACCCGGGTTGCAAATCGGTCCGGCAGGCAGACCGGTATTTTTGTACGTGTTGTAGGGGCTGTCAATCTGGAAATCCGCCTCGGTCAGCGCCTCGTCATTGCCCTTTGCGTACTGCACCGTAGCGTCAATCTGCAAAGGCATACCCGCTGCCAAACGGTTATAGATCACCGATGCGATGGCTGCCCGCTCTTCATCATTTGCCGCCTCTTTTTCAATCATGGAGGCAATGGTAATAATCTGGTCCATGGTATAGCCCATATCCGCAGCCTGCTGTTTCATGTCATCGGTAACCTTGAGATTGTAGTTATCCAAGAACTTGCCGATGGCGGAAGAGGGCTCCATATACACGTAGAACGTGTAGGTATCCGGGAACAGATAACCTTCCAGACGGCTTGCGTCACCCTTGTCTTCCTCGTTCAGGAAGGAGTAGTTGTACGAGAAATCCGCCGCGGCTTTCATCAAGTCTTCATAGGAACTGACCTTGTTTTCTGCCAAGCGCTCGAAAATCTGTTTCATATTAAAGCCTTCCGGGAAGGTAACGTCTACCGTCACCGCAGCGCCGGAGCCCTGATTCATCTTCTTCACCAGTGCTCGATAGTCAAAGTCCGTGGACAGCTCATAGGAGCCGGGGTCCAGTTTCTGCGCCGCATGGGAAATTTTGCAGTAGAACTTGAACAGTCCCTTGTACTCAATCAGACCCTCATTTTTCAGCTGGTCTGCCACATAGTCCATATCCGCCACGGAAATGGTTTTTTCCACGGGATTGCCCTCTGCGTCGGTGGTGGTAATGGTTTCATCGGTGAACACGCTGTCATCCAAGGTAACCACTGCCTCGGTTTTGGGTTTATTCAGCGCCAGAACGTCCGAGGCTGCCATCCAGCCCAAGCAAGCCAGAATCACGCTGACGCTCACCACGAACACGAAATACATCAGGCCGCCCAGACAGCCGGAACGCATTTCCCGGCTTTTCCGAATGGGCTGATACTCCCGCTCGTCCCAATTTTGCTGAGGTGCCGGCGCCTTTTTCTCTTTTTTAGGCTGTTTCCGGCTGCGAACCTCCCGATCGGCGCCCTTGGCTCCGGAGCCCGTCTGGGAACCGGTTGGGTGGCTGCCGAACATTTCTTCCAGCTTTTTATCATTTTCTGCCATAGTCATTATCTCCTTGACGAATCTGCCAAATTGTCACCCGAATTTACATTCGGGCATAGTATATTGCGGGTGGAGCAATCCACACCAAACCAAAGACACAAATACGCGTTGCCCATCTCAACCGCACGGGGGCACAGACTGCGAAATCTACATGTGCGGAGAAAGGATCGTTTTTATGTTCTGCGGAAACGGTAACAATTGTCTTTGGATTATTGTCATTCTCATTCTGTTGTTCTGCTGCGGCGGTTTCGGCGGCAGCTGCGGCAACAATAACTGCTGTGGCTGCGGGAATGATTGCGGTTGCGGCAACAGCTGCTGCTGACCCAAATTCCACGGGGTTTCTTCGGAAACCCCGTTTTTTCATCTCCGAATGGGCATCCAACCGTCTTCCGTAATCACCGCGGTCATGGCTCGGTCCGTTTCCTCATGGGGAATTTCTTCCAGATAAAACGGACAGCGGCAAACACCCACCTGCGCCGAGGGAAACTGTTCCAGATAGCGGTCATAGTATCCGCCGCCCTGCCCCAATCGGTTTCCCCACCGGTCAAAGCACAAGCCGGGCACCAAAAACAGGTCCGACCGCTCCGGCGGCGGCAATTCCGGTCCGTCCGGAATGGGAATTCCGTAAGCCCCCGGCAGCAGCTGCCCGGTATACTTCCGGAAGGTCATACTGCCGTCTGCCATGCAAACCGGCAGGCCAACGGTTTTTCCGTCCCGAAGACAGTGTGCCAACAGCTGACGGGTATCTACCTCTCGGCCCACGCTGTAATACGCGTACACCGTGCTTGCATTCCGATAGGCATCGCTGCACAAAATCTGCCGCAGAATCTGTCCGTCAGACCGAATCAGCTCCAGATAGCTCTGTTTCGTTCCCATCTCCCGGGCCCAAGTCCGCAGGGCTCGTTTCTGTTCAATCATACTGCAATTCATTCCGAATCAGTTTATAAATTTCTTCGTGCTTTTCCTCGATGGACAAGATGTGTCCGTCCTTCTGATAATCCACAACGTGCCAGCCGTAGTGGGCGGCAGCCTTATGGCCCAATGCCAGACATTGCTCCAAATAGTGGGGGTCCTTTTCGTGAATATCCGCTTTGCTGCCGTCGGCATTCCGGCGCTCTGCCATTCGCTGAAGAGACAGCTCAACGCTCACGTCCAGATAAATCACCATATCCGGTCGGGGCAGCCCCATGCGTACATATTCCAAATCGTACAGCCAATCGAAAAATTCCGGCAGCTCCGCTTCCGACAGCTTGCAGCCCTGATGCACCGCGTTGGACGTGGTGTATCGGTCGGACAGCACCAGACCGCCCTGCTGATAATACTTGCCCCAACTATCTGCGGCATACGATGCGTAGCGGTCCACCGCATAGAAGGTAGACGCCGCATAGGCATTCACATCAGAGGGATTCTTTCCGAAATCCCCGTTCAGATACATTTTCACCAAAGTGGAAGAAGGGCTTTCGTAATGAGGAAATCCCACATGGGCAAAGGCAATGCCCTCCGCCTCCAGACGCTGACACAGCTGACGGTACTGCACGGATTTTCCGCTGCCGTCAATACCCTCCAGCACAATCAGTTTTCCCTGACTCATTTTCTGCACACCCTTTCTTTTACAGCGCACACCGCAAACTGGGGCAATTTCATCATTCGCCCGATGCGCTTGGGTTCTTTCAGCAGACGATACAGCCATTCCAGACCCAACTTCTGCCATTTTTCCGGGGCGCGCTCCACCACACCGGCGAATACGTCCAAGCTGCCGCCCAAACCGGCCATCAGTCCGGCGTCAACCTTGCCCAAATGCTCCTGCATCCAGAATTCCTGTTTCGGAGAGCCCAGACAAACCAGCAGCAAATCCGGGTGCGCCGCATTGATTTTTTCCACAATGGAGCCGTCATCGGTGAAATAACCGTCACTGGTTCCGGCAATTTTCAAGCCGGGGAATCGTTTCATCAGATTCTCCCCTGCCAGCTCCGCCACGCCGGGCTTTGCACCGAACAGATACACGCTGCCCCCTTGATGGCTCAGCTGCTCCATCACGCCGGCGGCAAAGTCGATGCCGGGGGTCTTTTCCTGCAGCGGGGTACCCAGAATCTTTGCGCCGTAAATCACGCCCACGCCGTCCGGCAGCACCAGAGATGCCCGGCCCACGGCCTGCATCAGCTCCGGATTCTCCCGGGCATTCATCACGATTTCCGGGTTGGGCGTCACCACATACCCCTGTTTTCCCTCATGCAGCAGAGACATTGCCCGGGCAATCGCCTCATCCATAGTTACGTTGTCAAAAGAAACGCCTAATACGTTAATTCGATTCATAATTGTGAAAATACCTCTCCGATTTTTCCGTGAATCACCAGATTGGCCCGGTGGTCCGCCGGGGTTTCCGACAGATTGATTAGTACCAGCTTGCTGCCCCGGTAGTAATCAATCAAACCGGCTGCGGGATAAACATTCAATGATGTTCCGCCGATGATCAAAATCTCCGCATTCCGAATCAGATGCAGGGATTCGGACAAAATCCGGTTGTCCAAGCCCTCTTCATACAGCACCACGTCCGGCCGAATGATTCCGCCGCAGCTGCAGCGGGGAATGCCCTCGCTGTCATTCACAGCGCTTTCCGGATACGGTTTCCGGCAGCGGGCACAGTAGCACCGATGAACGCTGCCGTGGAGCTCCAAAACATGCTTGCTCCCGGCCGCCTGATGCAGACCGTCAATATTCTGGGTGATCACGGCTTTCAGCTTTCCTTCCTGCTCCCACTGCGCCAATTTCAAGTGCGCCGCGTTGGGCTTTGCGCCGTGTACAATCAGTTTATCCCGATAAAAGGTGTAAAACTCTTCCGGGTTCCGTTCAAAAAAAGTGTGGCTCAGAATTGTTTCCGGGGGGAACTTGTACTTCTGATGATACAAGCCGTCCACGCTGCGGAAATCCGGAATTCCGCTTTCCGTGGAAACTCCCGCACCGCCAAAAAACACAATATTGTTACTTTCCTGAATCCAGGTTCTCAGCGTTTGAATTGCGTCCATACAGAACTCACTCCTTTGCCGAATACGGCCGACTCTGCGGTTCCGAAACGAACCACAGATTAAATCAATTTACTATACCACATCAACCTCAAAATTACAACAATCCCCCGCGAATCCGCCCGGCAAAAATCCCGGCGCTGCGCCGCAGAGCAGCACACTCCATTCAGAAATAAAAACGCTCCCTTCGGCGAAAGCCCCGCCATACAGCGGAGATTCCTGCCAAAAGGAGCGTTCCTTTTTTTGGAGCGGGTAAAGGGAGTCGAACCCTCCTATCGACCTTGGGAAGGTCGCGTTCTACCGATGAACTATACCCGCAAATGATATGAACGTACTATATCACACTCCATTTAAAATAGCAAGAAAAACCGTGTCGATGCGCACACCGACACGGTTTCCGATTACTCCTTGCTGAGCGTGTCCACAATGCGGACATACAGTTCTTCCGCCATATTGCGGAAATTATCTTCCATACGGCGGGCCTGCCGCTCGTTTGCCGCCAAAAGGCGCATAGACAGGATTTCTCCCTGTCCGTCCTCCACAGCCAGCTCCACGATGCAGCCCTGCTTTGTTTTCTCGTGACCGGTCTGAATCAAAGCGTCCCGGCTGATTTTTGCCGCCAACGGCAGCATAGCCATATCCGCCTGCGCCCGCACAGAGGCCGGCAAGCTGGTTTCCATGATTGCACCGTCGGTTCTTCCGGATTCCGTAATCACATACTTTCCGTCCAGATCATGAATATGTCCGGTGGATTCCAGCTCCGAAAGGCAGTCGGAATACGTAAAATAGTCCACACCGCCGTCGCAAAAGACAACGTCTGCCAAATCGTCTCGACCCACCGGTCCCGGAAGACGGGCCAACACATATAAAATCAGGATCTTCAGATCCAGTTTTCCTCGAATAAAGCCAAATTCTTCGTCCAACTTGGTACCTCCCCCGGTTTTGTTTGTTCTCATATTCTTCGGTCCTTCCGGATACTGCACCATTATAACCTATTTTTTTCATTTTGTCCAACGGGGCTGTAAAATCTTTTTCACCCGCCGCATTTCCGCGCATACACTGTAATGAAGTTTCTTCAAATTTCAATCAGGAGGTATCACTATGGCAGACCGCGTTGTGCCCGGTCCGGTGGAAAGCAGCGCCCACATTCGTGAGGCCGTTTGTATCCAGACCCGAAAAATTTTCGACAGCTGCAGGGATAAGGACTGCATTGAAGACCTGCGGGTCTTTCCCACAGTTTCCTCACAACCCTACATAGAAAACGCGTTCAGCATTCGTCCGAAATCCGCTGAACTGCTCTATGCCAGAGTCAATGTGGAGGAAATGAGTTTCAACCGCGGATTTTACACGGTTGACGTCACGTATTTTTACCGCATCACCGGTGAAACCTTCCCCGGCGGAAATCAAGTCACCGGGCTTTCCGTGTTCGACAAGCGGGTAATGCTTTTCGGCAGCGAGGGCAGCGTAAAGAGTTTCTCCTCCGCCACCACCGGTGTATCCGCCGGTGCGGGCTCTCCCATTGCCGTGGTGGAATCCGTGGACCCCATCGCCCTATCCATGCGCATTGCAGAGGCAGAATGTCTGCAAACCCCGGATTTGGAGCCGTTCACCATTCCCCCGGAGATTTTCGCCGCATTTCAGGAAGAGCTGATTCTCACCGATACCGCCCGGCGGCTCTACGTCACCTTGGGGCAGTTTTCCATGATTCGTCTGGAGCGGGATACCCAGCTGCTCATTCCCGCATACGACTACTGCATGCCGGACAAAGAATGTGAATCCACCTGCGGCGACGACCCCTGCGCGCTGTTTGGCAAAATCCGGTTCCCGGTGGAGGAATTTTTCCCGCCGGATACCGTAGACGACCCGAAAGACTATCGGAGCCTGCTGTAATCGTCAAGCCCGCTGCCAATCGGCAGCGGGCTTGCAATCTGTTTTTCAGTTTTTCTGCTCCACAATGGCGTCTGCCGCTTTGTAAATCGCGTTTTCGGGAATCACGCCCCGGACGCTGGATACCGGGTAAACATGGGTATTCCGACCCACAACGGTTCCCGGATTCAGCACGCTGTTGCAGCCCACTTCCACATGGTCGCCCAGAATGGCGCCGAATTTTTTCCGTCCGGTTTCCACCGAGGGATCCCCTTTTACCACAACCAAAGTCTTGTCGCTTTTCACGTTGGACGTAATGGAACCGGCGCCCATGTGCGCCTTGTAGCCCAAAACGGAGTCTCCCACGTAGTTGTAGTGAGGCGTCTGCACACCGTCAAACAGAATTACGTTTTTCAGCTCCACGGAGTTGCCCACAACGGCATTCTTACCCACAATGGCGCTGCCGCGAATGAACGCGCAATGCCGCACCTCTGCACCGTGGTCAATGATGCAGGGCGCACCGATATATGCAGAGGGAAATACCTTTGCATCTTTGGCAATCCATACGCCCTCCTCCGGGTGGTCAAATTCCTCTTCCGGCAGCGTCGGCCCCAATTGCAAAATGAAGTCGCTGATCTCCCCCAAAACTTCCCAAGGGTAGGTCTTTCCGGTAAATACTTCTGCTGCGATCGTTTTGGACAGGTCCAGCAGTTCCTCAATTTTCATGCAGCTTTTCATTGTTTATTTCACCTTGATTAAATGTCCGGTTTCCTTCATGACCTGAATCACTTCGTCCACCTTTTCTGCGCAGATTTCATCTGTGGTTGCCTCTACCATCACCCGGAGCACCGGTTCCGTACCGCTCTTCCGCAGCAGGATTCTGCCCTCGCCGTGAAGATCGGCAGTTACTTTTTCCGTTGCTGCCTGCACAGCCGGGTCCTGCATGGTGCCGTCCTTATCGTCCACAATGACATTCTTCAGCAGCTGGGGATAAATCTTCAAAGGCGCCGTCAGAACGGACAGGGGCAGCTTCCGGTCCAGCATCACCTGCATCACTTTAATGGCTGTCAGCAAGCCGTCGCCGGTGTTTGCATACTTTGCAAAGATGATGTGACCGGACTGCTCACCGCCGATTAAGTGGCCGTTTTCCCGCATATTTTCATACACAAACCGGTCACCCACTGCGGTTTTTTCGTAGCCGATGCCCAATTCGTCCAATGCCTTATACAGACCGATATTGCTCATCACGGTGGTCACCACTTTAGTGCCCCGCAGACGGTCATTTTCAAACATGTGCCGTGCGCAGATATACATAATGGCGTCGCCGTTGACCACTTCGCCCTTTTCATCCACAGCCAAGCAGCGGTCACCGTCGCCGTCAAAGGCAAAGCCCACGTCCAGACCGTTTTCCACAACGAATTTCTGCAAACGCTCAATATGGGTGGAGCCTGCGTTTTCGTTGATGTTCAAGCCGTCCGGGGTATTGTTGATGACGTAGGTTTCTGCGCCCAGTGCATCAAAAATGCTTTTTGCCATCTGCCATGTGCTGCCGTTGGCGCAGTCCAGACCCACCTTTTTGTCCTTATAGGAGTGGGTTGCCAGAGAAATCAGATAGCCGATGTAACGGTTCCGACCGGAAGAGTAATCCACCGTCCGTCCGATTTTTTCCGCCGTTGCCAGCGGTACTTCCACACCGCCGTCCAGATAGTTTTCCACTTCCGCAATCATGTCATCGTCCATCTTTTCGCCATGACCATTAATCAGCTTGATGCCGTTGTCATGATAGGGATTGTGGCTTGCGGAAATCATCACGCCGCAGTCGAAATCATCGGACCGGGCAATGTAGGAAACACTGGGAGTCGTGGTCACATGGAGCAAATATGCGTCGCCGCCTGCTGCCGTAATGCCGGCGGACAGTGCGCACTCATACATATAGCTGGACCGTCTGGTATCCTTACCGATGACAATTTTGGCCCGATGCTCTTTGCCAAAATACCAACCCAGAAATTTACCGATTTTAAATGCGTGGTCTACGGTCAGGTCTACGTTGGCCTCGCCGCGGAATCCATCTGTTCCAAAATATTTGGACATATCCTTCACCCTCCAATGGAGAAAATATATGCAAGTTTTTTTACAGCATTGCCGCAATTCTGCGGATTGCCTCTTTGGTGTTCTCCGGCGTACTGAAACCGGTCAGGCGGATAAAGCCCTCACCGCTGGGACCGAACCCGGCGCCGGGGGTGGTCACCACGTTGCCCTGCTCCAGCAGACGGTCGAAGAATGCCCAGGAATCCAGACCTTCCGGCGTTTTTGCCCAGACATAGGGGGAGTTGACGCCGCCGAATACGGTCAGACCTGCCGCAGACAGACCCTCCCGAATGATTTTCGCGTTGTTCAGATAGTAGTCAATGGTCTCCCGAACCTCACGCTTACCCTCTTCCGTATAAATGGCCTCTGCGCCCCGCTGAATGATGTAGGGACAGCCGTTATACTTGGTGGACTGACGGCGCAGCCACAGCTCGCCCACGGAAACGCCGTCCACCTTCAATTCCTTGGGAATGACCGTGTAGGCGCAACGGGTACCGGTAAAGCCGGCGGTTTTGGAATAGCTGCGGAATTCAATGGCGCAGGTCCGTGCGCCGGGAATCTCAAAAATGCTGTGGGGAATATCCGGCTCCCGGATAAATGCCTCGTAAGCCGCGTCAAAGAGAATGACGGAACCGTGCTCGTTGGCATAATCCACCCACTGCTGCAGCTGCTGCTTGGTAGCGGTAGTGCCGGTGGGGTTGTTGGGGAAGCAGAGATAAATCAAATCCGGCACCCGCTCCGGCAATGCCGGAACAAAGTTGTTTTCCATGGTGCAGGGCATGTAGACGATATTTGTCCACTTTTCCCCGTCATATTCCCCTGCCCGGCCAGCCATGGCATTGGAATCCACATACACCGGGTACACCGGGTCGCACACTGCCACCACGTTGTCCTGACCGAAAATATCCACAATGTTTCCGCAATCGCTCTTTGCGCCGTCGGAAACATAGATTTCCTCTTTGCTCATAGGAACGCCCAACGGAGCATAATCGTTTGCAGCAATGGCCTCCCGCAGGAAGTCAAAGCCCTCGTAAGGGCCGTAGCCCTGGAAAGTCGCTGCGTCCGCCATTTCGTCCACAGCCTTGTGCATTGCGCGAATCACAGACGGAGCCAAGGGCCGGGTCACATCGCCGATGCCCATTTTAATCAGGGTTTTGTCCGGATTGGCGGCCTGATAGGCTGCGGTCCGCCGGGCAATTTCAGCAAACAGATAGCTGCCGGGCAGCTTTAAAAAGTTTTCATTGATTTTTGCCATGTTACCGTTCCTCTTCGATTATTCGTCAATTTCGCCGTCAAATACCCGAGTGGCGGGGCCAGTCATATAAACCAGATTTTCTGCCCGGTTCCACTCGATTTCCAGCTCGCCGCCGCGGAGCAGCATTTTTACTTTCGGCTTGGATTTTCCGCACACCACGGCCGCAACCAAACTGGCGCTGGAGCCGGTGCCGCAAGCCAGCGTTTCGCCGCTGCCTCGCTCCCACACCCGCATTTTCAGCGTGTTCTCGTCGATAACCTGCACGAATTCCGTGTTCACCCGTTCCGGGAACAGGGGGTGATTCTCAAAGTGGGGGCCGATTTCTTCCAGATTCAGCCAGTCCACGTTATCCACAAACACCACCGCATGGGGGTTGCCCATGGAAATGCAGGTCACATCCCAAGTTTTTCCGGAGACCTGCACCGGGCGCTGAATGAAATTCTCACCCTCTGCCGCCACGGGAATCAATTCCGGGCGGAATTCCGGCGCGCCCATGCACACCCGCACGGTCTGCACCTTGCCGTTTTCCACCTGCAGCTGCAGCTGTTTCACGCCGCTGCCGGTTTCCACGGACAGCTCGGTTTTGTCCGTCATGCCGTGGTCATATACATACTTTGCAACGCAGCGGATACCGTTTCCGCACATTTTACCGTGGGAGCCGTCTGCGTTGTACATATCCATTTTGAAATCGGCCACGTCGGAGCGGTCGATACAAATCAGACCGTCTGCGCCGATGCCGAAATGACGGTCCGACACCCGCTTCGCCAAAGCCGGGCGGTCCGCGATGGTCTCTTCCAGGCAGTTCACGTAAACATAATCGTTTCCGCAGCCTTGCATTTTGGTAAATTTCATAGAATCCCTCCATTGCTGACAGACTGAAATCCGGCACAGCCGGAGTCAGTTCATAATCTGGAATGTTTTGTATAGTCTTTCGGTTTTGGGGAAAAATATCCCATATCAAGTCCGCCCAAAGGAGACCCTGCTATGGCCATTCTTATGTTCCGTACCGTAATCATATATCTTGTACTTCTGGTGTCTATGCGCCTGATGGGAAAGCGTCAACTGGGGCAACTGGAAGTTTCCGAGTTGGTGGTTGCCGTCATCGTTGCCGACATGGCTGCCATTCCCCTGCAGGACATCGGAATCCCACTGTTAAACGGTCTGATCCCGGTGCTCATGCTCTTCTGCTTTGAAATTCTGGTCACCGGTTTTGTGAACAAAAGCATTCGCTTTCGGGCTTTTCTCTGCGGAAAACCCAGTATTCTCATTGAAAACGGAACCATCAATCAGACTGAAATGCGGAAGAACCGCTTTACACTGGAAGAGCTGTTTGAGGAGCTGCGGCAGCAGGGCGCTACGGAAATCAGCTCCATTGAGCGAGCCGTTTTGGAAACCGGCGGGAATCTGAATTTGATTCTCTTTCCGGACCAACAGCCGCCCACCTGCAAGCAAATGAACATTCCCGCGCCGCCGGGCAGCTATCCCACCCTGCTCATCAATGACGGTCGGGTGCTCAGCGAAAATCTGCGAAAAGTCGGCCGAGATGACGCTTGGCTGCAAAAAACGCTGCAAGCCCATGGCATTTCCCACCCGGGCGCCGTCTATCTGCTGACGTTGAATCCCGCCGGGGAAATTTTTGTTGCACCAAAGGAGACAGGCTCTTGAAAAAAGAACTCTGCGCAGCCGGTTTGCTGCTTGCCCTTCTGCTGTCCGCATTCGGAAATTTCTTCTATCTCAGCGCGCTGTCCGACCGCATCGGACGGCATTTGGATTCTTCCGCTGCGGCACTGCAGGCGGAAGACACCGACACAGCCCGCATGGAAATGCGCCTTGCGCTGAAAATCTGGCTGAATGCCGACGGCTACACCCATGTGTTTCTCCGTCACTCGGAAATTGACAGCACTTCCGACGCCTTTTACGACGTTCTGGAATGTCTGCAATCCCCGGACACCGACGGCACCGCCGCGGCGATGGAAAAGCTGCGCTACCACTTGGACAGCATTGTCTCCATGGAGCGCCCCACCCTCCGCAGCATTTTCTGATTTATTCCGTGGGGCTCCGGTCGCTGAGCAGTTTGGTCAGCTCGTCCATAAACGTATTGATGTCCTTAAACTGACGATAAACCGATGCAAAGCGCACGTAAGCCACTTCGTCCAGCTCTTTCAGCCGGTCCATGACCAGACCGCCCACTTCCTCCGAGCTGATTTCGTGGTCCAGCTTGCCCATCAGTTCCTGCTCGATGTCATCGGCGATTTTCTCAATTTCCTGCAGACCCACGGGCCGTTTTTCGCAAGCCCGGAGCATACCGTTAATCAATTTAATTTTGTCAAACGTCTGCCGGCTGCCGTCCCGCTTGACCACAACAAGGGGCATGCGCTCCACTGTTTCATAGGTGGTAAACCGTTTCTGGCAGCTCAAGCACTCCCGTCTTCTTCGAATGGAAACGCCCTCTTCCGCAGGGCGGGAATCAATAACCTTACTTTCTGAGTAGCCGCAAAACGGACATTTCATGGCAAATGCCTCCTTTGTAGGAATCGAAATCGGTGTATCGGTTTTGAATCAACTGATTGTATCACATTTTGAAACAGGAAACAATATTCCCTGCAAATTTTTAACGAATTCCCGCGATTTTTTCCGGATTATGACGGAACGGGCCGCACCGGAAATCGTTCCGGGAAATTTTTCTCATTCTTCCCGATATAATTTCAGAAATTCTTCCCGGCTCATCAAGCCGTTCAGCACGTCCAGCAGCGCGTTGGGCGACAGCCGCTCCGGCAAATCCAACCGCTGCATCAGCGCCTGCCGGCGCTGGTTGCTGCCCGGTCGTCCGGACAATCCGAATGCATACAGGTCCGCCTTGGAGATTTTTTCCCCCCGCTGCCCCGCAGTGGTTCCGTCCATGGTGGCACCGGCTTTCCGCAGCGCCTCCAACAGCACCTCCGGGCGCATGCCTTCCACGCCCAGTTTGCCTTCCTTGGATCGCTCCCGCTTTCGTTTTTCCTTGCCGTATTGGTCCGGAATGTATGCGTTTTTCACCAGTTTCGGGTCTACCCCGCTTTTCAGGTAATTCCGAATCACAAACCCGGCGCCGTCGGAATCCGTCAGCAGAATGATGCCCCGGGTCTCCGCCATACGGCGAATCAGTTTCAGCTTTTCGCTGTTGTGGAACACGCCGAATCCGTCGGTGGTGACAATGGTTGCGTCTACCACCTGTTTCAGCGTATTCAGGTCATATTTTCCCTCGACAACTATGACTTCTTCTACATGTACTTTTTCCATATTCTTCACTCGTCAAACGCCAACTTAATCAGCAATTCTTTCAACAAATCCTCATCTTCCACGGCGGAACTTTTCATTGCGAAATCCGTTTCCGCGCACAGCTCCACTGCCCGCTCCAAACGGCCGACAGTAAATTTTTTTGCGTTTTCCCGGAGCTTCCGCAGTAAGAAGTCAAAGCGCACCCCGGTAACCTCCGTGAGATACGTTTTATCCCGGTGCTCCCGCTCCGCCAGTTTTGCGGCATAAATATTCCGCATCTGGTTTCCAATCATTGCCAGCAGCATGATCGGCTCGGTATCCTTGCGTCCCAACAGCTCTCCCATCACCCGGGCAGCGCCCTCATAGTCGCGCACCGACAGCTGGTCGGACAGCTCATACACCGCCGTTTCCGCGGATTTGGAGGCCACGGCATGAATATCCTCCCGGGTAATCACCTGATTGGGGGCATAAGCTGCAATTTTTTCAATCTCCGGAATGAGCTGCTGCATCAAATGTCCGGAATAATTCACCAGATAATCCGCCGTTTCCGGGTCAATCAGCTTTTCGTGGGCAGCAAACCGTTTCCGCACCCACTTGACAATGTTGCTTTGGGGCTGCTCGGTAAACTCCACGTCCCGGCCGTATTTCCGAATGGCTTTCGTCAGCTTTTTCCGGCCGTCCGGCTCATAGCCTGCGTCCTGCACGAACACCACCGTGCAGTAATCCGGCACATCTCCCAGCAGTTTCGTCATTTTATCCGCATCGGATTCCACAACCCGGTTCAAATCCACCCCCCGAACCTCTACAAAGGTTCGCTCCGTCAAAAACGGCAGGGCGTCCACCGCATCGCCGAATGCCCGCAGAGAGAACGTTTCCTGATTCAGCCGCTTGTAGCTGAAATCATCTTCTCCGTCCGGCAGACACACGCTCTTCAGCAGATTCACGAAGTCTTCCCGGAGATATTCTTCCGCGCCGTACAGCAGATAGATGCGCTGCAGCCCCTCTTCTTTCAAGCTCCGTTTTAATTTTCCGTAATCAAGCGTTTCCTTCTTCGCCATGTTTTTCCATCCTTATTTCAACATCACCGGACAAATCTGTCCGATACACCGGAATCTGTTCCTGATTCAATCGCTCCAATACTGCCTCAGCCGGGTGGCCGTAATGGTTATATCCCACGGAAATCACCGCCGTGTCCGGCTGAAACGCATCGAGAATGGTCTGTCCGGTGGAGCCGGACGCTCCGTGATGCCCGGCAATCAGCAATTCTCCGTCCGGCAATGCGCCGTGCCGGGCAAGCCAAACCTCTGCCCGTTGGTCCACATCGCCGGTAATCAGCGTATCATACCCATTCACACCGGCCAATATCATCAATCCGTCATTCTCGCCCCCATAGGGAGAGCAATAGGTCACCAATGACAGCCGTTCCAGTTGAAACCGGGTATCTTCCTTCACCCGGATAATTTCCGTACCCAAGCGCTCCGCAACGGATTGAATCTCCGGCAAAATCTCGTCCTCGTCCTCCGCATCGGCGGAAATCACGATTTGACGCACCGGGATTCGTTCCATCAGCCGGGTGACCCCGTTGGTATGGTCGGCATGCAAATGGGTCAGCACCAAAAGGTCCACGTCCGTGCGTCCTCGGCCCAGCAGATATGCTGCCGTTCGGTCTCCGGAAGTGCCGGTCTGGTCTCCGCCGCAATCCACAACCACCGTATCTTTTCCGGACAGCAGCGCAATGCTCTGTCCCTGCCCCACATCAACTGCCGCGGCTACGTCATGGTGCTCATACCAGTAGCGGGTCTGCATGGTCAGCAGGCAATACCCGCAGATGCACAAACAAATCGGCGTGAGCGGTCGTACCCGAATGCCCCGGGCATGGAGCAGAATGCACAGCAGCAAAATTCCGTAGCACACTGCCATCAACACAGCCAAATGGTTGCCGGAAAAGCTGACCACCGCGCCGGGCAGCCGCCCGATGGCGCCGGTCAACCGGAAAATCAGCTCCGTCACCTTGGTCAGCGGCACTGCCAGAATTCCGGAAACTCCCGGCAAAATGCCATGGAGCAATGCCGTGAGAAATCCGCCGGCAAAGCAAATGGGAATCAGCCACAGCACCAACAAATTGGTCAGTGCCCCGTACATGGAGACAAAGCCGAAATGGATTGCCGCCAAGGGCGTGGAAAACAGCGTTGCTCCAATGGTAGCGGACAGCGACCCGCAGACAAATTTTCCTAAGGGCGGGCACAGCCGGTACAATCTCCCGCTCCGCTCCCGCATAAATCCATAGCAGGGTCCCGCAGCAAACAGCAAGCCCGCCACCGCGGCAAAGCTGAGCTGCAAGCTCACCGAGCCCACAGACCCGGGATTGACCAGCAGCAGGCCCATCAGCGCAGCCAACAAAGACGTGGGCGCGTCATTTTCCCGGCGGACAATGGGCGCCAACAGCAGAATCGACTGCATGGCACCGGCGCGAATCACCGACGGAGACAAGCCGGTCATCATGGCAAAGAACACAATGGCCAATATGCTGAACAGACCGCCTTTCCGTACGCCCAATAGTGCGCAGCAGAGAAACACCACATAGCTGACATGGGTGCCCGACACCGCCACAATGTGCATGATTCCGGAAGAGGACAAAGGCACATACAGGGAAGAATCCTGATAAATACCGGATTTCTCTCCGGTGGTCAATGCTTTCAGAAAAGTTGCCGTTTGCTGAGGAAAACATACCTGAATGGAGCTTGCCAGCCATTGCGCCGCATACTGCGGTGTATAGAGCGCCCTGCCCCGCCAAGGTGTTTCCGGTTCCGGTGCGCCCGTCAAATAGCCCCGCAGAAACACATTCCGGGCATAATAGGTGTCCGTTGCCTCGCCTTTTCGGATTCCGGCAGAAACGAACTTCACCGACGCCCGAAATCGGTCTCCGGGGCGGAGCTCCGGCATCAGCTCATTGTAATCGTACAGCAGCACCCGGGTATCCAGCTCCTCCGCATAAACGGTCAAAGAGCTGTATTCCTCATAGGTCGTTGGAAACTCCACCGCCCGAAACGTCACGGTCTGCTCGGTTCCGGCAAACTGCTCCGGCGGCAAAACCGTATGATTCCAATATCCCCAGTACCGGAGAAATCCCGCCGCGCAGAACAAACAGACGATGCACAGCCGCTTTCGGTTGGCGGAGCGGAGCAGCAACGCAAGGGGCAGCGGCAGCAACGCAATCAATGCCGCCCACAGCAGCCACGCTTTCGGCACAAGAAAATGGGCCGCCAACACGGCTGCACTGAAACTGCCGGAAATCCATGCCAAGGTACGAATCGCGGTGTTCTCTTCCTGCACTTTTTCTGCCACATCGGCGCCCCCTCTCGCAAAATATGGGGTTATTATAACAGAAAAACCGGGCGTCCGCCACTACGAACGCCCGGTTTTTATTCATTCAGTTATTTTTTCTCTGTTTCCCGTGTCTCAGACGATTTTCTCGCCCATTTTCACACCGGCCAGAACATGGAAGTGCAGATGGGGCACGGTCTGTCCCGCATCTTCGCCCACGTTGGAAATCACCCGGAAACCGTTGTCCAGATGCTCCTGCCGGGCAATCTTGCTGATTGCCTCAAAGCAGCGGGAAACCGCCGGGGAGTTTTCCTCCGTGATGGCAGCCGCACTGGTAATGTGCTCCTTGGGAATCACGAGAATATGCACCGGTGCCTGAGGATTGATATCCCGGAAAGCCAGTACGTTTTCATCTTCATACACTTTCGTGGAGGGAATTTCCCCTGCCACAATTTTGCAAAACAAACAATCCGTCATGATGCAATTCCTCCCGATTGATTAAAGTCCCAGCTTTTCAGCCACAAAATCGTCCACAACTGCCAGCGCATCGTCCAGCTTAGTCAGGTCCTTGCCGCCGCCCATAGCGGAATCGGGCTTGCCGCCGCCGGAGCCGCCGCAGATACCGGAAACCTTTTTCACCAGCTCGCCGGCTTTGATGCCCTTCTGAACTGCGTTTTTGCCGCAGACAGCCAGCAGGGTAATCTTCTCATCGTTCACGGCAGACAGCACCGCAACGGTATCCTGAGATTTCTCACGGAGCAGATCGCCCAGTTTCCGCAGGTCATCAGCGGAAACGCCGTTCTTGGTGGCCGTCAGAACTTTCAGACCGCCCACGTTCCGTGCGGAGAACAGAATCTGGTCTGCATCGCCGGCAAATGCCTGTGCCTTCAGATGCTCCACCTCACGGTGCAGGTCGCGAATCTCCTCCAGCTGTGCCTTTACGCGGGGCAGCAGCTCTGCCGGCTTTGCCTTAATCACATTGGCAGCCTCTGCAATACGGTCTTCCATTTCGTGAATATCATTCAGCGTTGCCAGACCGGTGGTTGCCTCAATGCGGCGCACGCCGGACGCTACGGAGAACTCGGAAACAATGTGGAACGGACCCACCTTTGCGGTGTTGTCCACATGGGTGCCGCCGCAGAATTCCACGGAGTAGCCGCCCATATCCACCACGCGGACGGCATCGCCGTACTTCTCGCCGAACAGCATCATTGCACCGCGCTTTTTAGCCTCTTCAATGGGCAGAACCTCGGTGTTCACATCGTAGCCGTTCAGAACCGCCAGATTCACCATGTGCTCCACAGCAATTTTCTCTTCTGCGGACAGAGGTGCAAAGTGCGTGAAGTCAAAGCGCAGACGGTCGGGCTCCACCAGAGAGCCTGCCTGCTGCACGTGGTCGCCCAGAACGGTACGCAGCGCTTTCTGCAGCAGATGGGTTGCGGAGTGTGCCCGGGCAATGGCTTTCCGGCGCTCCACGTCCAGCTTTGCGGTAACGGTGTCGCCCACCTTCAGCTCGCCGGACTCCAGCTTGCCGTAATGCAGGAACTTGCCGCCCTTATTTTTCTGAACATCCTTCACCTGGAACACTGCGCCGTTGCACTCCAACACACCGCTGTCGCCAATCTGACCGCCCATTTCTGCGTAGAACGGGGTCTTGTCCAGAACGACAATGCCTTCCTCGCCGGCTTTCAGAACGCCGGAAACCTCGCCCTCGGTCACCAGAGCCAGTACCTTGTCCTGGTCCTCGGTACGGTCATAGCCGGTGAACTGAGTGGGCGTGTTGTCCAGACCCAAATCCAGACCCTGCCATGCGTTGGACATATCGCCGCGCGCGGCACGTGCCCGCTCCTTCTGGTCTTCCATCAGCGCGGTAAATGCAGCCTCGTCCACGGTCATGCCCTGCTCTTCCAGAATATCCTGCGTCAGGTCCAGGGGGAATCCGTAGGTATCGTACAGCTTAAATGCGTCCTCGCCGGAGAATACGGTCTCGCCCTTTGCCTTGTGGCTTTCCACCAAATCATTCAGAATCCGCAGACCGGTATCAATGGTCTTTGCGAAGTTTTCCTCTTCCACCTTAATCACGCGGGTGATGTACTCCTGCTTTTCCACCAAATCGGGGTAAGCGTTGCGGTTTTCATGAATCACCATATCGCAGACCTTGTACAGGAAGGGCTCGTTCACGCCCAGCAGCTTGCCGTGACGTGCAGCCCGGCGGAGCAGACGGCGCAGCACGTAGCCGCGGCCTTCGTTGGAGGGCAGAATGCCGTCGCCAATCATGAAGGTTGCGGAACGGATATGGTCGGTAATGACACGCAGAGACACGTCCATTTTGTGGCTCTTGCCGTAGGTTGCGCCGGTAATCTCGGACACCTTGTTGGTGATGTTCATCACGGTGTCCACATCGAACAGGGAGTCCACATTCTGGCAAACGCAAGCCAGACGCTCCAGACCCATGCCGGTATCGATGTTCTTCTGTGCCAAGTCGGTGTAGTTATCCTGACCGTCATTATTAAACTGGGAGAACACGTTGTTCCAGACTTCCATAAACCGATCGCAATCGCAGCCGGGAGCGCAGTCCGGTTTGCCGCAGCCTTTGTCAACGCCGCGGTCATAGTAAATTTCGGAGCAGGGGCCGCACGGACCGGTGCCATGCTCCCAGAAGTTATCTTCCTTGCCCAGACGGACCACGCGCTCGGCAGGTACGCCGACCTCGTTGACCCAGATGTCGTAAGCCTCATCGTCTTTCTCGTAAACGCTGGGGTACAGCAGTTCCTTTTCCAGACCCACCCATTCCGGGCTGGTCAGGAATTCCCAGCTCCATGCCAGAGATTCGTGTTTGAAGTAATCACCGAAGGAGAAGTTGCCCAGCATTTCAAAATAAGTGCCGTGGCGGGCGGTTTTGCCGATGTTCTCAATATCGCCGGTACGAATGCACTTCTGGCAGGTGCAGACCCGGTGACGGGGGGGCTCCACCTCGCCGGTGAAGTAGGGTTTCATGGGAGCCATGCCGGAGTTGATAATCAGCAGAGACGGGTCATTCTGCGGAATCAGCGAAAAGCTGGGCAGGCGCAGATGTCCTTTCGACTCAAAGAAAGACAAAAACATCTCGCGCAGTTCGTTCAGGCCATAAGCTTTATGTGCCATAATTGTTTCCTCCAATTTTCATTCTTTTCTATCATGTTTGCGGGAAAAAGCAAATAAAAAAATTCCGCCCCCAAAACAGGGACGAAATTCAACATTCGCGGTACCACCCTGATTCACGCACCATGTGCGCAATCTCATGTCATTCGTTAACGGAAATGACCCGTCCTACTCCTCGCAGGCAGTTCCGAAGTGGCCCTCAAAAGCATGGACGAAAACTTCCACCGCCGTTTTCTCTCTGAAAGTCCAAAATCCTTTGATTCTCTTCATCAATACATTTAACGAGAACATTTTAGCACAATTAAATGTCTTGTCAATCCCTAAAACGCAGGATTTTCTTTTTTTCAATTCTTTTGGAACCGATTGACAGACAGATATGAAATGTGGTAATATTTTGCCATGCGGACAAAGCGATATGCTCCGCCTCGGTTGTCTCGCCGTGTAAAAACAGAGACTTTACAAACGGCAGGGTTTCCTGCCGTTTTATATTCTGAATCCGCGGGCATGATGGAATTGGTAGACATGCGAGATTTAGGTTCTCGTGCCTCCGGCGTTGGGGTTCGAGTCCCCATGCCCGCACCAACTCAAAAACGTTCCTTTTGGCACGAAACCTTGCGTAGCAAGCTTTCTTAGCCGGACGGAGCGTTTTTTCGTTTCAACCGGAAAGCCGGTATGACCG
This sequence comes from uncultured Oscillospiraceae bacterium, assembly GCA_934527315.1. Classification (GTDB taxonomy): domain Bacteria; phylum Bacillota; class Clostridia; order Oscillospirales; family Oscillospiraceae; genus HGM13010. Next base: position 37,420 of record CAKTAK010000010.1, read on the forward strand.
CTTTCCGGTTGTTTTTTGCTTGCTCCGCTGCTCCTCCAAAAAATAAGAAATGCGTAAGTCCCGAACGATCCGGACTTACGCATTTCTGCTAAACGATTTTCCTATCAAATTTTCTTCCATTTTTCCATCTCTCACCCGATTCCATAAAAAGAGCGCATGGCGGTTCTGCAACTGGATTTACGCAGAATCGCCACACGCTGTAGGCCTATTATATCGGATTCACCGGAAAATTTCAAATGGTTTTATTCACCAAATTTACGATGCCGTACCCGCTCAATACTTGAATACAACAGTTCTGCACTGCTGACAAATTGATGCCGGAACGCTTGTTCTATGGCTTGCCTTGAGGTCTGTAATCTTTACGAAACCATCTGCACTTTTTGCATTCTCAAACACACCCGGCACCTCGTTGGCAAAGCTAAAGGCACCGTCTTTACTGCAAAAGAGATAACCCTCCCGCATTTCTTTTCCACATTCAGGACATTTCATCATTGCACCTTCTTCTGTTTATTCGTTGGATTGCTGTTGACTTGCATTTAATGCTTTCTGCATTCTTTCTTCAAAGATTTCCGCCTTGATTAACGCAATTCCCTGCTCCTCATCGCCGAGAACGACCAATCTGTCGCCTTCTTTCAGGTGAAAGGTATCCCGCGCTGCCTTGGGAATCACAATCTGCCCCTTTGTCCCTATCGGCACCGTTCCCCACAGATGCTTGCCTATCGGAGCCGGCGCAACCTTTGTTCTGCCAATCTCCTCATCTTGATTGACAAGCGCGTCAATGGAGACCCCATAGAATTTCGCCAATCGACCACATTTTTCAACATCGGGAATCGTTTCGCCCTGCTCCCATTTGGAATAGGATTGGCGGGAAATACCGATTACCTCCGCCACCGTCTCTTGCGTCAAACCTCGAATATTTCTCAGCAGTATTAAGTTATCCGCCAACATTCCGACCACCTCCTTGCCTTTGTCTTGATTATACGACCGAGGAAGTGAAGTTTCCACCATACAAACTTGTCAGAAAAATCGTTTTCGTGTTAATTTTGGCTGCCTGTCTGATTGCAATCAACCAGACTTCGGACGTTGGTTTTCGATATCAAATAAAAAAACAGCAGCCGGTCAAATCAGCTGCTGTTCGTTAATAATCAATTTGAATTCCAAGCCAAGCTTTTCTGCGGATTTCCGACAGAGAATCATACGATTCATGAAAATCTCAAAATAATCCATCACGGAGCCGTATCGGGTATCAACCGACAATTTCAGCTTGATAATCGTATGGGATTCGTTGATTTTCAACTCCGCTTTTTTCACGGAATAGTTCACCCGGTCATGAATATCAAAGGAAGATTCGTCCTGATTGCGCACACGGCTGCGGCGCACGTCGCTTTTATCCGCCAGAATCAATGCCGCTGCCATGGGGCTGACCGGTCTGCCGGTGCCCTCATCATGGTTGCCGATTGCCGTCACGATTTCCGCAATCTCCGCCGGTTCCATATCCAGCTCGTTCAGGATACGGAACGCCATCACCGCACCGGACTGAGAATGGTCCACCCGGTTCACCAGATTGCCGATATCGTGGAGAAATGCCGCAATCTTCACCAACTCCACGGTGCGCTCCGGGTATCCCAGTGTTTCCAGAATGTATCCTGCGTTCTGCGCCACAATGCCCACATGGGCAAAGCTATGCTCCGTAAAGCCCAACGCAATCAAAGATTCGTCTGCTTTCTGTATATACGTCCGAATGGATTCGTTTTTCTGAATTTCTTCAAATGTTACCATGGAATTCCTCCTTCCAACGGGAATTTTATCATCTGTTTTCGATTTACTGAATTCGATAGCCAACGCCGCGAACGGTTTCAATGTGTTCGCCGACTCTGCCCAATTTCTGACGCAGAGTTCCTACGTGCACATCCACGGTGCGGCTTTCCCCGGTATAATCATAGCCCCACACGCGATTGAGCAATACATCTCGGCTCAGTACCGTTCCGTTGGCTGAAAGCAGCTCGCACAGCAGTGCGAACTCTTTCAAAGTCAATGCCACCGGTTCCCCGTCTACGGAAACCAGATGGCGCTGCTGATCCACGGTCAACCCGTCGATCTGTGAAAGGGGTGCCTCTGTTTTTTCGCCGACTCTCCGTAAAACCGCCTTGATTCTGGAAACCAACTCCATCATACCAAAAGGTTTTGCAATGTAATCGTCAGCCCCGGTATCCAAACCCACAACTTTGTCGTACTCGGTGCCCTTTGCCGTCAGCATGATAATCGGCAAATGTTTGGTCGCCGGCGCCTCCCGCAATTTTTTCAAGATGCTCAATCCATCTTCTTCCGGCAGCATAATGTCCAACAACAGCAACTCCGGTTGCTGCTGCGCCATAGCCGCCCAAAATTCCGAGGGGCAGGCAAAGCCCTGTGCCTCCAGATTCTGGCTGCTCAGTGCATAAGTGACCAGTTTGCGGATACTTTCATCATCTTCCAAAATGTAGATCAAACTGCAGCCCTCACTTTCATCACTCATCGTACGCCGGATTTGTGAACTTTCCTACCGTAGTTTTGTCAAATTTTTGTAAAGTCGTCAAATAATTCCCGCTGCAAGCGCAGAATCAGCTCCGGCAGCGCCTGCTCAAAGCTGACGCCGTACCACCGCCGCTCCGGGTCGGAAACGGTCTTTTCAATGCACAAATGGGTAAAATCCGCCGCCAAGCGCAGCGCCGGCTCCGGCGGCAGCCCCCGCATCAAGCCGCCCACCAATGTGCTGGAAAAAATATCCCCCGTGCCGTGGAACTGCCCCTCCATGCGGGGGTGCTCGTACCGATAAACCGCACCGGTGCGGGTATCCATGCCCACCACGCCGGTTTTCTCCGGACTGGCGGACACTCCCGTAAGCACCACAATTCCGCTGCACAGCTTGGCGGTTTTCTCCAGCAGAGTCCGGATAAATTTCTCGTCCTGCTGCTCCCGATAGGGGGTATCCGTCATAAAGCAAGCCTCGGTCACATTGGGGTCAATCAAATCTGCTTTGGCGCACAGCTCCCGCATAGCGCCGGCGAATTTCCGGTCAAATCCGGCATACATTCGCCCTTGGTCCGCCATCGCCGGGTCCACCACAATCGCAGTATTCGGCGTACGGAATTCGTCAAAGAAATCCGACACCACTTGGATTTGCTCCTCCGACCCCAGATACCCGGTGTAAATGGCATCAAAATCCAGTGCCTGCTGTTTCCAATGGGCCGCCACCCGGGGAATTTCCTCCGTCAAGTCCCGGAATGTAAAGTCCGGAAATACCGAGTGCGCCGACAGCACTGCCGTGGGAATCACCGCGGTCTCCACGCCCATGGCAGACAGCACCGGCAGCGCCACCGTCAAAGAGCATTTGCCGACGCAGGATATATCTTGAATGGTTACGATTCTCTTCATGGGATTCTCCCGGTTTCTTAGAATTGCTGTCAGTATAGCAGGTTTTTCCGAAAAAGAAAAGTGTGCAAAAAAATCCGAAAGGCCGGAAATGCCTTTCGGATTTTCTGTTTCATCAATCTGCCAACACGTTGGCGTGGTCCATCAGGTCAATCAGCACCCGAATTCCCTGCAGATAGGACCGCACGGGCAGCCGCTCGTTGGTGCCGTGCACACCGGAATTGTGCTCCTCCGGCTCCGTGATAAAGGGGGTCGCCCGCAGGCAGGTATCGCAAATCTGCTCATACTGGTGCGCGTCGGTGGCGCCCACAGTCATAGAGGGCACAAACACCACGCCGTCAAAATACCGCTCCATGCTCCGCACCAATGCGTGATAGCCGTAACCGTCCTGCTTTGCGGTTGCAGAGGGGTTGTTTGCCTGCAAATACCGCAGCGTTACCGTCTCATCGGAAACTGCCTTGCGGCAATGCTCCATCACGCTTTCCACGGTGTCTCCGTCTGCCAGGCGGAAGTTAATCACCGCCTGCATATCCTGGGGCATCACATTGCAAGCCGCGCTGCTGCCCCGAATCACCGTGGGGGCAATGGTGGTGGACACAAAGGGGAACAAATCCGGATTCCCATTGCAGTAAGCCGCAATGGCTGCTCCGTTGCCCTCCACGTCCTGCACCAAGGTTTTCAGCGGTTCCTCCGTGATATACGGCGCCAAAGTCTTAAACGCACCCACCATTACCGGGCTCAGCCGCACCGGGAACGGATTCCGGCAAATATCCGCAATGGCGCCGGACAAACGTGCCAGAGACGTTCCGCCGTAAGGGCGGCTGGAATGACCGCCGATGCTGTGCACCGACAGCTCCAGGTCTGCGTAGCCCTTTTCCATCAGGTCGATTTGGGAAATGAAAATCTCCGGTGCGCCGAACTGGGTGCCCGGCTCGATTTTTCCGTTGCCCTCGTCCAATACGAATTCCAATGTGACCCCCTGCGCTTTCAGATGGTCAGAAATGGCCAGCGCCCCGGTATTCAGAGTTTCCTCGTCATCGCCAAAGGCCAGATAGGCCGTCCGCGCAAAGGTTTTTCCGTGGGCCAGAAGATATTCCGCTGCCTCCAGAACACCGAACACCTGCTCTTTGATGTCCAGCGCGCCGCGGCCCCAGATGTATCCCTCTTCCACCGCGCCGGAAAAGGGCGGGTACTTCCAATCCTGCTCCGTGCCCTCCACCACCGGCACTACGTCCTGATGAGACATGTACAGGCAGGGTCGGAGAGAGGAATCCGTGCCGGGAATGGTAATCAGCACCGCGTGGTGCCCCACCAATTCAAAGGTGCCCGCCGCCATAATGTGGGGGTATCCGGCTTTCATAATTTCATGCAGCCTGTCGAACTGGGAATAATCCGTCAAGCTGTGGTCGGCATAGTTGATCGTCTTGCAGGCAAGGGCCTGAGACAGCCGCCGGACTGCGCCGTCGCCGTCCAAATCCGGGTAATCGTTCTCCCGGGCAAAGAAATCTGTGCAGTATTTTTTCATTCCATTTTATCCTCCAGATAGCGGCTGAGAAATTCCCGGGTGCGGGTTTCTTTGGGATTGCCGAACACCTCTTGCGGGGTGCCCTGCTCCAAAATCACGCCTTGGTCCATAAAGACCACCCGGTCACTCACTTCTTTTGCAAACGCCATTTCGTGGGTGACCACCACCATGGTCATGCCCTCTTTGGCAAGGTTTTTCATAACGTCCAGCACTTCGCCCACCATTTCCGGGTCCAGTGCGGAAGTGGGTTCGTCAAACAGCATAATCTCCGGTTCCATGCACAGCGCCCGGGCGATGGCCACCCGCTGTTTCTGTCCGCCGGACAGCCGGCGGGAATCGGCATGAATGAAGTTCTCCAGACCCACGGTTTTCAAGTGTCGAATAGCGGTTGCCTCCGCTTGGGCTCTGGGAATTTTTTTCACGGTCATGGGTGCCAAGGTGCAGTTATCCAGAACGGATTTATTGTTGAACAGATTGAATCCCTGAAATACCATGCCGATTTTCTGGCGCAGGGCATTCAAATTTACTTTCAAATCCATCAAATCCTGGTCTTCAAACCAGATATGTCCGGAATCCGCCTGCTCCAACAAATTCAGACACCGCAGCAGCGTGGATTTACCGGAGCCGGAGGCGCCGATAATGCACACCACTTCCCCCTTGTGTACTTCCAGATTGATGCCTTTGAGCACATGGAGATCGCCGAAGGATTTTTCCAGCTGTTCAATTCGAATCACAGTATTGTTTTCCATAAGCTCCTCCCCTTAGTTGGAACTGGGAATGCCGTAATCCGGCATCTCGGTTTCGGATTTCTTTTCCCGTTTCTGCTGCTTGTCCGCGCCGGAGCTTTCCATCTTTTTTGCAATGGCTTTCAGCAGCAGCGAAGACAGATAGGTCAGAATCAGATACAGCGCCGCCGCCACGACGTACACTTCCAGGTCCCGGTAGTAAATACCCACAACGGCTTTGGTCTGGAACATCAAATCCGGCACGCCCAAAACGCTGAGCACGGAGGAATCCTTGATATTGATGATGAACTCGTTGCCGATGGCAGGAATGGAGTTCTTCACAGCCTGAGGGAACACAACCTTCATCATTGCCTGCCACTGGGTCATACCCAGAGACCGGGCTGCCTCCATCTGCCCTGCGTCAATGGCCAGAATACCGCCCCGGAGCACCTCTGCCAGATAGGCTGTGGAGTTCAGAGAAATGGTCACCAGACCGGAAATGAAAAAGCTCCAGACCCGGTTGATTTCCGTTACGCTCATTCCGGTGCGCTTGAAGAGATTGAAAATGGCATAGTAGAAAATCAAGGACTGCACCATCATAGGCGTACCGCGAATGACGAAGATATAAAAGCTCGCGAATTTATTTGCAACGATTTTCAGAAACTTGACGAAATCATTGTCCCGCTTGTCCGGCGTCTGAATTCTCATGAACACCATGAGAATGGACAAAACAAATGCAATGGCTGTGCCAAACAGCGCCAGACGAACGGTGGTCCACACGCCAGTCATAAAGATGGAGCTGTTCCGGCTGGTCATATAGACCAATCCACCGAAGAAACCGGTGGGATTGCTCTCTGCGTGGGTGTAGTATTGAATCAGATATGCAAGATTCAGCACCCAACGGTCCAGTACAAACAGAATGCAGGCTGCGCTGACCAGATAGGACAGATACCGGCTCACCTTTACAATGGTGGGCTGTTTCAAAATGGTGGTTTCATAATTGCTCCAGTGGGTCCACTTGACCAGCAGCGCCAAGGCGCTTACCGCCAGAAACAGCCAGCAGATTGCCGCCAATCCCATTCCCAACGGAGAACCAACCCCGATAAAGCTATACGGATTCGGTGCGGAATACCACAGACTCAATCCCAGCAAGGCAATCAAGCTGCCGCCCAGATAAACATATCGATGGTCTCGGGTAATGAAGTTCCCGTTTGATGTTCCTTTCATCTTTCTTCCTCCTCATAAACCTGCGAACAGTCGGGGAATCCCGACTGTTCGCAGCGTTTCTCTCAAACAGAGTTTTTCCGGTTCAACCGATTATTGAGGCTGATTTGCAACAGCGGTATCCCACATGGTATCCCGGGTGGACTGGTCCACAGTTGCCAGAACCTCGTTGACCTGCTCCAACAGTGCGTCATCGGATTTCCGGATACCGACGCAAGCGCCCTTGGACGGCAGCTCAAAGCCGTTGCCCTCGTCAAAGGTGATGACCTTGAAGTTGGGGTTTGCAGCCAGATAACCGGAGGAGTTTTCTACGTTGATGACCAGTGCATCGCAGGTGCCCTGCTGCAGGCGGGAAATCATATCGGGTACGCTGCCCACGGGGCTCAGGTGGTTCACATTCTCAATCTGGTCAATGACGGTATCCAATGCGGTGCCCTGCTGACCCAAAACCGCAGCGCCTGCAAAGTCCTGAATGGAGGTTGCATCGGCATAGGGGGAATCGTTCATCACCATCATGCCGTAAATGGTCTCGTGGTAGGGATCGCTGAAGTTGATGGACTCACGGCGCTCGGCAGTATCCATCATGCCGGCGATAATGGCATCAATCTGTCCCTGATTCAGTGCGGCAATCAGACCGTCCCAGCTCATCTTCACAATGACCAGTTCCTTGCCCAGACCGTCGGCAATGATTTTTGCAAACTGCACGTCATAGCCCTCTGCATAAGCGCCCGGCACATTTTCAATGGGCCAGTTGCTGTCGGTTGCGGCAGTTTCCTGCCAGTTGTTGGGGGCATACGCACATTCCATGCCCACGCGGAACTGCTCGGTGGTTTCCTGCTGCTGTTCATCGGGGGTGGTCTCTGCCTGTGCGTCCTTGCTGCCGGAGCCGCAAGCTGCCAAGGTCAGCATCATAGCCGCTGCCAGTACAAACGAAGTAATTTTTCTGAAGTTCATCTGATTCGTCTTCCTTTCTCATATTTCCGTTGGTTTGAATTCCAAAAAACAGGCGCCGCCTGCCTTTTCCATAGTTTCCGGCATTGCGGCGCATGAAAAAAGCCGCAAATGCTTTTGTGAAACATTTACGGCTGCAATTCTTTCAAATATGCTTGACTTGCTTGCTACAATCCCCCTATTCCGGGCATTGTATTTTCCGATAGCGCTCCACAATTGTGACAGTCCGGCGGATCTTATCCGACGACCCAGCAGAAAACAGTTCAGGTACTGCTCTCCACTTCGGCAACGTTCCCTTTCCCGCATTCCGGATATCCTGGTCCATAAGAACCCGGTACTGATGAGCATTGCGCCTCTATCTTGCCGATCTTTCGATCGGTGCAATATGAATTTGTTGGCGTTAGAATACTCCCATCGTTCACAGATGTCAAGACTTTCTAACACTTTTGTTCATTTCGCTAAAGTATTCCTTTTTGGTAGGTCTTTTTTACGTTAAATTATAACATTTTTCCGGCAGTAAAGTCGTAAGTCATCTTCACTTCCCCCTCCAGCGTCTTCCAAATCACGCCCTCATCGGTCAGCAGAAGATACCCCCGCCAGGAATTTTCCTTGGGCATGGAAACGGAGCCGGGGTTCAGATACAGCACCCCCTGCGCCTCCCGGCAGGCGGGCACATGGGTATGTCCATGGAGCAGAATATCCCCCGGCTGCAGCGGCGGCAGGTTTTCCAGATGATACCGATGACCGTGGGTGGCGAAAATCTGACGTTTTTGCAGATAAAGCAGGCAATACTCCGCCAGAATGGGGAATTCCAGCACCATTTGGTCCACTTCCCCGTCGCAGTTGCCCCGGACGCAGGAAATCTGCTGCCGGTAGTCATTCAGCATCGCCAGCACCCGTTTCGGCTGATAGCCCTCCGGCAAATCATTCCGGGGACCGTGGTACAGCAAATCCCCCAACAGCAGCAAGCGGTCAGCCTGCTCCCGGTCATACGCACGGAGCATTTTTTCACAATATACCGCCGAACCATGCAGGTCGGACGCAACAAAAATCTTCATGGGCAAGATTTTCCTCCCGCAAATTATTTTTTTATATTATACGGAAGAAAAAACTGCTTGTAAAGTCTTGTGTATCCCGGAAAAATCGCGTACAATACTGCTGAAAAATGAGGAGGATTGTATATGGAAAGACCTTTTCCCTCCGTCACCGTGACGGAAAAAGCAGAACGTTCCGCCAGAAACGGCCACCCTTGGGTTTACAGCGATGAAATTACCGCCATGACCGGAACCCCGGAAAACGGCGGCATCGTAGATGTATATACGCAGAAAAACCGCTGGCTGGGCGCCGGCTTTTACAATGACCATTCTAAAATCCGGGTGCGGATTCTCTCCACCAACACCAATGACCGGTTTGACCGGGCTTATTGGCAGAGAAAGCTCCAGTGGGCTGTGGACTACCGCAAAACCGTAATGGGTCCCGATTTTTCCTGCTGCCGGCTGATTTTCGGCGAGGCGGACGGATTCCCCGGTCTGACCGTAGACCGATTCGGCTCCGTGCTGGTGGCGCAGGTGCTGTGTTTGGGCACGGAATTGATTCACGAAACCCTGCTGACCGATTTGGTGGAGCTGCTCCGTGGCATGGGCGAGACCATTGATTGCGTGTATCTGCGCAACGATGTGGGCATTCGTGAAAAAGAGGGTCTGACCCAGAGCAAACGGTATTTTCTCGGCTCCGGCAACGGTCATACGGAAATCGTGGAAAACGGCGTACATTATGACGTAGACTACATCAACGGTCAGAAAACCGGATTCTTCCTGGACCAGAAATACAACCGCGCCGCCGTGGCAAAATTGACCCCCGGCAAAAAGGTGCTGGATTGCTTTACCCACACCGGTGCCTTCGGTTTGAACTGCGCCTATGCCGGCGCCGCCCACGTTACAAGCGTGGACATTTCCGAATCCGCATTGGAAACCGCACGGGGCAATGCGGCGCTGAATCATCTGGACAACATTGATTTTCTCTGCGCCGACGTGTTTGAACTGCTCACGGATTTGGCAGCCAAAGGCAAAGCGGATTATGATTTGATTATTCTGGACCCGCCCGCCTTCACAAAAAGCGGCTCCACCGTCAAAAGCGCCATTCGGGGCTACAAGGACATCAATATGCGCGCCATGAAGATTCTGCCCCGGGGCGGCTATCTGGCCACCTGCTCCTGCTCCCATTTCATGACCGAGCCGCTGTTCGTACAGATGCTGAAAGACGCAGCCAAAGACGCCCATGTGACCCTCCGGCAGATTGAGGCACGTCAGCAGTCCGCCGACCACCCCATTGACTGGAATGTGCCGGAAACCAACTACCTGAAATTCTATATTTTCCAGGTGGTCTGAGAAATTCCATATCAATACGCAAAAAAAGCTGTTCTCCAAAAATCGGAGAACAGCTTTTTTGTTTGTGTTGTCAGATTACAGCAGGTTCATCAGGTTGAACGCAACAATCAGGCCGGAGAACACGATGGAAACCGTGGAGCACAGCTTGATCAGAATGTTCAGAGAAGGACCGGAAGTATCTTTGAACGGGTCGCCAACGGTATCGCCAACGACAGCAGCCTTGTGCTGATCGCTGCCCTTACCGCCGTGGTTGCCGCGCTCGATGTACTTCTTCGCGTTATCCCAAGCGCCGCCGGCGTTGGACATAAACACTGCCATTGCAAAACCGGTCACGGAAACGCCGGCCAGCAGACCCACAACGCCTTCGCAGCCCAGCAGCAGGCCGGTGACGATGGGAACGATGACTGCGATCAATGCGGGAGCAACCATCTCGTGGAGAGCGCCCTTGGTGCACAGGTCCACGCAAGCGGAGTAATCGGGATCAGCCTTGTACTCCATGATGCCGGCAATCTCGCGGAACTGACGGCGCACTTCCACAACGATGGACTGTGCAGCAGTCTGCACAGCGCTCATGGTGAATGCGGAGAACACGAAGGTCAGCATAGCGCCGATGAACACGCCCACCAGCAGCACGGGGTTGGTGATCGCCAGATTCAGCTCAACCTTACCCTCAACAATGTTGATGTAGGAAACCAGCAGAGCCAGAGAAGTCAGAGATGCGGAGCCGATTGCAAAGCCCTTGCCGGTAGCGGCAGTGGTGTTGCCCAGAGAGTCCAGAGCGTCGGTACGATCGCGGACTTCCTCAGGCAGACCGCTCATCTCAGCGATACCGCCGGCGTTATCAGCCACGGGACCGTAAGCGTCGGTTGCCAGAGTGATACCCAGAGTGGACAGCATACCAACAGCAGCAATGCCGATGCCGTACAGACCGGTGTTGAAGTTGGTAGAACCGCCGGAAACGAAGAAGGAAACGATGACGCCCACAGCAACAATGATGATGGGAGCCACGGTGCTCTTCAGACCCAGAGAAATACCACCGATGATGATGGTAGCAGCGCCGGTCTCGGAAGCATCGGCCAGCTTCTGAGTGGGCTTGTAGTTATCAGAGGTGTAGTACTCAGTGAAGTAACCGATCAGAGTGCCGCCCAGCAGACCGCAGTAGATGGAAATCAGAGTACCAATCCAGTTGTAACCCTTCAGGATTACCATGCACAGGGGAATTGCAACGATTGCAGAGAGAATAGCAGCGGTGTAAGTACCGGTACGCAGGCTCTTCAGCAGGTCCAGCTGCGTTGCCTCTTCCTTGGTCTTCACAAAGAAAGTTGCAACCAGAGAGCAAATGATACCTGCAACAGCCAGAGCCACGGGCAGGAACATACCTGCAAAGCCGTAACCGGCAGCAGCGCCCAGTGCGAACGTAGCCAGAATGGAGCCCACGTAGGACTCGTACAGGTCAGCGCCCATACCGGCAACGTCGCCCACGTTATCGCCCACGTTATCAGCGATAGTAGCGGGGTTACGGGGGTCATCTTCGGGGATACCGGCCTCAACCTTACCCACCAGGTCAGCGCCCACGTCAGCAGCCTTGGTATAAATACCGCCGCCCACACGAGCAAACAGAGCCATGAAGGATGCGCCCATGCCGTTCATAACCATGATGTTGGCAATGGTGGTTGCATCGGAGATACCGCCGATGTACTTCAGACCGCAGAACCAGATGGTGATATCCAGAATGCCCAGACCGACAACGGTAAAGCCCATAACGGAACCGGAAGAGAATGCCACGCGCAGACCCTTGTTCAGGCTTTCGTGTGCAGCGTTTGCGGTACGTGCGTTTGCATTGGTAGCAATCTTCATACCAATCAAGCCTGCCAGCATACTCCAGATACCGCCGGTCAGGAAGGCAAAAGGAGTCACCCGGGACAGCATTTTGCCGCCGGATGCAAATGCGATGACCAACAGAATTACAAATACAACTGCAAATACTTTGGCAACGGTAATATACTGACGTCTCAGATATGCGTTTGCACCCTCGCGGATAGCGCCGGCAATCTTGACCATCTTTTCGTCGCCTTCGGATTCTTTCATGACCTTATTGCGCTGCAGCAATGCAAAAATCAGTGCAATTGCCGCGCCAACAAAGCCAAGCCAAAAGAGATTTTCCATTTTTGAACTCGCTCCTAACTTTTTTGAGGAATCTTCCGCTATTTGGCCGATTGACGGACCATCCCCCTTGAATGTGCAAATTATTATACAATATTGTTAGTTATTTTTCAATCATATTTAACAAATTCTTTCTTGTTCTTTCATACAAGGAACATTCAACATTTTTGTGACTTTTGCTCATGACGAAGATTTTCTCAGCCGATTTTTTCCGAAAGGCTGTGTCAAAAACCCCATGTTTTCCCGCAAAACCGCACTGTTTTTCCCGTAAAAAAATGCATAAGCACCCCATGGATTCCCATAAGCTTTAGAAATTCCAACAATAGGAGGCGCTTATGAAATTCTTGGAAAAACAATCCCGGAAAGGGGCGGTTCTTCTTGCAGCCGCCGGTTTGATTTTGGCCGGTGGACTTTTCTTTCGCATGAGAATGCCCGCCACTGCCGTACAAACTGCCCAAACCGACCGCATTCTCCCCATCTATTCCGTGGAGCGAGACAACAAAACCGTGGCGCTGTCCTTTGACGCTGCTTGGGGGAATGAAGATACCCAACAGCTCATTGACATTCTGACCGACCACGGTGTAAAGGCCACATTTTTTCTGGTCGGGCAATGGGTGGACCGGTATCCCGAATCGGTCAAGGCTTTGGCGGACGCAGGAATGGACGTTATGAATCACTCCGATGACCATGCCCACTTTTCTCAGCTGTCGGAGCAGGACATCATTTCCAACGTCAATGCCTGCAACGATAAAATCGAAGCCATCACCGGGACCCGCCCCACGTTATTCCGGTGTCCTTACGGGGAATATGACAACCATGTGGTGTCCGCCGTCAACAGTATGGGCATGCACGTGATTCAATGGAATGTGGACAGTCTGGATTGGAAAGAACTGTCCGCCCAAGAGATTACCGCGCGGGTCACAAAGCAAGTAGTCCCGGGCAGCATCATTCTGTTTCACAACGCCGCGCTCCATACGCCGGAGGCGCTGCCGGGCATCATTGAGTATTTGCAGCAGGAGGGCTATGAAATTCTGCCCGTCTCCCAGCTCATTCTCTCCGGTGATACCGTCATCGACCATACCGGTCGGCAATCCAAGGTTTGACCGGGAATTTGACGCAAAAAAGCCCTGTGCAAACTTCGCACAGGGCTTTCCACAACTTTTGAACGTTTTTACATAATGCCGGACCGTTCCATACTTGCGGCTACGATGGCATTCAGTTTTCTGGCCGAATAATACATGAGCAGCCCGAATACCGTGAACCCAACACTCATCAGTACCAGAATCACACCGCAGCGCAGATAGGTATCGCCGTACATTCCGCCGATGGTTTCCCGAATCATATCCATACCGTAATGGAACGGCATAATCGGATAGAGTTTCTGGAAAATTTCCGGCAGTACATGCACGGGATAAGAGCCGCCGGAGCCGGCCACCTGAATGACCATGATAATCACCGCGGCGCACTTGCCGATGTTATCCAACGCATACACCAGCGCATAGTTCATAGCCGAGAAGTTCAAGGAGCACAGACAACAGGCCAATACAAACCGCCACGGGGATACGGACTGCATTCCCACAAAATACAAGCAGCCAAAGCTTGTAACCAATGCCTGTGCTAAAGCGATGAGCAAAAACGTTGCAAACCGGGCAAAGTACCGTTCCGTTGCCCGATATCCGGCAAATTCCGGCTGACTCACCGGCACCCGCAGCAGCACCACAGACAGCAAAGAGCCCACAAATAGCGCCAGCATAATGTAATAGGGCGCCATTGCCGAGCCGTAGTCCTTGATTTCATAGACCACTTCCGTGTTCATTTGCACCGGAGAGCTGAGGTAGTCCGGCAAGCTGCCCGGGTCATTTTCCAACAGCTCGCTGAACTCCCGGAATGCCTCACTGCCGGTCACATTCTCCACTGTGGTTTTCAGCCGGCCCAAATCACCGGCAATGGTATTTGCCAAGGTGATGCCCGTTTGCAGCGTTGTCTGCGCTTGCCCCAACGCCCCGGCATAGCCGTCCAACGTGCCCGGCAATTTCGTCATACTGCCGGAGGCAATGCCCAATAATTCCTGCACAGAGCGAAGTGTGGTCTGGGTTTTCTCGTTGGTCTGCTCCAAATACTCCCCGACCTGGGGATTCGTTTTCAGCACTGCGGTCCGCAGACTTGTCCGCGCCGAGGCAACCAGCTGAACCAGAGAATCCATAACGTTATAATCCGTAATGGCAGGCAGTTTTTTCCGCAGGTCCTGCAAATCCTGAATGGCGCTGTCCAGATGGGGGCGAACCTCTTCCGGCAGCTTTTCCCGCACCGTTTGCAGTGTCTGAATCAGTTTGTCCACCCGAGCAAGTACGTCCTGCGTCTGCTGATTGGTAGGCTCCAAGGTAGACCAACCGGTAAGGGTTGTCTCCAAATCAGACAGCGCGGTGTCGGCATGATTCAGAATATCCAGCACATCGGCATTGGCCGTTTGCGCCTTATCTGAGGTAGAATCCGCGAAATTTCCGATTTCTCCCACCAAAGCGCTGCTCTCGCCCAATATTTGATTCACGTCCGCCGCAGTCAGATTCGCCACGTCCAGCAAGCTGTCCGCGTCATCAATCACCTTTTGCAGAGATGCCAACACTTCGCTCAGCTGCTGCGCCTGCTTTTGCGCGTCGCCGATTTTCTCCGTCAGCTCATTCGCTACCGCCTGCGGGTCCATTCCCATGGCGGAAAACAGTCGGTCGGAAGTTGCAATGGCCTCCGCCACCTTTTCCACAATGGTGGTATTGATTTGCGCCTGCACCGCCGTTTTTGCTTTGCTTGTAATTTTCGGTGCAATGGCATTTTTCTTCTCGTTTTCGTAATATTCGATTTCCGGGTGCCGCAGGTCGCCCTCCAACACGCTGACAAAATCTCCCGTAAAGTTCGCCGGGATAATCAGCGCCGCGTAGTATGCGCCGCTGTATACGCCCTCCAAGGCATCATGGGCATCGTCCACAAAGACCCAACCCATCTGGTCGTTGGTCTGCAAACCGTTCAGCACCAACTCGCCGATGTTCAGCTCCATGCCAAGCATTTCGTATCCCTCGTCCTGACTGGCCACGGCAACCTTGATATTGCCCGTGGAAGACGGACCGTAGGGGTCCCAGTTGGAAAGAATATTGAACCACGCGTACAGGCAGGGCACCAAGCACAAGCCCAACAGCACCACAACCACCACAACGCTGGCAGTCAGCCGCCGCCAATCGTCTCGAATGATTTCTCCGATATGTTTCACGGCTGCACCTCCTCGTCAGAATGCTCTTCCGGGGATTCCGGTTCTTCCGCAGCATGGGCAGCCGACAGTTCTTCCGTTTCCGGCAGCACTTCCGTCTCTGATTCTTCTTCGGCGGGTTCCTCCGTTTCCGAAGTCGATTCCTCCTCGGCGGCTAGCTTTTCCTCCATGGTCTTGCGGATTCTCTGGGCCAACCGACCGGGGCGTTTCGGCGGCAGCGCCGTCAAGGGCGTCAAATCCAAGTCCTGCTCCATTTCCATGATTTCCTGCAGTCGCTTGGTCAGCTCATCATCGGCGTATTCCACCGCAATGAGATATGCCGCCAAGGTAAACATGGAAAAAATCCAGAGCATCAGCGTAATTACCCGGTTGCCGTTGGAAAGGAACATCAGCACCATCAATCCAACGGTGACCACCAACAGCGCCCGCATTCCGATACGAATCCGCCGCTGATTGGATTTGTGCAGAGCCGCCACTTCCTCCAACAGCCGATTATACAGCTGAAAATATTTATCTTCCGGTGTCATTCGCTCCGCACCTCCTTAAAACAATTCCGTTTCTTCCAGTTTTTCTTCCACAAATTCGTTCAATCCCATAAACGGCCGACGAATCAGCAGTCCCACAACCAATGCCGCCCCGGCAAACAGCAGCAAAAAGTCCAATTGGGTGTAATAGTAATGGCCGTAGGTTCCGCAAATGCACTCCCGAATGGCGTCAATGGCATAGGGGAAGGGGAAAAACCGATAAATCTTCTGGTAAATAGTCGGCAACAGTTCAATGGGGAAGGTACCGGAAGACCCGGCAATCTGCAGCACCATGACCACAACCACCGCCGCCTTGCCCATATCGCCAAAGGACATGGCAAGGGTATAAATAAGCAAACTGAAGGTCAGCGCCGTCACCGCCGCCGCCAGATACATCAATCCCGGGTGGAGACATTGGATTTTCAGCAGGAGCAAATCTCCCGTGACAATCACAGCTGCCTGCACCTGCCCCACAAGGAAAAACATGATGTATCGTCCGAAAAACAGCTGCCAGGGCTTGGGATTTTCCAAGCCCTCTTCCTTGGCATGGGGTTTGAGAATGGAAACCATAATGACCGCGCCCACCCAGATGGCCAGGACCGTGTAAAACGGAGCCATTGCCGAGCCGTAGTTTTCAATGGGATAGATTTTCGTCACGGTGGTCTGAACCATTTCCGGGAAATAAGCGCCGTAAGCCTCCGGGCTGCCGCCCAGAACCTCCAACAGCACGTCCATGGCGTCATCGCCCTCCGGGTTCTCCACCTTGTCCAGTACCTGAGTCACCGCCGTAATCATGCTGTTCAGCGACGGTCGCAGCAGGTCCGAAGTCTGTCCTGCCGCAGCAGACATATCCTTCAGAACGTTCTGAATCTTCTCCGCATCTGCGGAGAGGGTATCCATGCCCTGCAGGGTATCGGAGATTTCACCCACCACTGCGTCCAGTTCCGCGCCCAGCTCCTTTGCCGTAGGCGTCAGCTTTCCGGCTGTGGTACGAATCGATGCAATCAGGGCATATCCGTCGGAAATGGTACTGCTCATATCCGGCTGCACGGCAAAGTTGTTCAGCCATTTCTGCAGCTGCGTACATTCCTCGGCCAACTGCCGTACCAGCGGCACCTGCGCCAGATTCGGGTATTTTCCATCGATTTGGTCCGCCCATTCATTCAGCTGCTTGCTTACATTACCCAATCGGTCCGCAGCCTCCGCCGCGGCTTTCTGCGCCTGTGCCAGACGGCTGCTGTCTCCGGTCGCTTTCGATGCCAAATCCAGAGCCCGCTCCGTCTTGTCCAGCGCTGAGAACACATTCTGCTGAATCTGCGCCGCCGTGGACACCAGCTTACCGCTGTCCGGGGCGCTGACGTTGATGCTCTCCACAATTTCCGACAATCTTTCCGCATCGGCATCGGAAATCAACCGGTCTCCGGAGGCGGCATTGGAAAATGCGTCCAGCATCTCCCGGCTGCCCACCAACAAATCCCGCGCCTGATAGAGAATTCCGCTGACAGCGCCCTCGGGGTCCTGGTCGGAAAGCTCCACAGAAATCAGATTTGCCTGATGCATGGCATCACCGATGACCACTTCCAGATAGTTTCTGCTGATGGAGCGTTTCAGCGTATCCACCGCGGTATCCGTAATTTTCGTGGCAACCGCATTTTTCTTGGCATTTTCGTAATATGTAATGGAAGGCTTGCCGTCCCATTCCGTAAGCATATGGAACATTTTATCCGTAAAATCCCGGTCAATCACCACGGCTGCATAATAATCGCCGCTGTTAACCCCTTCTAAAGCATCCTCCTTTGAATCGGAAAATACCCAGCCGATTGTTG
>CAKTAK010000011.1:0-53265 GCA_934527315.1 uncultured Oscillospiraceae bacterium
CTTACAGCCTGACCGTTACTGTCACCGGCACGGACGGAACGACAGTCACCAAGACCGTTACGGTCACTGTCTCCGGCGCGCCCATTACCATAAGCCAGCAGCCGCAGGTCGACTATAAAACAACGGATGAGGGAACCACCGCGTATGTTTCAGTAGACGCCTCTCTGGCAAGCGATCTGACCGGTAATATTACCTATCAGTGGTATGTGAACGACAAGGAATTTACAGGTACAGGCAGCGGCAGCAAGGAAATCACCCTGACCCAATCCGACCTGACCACAACGGCGGGCAAGGACTGGGAGTACAGCGGCCAGGTCTACTGCAAGCTGTCCTATCAGAGCTATACCCTAGATACAAGCACTGTCCCTGTTACCTTTAACACCTGCACCCATGAAAAATACACCAACGAGGGCAAATGCCAACAGTGCGGCGAACCGTGCAGCAAGGATGTGCTCTTTATTCGCGACGGTATCCCCTATACGTTTGAAGGCGATAACCCTGAGGTTGGGTTCATTCTGTTCTCCGGCGGAACCGCTTATTTTGTGCGGGATACTAACGCAACCTTGAAAGCGGGGAACGGCGAGCCGGCGAACAAAATGGACATTACGCTGGATCTGCAGGGCCACAAGGTCAAGACGCTGGATCTGCAAAATTTCCCGTACAAGAGCGTTACCATCCAAAACGGCACGATAAATGGCATTGACACCAGCGCCCCCACGGTATTGATATTAGATAGCGTTACAACAGGGCAGGGCATCTTTGCTGACCAGTATACCCTGACGGTAAAGGGCGACTGCGTGTTTGAGCGTCAGGTGAATTTCCTCGGGGAAACCCAGCTCCGGGGCGGCACGTTCCAACGTGGAATCAATGCAGAACTTGGTGAGGAGGCCCTGGCTCTGCTGGCGGACGGATATGCCTTTGCAGACGCTAATAGCAACGAAATTTTGAACGTTTCCAATGTAGATATTCCGGATAGAGCGGTCAAGGTGGTCCAGCATACCTGCCAATATCAGAACGGTAAATGTGTCTGCGGTAGAAGCTGCGACCATGAGGGCAAGGTGGACAGCGCCGGTTACTGCACCTTCTGCAAAGCACTGGTGGAGGCATTTGAAATCGGCGGCACACGATACACCAGTCTGGAAAACGCGCTGGCTGCCGCGCAGGACAAGGACACGATCACTCTGCGGGGGCCTTTGACCATCGAGAACCCAGAGCCCATCGAAATCAGCAAAAATATTATACTGAACTTGAATGGACACACCCTGAGTAAATCCGCTGAGAAGGCGCTTCTACGCATCCTCGGCTCCAATGTAGCCATCATAAACGGCAAGGTGCTAAGCACCTGCACCAGCAAGCCCGCTACCGCGGTGGAAGTTGGAAAATTTGACCACCCAGGCGCAAAGCTGACGCTGGACAATGTCACTCTGGAGGGCAGTAAAGACGGCGGAACTGGCGCCCGTGGACGTGGGCTTTTCATTTGTTCTGGGAACGAAGCTGTGGTAATGAGCGGCACGTTCACCGGCGGCATCTACACGGAGGGAACGCTGACCATGTCCGGCGGCAGCGCGGCTCAGCTGGAATTGGGACTTCTTGACAATATTCCAGTGACCCTGTCCGGCGGCTCCTTTGACAGCATCGAAATCGGGAATGGCGCAGATTACCAGTCCCTGCTGGCAGCGGGCTATGCCTATCAGAAGCAAGACGGCGCATGGGTCAAGCTGTCGGAGATGAAGGAGAATACTGCCGTAACCGTTGTGAAGTGCAGCCACCCGGATGACCATTCCGGCGGGAAAGTTTGCCCCTACTGCGGCTATGCCGCTGAGGTGACAAAGAAGAACGGCAGCATTTCCTACCATCGGACGGCAGGCGCGGCCATCGCCGCAGCCGACGGCGGTACGGTGAAGCTGCTGGCAAATGCAGGCGAGATCACCATCGGCAGCCCGCTCAAGCTGGATCTGAACGGTAAGACGGCGGCAAAGCTGACCGTCACCGGAGATGTCACGCTGGCATCCCTCCTGCCGGATGGTTACACGTTCAAGAGCGGCAGCACCTGGATCAGCGACCTTAGTGGTACGGAGCTGACCAATGTTTCTATAGCCAAGATCCCCATCAAGAGCATGGACTATCCCACCAAGATGAGCATGACTTATGGCGGTACGGGGACGCTTCTTGTTCAGGTAACTAAGGAAACCGGCACAGGCGCTGTAAGCTTCCAGTGGTACAAGGTGGAGAACGGCAAAGAGACAGCGGTTGGCAGTGCGACAACAAAGAATCAATTTGATCTTTCTGCGCAAAAGCTGTCCGCAGGCCAGCACACCTTCCGCTTTTCCGCCACATGCGATGGCTACGAGAAGATGAGCCAGGATATTGTTGTGACGGTACAAAAGGCCAACATCCGGTCAAGCCTCATCACGCCTCCCACAGCGCAGGAAAACCTGACCTATACCGGACAGGAGCAGGCGTTGGTCATAGCGGGCAGCGTGACGAACTATGGCACCATGCAGTACAGCCTGACCGAGAGCGGTACATACAGCCCGGTCATCCCTACCGGCACCGATGCCGGAACGTATACCGTGTGGTATCGGGTGATTGGCGATGCAAACCACAACAATACCGTACCCGCCAGCGTGGCGGTCAGCATTGGAAAGAAACCACTGACGATTACTGGAGTAACGGCTGCGTCCAAGCCCTATGATGGCACGACAAACGCAGACATCTCCAGCGTGACCTTCGACGGTGTGAACTTGAACGGAGGCACAGACTACACCGTGACCGCCAGCTTTGACGATGCCAGTGTGGGCAACAGCAAGAACATCACTGCCACAGTGACCTTGACGGAACAGGCCGCGAAGAATTACGCCCTGGAGCAGAGCAGCTTCCCTACCACTGCCAGCATCACCAAGGCCGTTGCGCCTGACTTCACCAAGGAAACTGCGCTTACCATTGTAAATGACTGCGAAAAGACCTACACTGTGACACTCCCCACTCTGCCCACGCTGGAAACGCCCAAAGAGTACGGTGCGCTCACTTATGAGATCGGCGAGATCAAACTCAATGACGGCTACTACACCAGCGGTGCGAAGGTGGAAAACGGCGAGCTGATCCTGCCGATTCAGAAAAATGACGTGAAAACCACCGGCTCTGTGGGTACTGCGACCGTAGTAATCAAGAGTACGAACTATGAGGACATCACGCTGACCGTCAATGTCAATGCGACCAACAAGCTTGTCCCCACTGTTACGGCACCTACGGTCAATACACTGACCTACAACGGTGCAGAACAGGCGCTGGTTACAGCAGGCAAGACCACTGGCGGCACGATGCTCTACCGGCTTGACGATTCCAAATGGAGCGAGCAGATCCCCACAGCGAAAAACGCCGGGAAATACACTGTTCGGTATCAGGTTCAGGGAAATGCAGAGTACGCGGATGTGGCAGAGCAAAGCTTGACTGTGACCGTAGCGAAGAAAGCGGTCACCGTTACGGCGCTTGATCAGAGCGCCTACACCGGCAGCACCACGCCCGATCTGAGCAGCCCGGAAGCAGATAAGAATTACAAGGTGGAAGGTCTGGTTGGTGCAGATACCCTGAGCGGCACGGTAACATTGACCTACGAGCAGACACCGGATATGAGCAAAACCGGCAAAACTGCGATCAACATTACTGGTACGCTGTCAAATGACAATTATAAGATCACTTATGTTCCTGGAACACTGACCGTTTCCGATCGGCCTTTCAGCGGCGGCAGCTCCGGCAATTCCGGCGGAACCAATCAGCCCGGTAGTAACAAAACGGATACCCCGGTTACCAGCGAAACGCAACCAATGAAGCCGGATGCAAACGGCAATGCGGCAGTGGATCACAGCTCTGTCCAGTCCGCCATCGACAAGGCCAAACAGGATGCGAAAAAGAACGGCACCACAGAGAACGGGATTGCCGTTACCGTTCCCATCACCCCGGCGGCAGGCCAGACCTCTTTTAACGTGACCATCAAGGCGCAGACATTGGATCTGCTGGTGAAAGAAAATGTCCGGCAGTTTACCGTAGCAACAGACCATCTGGTTTCAGTCAATATCGGTCTGGATACTCTGAAACAGCTGGATGCCGCCTCCGCTGGAGGGGACATCATTCTCCGGGCAGATAAGGTGGATGCCCTGCGCTCCACCGAGGCCAAAGCCGCTATCGGCACAAGACCGGCCTATGACCTGTCGCTGGTGTACCTCTCCGGCGGCAAGGAGACGCCGATTACCAACCTAAGCGGCCATACTGTCTCGGTGCGCCTGCCCTACACACTGGCAAAGGGTGAGCAGACCGGTGATCTCTATGCAGTCTATGTAGATGACGCTGGCAAGGTGGAATGGATCACCAAATCCAGCTACGATGCCAGCCTGAAAGCGGTGGTTTTTGAAACCGGTCATTTCAGCGTTTACGGCGTGGGCTACAAGAACCCTGCCCCGGCCTTTACCGATATTCAGAAGCATTGGGCTGCGGACAACATCCTCTTTGCAGCTAGCCGGGGACTGCTCTCCGGCACCAGCGCCACCACCTTCAGCCCCAACACCGGCATGACCAGAGGAATGTTCGTCACCGCCCTTGGGCGGCTGGCGGGCATCAACCCGGACAGCTACAAAACCGGAAAATTCACTGATGTGAAAGCCGACGCTTACTATGCGCCCTATGTGAACTGGGCGGCGCAGACCGGAATTGTGACGGGTGTTACCGCCAGCACCTTTGCGCCGGATACCAACATCAACCGGGAACAGATGGCGGTCATCATGGCAAATTACGCCAAAAAGCTGGGCTACGACTTTCCGAAAACCCTCCAGGCTGTGACCTTTGCGGACAACGCAAACATCAGCAGCTGGGCGAAGGATGCGGTTAAGGCCATGCAGCAGGCGGGCATCCTGGCCGGGAAGAATGGAAATAAGTTTGACCCCAAGGGAACCGCTACCCGCGCCGAGGTTGCCACCGTACTGCGGCGGTTTGTGGAGATCGTCATTGACCCGCAGACCGCAAACGGCTGGCAGCAGAATGACAGCGGCCAGTGGAGCTATTACAGAAATGGGAAGCCAGTGAAGGACTGGCTCTCCGACGACCAGAAGTGGTACTGGCTGGATAAGACAACCGGAATGATGTTTGCCGGCGGCTGGAAGCAGATTGACGGAAAGTGGTACTACTTCTACACAGACGGGACGATGGCGGTGAATACCACCATTGACGGATATACCATCGGCTCGGATGGTGCAAGAAAGTAACCTACAATAAAAAACGATTTGCCCGTATATCAGCGGACAAAGATAAACGCGGTCGGGGATCAAGAAACCCCACCGCGTTTGTTTTTCTCTGGCATAGCGGATTGAGCTGCCAAACGAGAAAACAACAGCAATAGCATTGTAAACCAAGAGCTACTATGTAGAGGGTGGTTTCTCCCACCTAATACATATGAATGGAGCAGAATCTGAAACGGTTAGAAAAACAGGAACAGAAATATTCCGCTGAGTTGGACGCTGCCTTGAACGAGTATGCAGGGGTTCGGGAGCAGGCCCAGGGCTTCGACCCAGTGCAGCTGTATGAAGCAAGGCAGGCAATCTGCCCCACTAAGGAGCAGGAAACGGAGAACTGCGTGCAGGAGATTTACGGTGAGAAGTACAACCCGCTTCTAATGTTTGACAGCAAAAAGGCGGTTTCCCGCATACTGAATGAGGATATAGAGCGGCAGGCTGTACGGAGATTGGTGCGGCAGGCGCAGAAGGAGCAGCAGATTCCTAATAACAAAAAGGACAAAGGTCAGGAACGGTAATGCCGTTCCTGACCGAAGATAAGCTAAGAAATTCAAATGCTGTTGTGGTTTATTACTTTGCGCCGAAAAACAGCTCAAGATCATCTTCTACGGTACCGATCCCTGCAATGCCGAAATTTTCCACCAGAACCTTCGCCACATTCGGGCTGAGGAATGCCGGGAGGGTAGGACCGAGATGGATATTCTTTACCCCAAGGGATAGAAGCGCCAGGAGAACAATGACTGCTTTCTGCTCATACCATGCGATATTGTAGATGATAGGCAGGTCGTTGATGTCATCAAGGCCAAAAACTTCCTTTAACTTCAGGGCAATCACGACCAGAGAATAGGAGTCGTTGCACTGTCCGGCGTCCAGAACACGGGGAATCCCGTTGATATCGCCCAAAGGCAGCTTGTTGTACCTATATTTTGCACAGCCCGCAGTAAGGATCACTGTATCCTTAGGCAGTGCTTTGGCAAATTCGGTATAGTAATCTCGGCTCTTTGCCCGTCCGTCACAGCCGGCCATGACCACAAACTTTTTGATTGCACCGCTTTTTACCGCCTCAACTACCTGATCTGCCAGAGCCAAAACCTGCGCATGGGCAAATCCGCCGATGAGTTCTCCCGTTTCAATTTCGGTTGGTGCAGAGCATCTCTTAGCATGTTCAATCATCATGGAAAAATCTTTCTGCTCGCCAATTTCTCCGGGAATATGGGTACAGCCTGGATATCCGGCTGCGCCGGTGGTGTAGAGCCTGTCCTTGTAGCTGTCCTTGGGCGGCACGATGCAGTTGGTTGTCATCAGGATGGGACCATTGAAGGATTCAAATTCTTCCTTCTGCTTCCACCATGCATTGCCATAGTTGCCGATAAAATGGGGATACTTTTTGAACGCCGGGTAATAATGGGCAGGAAGCATCTCGGAATGGGTATAAACATCTACACCGGTTCCCTGTGTCTGCTCCAGCAGCATTTCCAGATCCCGCAGGTCGTGGCCGGAGACCAGAATGCCGGGATTTTTTCCAACGCCAATCTTGACCTTCGTGATTTCGGGATTTCCATAGGCTTCCGTGTTGGCCTTGTCCAGCAGAGCCATACCGGATACACCGTGCTTTCCGGTTTCCATGGTCAGGGCAATCAAATCCTCCGCATTGAGACTGTCGTCCAGAGTAGCAGCCAACGCCCGCTGAAGGAATGCGTCAACCTCACCATCGTCTTTTAACAGCGCATTTGCGTGCTTCGAGTAAGCGGACAGTCCCTTCAAACCATAGGTAATCAGCTCACGCAGAGAACGGATATCCTCGTTTTCAGTAGAAAGAACACCGACCGTTCTGGCCTTTTCTTCCCAGTTACCGGAACCGTCCCATTTTGCTGCTTCGGGCAGGTTGGAAGAATCTTCGACCTGCGCCAACAGTGCCTCTTTTTCTGTCAGTGTGGCACGGATTCTTGCCTCAATGCTCTCCTTGTCAAAGTTTGCATTGGTGATGGTAGTGAACAGGTTTAGGGTGATCAAGTGATTGATTTCCGCAGCGACCTGCTTCCCCTCTTGACGCAGTGCAGTGGTTACAGCCGAAAGCCCTTTTGTGACATAGACTAGCAGATCCTGCATGGCTGCCACATCGGGCTTCTTCCCGCACACGCCTGATATTGTGCAGCCCGTGCACCCGGCAGTTTCCTGACACTGATAGCAAAACATTTTTTGTTCCATATTTATTTACCTCTTCATTTCTTGCTTAAAATACAACGACCAAAAGCATCTTGAACGCTTCTTGTCCATATACCGCATGAGGGTGCCCGGCTGGCATGACGATGGATTCCCCTTCATGCAGCAGATATTCTGTGCCGTCAATGGTGATTTTTCCAACGCCGTCCAGACAGGTGACAAAGGCGTCGCCACCCGATTCATGGGTGCTGATTTCCTCGCCTTTTGCGAAGGAGAACAGAGTAATACTTACCGCCGGGTTTTGCGCCAGCGTCTTGCTGACAACTTGCCCCTCCTGATAAGAAATCTGTTCTTTCAGTGTCAATACTTCCGATTTTGAAATATTTTTGATTTTTATGCTCACAATTATCGCCTCCTATCACATCGTTGTAGTTTCATGCTTGTTTCGATTTATTCTCTGATTCCAAGTCCACAATTATTCCAGAATCTTTCCATCAATCGAGATCGTGACCACCTGCCAGGGAATGAATTTCCCGCTGGACTGCAAAGCTTTTTTCGCCGCCATCTCAAGCCCTCCGCAGCAGGGAACCTCCATTCGCACAATGGTCACGCTCTGGATATTGTTGTTTTGGATAATTTGCGTCAGCTTTTCGCTGTAATCCACGCTGTCCAGCTTGGGACAGCCAATGATTGTAATTTTCCCACGCATAAATTCATCATGCATTCTGGCGTAGGCATATGCACTGCAATCAGCCGCAATCAACAGCTTTGCCCCATCAAAATACGGAGCATTGACCGGAACCAGCTTGATCTGGCAGGGCCATTGTCCCAACTGTGATTCAGCCGACACTGGATTAGAACGTGCAGATTCCTGTGAACGCTGGATACGCTGCATCTGGCTGCCGGGACATCCCCCATGGGGAGCGGCGGAGGTGTGACTTTGTTCCTGCTTTTTTCGAATATTTTCCTGTACGGCCTTTTCATCATAAGCTGCGGCTTCCCGTTCTACAAAGGAAATTGCACCAGTGGGGCAGGTTGGCAGGCAATCACCCAAGCCGTCACAATAATCATCCCGCAAAAGTTTCGCTTTTCCATTCACCATGCCGATTGCCCCTTCGTGACACGCTTCGGCACAAGCACCACAGCCATTACATTTTTCTTCATCTATCTGAATGATTTTTCGAATCATTTTGATCCTTCCCTTCTCTTGAATTTCTGATTGTATTATAATATCATCGAATAGGAAAGTCTGTTGCTACAACAACAGAAAGGAGAAAAATATGAACTTATCAAATACATTACTGTTTCGTGGATTACAAGATAAAGAAATCGACTCTCTTTTGGGGTGTCTAAACGCTGCAAAACACAGTTACAAAAAAGGAGAAATCATTTTGTCCGAAGGAAATATTACAGAGAACATAGGCGTTGTCCTGTCCGGCAAAGCAATGATATCTTGTAGTGATATTTGGGGAAACAGCAGCATTTTAAGTGATGTTCCTCCCGGTTCCGTATTTGGCGAAGTATATGCCTGTATTCCGGGGCAGCCAATGCTGGTCACGGTATCAGCTGCCGAAGATACTTCTGTATTGTTTATGAATGTTGGCCGGGTATTGACAACCTGTGCGAATGCTTGCCCATTTCACGTAAAGCTCATTCGGAATTTGCTGACGGTTTGTGCCCACAAAAGCCTTCAGTTATCTCAAAGGATTCAGCATACTAGTTCTAAATCTATCCGGGGACGGCTGATGTCCTATTTTTCAGAATGTGCCAAACAATTTGGAAGTAATTCTTTTCTCATTCCATACAACCGTCAGCAGTTAGCGGATTATCTGAATGTTGACCGCAGCACCATGTGCAATGAACTTTCTAAAATGCAAAAAGACGGCGTAATTGAGTATAATAAAAATCATGTTTTACTCAAAATCTGAAGTAATCATATGGTAACCACCATGCTGGACGAGGCGTTTGCAAGGATTCTTGATGGTACAGACCTCATTCTCCACTCTGATCAGGGCTGGCAATATCAGCACCGGCAGTACCAGCGCATGCTCCGGGAGAAGGGCATCCGACAGAGCATGAGCCGCAAGGGAAACTGTCTGGACAATGCTGTGATAGAAAATTTCTTTGGAATTCTCAAAAGCGAGCTGTTGTATCTGCAAGAATTTCAATCCATGGAACACTTCAAACAGGAACTCGTTGCATATCTGGATTACTACAACAACCGCAGGATCAAGGCAAAACTAAAGGGCTTGCCGCCTGCAATTCACAGACAATAAGCCCATTCTTCTCGTTATAGATGTACTTAGCCATTATGCAATCCTCCCATATGATTGATTTACCTACATTCAATCATTCCGGCTGATTACAAAAACCGAAGAGAGAAACTTCTTTACGGAGTTTCTCTCTTCCGGGCCTTGCTTTTGAACAGCTCTGCACAATCGATATTTGATAGCGGACATGATAGGATACGAGACATTTTAAATATTGATAAACCGGAATGTCCAACTTGGACATTCAAAGTTTTTGGCTAAAACCATCTTGGTGCGTCTGTGATGCAGATTCTCAGACCATCACATGATGCGCCACTCAAATACGAGCACAGGTCCGGCGGGTACATTATGAACTGCACCCCATTTGTTAGACAGTAACTTTTTGGGGTCACTTCAATGTCGGAATGGCTCATTTTCGTTTCAACGGAATTTTCAACGTATTGTAAGTGTAAGCGAGATGGAAAAAGACGGAAGTGCAGCGCATACAAGCGTGTCTTCCGTCTTTTTTCGATGATTGAATTTCAAAAATCAATCATATGCGTTCAGAATCAAGCTGAGAAATTCGCGTTTAGCAGGGGAACCGGTGATGCTTTTTCGATAGCAGAGGTTGATGGGGAGAATAAACGGGTCATCATCCAAATGCAGTACACGGATACGATTCAAATCGGCGTCTGTAATTTCCGGTTCAATGGTGCGGGCAACCAGTTTCGGGTTATTTGCAACCAAATCGATGGTTTGGCGGGGGCGGTTGCATTCGTATACGATGCTTAGCTTTGCATTGTGTTTCTCAAACAGCTGTTCTGTGTAGATTCGCGGCCAACTGTATTTATCCGGGGCTACAAAGGGCTGCGCGGAGAGTTCCGAAACAGATATATGTCCTTTTTCTGCCAAAGGGTGGTCCTTATTGACAATGATAACTTGCTGTACGGAATCCAAAGTCCTATATTCCAACGCGTCTTTTCGGAATTGTCCATAGATAACAGCAAAGTCAGCCTCTCCATCGATAACGGCATCTGCACAATTCTTGGAATAGCTTTCCATTAAATTGACTGTGAAGTTTTCATTCCCGTTGATGAACAAGCGCTGCAGTTTTGTGGGCAGACGCACAATAATGCTGTCTGTGACGGCAATGGTCAGAGACGTTACGTTTGATTGTCTTTCTGTGTAGTGTTTTTTCAGCAAATCAAAATGATGCGCAATGATTTCGGCTTCATTCCGGAAAAAGACACCCTCTTCGGTCAACACAAGACCGTTGGATTTTCGGTAAAACAAATCGCAGGAAAGTTCTTCCTCCAATCTCCGCATAGATACGCTGAGCCCTTGCTGGGTTATATGCAGATTGTCCGCTGCAGTTATCATTTTGCCCGTTTTGCAGATTTCCAAGAAATAATAAATTTGGTTGATGTCCACCTATATTGCTCCCTTCCTCAGCGTATATAAGAATGGCTGTCATTGCTGTTTGTAAGCAAGACGGCCAACTTGAAATCAATGTCATGGTATACCCCAACAAATGCTTTCGCAAACAACTGAGAGTTTCAAGCTACAACAGATATTTTCTTAACAAACTCTTTGTTTCAAAAATAACAAGAAATCGTATTGAATCAAACTGCTTGTTAAAAATGAAACGAACTGATTGTTGTAGTTTTTTTATTAACAGTATATCATACAACCATGAAAAATGAAAAGAAAAAAGACAAATTTTCAGATGTTTTGACGTTGAATAAAAAATGGAACGACAGGTAAGCGAAAAAGAAGATTTGTCCGAAAATATGAAACGGAGAGGAGAACAGGACAATGGAGTTTAAGAATGTCAAATTCGAAAAGAAAGGCGCAGTCGGTTATATCACGCTGAATAATCCGGAAAAGCGGAATCCAATCAACATCGATACCCACCAGGAACTGCGGGAGTGTTTTGATTTGTGCGATTACGATGATGAAATCCGGGCTGTAGTGATTCGCGGTGCAGGCGGCAACTTCAGCGCAGGCGGAGATTTGAATGCCATGAAAGCCAGAATTGGTGCCGGCGTTCGCGGCACACGCAAAGTTTGCCGGGTCGGTGCAGAAACGAACCTGCGGTTGCTGAATGTGAAAAAGCCTGTGATTGCTTGGATTGAAGGCGCTATCACCGGTGCGGGAATCTCCCTTGCGTTGTGCTGCGATTTCCAGATTATTTCGGAAACTTCAAAATGCGCGTTTTCTTTTGTCAACATCGGGTTTGTACCGGATTCCGGTGCGGCTTGTCTGGTAACGCATGCAGTTGGAACAACGCGGGCAAAAGACCTTTTGATGTCCGGACGGTTTTTCAGCGGGAAAGAGGCTGCGGCATGGGGATTGTTCACGGAGGCGGTCCCGGCGGAGCAGCTGGAAGAACGGGTCAATGAATATGTGAAAAAATACAGTTCCGGACCGTCGGTTGCTTATGCCGGCATCAAGACTATGATTAACCGAGTACAGTACGCGGCGTATGCGGACGGAATGCAGGCAGAAATCGATGCGCAGGGAATGTGTGAGCTGACGGAGGATTATCCGGAGGCTGTAACTGCATTTCTGGAGAAACGAAAACCGGTATTCCGGGGAAAATAAAAATAATACAACATACGGCAACAACGTCGTAGAGGAATAGGTTACAGAAAGATTGGAGGTTCGAAAATGACTGCGACCGAGAAAAAGAAAGCGTCTTGGGTCAATATTGCGGTATTTTTTGGAATATATTTGTTCTTCCAGTTGATTCTTCCGGCACCGGAACCGATTACTAAAGCGGGTATGGGCGTTCTTGGATTCTTTTTTGGAACGTTATATCTATGGATTCGGGTTGATATCGGCTGGCCGAGTATTTTTGTTCTCGGATTGATTTGTTTTACCGGCGTGACCTCACCGGCAACACTGTTTTCCAAAACCTGGGGCAATTCCATGGTCCCGTTTTTGGTGTGTGCGTTTTTGCTGAACATGGTGCTTGCAGATACGGGATTGTCCAGACGCTTTGCGCTGTTCTTTATCACCCGGAAAGGAAACAAAGGGCGTCCATGGCGGCTGCTGACATTCTTCTTCCTTGCAGTGCTGCTGATGGGTTTGGTTTCTACCAGCTCGGCCATCACGGTGATGTTTATGGCCATTGCGGAAGAAATTTTCCATATGACCGGCTACAAAAAAGGAGACCGGCTTGTGGAGGCAATGATGATTGGCATTTTCTGGGTGGCTCAGGGTGCCATGGCATATACCCCGATTTCACATGTGCTGATTCCCATGATTTTTGAATACATCAATGCAGATTTCGGGATTACGGTTTCCTACACCCGGTACACCATGGGATTTCTCCTTGCCGGCATGGGGTTCTTTATTGGCTGGATGCTGATCCTTCGATTTATCATTCGTCCGGATGTGGATAAACTGAAAGATTTGGACATTGATGCGCTGAAAGAATCGGTGCAGCCTTGGAGCAAGCAGGAAATCACGGCGCTGATTGTGTATGCAGCTGTAATTGTAATGTGGTGTTTCCCGGATATCATCGGTCTGATCCCCGGAATGCAAGGTGTGTCCGATTGGATGGGCTCCTTGGGCTCTGCGGCACCGGCGATGGTTGCAGTCGGTATTTTGGCACTGATTCACTTTGACGGAAAGCCAATGCTTGATGTGAAAGATTGCTGTACCCGATTGCCTTGGGGCAATGTCTTTATGATGGCAACGGTTATGGGCATGGGATTTGTGTTCGGATTGGATACGGTCGGTGTGTCCTCATGGATTATGAAGATTGTGACCCCGTTGATGAGCGGATTGTCTCCCCATGTATTTGTTTTGGTTGTGATTATCTTTATTACGGTGATGACGGACTTTATCTCCAACACGCTGTCGGCATCTATGTATGCAGTGATTATTCCTATCGCAATGACGGTTCCCGGTGTGAATCCGATTGTTGTTGCGTTGCTGATTGCAGCGGGCTGCAACAGCTCCTTTACATTCCCCAGCGGCTGCCCGGCAGCAAGCCTTGCCTCCGGCGGCGGTTGGACAAGGGTAGGATTCCAGATTCGCTACGGATTTATTGTGAATACATGGGCCATCATTATGTACTTTACATTGGCATATCCGGTGCTGATGAAACTATTTCCATATTAATTAAAAATTCTATTAATCTTACGGATTGCAAGGAGGAAAAAATATGCAGAACTATTACCATCTCCTCACAGATGAGCAGAGAGAAATCCAGCAGATGGTCCGCCAGTTTGCTGATGAACGGATTATTCCTGTTTGTAAGGAATGTGATATTACGGGAGAGTTCCCCACAAAACTGTATCAGGAGGCTTGCGAACTGGGTCTGACAACCTTTACGCTGCCGGAAAAATATGGCGGCGCAGGCGGTGATATTTTCACCTACGCACTGATTAAAGAAGAGCTGGCTCGCGGCGATGCCGGATTTTCCGGAACCATTGCAGGCGCATATATGGGAATTGTTCCCATTAAGGTTGCCGGCAACGATTATCACTGGAAGTTGGCAGCAGATATTCTGACCCAGGGCGGCGCGATGTCTTTTACATTGACCGAACCCAATGCCGGCTCCGATTCCGCAGCGCTGCGCACCACTTATGTGGTTGACGGAGACAGCGTTATTATCAACGGCACAAAGGGATTTATTTCCAATGGCGAAGTAGCGGATATGTATACGCTGTTTGCAACGAAAGACCCCTCGCTCCGGGCAAAGGGAATCTCTTGTTTCCTGGTTCCGCGGGACACGCCGGGCATCTCCATCGGCAAGCATGAGGATAAGCTGGGTTACCGGACATCCTGCACCAATGATGTGATTTTTGAAGATGTTCGAATCCCGCTGAAGAATATGATTGGCGGAGAAGGTCAGGGTATGGAGGTTGTGAAGAAATCTCTGGGATATACAAGACCGACTTCCGGCGCCGGTGCTGTGGGCAATGCACAGTATGCGTATGAATGTGCTGTGGAGTACTCCAAAACCAGAGAGACATTCGGAAAACCCATCTGCAAGAATCAGGGAATTTCTTTTATGCTGGCGGATATGTACATCAAACTGGAGGCGGCTCGTCAGATGGTATGGCATGCATGTAAGTGTGCCGATGCCGGTATTACTGATACGCGTCTGGCATCTGCATCGAAAGTGTTTGCATCGGATATCGGCATGCAGGTATGCACCGATGCTGTGCAGGTTTTGGGCGGATATGGATACTGCAAGGATTACCCTGTGGAGAAACGGTTCAGAGATGCCAAAATCTATCAGATTTTTGAAGGCACGAATCAGATTCAGCGCAAGATTATTTCCGGCGATATTCTTTACACCTGATAAAAAGAAAGGGCAGCGGAATGAAAATTTTAGTATTTGTAAAGCAAGTGCCGGATACCGATGACGTCAAGCTTGACCCGCAGACCGGAAACTTGAAACGCGACGGCGTGAAAAGCACCATCAATCCGTTAGATGCCAATGCAGTTGAGGCGGCAATCCAACTGAAAGAAAAATATGGCGGTACGGTTGCTGCCATCACCATGGGACCGCCCCAGGCGAAAGAAGTTCTGAAAAAAGCGTTGGCATTGGGCTGCGACGAGGCATATCTGTTGTCCGACCGTGCGTTTGGCGGCGCCGACACCAGAGCAACGGCTTACACTTTAGCAAAGGCAGCGGAAAAAATCGGCGGATATGATTTGCTACTGTTTGGCCGACATGCTGTGGACGGAGATACGGCGCAGACCGGTCCGGCAACCGCATCGTTCCTGAAGATTCCTCAGATTACGCTTGCGGATTCTCTGGATGTGAACGGCGAATGGGTGGTATGTACGCGGGCATTGGAAAAGACGCGGGAAACTGTTCGTGCCAAGATGCCGGCAGTGGTGACAGTCTGTAAAGAAATCAACAATCCTCGCTATCCCAAGCTGCAGGATATTATGAAAGCATCGAAAAAGCCGCTGACTGTTTGGACAGCAGAGGACTTGCAGGCAGATGGGGCGCAGATTGGCATGCATGGTTCGCCGTCTTCGACCAAGAAAGTTTTTGAACCGGAGAAACGCAGCACAGACACAGTGTACTTCCGGGGAACGGCTGAAGAGATTGCGGTACAGTTTGTCGATATGTTGGCAGCAGAGCATCTGATTTGAGGAGGCGCATATGAAAAACGATCATTTCAGCGGCATCTGGATTTATGCCGAGCAGGAAAACGGAACGGTACACCCGGCGGTATTTGAGCTGTTAGCAAAAGCGCAGGACTTGAAAGCGCACAATGGCGAAACGATTACAGCGGTCATTCTGGGGACAGCGGTCTCTGCGTTGGCAGAAGAGCTGATTGCAAGGGGCGCCGATCAGGTTGTGTATGCAGAGAATGAGAATCTGGCGGTATATTCTGCAAGACCTTATCAGCAGGCATTGGTACAGCTTGCGGAAAAGTATAAACCGTCCATTCTGCTGTATCCGGCTACGGCGCAGGGCCGAGATTTGGCACCCCGATTGATGAATGACCTGCATACCGGATTGACGGCAGATGCTATCGATTTGGGATTTGACGAAGACGGTGTGTTTTATCAGACCACACCTGCATACGGCGGCAGTATTCTGGCACATATTGTGATTTTGGAAGAACGTCCGCAGATGGCGACTGTTCGGCCGAAAGTCTTTGCAGCACTGGAACCGGATTGGACCCGTACCGGTGCAGTGATTTCGGAAACGGTTGATGTGCAGCGTGAGGAATGCTATGAGGTTCTCGCTGTGGAGGAAAAGGTCGAGGAGGGAACACCCATCGACCAGGCAAATGTTCTGGTGAGCGGCGGCCGCGGCATTAAAGACGAAGAGGATTTGGCTATGCTGCAGGAACTGGCAGTGCTCTTGGGCGGAGAATTGGCATCTTCCAGGCCATTGGTTGACGCAGGCATGCTGCCTCACGCAAAACAAATCGGTCAATCCGGTACAACGGTTAAACCGAAACTGATTGTGAACACAGCAATTTCCGGATCTGTGCAGTATCAAATCGGTATGCGGGATGCAGAACGGATTGTGAGTATCAACAAGACAGAATCAGCACCTATTTTCGATATCTCGCACTATGGGATTGTGGCGGATTACAAAACAGTGATTCCTGCAATCATTGCGGAACTGAAAAAACGTCAGTCGTAAGAAAACGATTCTATTTGAAATAGAACCAAGTTATTACATAAAGAAGGAGAATTGCCATGCAAAAAGTATTGGAAGGCATTCGCGTTGTAGATTTTACCAACAATGTGGCGGGCCCATGCGCGACTGCCATGCTGGCAGATATGGGTGCGGAAGTCATTAAAATCGAGCGCCCGGTTGCCGGCGATGATTCCAGAGGAAACGTTCCTCGTCTGGAAGGAAAATCATTGAACTTCAACTGGTACAACCGTGGTAAGAAATCAGTTGAACTTTCCATGAAGGACCTGGAGGCGCAGGAAATCATTAAGAAAATGATTGCAGCGGCAGATGTCGTTGTAGAATCCTTTAAACCCGGTCAGATGAAGAAATTCGGTCTGGACTACGAGGCTGTGAAACAGGTCAATCCCCAAATTGTTTACTGTTCCATCTCTGCTTGCGGTCAAACCGGTGCCAATGCTTGGCGTCCTGGTTTTGACGTGATTGCCCAGGGCATGAGCGGTTTCATGGATATGCAGGGCGACCCCAACGGGGAGCCGGTGAAATGCGGTGTGACTGTTGGCGATTATGTGGGTGCGTATAATGCATACGGCGCGATTATGACGGCGCTCTATTACAAAAAACTGACCGGCGAGGGACAGTTTATTGACCTGTCTCTGCTGGATGGTCTGGTCAGCATTATGACACCGATGGAAGGTGCTGCGACATTGGACCTGAACCCCACCAGAGCCGGACGTCATCATAATACCATGGCACCTTACGGTGTGTATCGCAATGACCGGGGAGACAGCGTAATCATTGCTGCATTCAGCGCCGGACAGTGGAGCAAGTTCTGCAATGCAATGGAGAAACCGGAGTTGATGACCGATGAACGGTTCCTATCCATGGGCAGCCGGGCAGAGAATATCAAGGATTTGGAGGCAATCATTCAGGGCTGGCTCAATTCCTTTGAAACCATTGAAGAACCGATTGCCATTATGGACAAGGCCGGGGTTGCCTGCTGCAAGATTAGATCGGTCAACGAGGTTGCACACGATCCGGCTATGTGGGAACGCGGCTGCCTGACCGAGCTTGAGTTGCCCCCCAGCTATACCGAGCATCGGACATATAAGTGCAGAGGTCCGTGGATTCAGTATTCCAAGACACCGATGGAAATGAAACGTGCCGCCGATTTGGGCGAGAACAATTACGAGATTTTGGAACAGTATGGCTGGTCCAAGGAAAAAATTGACGAAAAAGAATCCGAATGGTCGTCCATGTTTAAAAAACAGTAAGGAACGAACCATATTGAAAATATGAGAAAAGGAGATAAATAAGATGGAGAAAACCAAAACTCAAAAGAGTTGGTACATAGATATGGCTGTTGTAGTTGCCATTTACCTGCTCTTCCAATTCATTCTGCCGGCACCGGCTCCGATTACACGCGCCGGTATGGGTGTTGCGGGTATTTTCCTGGCAACGTTGTACTTGTGGGTAAAGGTAGATATCGGTTGGCCCTCACTGTTGTTCGTCGGTGTGGTTGGTCTGACCGGCGTCTGCTCCGGAACTGATTTGTTTGCAAAAACCTGGGGCAACGTGATGGTGCCGTTCCTGGTTTGCGCGTTCATGCTGAACATGGTCATGAGCGAAACCGGTTTGACCCGCCGTTTTGCATTGGCATTTATTACGGCAAAAGGCAACCGCGGCAAGCCTTGGCGCATTATGATTATGTTCTTCCTGGCAGTCCTGCTCATGGGTCTGGTCTCCACTTCTTCCGCAATCTGTGTGCTGTTCATGGCAATCGCAGAAGAGATGTTCAATATGACCGGCTACAAAAAAGGCGATAAACTGGTTGAAACCACAATGATTGG
The DNA here is from genome assembly GCA_934527315.1 of uncultured Oscillospiraceae bacterium. Lineage (GTDB taxonomy): Bacteria > Bacillota > Clostridia > Oscillospirales > Oscillospiraceae > HGM13010. The sequence goes on from CAKTAK010000011.1 coordinate 18,674, forward strand.
TATCTTCTGGATGGCACAGGGTGCCATGGCATTTACCCCGATTTCCCACGTGCTGATTCCCGCAATCTTCAATAACATTCTCAACGATTACGGCGTGGAAGTGACCTACGGTCAATACTCTCTGATTTTCCTGCTGATGGGCGTGTTTGTCTTCCTGGGTTGGGTGCTGATTTTCCGCTTTATCATCAAACCCGATGTTGAGAAAATGGCAGATCTGGACATTGATGCACTGAAGGCAACGCTGAAACCCATGAGCAAGCAGGAATGGACCATTCTGGTTGTCTACGGTCTCGTGATTATCATTTGGTGCTTCCCCTCTCTGATTAAGATGATCCCCGGCTGCTTGGCAATTGGTACTTGGATGGCATCTCTCGGTTCCGGTATTCCTCCCATGGTTGCCTGCGCAGTGCTGTGCATGATTAAGTATGACAACAAACCCATGCTGGACTACAAAGACTGCTGCCGCCGGATTCCTTGGGGCTCCGTGTTTATGATGACCGCCGTTATGGGTACTGCTTATATCTTCGGTCTGGAAAATTGCGGTATTACGCAGTGGCTGACCAATACCCTGACACCGATTATGTCCGGCGTTTCTCCCATTATGTTTGTAATCATTGTCATTCTGTTTATCAACATTATGACCAACTGCGTATCCAATACGCTGACCTCGTCCATGTACGCCGTGATTATGCCTATTGCAGCGGCAGTCGCCGGTGTAAACCCCATTGCTGTGGCACTTCTGATTGCAGCAGGCTGCAACAGTGCCTATGCACTGCCCAGCTCTTGCCCTGCAGCAGGTTTGGCATCCGGTGCCGGATGGACCCGTGTGGGATTCCAGATTAAATACGGCGCATTGCTGATGGTTTGGACTATGCTGTGCTATCTGGTGATTGCGTATCCGATTCTGCTGAAAGTGTTCCCGTACTAAGAAACCTATACATTCCTGAAAACTGGAGGATTGAAAACAATGAAAGAAATTAAGACTGTTTTAACCGAAAAGCTGGGAATCCAGTATCCTATCATTGCTGCTTGCATGCAGTGGATTTCCAAAGCGGAACTGGTTGCGGCTGTGTCTGAAGCAGGCGGTCTGGGCGTACTCAGCTCCTCTACATTCTTTACAGCAGAAGAACTGAGAGCGGAAGTGAAAAAAGTCAAGTCGATGACTGATAAGCCTTTTGCTGTGAATATTACGTTCTTGCCTGCGTCTTTTGAACCTGATTTCGATGGCTACATTCGTGTATGCAAAGAAGAGGGCGTAAAAATTATTGAAACCGCCGGCCGAATTCCTTCTCCGGAACGGATTGCAGCAATCAAAGATGCGGCATTTTGGATGCATAAGTGTACCATTGTCAAGCATGCACTGAAAGCACAGAATGCGGGCTGCGACCTGATTATTGCAGACGGTTTTGAATGTGCCGGACATCCGGGCGAGAATGACATCGGCACCATGGTACTGACTCCGGCAATGATTAAGAATCTGAATGTGCCCGTTGTGACTGCGGGTGGTGTCAGCACCGGACGGCAGATGGCAGCTGCCCTGATGTTAGGGGCAGAGGGTGTGTACATGGGTACACGTTTCCTTCTGACGAAGGAATGCCCGGTTTTGGACAATGTGAAGGAGCAGATTGCATCGACTGCATCTGAGATGGATACAATTCTTATGCTCAGAAGTTATGTCAATACCACTCGTGCGTACAAGACGGAAATGACCCAAAGCGTGGTTGCCCGGGAAAAAGAGGGCAAGCCGTTTGCAGAGGTGCAGCCGGACATCAACGGTGGAGAAGTACGGAAAATGTTCTTCGAAAACGGTGATGTAGAGCATAAAGCATATATCTGCGTTGGTCAGAGCGTTGGTCTGGTGGACAGCGTTGTTACCGTGAAAGAAGCCATCGACGATGTTATGGCAGAATGTGTGGCAACTCTGAGCAAATTTGACTGATTGCGTTTAACTGAAGATGCCGAATCGGTATCAAGGTGATGCAACATAAATCGTTAACCCTGCATTGAGACACAAAACAACAATACTCTTCCAATCAATCTCCATAGAAAAACTCCAAACAAAACTATCCTTGAACTTCCTTAATTCTTTATCTGTCAACAGTGTCAAAATGCATCGTAAATGCGGTCCGTCATTATCAGGACCCAATAAAAAAGACGAGCAGACATTCCCCAAACGGGGTGTCTGCTCGTCTTTTGTGTTCACCTCTTTGCGAATGTCGGGGACATACTCTTGCTTAAATTCGACATTTTGGTCCTCAAATGGTAACATCATCTGAACTTCTTTGTTCTTCCTTTCTCATTATGATGGAGAAAGAAAGGTCAAGGGACGTAGAAACGAGTATTTTGCCGATCTGCTATCATCATATACCCGCTGGGAAACAAAATTCGACACAATTCGAAAAAACCAATAGAAATAAATGAAGTTGCGGTTTTTAATCGCAAAACTTATTGATTTTTTGATGTGGCTGCGGTATTATGGAACCATGGAGGTGGTTCCTATGATAAACAGACCGCTCTACGTTGATAAGATTATGGCATATACTGACACACCTTTTGTAAAAGTGTTGACGGGTGTTCGTCGCTGCGGAAAATCCACAATTCTTAAGATGATTATGGAAAAGCTGCAACAGGAGCATGGTATTCCGTCTGAACGGATTGTCAGTATGCGTTTCGATTCCATGGATTATGAGGATATGACGGCGAAGGATATGTTCAAAGCTGTCAAAGAAAAGCTCAGTCCTACGGGAAGAACGTATCTCTTTCTGGATGAGGTTCAGGAGATTGAAGGCTGGGAGAAAGTAGTAAACTCCCTGGCAACGGATTATGATGTTGACCTTTATGTGACAGGCTCCAATTCCAGAATGATGTCTTCGGAAATAGCGACTTACCTGACCGGACGATATGTTTCCTTCCGCATCTATACGCTTTCGTTTCAGGAATATCTGGAATTCAAAAAGCAGTATACACAGGTAAAGGATATCCATGCTGAACTGGCAGACTATATCCGCTTGGGCGGCTTCCCTGCAACACACCTGCGAGAGTATTCACAGGATGAGGTTTATACGATTGTCCGGGATATCTATAATTCCACGATTTTTTCGGATATCGTAAAGAGAAACCAGATTCGCAAGATCGACCAGCTGGAACGGGTGGTTCGGTATACATTTGCGAATGTGGGAAATTCATTCTCTGCAAAATCAATTTCGGATTATCTGAAATCAGAGCATCGTTCAATCGACAATGAAACGGTGTACAGTTATCTGGAAAAGCTGGAGAAAGCATATCTTCTTCATCGTTGTTCTCGATACGACCTGCGCGGAAAGGAAATTCTGAAAACGCAGGAGAAGTTTTATCTTGCTGATACCGCTTTACGTTACAGTGTACTGGGTTATACACCGGACAGCGTTGCTGCCAGTCTGGAAAATGTGGTGTATCTGGAACTTTGCAGACGAGGATATACCGTGACGATTGGGAAAACTCCGGACGGTGAGGTTGATTTTGTGGCGCAGAAACAGAATGACCGGTTGTATGTGCAGGTCACACAGGAGATTAAATCCGAAAAAACAGAAAAGCGCGAATATGAACGACTGCTGGAAATCCGGGATAACTATCCAAAGTACGTTTTGAGAACCGATGAATTTGCCGGAGGCAATTACCAAGGCATTAAGAGTATGCACGTTGCAGATTTTCTATTGAGCACAGAATATTAACGATGAGGGGCTGTCCCACGAATCATCATATACCTCGCTGGGAAAACCAGCGGGGTATTTTTTGACCGAATCAGATTCCAGCGCATAGGAAAGATTAGAACTAACAGTATGGAGAATAATATACGGCATGAATGTGAATATTGCGGGGATATATGTACTGTTATCCTTGAAATAATTCTTGAAATATGATATCATTAGTTCGTGTAAAACGAAATAATGAAACGGAGGTTCTGACATGATCGTATTAAACCTTGAGTTAAAGGAAATTTATGGATTTAATGACTTTCAAATCAATTTTAGCTATCCTAAAAAGATTGTTAATTCGATTATTGATCAGGAATATCTGAAAGGAAGAGAACGGTTTCGGTACAAAAAGGCTGTAGTTCTTATGGGAGCGAATGCGACAGGAAAGACCAGTCTCGGAAAGGCATTGTTTCACATTTTTGAATATATGGCTGATGGAAATCCAACACCGCTTTATGAGATGGTTGCAGGTGATAGGGGATACTTCAGCATTGATTTTGTGAATGGCGATTATCGCCTACAGCGGTTGTCAGCTCAGATTGATGTTTCTAATCAGGAAATTGAAATTCAGTATCAGACCGCAGACATTGATACGATGGATTCGTATGAAAAATGTGTAAAGAAACTGAAAGATCAAACGATAGAGGCGACCAGAACTGCGACATCGCTTAAGAAACTGGTTGGTACGGTCCGATATCGTTTTACGTATCCTGAAATAGAAAAATCCTTGAAGTTTACAGGCGCGAATAAAGGCATCTTGTTGAAGACGCTCCGTGCTGTTATTGGAACACTTGATCCGACATTACAGGACGTTAGCTTGTCAAAAGATTTGAAGGATACCTTTATTATTCGGCGCGGTGGAACAGAAATTATCATTCAGGAAGGTAAACTGCTGAATCGGGAGATGCTGTCCAGTGGCACAGCAGAAGGAATTGATGTCGCTATGTTCCTTGCTGCAATGGCGGCAAAAGAGAGCAGTTTCTACTATTGCGATGAACATTTTTCCTATATTCAGAGCGATATTGAAAAACGGATTTTCGGTATTATGCTGGATCGTATCGGAGACGATGAGCAGTTGATTTTTACAACGCATAATACAGATATGCTGGATTTGAATCTTCCGAAACATAGTTATGTATTTTTGCGTAAGCATCTGCAGGAAGGCGTATATCAGGTTTCTGCTGTTTCTGCATCGGAGGTACTGAAACGAAATACAGACTCTTTACGCTGTGCAGTCGAGAATGATGTGTTTGCCTCGTTTCCGCAGGATTCCCTTTTGGACGAGTTGGAAATGGGGTGGGAAGATGAACAATAAGTGCATTTATTATGTAGAAGGCCCTTGTGAACAACAACTGATTGCGGCATTGAAAGAAGCACCTGAAACATTTAATTTTGTGGAGAATAATAGCTCTCAAATTAAAATAATGTGATCTTTGATACCCCGCTGGGAAATTCAGCGGGGTATTTTTGACCAAATCAGACTGTCAGAGCAGTACAAACCGGAATGTCCAACTTGGACATTCAAATATTTTGGTTAAAATTGTCTTGGTGCGTCCGTGATGCAGATTCTCAGACCATTGCATAATGTGCCACTCAAATACGAACACAGGTCCGGCGGGTACATCACCTGCCGGACCTGTGTTTTGCAATATTAGATTCTACGTTGGTGCGTTGGGAAACTTATTTCTGTGCCGCCAACGCGCTGAATTGATACATAATCTGCGCGAACTGTGCCCGCGTTGCGGTGTCTTTGGGGGAGAGGGTGGTGTCGGAAGTGCCGGAAATCAATCCGTTGGCAACCGCCCACACCATTGCCTCTGCGGCCCAATCGCTGACGGTATCTGCGTCCTTGAACCGGGAAAGTTCGGCGTCGTTTGCATCGGTGAGGTGCATATTTTTTGCGTAGCGATACAGAATGGTAGCTAGCTGCTCCCGGGTGATGTCGCTTTCCGGAGCGAAACGGTTGCCGCCCACGCCGTCAATGACGGAAGTTCCCGCGGCCCAGTTGACTGCGTCTGTGTACCACAGACCGGTGGAGACATCGGAAAAGCTCTGATTGTCGGTGACGGACGGGCTGCCGGACAGACGATACAGAACGCTGACCACCATGCTCCGGGACAGAGTGTCCTCCGGGGCGAATGTGGTGGCGCTTGTGCCGCTGAACAGACCGTTTTCGTATGCGTACTGCACCGCGGTGTAGTACCATTCGGATTTGTCAACGTCTACGAAGGGGAGGGGAGCGGCTTGCGTGGTATTTCCGCCGGCTGCCGGTGCAGAAATATCCATATCATCTTCTTTGGTATAATCTGCTGTGTAGTACAGGGAAATGGTTTCCCCGCCGGTCAATTTGTAATCTGCAATGCCGACATTGGGCGCTTTGCCGTTGACCTTGTACATCCAACCGCTGTTAGAGCCTTCATCAAACTGACCCAAGGTGTCACCATTGCGGGTGATAGAACGGAGATAGCCGTCCTTAATATCCAGGGTGAGACCGGCAGACTCTGCTGCGGAACGAATGGCCTGCTCAACAGTTGCGTCCTTTTCCAAACGCAGGCTGCCCTGATACCATTGGCTGTTATCACCGGGGGTGATGCTGAGCACCACGGAAATCCAGTCTTTTGTGGAACCGCCGACAGAACCGCTGCCGGTAGAGGGAACAGAACCAACGCCATCGGATTCGTAACCCTTGTTCGGTTTGTCGGGTTGGGTCACCGTGGTGCTGCCGGACTGAGAGGTTTTGGCTGTCTGTGTGTAAATATTGAAACTCTTGGAATCACCGCTGAGAGATTCAAATTTCTCCAATGCGACCAGTGCGCGGAATCCCTGCTCCGTGGCCAGTGCTTGGACTTTTTCGCCCTGGGTACCGCTGATGTAGCCGGCAGTAAAGCCGTTTTGGCTATTGTTGACATACAGTAGGAGCGCGTCCGCCAAAGAGCAGCCGCCCTTCACAAAGCGAGAGTCCTTGGCGGGGTCGATACCGATGGCGGTCAGACCGATGATGACCATGGCGTCGGAGTTGACATTACCAAAGGAGCCGTTGTTGTTTTGAGCTTTGCTCAGTCCTTCAACGGCCTTGTTCACGAAAGCCTGCACTTTGGGATATTCGCTTGTGTTGTACTTTGCAAGAGCAGCCAGAGCCGTGCCGGTGGTGTCCGGGTCGGCAAAGGTTTCGCCCGCCCATTTGGTGAAGAACAGTCCGTCTTTGCCCAGATTTGCGCTGTCAGTCAGCAGGGAAATCATATTGGCTCTCTGGGTGTCGGTCAGTTTGACCTGACCGGCTTGCTCGGCCAGCAGCACCCAAGGCGCGGTGTAGTGGCTGCTGCCCAGATTCATATCTGCCAGCTTGGCAGCGTTGCTGTATTCTGTGCCGTCAACGGTTTTCAACTTTGTGCTGTCCACGCCGAGGGCGGCGAGAATGATTTCTGCTTTGGCGCGGTCAGAAACCAGAGGAGAAGTGCCTGCCAGCTCGTTGGTGGTCAGGTTCAGATAATTGGTTCTTGCCTCGTCGCTGGTCTGCGTTGTGGTGCCGTCCAGCTTGGCATAGGCAGCCATGTCGAACATAACCCAGTCGCTGGAACTGTTGATGTAAGTTGCCGCAATGTTATTCATCAAGGTCTTGCGAGAACTTGTAGCCGGATAGATATTCACTGCAACCGGCTTGCTCAGGGTCTTGTCACCCTTGCTCCAAGTGATGGTGGCGGTTGCCTCAATGACCTTGCCGCTGGTGTTCTGATCTGCCAGTTGGAGCTTGCCGTCCGCAACCTTCAGGTAGCCCTTGTTGATGTCCCGCTCGCCCACGGAGCAGGTGACGGTGATGCCTTCTGTGGGTTCGCCGCTCTTCAGCAGGGTCACGGTATCTCCGACAACTGCACCGGCGGGAACTGCCAACACATCGTAGTACTTCTGAGACTCTTTCAGCAGATCATCCTCGGACTCGCTGCCGCCGGTGTACTTGTTGTTGCCGCTGCCGGTGACATTGCCGCTGCTGATGTTGCCCTTGCCGTACAGGTTGTTGGTTTTGCCCTCTGCACCGATCAAAGCGCCGGTGTTGGAGCTGTCCTGAATGGTGGGTTTGAAATCGCCGGTCTGATAGCCGGCCTCGCCCAGCAGACCGCCCACGGTGCAGCCGGGAGCATTGATGGTGGCGGTATTTGTGCTCTTGCTGACCTGCACGCAGTTTGCGTTGGAGCCAACCAGACCGCCGACTTTGGCATCCGTATTGGTGCCGGTGACGTTGATGGTGCCGTTGTTGGTGCAGCCGTCCACGGTCATGCAGATGTTTTTGTAAACATATTCCACGCCATCGTCATAGCCGCCCACCAGACCGCCGACGCCGGCGCTGCCCCGTGCCAGAGAAGAAACAGTGGCATTGTTGACGCAGTTTTCAATGCTGACTTTGCCCCGGGCGCGCGCCGCGATACCGCCCACGAAAGCATACGGCTCGGAGCAGTAAATGCTGCCGTTGACCTTCAGATTTTTTACAACAACGGTGGGCTGGTCATCAATGGACGTTGCGCTGTCCCGGTTAATTTTACTGTCCAGACAGCCGAAGAAACCGAAATAGCGCAGGCTGGGGTCGTCCACCGTGATCGTCACGCTGTGGCCGTCACCGTCAAAGTGGCCGCTAAAGGTCAGCGGCGTCCAGGAACCGGGAACGGTAATGTCCTTTTCCAGTTTGACGTAAGCGTCGGAGAGATTGCCGTTGTTGACCTGCTCTGCAAAATAACGCAATTCCTCTGCCGTACCGATGAGGATGGGAGACTTCTCCGTACCGTCGCCGGAAGGCTCGGTGGTTTTGTAGGTCGGCTTGACCGCGATGGTCATCTCGGTTTTGTCTTCATCCACGGTGAATGTGGTATCCCCGATGTCGTTGTATTCGGAATTTTCACCAAACGTAACGGAATAGGTATAATTACCCGCCGCAGAGAGGGTGTAGACACCATCTGTAGCTGTTAAAGCCTTGCCTTCACTGTCTTTGACCGTCAGCGTTCCGTTTTCCACGCCGGTGAAGGTGAGGGCGCAGGAGAAGGCAGGCGCGGGCGGGGTGATCGGCTCGGGCACCGCCGCGGGCATCCATACCGGGACGGGGTAGCCGTCAAACTCGCCGTCACGAACGGCGAAGCCGTCCAATTTCAATTTCTTCAATTCCTCGGTGGATTTGCCAATAGCCTTGACTGAATAATTTCCATTTTTGAGCATAGAAAAGCTCTCCCATGAATATTCAGGCTTATTTTTTGCATTATCATAGTAGAAATTCGTGCAGGAAAGCGAAGAAAGCGCGCTGAGATTGTATGCAATACCGAATTTGTTGCTGCAATTCATTTTGCTGCCAAGGTAGCTGTTGAAAAGAGTAAGCACAGTATCCGCAGAATTGATATAGCCGATCATGCCGCCGCCGGTAACACTGCCGGAAAAATCACCCAAGACAGCACACTTGCTAATGGTCACATCACTGTAGTACTGTGCAGTGCCAAGCAGACCACCAACGTAATTAGATCTAGCACCTTTCAAAGAAACATTGCTGACACTGTTGTTAATTGTCAATGCCGTGTGCTCATTGATCGAGCCAGACATATAGCCAGCCAGACCGCCGATATAAGCAGTACCGCTAATAGTGCTGGTAATTGAGCCGCTGACATAGCAGTTATCAATCTTATTGGTGCTGCCATCAGCAATATAACCAACAAGAGTACCAACATTGTTATAGCTGCCTATATCGATAATAGAAACATCGGTCATCTTCAGGTTGATTGCAGAACCATCTAGTTCTCCAATAAGACCAGTGTTAACATATGTGGTAACATATCCACCGGCCTCGCTGTCATATTTAGAACTGCCACTGCCACCCTTTAATGTCAAGTGGGAGATCGTCTTACCATTGCCATTAAAGCAGCCTTTCAAACTCTTAATGGGTGTCATTTTCGTGTTGGACATATCAATATCTGCCGTCAGCGTGATATTACCCTCAATGTCCTTACCGCCGAGCGCCGCCAGATCGGCCGGCGTACCGACCGAAATATTGCTGCTCAATGTACTACTACTATCCGCTGCCCGGGCCGTGGCAGGCAGCAGGCTGATGATCATTACAAGAACCATCAGCAGGGATAATGCGCGTTTTTTCATTATTTTTCCTCCTTTTGCATGAAAAAAGCGTCTGTACCTGCCCGCTTACGCGAGCCGTACAGACGCAAAAAGGGCGCAAAAACCCCTTGAGGTTCTATCGGCTCCCGGTGTGGGCAGGAACGTCCAAAACAGTCTGGGCATTCTGACTTATCTCCTCGTTGGGAGCATCACAGTGACCCGCTCGCGGGGCTTTTCACCCCATTCCCCCATGCCGGATATCGGATATTCGGCGTGACTGTCTTGCAGCATATAAAATTTACACTCCCATCTTAAACGATGACCGCTGAAAAGTAAATACAAGGATTCGGAAATTATCCCTACGAATTGCGGTTTGCGGAGACAAAAAACGGGGCGGACAAAGCCGCCCCGCTGCCGGGAAATTGATAATTAGTTCTGATAGGTGCGATAGAGGAACGTGACAATCTGTCCGCGGGAGCAATCATCGTCGGGAGCAAATTTGTCATTGCCCACACCGACTGTGACGTCGGTTTTCTCCGCCCATGCCACCGCGTCGGCATAGTAATCATCGCCGCCAACATCGGTGAATTCATTGTTATAGGCGATTTCGCTGCCCTTTGCGCGGCACAAGAACGTCACTGCCTCCGCGCGAGTGCAGGTGTCCTCCGGGCTGAACGTATCCGCGCTTGTTCCCACCGCGATGCCCTCGCTCAAAGCCCAACGGACAGCCTCGGTATAGTAGGCACCCTCGGGAATATCGCTCATATTCATGGCATAATTCACCACGGGAGACCCGGCTGCCCGCCACAGGAACGTGACGATTTCGGCGCGGGTGCAGGGGCGATTCGGTGCAAAGAGATTGTCGCCCACACCGGCGGTAATGCCATTTTTCACCGCCCATTTCACTGCATCGAAATAGTACGCGTCATTGGGCACATCGTAGAAGAAATTCAGAAGGCTGTTGTCTTCCATGAAGGTCGCCTTGATGTCCACTTTGCCCGACGGCATGGTGAAAGTGTATTTTCCGTCGCCCTTGTCGGTGAGTTTCAGTTCCTTGCCGTTTTTGTCGGTGACGGTCAGGGTTTCCAACGTGTAGCCGCTGTTAGGCGTAACCGTGACAGTTACGGTGCTGCCGCCGGTGGCGTTTTTCGGGCTGACGGTCACAGCGCCGTTTTCCGTTTTGTCGGGAGTGGTCACGGGGTAGGTGGGTTCGTAGTAGTCAACCGGTAAATAAGTCATTGCAATGGGCTGCGTATGAGTTGCTGTATCAGCTGTAATCTCAATATCGGAAGTGAAAACCGTACAATTATCTGCACTGACCTCAACTTTGTAAGTGCCTGCCTCCAAATTAACGGGGGTTGCAACTTCCTGACCATTCACTTTAATGACTACATTCGCCAACTCGGCAGGTGTTACAACAAAAGAAATCGGATACTTCGGTGCAGGCAAAAGGGGCGTTCCATTAGAATTAAATCGATAATTGCCGCCAGCAGCAGTGATTTCATTGAAGAAATCTTCGGATTTCATATATTCAAGGGTCTTTGCTGTACCTGCATCTGTATACTTACTGCAAGCTGTAACATTTTCCGTTTCAATGAAATAATTGTTTTCAAAAACAGGGGTATTCGAAGAAACGCCGCCTGCAATACCGCCTAAACGTGTATAAGGTGTTTTGGCGGTATATTTGGTTACATCCACATCTACAGAACCGGCGAAATAACAATGTTTGATTTCTGTACCTCCACCAACTATGCCTGCAATGCCGCCGAAATCCGTAGTTCCCTTGCCAAGAGGAACGATTTTTCCGGTGGAATAACAATTGATAATCTTTGAGCTGTCAACCAACTGTCCAACAATTCCGCCGGAAGAAGGTGCCCAAGAAGTCATATCGCCCGTATTGGCGCAATACTGTACGGTACTGTTTTGAGCAAGACCTACGATACCGCCCATCCAAAATTGGGAGGTGTCCTTCATTACTGAAAAATTCCCCTTGTTTTGGCAGTGTTCAATCGTGCTATCTATCGCATATCCGCACATAGCCACAGTACCGTTAATACACTTATCTGTATCCGTGAACGATACATCTGAAACACAATCAAAAATTTTGCTGCCCCCTGCAACGCCCGCTACCGTACCAAAAAAGACGGGGTCAGAATTAGACACATCAAGTTTACCCTGAATTGTCAAGCCGGAAATTTCAGCGCCGTAAACCTCACTGAAAAATCCGAAAGACGGATACTCTGTCTTTCCATAGTTTTCGGAAAAATCCAAATTGGAAATCGTATGTCCGTTTCCGTAAAATTTGCCGCTGAAATAATGCAGCAAATTTCCGTCGCCATCAAAGACACTGCCAATCGGTTTCCACGCAACGCCCGTTAAATCCAAATCTGCATCAAGCGATACAACTGCATCTGTTTTATCGTCATATTTGCCATCGTCCACATCTTTTGCAAATTGCAAAAGTTCATCTTTTGTTGTGATTGAGGTTTTGCTGCTTTCTTCCGCAAACGCTGCGGTCGGCAACAGTGTAAAGCACAGCGCCAGCACAAGAAACAAACTTCCAATACGTTTTTTCATGGTGTATCCTCCTTTTTATGATAGCCAAAATCTTGTTCATGCCCGCCTGACCACAGCGGGCAAAGTCCACAGGTTACAAAACGGTATCATCTCATGGACGTCCATGAGATGAGGGACGCGCCCCTCATCATAAGCTTTTCAATTCATATTGATTCATACTAATTATACCCGCAACTTTGCAAATTGTAAATCATCCCAAAGTATGAGACTGCGAAAAAACAAACAAAAAATCTCCCTTGGAGAATCGAGCTTGATTTTCCAAGGGAGTTTTCCATTGCATTGACAGCTTATCTGCCGCAGCAGCGCTTGTATTTTTTGCCGCTGCCGCAGGGGCAGGGGTCATTCCGACCGACCTTTGTCACTTTCACCGGCTGATTTTTTGCCGGCTGCGGTGCGGCCTTATGTCCGTACAAATCCATGAACGTGGGTGCCTGCGGCTGACGGGGGCGCATGGCGCTCAGCTCGTCGGGGGAATAGCCGCGGTTGCAGGCCATGCGGGTCTGATTGTAATACGGCATAAAGACCTGCGCAAACTGCTTGACGTCAGCATCTGCCCGGAAAGAATAGCCGGTGTAAATCAAAAAGGACACAATATCGCTGACCGTTGCCAAATCAAAGCGAATATTGTCGCGGATATCCAGCAGCAGCACTTTGGCCTCTTCATCGGACAGCTGATGGTAGCTCTGCAGATACTGCAGCATAGCCAGCGTTTCGGCGGTGTCTTCCAGATAGTCATCGTCCGCATAGCACAGCAGGTCCTTGACCTTACCGGGAATGTTGTAAGGCTTGCTGCGCTGCAGCATTTTCACCTCGCCGTACAGACCGGTGTCCTCCAAGTAAGCCAGATGCACCAGCTCCCGGTCCCGCAGCGGCGTTTCGGGGGCGTTTTTGTACTGCTCATCAGCGCCCACAATGCTGTAAGTGGGTTCCTCTTCGTGGCGGGCAATCTCCGCAAAGGCGAAGAATTCCTCCTCGGTCACCAGTGCGGGGCTGAGCTTGTGGAGCACGTCCCAAGCCTTGCCCAGAGAAATAATGCCGTAGAGATTGGCCATAGCCAACAGATATTTCCGCAGTGTGCGGAAGGTGGAATCCTTCAAGGGAATCTCACGATACAGTGCGTTCAGCTCCCGGCGGGTATACTGCTCCGGAAGAGCCCATTGTTCCAATTTTTCCAGATGATTTGTCATAAGGGAATACCAGTCTTTCTTTGATGCTTTGATGAGAATTGTTTAACCGATGCCGTGATAGACAATGCCCAGAATGAACACAATCACGGTGATGGGAACGTAAACGTATTTTGCCACGGCGCCGAATGCCTCCGGCAGCGCTTTCTTCCGGCCCAGATCCATCTCTTCTTTAATGTTATCCCAACCGAAAATGTAGTAAATGGACACAGCGCCCAGCAGTGCGCCGAAAGGCACCACCAGAATGGTGATGAAGTCCATCCAGCTGCCCACTTTGTTGCCGTCTTCCATGAAAATGCCCACCGCCAAGGCGATGCCGCAGCACAGCAGCACAGCGATTTTCCGGGGAATTTTGAACTGGGTCTGCCAGGATTCGGTGACAGCCTCGAACATGTTAATCAAGCTGGTGATGCCGGCAAATGCCACGGAAACGAAGAAGAACACGGCAAACACGCGGCCGAAAGGCATCTGTGCAAAGACCTTCGGCAGGGTCACGAACATCAGAGAGGGGCCGGAGCTGGGCTCAATGCCGAACGCGAACACAGCGGGCATAATGGCCAGCGCAGCCAGCATGGCGGCAATGGTGTCGAACACCGCCGTATTCACGGCAGCATGGGGAATGTCCTCGTCCTTGCTCAGATAGGAGCCGTAGACAATCATGCCGGAGCCGGTGATGGACAGAGAGAAGAATGCCTGACCCATAGCCATGACCCAAGTGTCCACCTGACGCAGGTACTCCCATTTGGGAACGAACAGGAAGGAATAGCCGTCAGAGGCGCCGGGGAGGAATGCCACCCGGACGGCCAGAAATACAAACAGAACGAAAAAGGCGGGCATCAGCACTTTGTTGACCTTTTCAATGCCCTTTGTGGCGCCGAACACCAGCAGCAGGCAAGCAATGAGAATCACCAGCGTGTGGCAGGTTACGTTGCCGAATGCGGAGGAAATCGTATTGAAGAATTCACCGCTGTCGGTGGTCAGCAGCTGACCCGTTACACCGGCCCACAGTGCCCGGAGCACCCAGCCCAGAATGACGGAATAGCCGATGGCAATGCCCAGAGAGCCGAACAGGGGAATCCAGCCCAGAATTTTGCCTACTTTGCCTTTACCACGCTGCTCCCAGCACAGGGCATAAGCGCCCAAAGTGCCGGTGCCGGCTTTGCGGCCGATGGCAAATTCTGCGGACAGACCCACCAAGCTGAACAGAACCACGAACAGCAGGTAGGGAATCAGGAACGCGGCGCCGCCGTATTGACCCAGACGGTAAGGGAACAGCCAGATGTTGCCCATGCCCACAGCGGAACCCACGCAGGCAAGAATAAACGTCCATGAATTCTGGAACCCGCCGTTGGGATGGGGGGCAGGCTGATGATTTTGTTTCATAACATACTCCTTGAAATCACTTCGATAGCACTTTAATTGTTTAAAATCAAAAATACATACAGCATAAAATCAGCGGCACCGTGAGATGCCGCTGATTTTAATTTTGCAAAAATGGACCGAATCAGATGAAGTATTTCTTCAGCTCTTCGCCGGCAGCAGCTGCGTCGCCGCTGAGGCTCAGTGTGAACTTCACGTTGTTCTCTTCGGAGAACTTGTTCAGCCAATCCAGTGCGCCAACGACGGTAGCTTCGTCGGTGGTGCCGAGGATTTTGTAGAAATTATCCACAAATACCTGGGTGATATCATAGTTACCGGCATGCAGACCAGCGATAAAGCCCTTGAACAGATCAACATTGCTGATACCGTATTCACCGGCCTGAATCAGACGCACGCTGTAAGGAATGTCATAAGTCAGCTTTTTGTCTTTTTCGATGCAAACGACTGCACCGGTTTCCTCTTTGTCGGCCTGAAGAACAAGATCGACGAGCTTTTTCGTTTTACCGGAACCTTTGAGTCCCATAATGACTTGAACCATAATTGCCACGCTCCTTTTTTTAAGGGATGATGCTCTGTGCATAATTTAACATATATTCTGGAAAAAGGCAAGTAGATTTGACATTTTTGTGCAGAATTTTGAATTATCCTTACACCGCCCCGGGCTTACCCAGCATTCGGAACATATTTTTCTTGTATGCCTCCACACCCGGCTGATCGAAGGGATTGACCCCGGAAACATAGCCGGACAAGGCGCAGGCAAGCTCGAAGAAACAGACAAGTGCCGCAAAACCGGCCTCATCCCGCCGGGGAACCTGAATGGTAATGTTGGGCACGCCGCCGTCAATATGTGCCTGCTTGACCGCAGCGGCAGCGGTGCGGCAAATGTCGCCCAGCTTGCGTCCGGCCAGGTAATTCAGTTCGTCCGGGTCACCCATGTCAAAGGGAACGGTAAAGCTTTCCAAGTCTTCGTCAAAAGTCACAACGGATTCGAACAAGGTCCGGGGACCGTCCTGAATGAACTGTCCCATGGAATGTAAATCGGCGGTGAATTCCACGCTGGCGGGGAAGATGCCGATGCCGTTTTTGCCCTCGCTCTCGCCGTACAGCTGTTTCCACCACTCGGCAAAGAACCGGAAGGAGGGTTCGTAGCAGCCCAGAATCTCAATGTTCTTGCCGGTGTGATACAAATGCTGCCGGGCGGCGGCATATTGCCAAGCGGGGTTTTCCGGACTGCGCAGGTCCAAGGCAGCCATTTCCTCGGCGGCGCAGTCAATGACCTTCTGCACATCGATGCCCGCCACAGCCATGGGCAGCAGACCCACGGCGGACAGCACGCTGTACCGACCGCCCACGTCATCGGGAACAACGAACGTCTCCCAACCATCTGCCGCGGCAAGGTCATGGAGAACTCCCTTGCGGGCGTCGGTGATGGCGGTGATGCGTTTTTTTGCGGCGGCAGCGCCGTATTTTGCCAGCAGCAGACCCTTGAACATTCTGAATGCCAATGCCGGCTCTAAGGTGGTGCCGGATTTGGAAATTACGCACAGGTCAAAATCCTTGTCGCCCAGACGATGGAGCGTCTGCATCAGCGCGTCGGGAGACAATCCGTTGCCGGCGAAAATAATATCCGGGTCACCCACGGCAGGTACAGGACGGAGCAACTCTATGGCTGCCCGAGCCCCCAGATAAGACCCGCCGATGCCGATGACCACCAGCGCCTGCGACCGGGCGCGAATCCGCTTCGCGGTAGAGAGAATGGCTTTCAGCTCACCGTTGAGCATGGTCTGCGGCAGGGTGAGCCAACCGGTAAATTCAGCACCGGGGCCGGTATGCTCTGCCAAGGACCGATGAGCGGCGGCAACGGCTGCATAGTCCGGTCCGGTATCCGTGAAAAACGGGGAAGCGCCGGACAAATCCACTTTAATCATAGAGTGTCCTCCTTCGTATTGTAATGGATTCTATTATACACCCCATTGGGGAAAAGGCAAATAAAAACTTCCTGTCGAAAACGGTAAAAGTGGGGCGAAAAAGTGCAAAATCAAGCGAAAAAACTTGCTCAGTGGGGAAACTACGGAGCGCAGAATAAAATCCCGACCAATTTTGCGAAAATTTCTCCGGTATTCAGCCGCGGAATCTCCCGGTCGGCCAGCAGGGAAATCTCTGCCAGCGTTTGCCCGCCGGAGGAAACGGTCAGGGTGCCGATGGGCTCGCCGGCGGCAATGGGCGCCTCCAACCGGTCCGGCAGCTGCAAATCAAACTGCAAATCCCCGGCCTGCTGTTTGGTCAGAACGGTGCCGGGCAGGTCCGGGTACACCGGCTGAACGCAATCGGCAGCGCCCAAGGTTACGGGAATGGGCGGCAGAGGCGTTTCCATGCGCATGGGGCGGAGCACGTAGTTGGCAAAGGCATAGTTCAGCAGCGTTTTGGCGCTCTCGAATCGGTCTGCGGAGCTGTCGGCACCCAACACGGCTGCCACGTATTCCGTGCCGCTGCGCAGGGCGCTGGCTGCCAGACAATATTTCGCGGCGGAGGTATACCCGGTTTTCAGACCCGTTGCACCCTCATAAAAGCGAATCAGCTTGTTGGTATTGGTCAGACCGAAGGCGCCGTCTCGGGCGGTGTCCATCCAGATGGTAGAGTATGTACGGATTTGGTCATGGGACAGCAATTCCCGGGACATGACTGCCACATCATAGGCGCAGGCATAGTGATTCGGGTCATCGGTCAGTCCGGTGCAGTCCACAAAATGGGTGTCTGCCATTCCCAAGGCGGCGGCGCGCTCGTTCATTTTCTGCACAAAGCTCTCTTCCGTGCCGGCAACAAATTCCGCCAAAGCCGTGGCGCAGTCGTTGGCGGAAACCACCGTTACGCACTTGAGCATTTCGTCCACGGTCATTTGTTCCCCTTCTTCCAGCCAAATCTGGCTGCCGCCCATATCGGCGGCATGGCTGCTGGCGGTGACGGTGTCGGTAAGGGCAATCTCTCCCCGGTCCACAGCCTCCAACACCAGCAGCAGGGTCATAACTTTGGTGACACTGGCAATGGGGCGGGGGGTATGGGCGTCTTTTTCATAGAGTACCGTTCCCGTGGAACGCTCCATCAGGCAGGCGGACGGCGCGGCAACGGAAATGGCGTCGGCGGGCAAAATGTCTACAGCTCCCACGGGCAGGGTCAGACACAGCATTGTCAGCAGCAGCGCAAGAAATCGTTTCAAACGGAATCCCTCCTTCAAATCAATGGTCGCTTAGCACCAATTTATGGGGAGCGGGGGAAAAATATCCGTCCGTCTGATGCGGGAATGCATAGAACCTTGCAAAAATGCATGGATCTCCCATCTGCGACAATGGGTGACATAAAATAGTTTCAAAAAGTAACAAAAATGAATAGACAAGTTACAAGGTAGGAAAACAAAAGCTTAGGAAATAAGCCACTTTTACACAGTTCCAACATAGTTTTCAACATTTCCGAATTCTGTATATTTCCGAGAAATATGCAAAAATAGTTTACATAACAACATTATGTTTTACAAAAGACAAATGAAAGTTCCTTGTGTAAAATTTCAGAAAAAAGCAGACCTTGGTGTCTTGCAGAGAGCGGGTCGGCATAGTATAATACATCATTATGTTATAAAATCATTATATTATAAATTTGTAAAAGAGACGGTTTGCCGGGAGACATGGCAAGCCCGAAGGAGAACCCTATGGATACAAGACCGATTGGTGTGTTTGACTCCGGTCTGGGCGGATTGACGGCGGTGCAGGCGCTGCGCCGGATTCTGCCCCAGGAGAAGTTGATTTATTTCGGGGATACCGCCCGGGTGCCTTACGGTGGTCGGACGAATGAGACCATTTTGAAATATGCCCGGCAAGACGTGCGTTTTCTCCGGTCCTTTGACCTGAAAGCCATTGTGATTGCCTGCGGCACGGTGTCTACTACCTCGCTGGATACGCTGCAGCGGGAAAACGACCTGCCCATTGTGGGCGTGGTGGAGCCGACCTGCCGGCGGGCGCTGCTGATGACCCGGACGAAAAAGGTGGGCATCATTGCAACGAAAGCGTCTATTCGCTCCGGTGCTTATGAGGCAATGCTCCATCAGCTGGACCCCACCGTGGAAGTCATCGGCGAACCGTGCCCGCTGTTTGTGCCGTTGGTGGAAAACGGCAGAATACGCCCGGGAGACGTGGTAATTGAAACCGTGGCAAGGGAATATCTGGAGCCGCTGAAAGCAACGGGCATTGATACCCTGATCCTTGGCTGCACCCATTATCCGCTGCTGACGGCGGTGATTGCGGATATTATGGGACCGTCGGTGACCTTGGTTTCCGCCGGTGAGGAATCCGCTTATGAGCTGAAACGGTTGCTGACGGCAGATGACCTGCGGGCACCGGAAGATGCCGCGGGCAGCGCAGACTTTTATGTCAGCGACCAGCCGGAAGATTTTGAACGGGTGGCCTCCATTTTCCTTGCGGGGAATCTGGAGCGGGGCGCACAGAAAATCGACATTGAAACCTATTGATACATCAAACGAAAGGGAAACAAACGGAAAGAACAGATAAGGAGGAACCGTGAACAAACGATTTAACCGGGATTCGGAATACTTTGGTTGGGGCATAACGGCTTTTTGCGTGCTGGCAGGGTGCATTTTGTTTTACCTGCTGGTGGGTCACCTGCGGATTGTAGGCGGAGTGATTCAGTACATTTTGCAGATGCTCAGTTCATTTATTTGGGGATTTTTGATTGCGTACATTCTGCTGCCCATGTCTCGGTGGCTGGAATATAAGGTATTCGGTCCCATCGCCAAATCGGCAAGCCACGGGAAGTGGAAGTACGGCGGCGGACCTCGTATGCTGTCCATTTCCATTGCGGTGATTACGGCTTTGACTGTGATTGTGATTATGTTCCGGTTGATTCTGCCGTCGATTTACACCAGTGTGGAAAGTATGGTGGTCAACTACAACAGCTATGTGGACACGCTGATCAATTTGATTGAGCGGCTGTTCGAGGATAACCCGGATTTGGGCAATCAGCTGGAGAGTATGGCAACCGATGCCTCCAACGATTTGCTGAACTGGGTGAGCACCAAGTTCCTGCCCCAGATGGGCAGCTTCATCACCAATGTGACCACCGGTGTGTATCTGGTGCTGAAATTCCTGCTGAACATTGCCATCGGCTTTGTGGTGGCTTGCTATGTGCTGTATAACCGTGAGGGCTTTTCCGCCAATGTGAAAAAGCTGCTGTACAGCGCTTTTGGTATCCGTCGGGCAGAGCAGATTCTGAACATTCTGCACTTTGCCGATGACGCCTTTATGGGATTCCTCAGCGGAAAGGTTCTGGATTCTCTGATTATCGGCTGCATCACCTTTGTGACCTGTTCCATACTGAAAATGCCCTATGCAGCCTTTATCAGCGTGATTATCGGCGTGACCAATATCATTCCCGTGTTTGGCCCGTTTATCGGCGCTGTGCCCTGCACGTTGATTATTCTGATGGCAGAGCCGGTGAAAGCCGTTGTGTTTGTTCTGATGATTCTGATTATTCAGCAGGTGGACGGCAACATCATCGGACCCAAAATTTTGGGCAGCCGAGTGGGCATCAGCGGATTCTGGGTCATGTTCTCCATCGTGGTGTGCGGAACGCTGTTCGGCGTGGCGGGCATGATTATCGGCGTGCCGGTATTCGTGGTGCTGAGCGCCGGATACAACTCTCTGATTGACGCAGGACTAAAAAAACGCGGCCTGTCAACACAGACCGCGCAGTATATCAATATGGAATCGATGGACCCGGAAACGGGCATTCCCATTCAGCGGGAAGCCGGAGAACGGCCTCGGAAACGGTCGAAACATCGGAAGAAATCCGACCAAGCCGATTCCGATTCAACCAAGGACGGGAAAGAGTGATTCTTTCGCCTCTTTCAATGCATCGCACAGCGCGTCGGCTTCTTCCATGGTGGTGTACCGGGAAAAGCTGACGCGGATTGCGCCGTCAATGACCTTGGGGCTTAATCCCATGGCCTCCAGCACGTGGCTCCGGCGGCCCTGCTTGCAGGCGGAGCTCCGGGAAACGCAAATGCCGTTCCGGTCCAGGAAGTTCATCAGCACCTCGCTCCGATATCCCGGCAGGGAGAGGGAGAGTACATGGGGCGCGCCCCCGCCGATGAACACCACACCGGGCAGCTCTTGCTGCAACCGTTCCACGATATGTGCGCGCAGCTGTTCCATGTGTTCAGCTGCGTGTTTCTGTTCCTTCCGGCCCAGCTCCGCAGCAACGCCGAAGGCTGCGATTTGCGGCAGATTCTCCGTACCGGCCCGCATTTCGTTTTCTTGATGGCCGCCCATGATATAGGGCAGCAGCTTGGCGGCGGGTTTCATGCCTTTGCGGATATACAGGGCGCCGATGCCCTTGGGGGCATGAATTTTATGACCGGAAATGCTGATCATATCCGCGCCCAGGGTCTTTGCCTGAAAGGAAACCTTCAGAAATCCCTGCACCGCGTCGGTGTGGAGCAATGCAATGGAGCCGGCGGCCTTCAAAGCCTTGGAAATGCCCGGAATATCTGTGATTGCGCCGGTTTCATTATTGACCAGCATGAGAGAAACGAGTATAGTATCAGAGCGGAGTGCTGCGGCAACGGCGGAGACGGGAACCGCGCCCGTTTCATCGGGAGAAAGCCACGTGACCTCGTAGCCCCGGCGCTCCAGTTCTTTCATGGACTCCCGCACCGCGTCATGTTCCACGGTGGAAGTAATGACGTGCTTGCCCTTTCGGGACATACTCTCGGCGCCCCGGACAATGGCCCAGTTATCGGCCTCGGAGCCGCAGGACGTGAAGTAAATTTCTTCCGGCATGCAGCCCAGTGCGTCGGCCACTTGTTTCCGGGCTTTTTTCAGGGCTGCGGCGGCCTCCCGACCGACTTGATGGGTGGAGCTGGGATTGCCGAAGGTTTCGGTCATCATTTTATACGCAATTTCCGCTGCCTCCGGGCAAACCCGGGTGGTGGCTGCATTATCTAAATAAATCATTTTATCATTCCTTTGAAAGGTATTCGTTTTTATGAAGTACATTATAACGACTCTTGGCTGTAAGGTCAACCAGTATGAAACCCAGGCGATGGAAACCATGCTGCAGGAGCGGGGACATGCTCCGGCGGCAGAGGGCGAGCGGGCGGACGCAGTGATTGTCAACACCTGCGCCGTCACGGCGGAGAGCGGACGGAAATCCCGGCAGGCGGTGCGTCATTTGGAAACGGCTCACCCGGAGGCTGCCGTTGTGGTCTGCGGCTGTTGGTCTCAAATCAGCGCCGATGAGGCAAAGGAAATCGGTGCCGACGTGGTGTTCGGCAGCGGAGACAAGCATGAGTTGGTGGACGCCATTGAAAAAGCCGTTGCGGACAAGCAGGCGGAAAACGCATCGGTTGTGGAGCAGATTGACGACCCGTTCCACCGGAATCTGTTTGAAGAGCTGCCCGCCGGCGCTGTGGCCGGTCGGACCCGCGCTATGCTGAAAATCGAGGACGGCTGTCTGAATTTCTGCACCTACTGTGTAATTCCCTTTACCCGTGGGCGCGTGCGCTCCCTGCCGTTGGAGGCGGCTGCCCGGCAGGCAAAGCAGCTGCAGGACGAGGGCTATCGGGAACTGGTGATTACCGGCATTGAGATTGCCTCTTACGGCTCGGATTTGCCCGGCAAGCCCAATTTGGCGGACTGCGTGGAGGCCATTGCCGCCGCTGCGCCGGAAATCCGTCTGCGGCTGGGCTCTCTGGAGCCCACGGTCATTACGGAGGACTTTGCCCGGCGCATTGCTGCCACCGGTCGGGTCTGCCCTCATTTCCATCTGTCTTTGCAGTCCGGCTGCGATAAAACGCTGAAAAATATGAACCGGAAGTACGATACTGCCCGGTTTTATCAGTGCGTGGAGGTCCTGGAAAAATACTTCCCCGGCTGCGCGTTTACCGCGGACTTGATTACCGGATTCCCCGGGGAAACGCTGGAAGACCAGGCGGAGACCTTGGAATTCATTCGGAAATGCAGATTTTCCGATATGCACATTTTCCCCTATTCCGTGCGCCCCGGCACAAAGGCGGAAAAAATGCCCGGTCAGGTGACGAAAAACGAAAAAGCCCGCCGTGCCCATGAGGCGCAGAAGGTGGCGGACGAAATGCATCGGACCTACATGGAAAACTGCGTGGGCAAGACCATTGAGGTGCTGTTTGAGACCCATGACGGCAATCTTTGGAACGGTCACGGCGCCAATTACTGCACCGTGGTGGCAGAGGGAGAAAATCTCCGGGGACTTGTGAAAAATGTCAAAATTTCCGGAATTTCCGGGGAAAACCTCGTCGGAGAAGTGATTTGACGGGGCAAACGGGATTGTGTATACTGTAACAAACTGGTTTTGAGATAGGAAAATCAGTAGAATCGAGGTAACCATCATGGCAAGAGAACATACTTACAACTTTGCGGCGGGCCCTTCTGTTCTGCCAACGTCTGTGCTGGAAGAGGCGCAGCGGGACCTGCTGGACTATCACGGCAGCGGCATGTCCGTGATGGAAATGAGTCATCGCAGCGGCTTGTATCAGGAGATTTTCGATGACGCCAAGCAGCGGCTGAAAAAGCTGATGCAGGTGCCGGATACCCACGAAATTCTGTTCCTGCAGGGCGGTGCAACACTGCAGTTTGCGGCGATTCCCATGAACTTGATGAACGGCTCCGGTACGGCGGATTATGCCATCACCGGCAACTTCTCAAACATTGCCGCCAAAGAGGCGGGAAAATACGGAACGGTTCATGTGGCAGCGGATACCACCGCCACCGGCCACACCACCATTCCCACCCAATCCGAACTGGATTTGAACCCCAACGCGGATTACTTTTATTATTGTGCCAACAACACCATTTACGGAACAGAGTGGCAGTATGTGCCGGAAACCGGCAAGGTGCCGCTGGTATGCGATATGTCCTCGGACATTCTCTCCCGTCCCGTTGATGTGTCCAAATACGGCTTGATTTATGCCGGAGCCCAGAAAAACATGGCCCCCGCCGGTTTGACGGTGGTGATTGTGGATAAAGCGCTCACGGGAAAGGCAAGCGCCATTACCCCCAAGGTGATGGATTACAAAATTCTGATTGAAAAAGACTCCATGCTGAATACGCCCCCTTGCTGGTGTATTTATATGTTGGGGCTGAACCTGAAATGGCTGGAAAGTCAGGGCGGCATTGCGGAAATGGAGCGCCGGAGAAATGCGCGCTCTGCGGCGCTGTACGAATTTCTGGACAACAGCCGGGTCTTCCATGCCGGGGCGGCGCCCTCTGCCCGGTCCGGCATGAACGTCACGTTCCGGACGGATTCTCCGGAACTGGATGCAGCGTTTGTAAAGGGCGCTGCCGACCGGGGCATTCTGAACATCAAGGGTCATCGGCTCACCGGCGGTATGCGGGCGTCTGTCTACAATGCCATGTCCATGGAAGGCGTGAATGCATTGCTGACGTACATGAAAGAATTTGAAGGAGCACAGAAATGAGAGAAAGAGACGATATTCGCGTTCAGATTCTGAACCATATTTCGGAGCACGGTATTGACGTGCTGACCAATAAAGGCTGCCAGGTGGGGGAGAAGATTGAGGACCCCACGGGCATTCTGGTCCGTTCCATGGACTTGCTGAAAATGAAATTCAACCCCAGTCTGCTGGCCATTGCCCGGGCGGGCGCGGGCTTTAACAATATTCCCATTCAGCGCTGCGCAGAGGCGGGCATTGTGGTGTTCAACGCACCCGGCGCCAATGCGGAGGCTGTGAAGGAAATGGTGCTGGCAGAGC
This sequence comes from uncultured Oscillospiraceae bacterium, assembly GCA_934527315.1. GTDB lineage: Bacteria > Bacillota > Clostridia > Oscillospirales > Oscillospiraceae > HGM13010. Next base: position 43,441 of record CAKTAK010000011.1, read on the forward strand.
TGGTGATGATGAGCCGGGACGTTCTGGGCAGCATCGAATGGGTGAAGAGTATCGCAGACCGGGGCGATGAAATTCCCGCACTGGTGGAAAAAGGCAAAAGCGCGTTTGCCGGTCCGGAGCTGCAGGGCAAGACCATCGGCGTGGTGGGTCTGGGCGCTACCGGCGCACTGGTAGCCAATGCCTGCTTGGATTTGGGTATGCAGGTATACGGTTACGACCCGTTTATGTCCGTGGATGCTGCATGGCGCTTGAGCCGGGACGTAATTCATGCCGAGGAAATCAGCGAGATTTACAAGCACTGCGATTACATCAGCATCAACGTGCCCTACAATGAGCATACCCATCACATGTTCGATGCCGATGCATTTGCGGCAATGAAAGACGGTGTGCGCATCAGCAACGAATCCCGGGCGGAAGTGGTGGACGATGACGCCATTCTGGCGGCCATTCACACCGGCAAGGTGGCCAAGTACATCACAGATTTCCCCAACGAAAAGCTGATTGGCAAAACCAACGTCATTTGCATGCCTCATATCGGCGCCTGCACCCCGGAAAGCGAAGACAAATGCGCGGTTCTGGCAGCCCGTGAGCTGTACGATTATATTGTCAACGGCAATATCCGCAACTCTGTGAACCTGCCCAATGCGGTGCTGGATCGAATGGGCGTCAGCCGTCTGTGCGTGATTCACCGGAACGTGCCGAAAATGCTGACCAAGTTCTTGGAAATCATCGGCGGTATGAACATCAACGTGGACCACATGATTAACAAATCCAGAGGCGAGTATGCATATACCATGATGGATTTGGGCACCAGAATCACCATGGAAGACGTAAAAGTGATTTGTGAAATGCCGGAAGTTCTCCGGGTCCGGATTCTGTAATTTCATCAATCTGACAATCAATCCCGACATCCACTGCGATGTCGGGATTTGTCATACTCCACAGTTTTCCGCGGCAGGGATTTACGAAATGTTCAAAAATATCGGTTGACATTCATAGGAAATCGGCTTATAATCCTAAACACTTGTTAATCTTTAACATGTGTTAATGAAAGGAGCTGAGCGCTTGGATTATCGGGAATTGGCAGTCTATTTTCTGGAGGCAGCGCATCCGCCCGGAAAACGGCCGCCCATCAGCCGCATCAACGAATTGGAGCGGGTGAAGGATATGACTTTGGCCTACTTGCAGGATCACGACGGCCGCTCCACCCCCAAAGAATTGGCAGAGGAATTCGATGTCAGTTCCGCACGGGTGACTCGGATTCTGGGAGACTTGGAATCCGAGGGGCTGATTGTCCGCAGCTGCGATGCCGGAGACCGGCGGCGGGTGATTGTGGAAATCACACCGGCGGGACAGCAGCTGGTAACGGAGCACTTTGAAGGCATGGTGGAAAAATTGTCCGCTGTGCTGCAAGCCATGGGACCGGAGGATGCACCGGAGCTGGTGCGGCTGCTGATTCGCATGTCGGACGTGATGAACGAACTGCAGGACGGCTGCTGCGGCCTGTAAAATTTTACCCCCAGAGAGGAAACGCGTATGATCAAAATTCTAAAACTACTGAAAAAACATTGGGTCGGCGTTCTGCTGGCACTGGTGCTGCTGATTGTGCAGGCAAACTGCGAACTGGATTTGCCGGGCATGATGAGCGACATTGTGGACATCGGACTGACCCGAGGCGGTGTTCCGGACGCAAGTCAGGAATACATTGCGCAAGTGGCAGCGGGCACGGCGGATTCCGCGGTGCAAATGCACTATTTGTGGCAAACCGGCGGAAAAATGGCGGCGGTTACGCTGCTGGCTGCGGTGGCTGCCATTCTGGTGAACCTGATTGCCAGCCGCATAGCAGCTATGGTGGGCCGGGATTTGCGAAAGGAAGTATTCTCCAAGGTGCTCTCTTTCTCTCACACGGAGCTGGATAACTTCTCCACCGCATCTCTCATTACCCGCAGCACCAACGACATTCAGCAGGTGCAGATGGTTGTGGTGATGCTACTGCGCATGGTGCTGTTTGCCCCCATTATGGGCATTGGCGGTATTCTCAAAGTCAGCGCCACCAAAACCGGTATGGGCTGGATTATCTTTTTGGCGGTTGGCTGCATTTTCTGCTTGGTGATGACCTTGATGGCGGTTGCCATGCCGAAATTCAAAAAAATGCAGTCTTTGGTGGATAACGTGAACCTGGTCAGCCGGGAAATCCTCACCGGTCTGCCGGTGATTCGTGCCTTCCACAAGGAACGTCACGAGGAGCAGCGGTTTGACAAAGCCAACAACGATTTGTTCCGTACCCAGATTTTTACCGGTCGGACTATGGCTGTGATGCTGCCCGTGATGATGTTCATTATGAACGGTGTGTCCGTGCTGATTGTCTGGTTTGGCGCAAAAGGCGTGGACGGCATGACTCTGCAGGTCGGCGATATGATGGCCTTTATGACCTACACCATGCAGATTGTGTTCTCCTTTATGATGATTACCATGGTGTCCATTATGCTGCCCCGTGCCATCGTGTCCGTGGAGCGTATTGACGAGATTCTGACTTCGGAATCTGTCATTGAGGACCCTGCGCAGCCGGAAGAGCCGAAACCGCTACAGGGCGAAGTGAAGTTCGACCATGTTAGCTTTAAGTACCCCGGTGCCGAGGACTATGCCCTGCGGGATATCAGCTTTACGGCGGCACCCGGCAAGACCACGGCAATCATCGGCTCCACCGGCAGCGGCAAATCCACACTGCTGAATCTGATTCCCCGGTTTTATGACGCCACGGAAGGCAGCATTACCTTGGACGGCGTGGACGTACGGAATATGAAACTCACCGAGCTTCGGGACCAGATGGGCTACGTGCCCCAGAAAGCGGTGCTGTTCTCCGGCACCATTGCCTCGAACATCAAGTATGCCGGAAATGTCAGCGACGAACAGATGGTGCAGGCGGCAGAAATTGCACAGTCTGTGGATTTCATTGAGGAAAAACCCGAGAAATACAACAGCCCCATTGCGCAAGGCGGCAGCAACGTCTCCGGCGGACAGAAACAACGTCTGTCCATTGCCCGGGCAGTGGCAAGCAACCCGAAGGTGTATCTGTTTGACGACAGCTTTTCCGCATTGGACTACCAGACGGACGTGAATCTGCGGAAAGCGTTGGCGGAGCATGCGGAAAATGCGGCGGTTATCATTGTGGGACAGCGCATTGCTACGGTGATGCATGCCGACAACATTATTGTGCTGAAAGACGGCGAAGTGGACGGCATGGGCACCCATGAGCAGCTGCTGAACAGCTGCGAGACCTATCGGGAAATTGCAACCAGCCAGCTGAGCGCAAAAGAATTGGGATTGGAGGGGTAAGCATGAACGAAGAACGGAAAGAAGAAATCGTACAGCAGCCCCCGCGCAGGGGTCCCATGGGACGTATGGGCGGACCTCCGGGAGCGCCCGGCGAAAAGGCCAAGAATTTCAAAGGCACCATCGGCAAGCTGATTCGCTATATCGGCAACTATAAATATGCCGTGCTGCTGGTGGCGCTGTTTGCTGTGGGCTCTACCATTTTCAGTGTGGTGGGACCGAAGGTTCTGGGCAATGCCACCACGGAGCTGTACAGCGGCTTGATGAAGAAATTCACCGGAGCGGGCGGCATTGATTTTGACAAGATTTTTGTGATTCTCCGCACGGTGCTGATTATTTATCTGAGCAGCTCGCTGTGCAACTTTGTGCAGCAGTTCACCATGGCTACCGTGGTGCAGAATATCTGCTATCGGATGCGCCGGGAAATCAGCGAGAAAATCAACCGTATGCCCATGAAGTATTTCGAAAAACGTACCGTGGGCGAGGTGCTCAGCCGGATTACCAACGATGTGGATACATTGGGACAGGGCATGAACCAGTCTATTACCACGTTGATTTCCAGCGTCACCACCATCATCGGCGTGGTGTATATGATGCTCACCATCAGCCCGCTGATGACCGGTTTGACGGTGCTGATTCTGCCCATTTCCGTGCTGCTGATTCTGTTTGTGGTAAAACGGAGCCAGAAGTACTTTAAGGCACAGCAGCGTCAGCTGGGTGAAATCAACGGTCAGGTGGAAGAGGTTTACAGCGGTCTGAACGTGGTGCAGGCTTATAACCGGGAACCGGCTGTCATTGAAACCTTTAGCCGAACCAATGACGCGCTGTTTGATTCCGCGTGGAAGAGCCAGTTCCTGTCCGGCTTGATGCAGCCGATGATGAACTTCGTTTCCAACCTGGGCTATGTTGCCGTGGTGCTGTCCGGCGCTATGCTGGCCATTCGGGGAACGATTCAAATCGGCGACATTCAGGCATTTATGACCTACGTGCGGAACTTTACCCAGCCCATCGGACAGCTGGCACAGGTTTCCAATATGATGCAGTCCATGGCAGCCGCTGCCGAGCGTGTGTTCGAATTTTTGGAGGAGGAAGAGGAATCTCCTGCTCCGGAACACCCTGCGTCTACGGACCATGTTCGGGGCGAAGTCAGTTTCCGTCATGTCCGTTTCGGCTATGAGCCGGGCAAACCGGTGATTCAGGATTGGAGCTGTGATGTGAAACCCGGTCAGACCGTAGCCATTGTGGGTCCCACCGGTGCCGGCAAGACCACCATGGTCAAGCTGCTGATGCGGTTCTATGACGTGGACAGCGGGGAAATCCTGCTGGACGGCGTGGACGTGCGGGATTATGAACGGGGCGCGCTGCGGAAATGCTTTGGCATGGTGCTTCAGGACACATGGCTGTTTAAGGGCACCATTATGGAAAATATCCGCTACGGTCGGAGCGATGCAACGGACGAGGAAGTGATTGCGGCGGCGAAAGCAGCCCATGCGGATAAGTTTATCCGTACCCTCCCCGGCGGCTATCAGATGGAGCTGAACGAGGATGCGTCCAACGTATCGCAAGGTCAGAAACAGCTGCTGACCATCGCCCGTGCCATTCTGGCAGACAGCCCGGTGCTGATTCTGGACGAGGCAACCTCTTCTGTGGATACCCGTACCGAGCAGCTGATTCAGTCGGCAATGGATCACCTGATGAAGGGGCGGACCAGCTTTGTCATTGCCCACCGCTTGTCTACCATTCGCAATGCGGACCAGATTCTGGTGATGCAGGAGGGCGATATTGTGGAGCAGGGCACCCATGAAGAACTGCTGGCAAAGGGCGGCGCTTACGCCAAGCTTTGGAACAGCCAGTTTGAAGACGTAGCGTAAGGCGGTGACGGAATGTTTACTTACACACATCATGTTGCCTATTATGAAACGGATAAAATGGGCATCACCCATCACTCCAACTACATTCGCTTTATGGAAGAGGCGCGCACGGCATGGATGAAACACATCGGCTGGAGCTATAAAAAATGCGAGGATTTGGGTATGCCCTCTCCGGTGGTGCGGGTCCAGTGCGATTATAAGAAAACCACCACCTATGACGATGCCATTGACATTCAGGTGTGGCTCGCCGGCTATTCCGGGGTGCGTATGACCGTGGGATATGCCATGTATCGAGCGGGGGAATTGGTCTGCGACGGTCAGACGGAGCATTGCTTTCTGGACGACCGGGGCATGCCCGTTCGCATCAAACGGCAGTATCCGGAGTTCGACGCCATTCTGCGCCGGGAGCTGGAAAACCAGGGCGAACCGCCCATTCAATTCAAAAACTGAAAATTCTCATGTCAAAGAGTGGAGCGCCCGGCGCTCCACTCTTTTTTCGTCTCCTTTCCCTTGTTTTTGCAGAAAAATAGGAAGATACTGAATGACACGGAGAAAATACGGGAAAAAACAGCAGGATTTTTGAAAAATCACTGAAAAATCATCAGATGTGGGGAACGGTGCAAGAAAAAGACCGGGATTTCACCGCTCCGGTGGGTTACATTTGCATTTTTCGCGGAATATGGTATAATACCCCTATTCAAGACAACGGAGGATTGCGTTTTCTGAACCGGAGATGACCGAAATGCTCAAACAAGCCAAAACCATTGTATTCAAGGTGGGAACTTCCACGTTGACCCATGAAAGCGGAAAGACAAATTTGAAGTGCATGGACGAACTGGTGACGGTCCTTTCGGATTTGATGAACGAGGGACGTCAAGTGGTTCTGGTGACGTCTGGCGCCATTGGCGTGGGCGTGGGAAAACTGGGCTTGCCCGCCCGACCCAAGGACACCGCCGGAAAGCAGGCAGCTGCCACGGTGGGGCAATGCGAGCTGATGTTTATGTACGATAAGTTCTTTTCCCAGTACGGACATAAGGTCGGTCAGCTGCTGATTACCAAGGAAGACGTGGACGACCCGAAACGGCGGGGCAATCTGGTGCAGACCTTTGAAAAACTGTTTGAATTCGGCGCCATTCCGGTGATTAACGAAAACGATGCCGTGGCTGTGGACGAAATTGTGTACGGCGATAATGACAGCCTTTCCGCGGTGGTGGCAACGCTGATTCATGCAGACGCACTGGTGATTCTCACGGAAACCAACGGCTTGTATACCGCCAATCCCATGAAAGACCCGACGGCGCGGCGGATTGCTCAAGTGACGGAGATTACCGATGAAATCCGCGGCTGCGTCTCTCGTGACGGCACGGCGCTGGGCACCGGCGGTATGGTGACCAAGCTCCATGCCGCGGAGATTGCCACCGCTGCCGGGGTGGATACATACGTGATTTGCGGCAAGGCCCCCCGGGATATTTACCGGTTGATGGACGGCGAGGACTTAGGCACCCATTTTGCGGCGCGGTAAGGAGGAACACAAGATGCTGGAACAAATCGGAAAACAGGCAAAAGCTGCGGCCCGTCGATTGGCCGCCTGCACCACGGAGGAGAAAAACCGGGCGCTGCTGGCAATGGCGGAAAGCATTGAGCGGCACACGGAAGAGATTCTTTCCGCCAACGAAAAGGACATGACTGCTGCCCGGGAAAAGGGCATGAACGATACCATGTTGGACCGTCTGCAGCTGACCGGGGAGCGGGTAAAGGGCATGGCGGCCGGTCTGCGAGATGTGGCGGCATTGCCGGACCCGGTGGGCAGAGTACTGTCGGACCAAGTGCGCCCCAACGGCTTGCATTTGGTGAAAGTGGCGGTACCCATCGGCGTGATTGCGGTGATTTATGAGGCGCGGCCCAACGTGACGGCGGATTCCGCGGCGCTGTGCTTGAAAAGTGGCAACGCAGTGATTCTCCGGGGCGGAAAAGAGGCCATTTCTTCCAATATTGCCATTGCAAAGGCCATGCGGTCCGCCTTGGAAACCGCGGGATTGCCTGCCGATTCCATTCAGTTGATTGAAGATACCACCCATGAAAGCGCCAACGCATTGATGCACTTGAATCAGTATGTAGACGTGCTGATTCCCCGGGGCAGCCAGCGGCTGATTCGGGCAACGGTGGAGCAGTCTACGGTACCGGTGATTCAAACCGGCTCCGGTGTGTGCCATATTTATGTGGACAAAGCCGCCGACCCGGAAATGGCGGCGGAGATTATTGAAAATGCCAAAACCTCCCGCCCCTCCGTGTGCAACGCGGCGGAGTGCATGTTGATTCACAAGGACATTGCCCCCCGTGTTTTGCCGCTGATTGCAGACCGTCTGGCTGCCAAGCATACCCAGATTCGGGGTGACGCTCGGGTGATGGACATTCTGGGAAACAGAGCAACACCGGCTACGGAAGAGGATTGGGGCAAGGAGTACCTGGATTACATCATGGCAGCCCGGATTGTGGATAGCTTGGAGGAGGCAATGGAATATATTTACCAATATTCCACCGGCCATTCCGAGTGCATTGTCACCGATGATCCGGCAGCTGCGGAGAAATTCCTGAACGGTGTGGACGCTGCGGCGGTGTATCACAATGCTTCTACTCGATTCACCGACGGCGGCGAGTTCGGTTTGGGCGCGGAAATCGGCATTTCCACCCAGAAACTCCATGCCCGGGGACCTTTGGGATTGAACGAATTGACTTCCATGAAATATAAAGTGTACGGGGAGGGACAAATCAGATGATTTACGGATTTATCGGTTTGGGAAACATGGCGAATGCCATCATTCGCGGCATGGTCCTCAGCGGAAAATTTGACAAGGACACCATTTTGGGATTTAACAGAAGTCCGGGAAAAACGGAAACGTTGGCCCGTGAAGTGGGCTTGGTGCCCGCAGAAAGCGCCAAAGACGTGGCGGAGCGGGCGGACGTTGTGGTCTTGGCGGTAAAGCCCCAGATGATGAACGATGTGCTGCCTCTGATTACGCCGGTGATCACCCCGGAAAAATTGGTGGTTTCCATTGCAGCGGGAAAGCCTGCGGCATTTTATGAGCAGGCGCTGCAGCCCGGTGTGCCCGTGGTGCGGGTCATGCCCAACATCAATGCGAAGGTGCTGGCGGCAACCACGGCGGTGTGTGCCGGCGCAACGGCAACCCAAGAACATGTGGCGTTGGTAAAGAATATGTTTGAAACTGTGGGCGGTGTGTATGTGCTCACCGAGGACCAGTTTCCGGCCTTTTCCGCATTGGGCGGCGCCAGCGGCGCGTTCATTCATTTGTATATTGACGCATTGGCCTCTGCAGGGGTCAAAGCCGGTTTGCCCCGGCAGCTGAGTCAGAACATTGCCTCTCAGACGGTTCTGGGCAGCGCAAAGCTGACGTTGGAGAGCGGGGAGCACCCCATTGCTCTGTGCGACCAGATTTGTTCTCCCGGCGGCACCACCATTGAGGGGGTGCATACGCTGAAACGGTTGGGATTTGAATCCGCCGTGCAGCAGGCTGTTGATGCGATTATTGCGAAGGACAAAAGCCTTGCAAATTAAGTAGGATTTTTATGAAAAGATTGTTATTGCTGCTGCTTTGTTTGGCGCTGCTGCTGTGCGCAGGGTGCCAGACGAATCAGCCGACCACTACACCGGGCCAGACGGCGGCGCCTACGGTGAAACCGGTGAAGAAAACGGAATACGTTGTGGACGTGAGTTTGGGCACGGAAGGGAATTCCATCGACCCGACCTACGTTTCCGATGCAGATACAGCCAGCTATGTGCAGCATTTGTTCGAGGGCTTGATGAAATATGTCCCGGAGAACGAAAAGCAGGCCGGTACTGTCACCGAAGTCAAGTTGGACTATGGTATGGCGGAAAGCTGCGATGTGTCGGAAGACGGTCTGACCTACACGTTCCACCTCCGGGAGGCATTCTGGAGTGACAGCCAGCCGGTGACCGCGGGAGATTTTGTGTATGCGTGGCAGCGGTTGGTGGACCCAAGCAACGTGGAACGTCCGGCGAACCGAAAAGTGCTCAACGGCATTGTGAAAAATGCTGCCGAGATTGTTTCCGGACAGGCAGATGTCTCCACCTTGGGCGTCCGGGCGGCGGACGATTTCACCTTTGTGGTGGAATTGGAGCGGAATTGCCCCTATTTTCTGAAATTGTGCGCCTCGCCGTGCTTGGTACCTCTGCGGCAGGACGTCATTGAAACCCACGGCGGAAACTGGACGGACAGCGGCACCATTGTGGTCAACGGTCCGTACACCATTGCGGAGTGGGTCCATGACGATTTTCTGGAAATGGAGCAGAATGAGTACTATTACAATCGTTCTGCGCTGGGTCCGGACCGAATTGTCTGGCATTTCAGCGACAGCGAGCAGTCCGCATTGGAAGAATTCCAAGCCGGAGCTTATGACTTCATCGGCACCGTTCCCTCGGAATCCCTGAAGTCCTTGCAGAGCGAGAACATTTGCCAAATGGCTGCCCGATCCGGAACCTACTATCTGTACTTCAACGTGAACAGCTTTTCGGATTGGCGGGTGCGGGCGGCTATGCTTTTGAGCGTGGACCGAGATGCCATTGCCGACAGCTTGTCCGGGG
>CAKTAK010000012.1:0-50517 GCA_934527315.1 uncultured Oscillospiraceae bacterium
CCCTTGTTTCTATCAATTTTTAGCCCAATGCGTGGGTCGATTCGGTCACCGGAGCGGTGTTGTCTTGCCAACCGGTGTCCGTGATTTCGCTGCCCAACGTCCGGGCATATTCCTGCATGGTAATCAGCTCGTAGCCGTGATTTTGCAGCCACTGCACCGTCCGCGTTGCGGTGGTGGTCACGTAAATGTCCACAGACCGGTTTCCAAGGGCATTCGTGCTGCCGCTGCCGGGTTCCGGTACGTCCAGCCAGAAGGTCAGCTCGCAGGCATATTTGCTTGCGGCATACGCTGCGTCTTCCACCAAGTCCATCTGACCCAAGGTACCATCTTCCACGTCGGGCACAACGCAGTTGATGTACAAATCTTCATACTCTTCCAGAGACAAGTTCCGGGCATAATCATATTCGCCGGTTTCCGTGTTGTAGTAGTTAATGTCTGCACTGCTCATGGTTGCTTGGTCCAAATTCGGAACGATGCACCGCTGCCGCATTGCATTCGGCAGGTTGATCACCGCCTGCAATGCCCGCAAATCAGAGTCTTTATCCGGGTAGTTTTCCCGGGAATTGTCCATGTAGTAACTCCGGCTCATAACGTTTCCGTTTTTCAGCGTGTAGGTCAGCTGCACCTGCTGATTTGCGGTTTTGTTCCGCAGCGCGTCTTCAACGCTGCCCTTATGGTCAATCAGCCGCTGATGGAGCTGCAGCACCTGCTGCACGTCTTCCGAATCCGTCAGCGCAAAATCGACGTAGCCGCCTGTGGCGTTCACGTTCACAGAGACCACATCATCCCCATCGGGCACCCGCTTTTCATAGCCGGTCCAGTCAAATTCCGCGCAGCTGAGGAACAGCAGGAACATCAGGCACATCACGCCCAGACCTTTCCAGCCGCGGCGGAATACGTGAATCGTTTTTTCCACCAGCATCTGCGCCAAAAACCAGCCGATAAAGCCGCCCAGAACCATAAATACAAACAGCTGCACCAGTTTCGTCAAGCCGAAACAGCGCATATCGGACAGCAGCTGGCTCATCAGACAGCTCAAGCACAATGCGCCGGCCAGACATGCCAGCACCCGGAACACGGGAATCAGTTTCGGCCAGGAAATCAAATCCCCCGCCGTTTCCATTCTCCGATTCCGATACAGCCACAGACCCAAGGCGATGAACGCAAAACCCACTGCGGCATAAACGGCCAGCATCACACCGCCATAAAGGAAATAGGTGCATTCGGTGATATTTCCCGCTGCGTCTTCCAAGGTCGTGTATCCCACGCCCATGTCCGAAGTCAGATTCACAACCGGAGAAAGCCACATTGCAATGCTCATGCTCTCCGCACCGCTTTCCATGCCATACACCAGAGTATCCAGCAGGTAGTTCACCAAGACCACCACGCCCACTGCGGTGAAGTTGAAAATCACGTACACCGCCGGTCCTGCCAGAATGTTGCCCGTGAGCATGCAGCAGACCACGGCAAAGCTGAAAAACAGCAGGGTTGTGATCGTCAAAATCAAGAGCATATAGCCCAGTACCGGCAGGCAAACCTGTCCGTTGATGACCTCAATCCCCCAACAAGCCAAGGTCACCAGAAGATTGCCGATCATCATGCCGTTCAAGCCCGCCCACAGCGTGGAGAAATACATAGCCTCCCGGCGCACCGGCAAGCTGTTCATCAAGCCCATCTGACGAGGGGTGTACAGATAATTGAACAGCACCGCCGCTACCACCGCGGTAGCCACAAAGGAAAAAATCGGCAAGCCATGCATCTGATGGGACAGCCAAATCACACTGGCGTTAAACCACTGTCCGGCACCGTACCGATAGGGGTCATGCATGGCGTTCATCATGGGAACCGGGAACATCAGCAGCAGAGCGCCTGCATACAGTACCCACAGCACCCAATACCGGCGCAAAGCCGTCCGGTAGATGGTATAGTTAAAGTAAGATGTCTTTGACTGCATAGTTCAGCCCTCCCAACTCATAGATGAAGATTTCTTCCAAAGACAGGGGCAAAATGTCCATAAACAGCGGGCTGGACGCAGCCAGACTGGCTGTCAGTTCCTCCCGGTTGCCCCGGAGAATCAAAGTGGTCAGCTTGCCCTGAGCGCTGCGGTTGACAATGTCCAACCCCTCCGGCAGCTTGCCGTTTTCCGGCAAAGCAATCAGCACCTTGCAAAGATTTTCCTGCAGTTCCACCAGTTCCCGCTCCAGCAGCATCTTTCCGTTGTCCAGAATACCCACATGGTCGCACACGTCTTCCAGCTCCCGCAGGTTATGGGAAGACACCAGCACCGTTGTCTGATACTCGGCAACGTCCGAGAGAATCAGACTCCATACCTGCCGCCGCATCACCGGGTCCAAACCGTCCACCGGTTCGTCCAGAACCAGAATTTCCGGCCGCATGCACAAGCTCAGCCAGAATCCCGCCTGCTTCTGCATACCCTTGGAAAACCGGCGAATGGGCTTTTTCTCGTCCAGCGCGAACACCTGTTTCATGGTTTCATACCGCTCCCAACTGAAGTTGGGGTAAATACCGGCATAAAATTTCGCCATTTCCCGAATGGACGCCGTGGGGAAATAAAATCCGTCGTCCGGCACGTATGCCATACGGCTTTTCACATCGGGGTTCTCATACGACGGAACGTTGTCCACCAGAATTTCTCCGCTGTCCGGACGGCAAATGCCCATAATATGGCGGATAATGGTGCTTTTTCCCGCGCCGTTGGGGCCAATCAAGCCGTATACATGGCCGGTGGGCACCGTCATTGTCAAGTCATCCAGCGCCCGAAAAGTTCCGAACGTCTTGGTGACGTGTTTTACTTCAATCATACTTCCGCACCTCCCTGCTGAATGTGCCGGGCCAATTCCTCCCAGCTGAATCCCAGATAGAACAGCTCCTTGGCTGCCTCGTCCATTTTTTTGAACAGCTGGTCCACCCGACCTTGGTCAATTTCTTTGTCATCGGCTACAAAGCTGCCTTTGCCCGGAACGGAATAGATATACCCCTCCGATTCCAGTTCCCGATAAGCCCGCTGCACCGTATTGGGGTTCACCGTCAGCGTCGATGACAAGTCCCGCACACTGGGCAGACGTTCCCCGGACTTCATGGTGCCCGACAGAATCAACCGCCGCAGCGAGTCCCGCACCTGTTCATAAATCGGCCGCGGGTCCCGATAATTGATGGAAATCAATGCGTCCCCTCCTCGTATGTCAAGTGTATGAATCTTCTTAATACAGCCATAGTTTACATCATCTACCCACTGTCTGTCAACATTTTTTCGTATTTCCCGAAAATTTTGATTTCCCGTGCAGGAAGGATTGCAATTTATCCCGGCGCATTATAAAATAAAGTGTTAACTTTCAACTGTCCCAAGGGACAGATTCAAACCTTTGAGGTGAAAATTATGCAGCAATACAACGCAGGTGTCTGCGATGTGGCCGTCATCGGCGCCGGTCATGCCGGCATTGAGGCCGCTTTGGCCGCAGCCCGACTGGGTCTGGACACCGTTTGTTTTACCATCAATATGGACGCTGTGGGCAACATGCCCTGCAACCCCGCCATCGGCGGCACGGGCAAGGGCCATCTGGTCCGGGAGCTGGACGCTTTGGGCGGAGAAATGGCCAAAGCCGCCGATAAAGCCTGCATTCAGTACCGTATGCTGAATCGGGGCAAGGGTCCCGCGGTGTATTCTCTCCGGGCGCAGGCAGACCGGCGGAAATATCAGGAAGTGATGAAGTGGACCCTGGAAAATCAGGAGAATCTCCGGGTCAAGCAGGCGGAAGTGGTGGAAATCCTCACGGAAAATGGCGCCGTTTCCGGCGTTGTCACCCATACCGGCGCGGTATATCACTGCCGGGCCGCCGTTATCGCCACGGGCACCTATCTCCACGGCCGGACCATTGTGGGCGACGTGCTCCGGGATTCCGGTCCGGACGGTCTGGCTGCCGCCGGTCCGCTGTCCGAGTGCTGCACGGCCATGGGTCTGCGTATGCGCCGGTTCAAAACCGGTACGCCCCCACGGGTCAATGCCCGGACGGTGGATTTTGACGAAATGGAAATTCAGCCGGGCGATGAGGACATCGAGCCCTTTTCCTTTGAAAGCGAGCAGGTGCCCTACAATCAGGCAGTTTGCTGGCTGACTTACACCAATGAGCGCACCCACGAAATCATTCGGAAAAATCTGGACCGCAGCCCCATTTATTCCGGGGTTATTGAGGGCATCGGCCCCCGGTACTGCCCCTCCATCGAGACGAAAATCATGACCTTCCCGGATAAGCCCCGGCATCAGCTGTTTGTGGAGCCCATGGGTCTGAACACCCGGGAGCTGTATATTCAGGGATTTTCTTCCTCTCTGCCGGAAGACGTGCAGGTGGAAATGATGCACACCATTCCCGGTCTGACCCACGCAGAAATGACCCGCTGCGCCTATGCCATTGAGTACGACTGCGTGGACCCCACGGAGCTGTATCCCACCCTGGAAACGAAAAAAATCTCCGGTCTGTACGGCGCCGGGCAGTTTAACGGCTCTTCCGGATATGAAGAGGCCGCCGTGCAGGGTTTTGTGGCCGGTGTGAATGCGGCGCTGAAACTGCTGGGCCGGGAGCCTATGATTCTCCGCCGATCCGACGGATATATCGGCACGTTGATTGACGATTTGGTGACCAAAGGCACCAATGAGCCTTACCGTATGATGACTTCCCGCTCCGAATATCGTCTGCTCCACCGGCAGGACAATGCCGACCAACGGCTGACCCCCATCGGCTATCGTTTGGGTCTGGTTTCCCAAAAGCGCATGGACGCGGTGGAGGCAAAATATGCCGCGGTGCAGGGAGAAATCAACCGCTTGGAGCACACTCATGTGGCACCCACACCGGAATTGAATGCCATGCTGGAAACCGTGGGCACCGCCCCGGTAAAAAGCGGCGTTTCTCTGGCCGATTTGCTCCGCCGCCCGCAGGTGTCCTATGGCGATTTGGCCCCCTTTGACCCGGAGCGCCCGGAATTGGGCCATGCCGTGACGGAAGAGGTGGGCATTGAGCTGAAGTATGCCGGCTATATTCAGCGGCAGCTCAAGCAGATTCAGGAATTCACCCGCATGGAGGCCCGCAAGCTGCCCCGGGACTTGGATTATGAAACCGTGACCGGTCTGCGCATTGAGGCGCGGCAGAAACTGAACCAGATTCGTCCGGACAATTTCGGACAAGCCAGCCGCATTTCCGGCGTTTCTCCCGCCGATATTGCCGCGCTGATGGTCTGGTTGGAACAGAATCATTGAAAATCGGTTGGGTTGTTGCAATAATTTTTATTTTTGTTCACCATTTTGACACAAATATTCTGTACAATGAGGACACTTAATTTGGAAAAGGAGGTAGGAGTATGTTTCGTCGCATGAGAGACCACGAAAAACAGGATAAGCAAGAACCCGCTGAGCAGTCCCATTCCGCTGTCTCCCCCGACGGCTCCTACCGTTTTGTCCGTCCGGAATCCAAGGAAATGCTGTACCGCGACGCAGGCGTGGAATCCGCGGAAGACGCGGCAAAGCTGCCCCGGTATTATTGCTATTCCCCAAAAAAACCGGAAAAGTGCGAAGACGAGGACAGCCGCAACGGATTCTTTGTCCGGATTGCCGGAATGTGTCTGGTCTGCGCCCTGTTGGGGGGCATTGCCGGCGGCGCCATCGCTGCCGGACTGATGACCTATCGGGAGCAGGGCGAGGAAACCGCCCAGGAATCTCCCACAATGCAGCAAGACGCCACCGCCCGAAGCGATGTGCAGTTCCAGGGCGCCGCGACCACCCATCAGCCCACCGTAGCCGGCTTGAACCCCGGCACCGCCCTGACCGCTGCCGAAATTTACGATTTGGCCTGCGAGCAGGTGGTGGGCATTACCACGGAAGTGAACTACAAAAACTTTTTCGGTCAGACCACTTCTTCCGCCGTATCCGGTTCCGGGTTCATCATTTCCCCGGACGGTTACATTATGACCAACTACCATGTCATTGAGTATGCCGACACCTACGGCTATGCCGTGAAGGTCATGCTCCATGACGGTTCTACGTACACCGCGACCATTGCCGGAACGGAGCCGGACAACGATTTGGCCGTGCTGCAAATTCAGGCCACCGGTCTGAATGCGGTCACGTTGGGCAATTCCGATAACATCCATGTAGGCGATTCCGTGCAGGCTGTAGGCAACCCCTTGGGCGAGCTGGACTTCACTATGACCTTCGGACGCATCACCGCGCTGAACCGGAGCATCAAAACCAGTGAAACCAACGCCTCCGTGAATATGTTCCAGATTGACGCCGCGGTGAATAAAGGCAACTCCGGCGGTCCGGTGTACAATGACCGGGGCGAGGTCATCGGTGTAGTCACTGCGAAGTATTCCAGTGCCGGCATTGAGGGTCTGGGCTTTGCCATTCCCATCAACGATGCCGTTTCCATTGCCAACGAATTGATTTCCAACGGCCACACCAACAGCAGAGCCTATCTGGGCGTGTCCGTGAAAACCATGTCTTCCAACGCCGCCTTGTATTACAACAGCACCGAGGGTGCGTATGTGTACTCCGTGGAAGAGAATTCTCCGGCGCAGGCTGCCGGAATCAAAGCCGGGGACGTGATTTTCCAGATTGACGATACCCAGACCCCCACGGAAGACGACCTCCGCGCCGCCTTGCAGAATTATCACGCAGGGGTGCAGGTGGTGCTGCATGTTTTCCGCAGCGGGGAAGAGCTGGTTCTGCCGGTTACTTTGGGCGAATGGAAACCCGCCGAAACCGACGGCAGCGGCGAGGGTCTGTTGGCGTCGTTAAACGCAGTCACTCCTCACTCCGCAGCATAAATATTTGATACTCCGTCCCGGAATTCCGGGGCGGAGTTTTTTTCACTGTATCCCCACATAGAAAAACTGCCAATCGCCGTAAAATCACAGCGGTTGGCAGTTTCTTGTTTTTCTATGAACTTATGCGCCCAGATAGGCTTTCTTCACGGCATCATCGTTCAGCAGCTCCAGACCGGTACCGGTGGTCACAATCTTACCGGTTTCCAATACGTAGCCACGGTCCGCCACGGACAGCGCCATCTGCGCATTCTGCTCCACCAGAAGAATGGTGGTACCGGCTTTGTGCAGCTCCCGGATAATCTCGAAAATCTGCTCCACCAACAGGGGTGCCAGACCCATGGACGGTTCGTCCAGCATCAGCAGCTTGGGTTTGGACATCATGGCGCGGCCCATGGCAAGCATCTGCTGCTCGCCGCCGGACAGGGTTCCGGCAATCTGTTTCCGGCGCTCTTTCAGACGGGGGAACCGCTCGTAAATATCCGCAATTCCCGGCTCAATTTCGCTGTTGGGGCGGGTAAACGCGCCCATCTCCAGATTTTCTTCCACGGTCATCTGCAAAAACACCCGGCGTCCCTCGGGGACATGGGCCAGACCCTTTGCCACGATTTTGTGGGGCGGCACGTTGTTCAGACTCTCGCCCAAAAATTCCACAGAGCCGGTTTTGGACCGGAGCAAACCGGAAACGGTCTGCAGGGTGGTGCTCTTACCGGCGCCGTTTGCGCCAATCAAGGTCACAACCTCGCCCTGATTCACTTCAAAGGAAACGTCCTTAATGGCATGAATGCTGCCGTAATAGACGTTGATATCATTGACTTTCAGCATAGGCTCGTTCGGCATTTGCTCAGCCCTCCTTCTTCTTGCCCAGATAGGCCTCAATGACCTTCGGGTTGGCCTGAATCTCTTCCGGGGTGCCCTTGGCGATGACCTGACCGAAGTTCAACACGCAGATACCCTCGCAGATGTTCATCACCAGGCTCATATCATGCTCAATCAGCAGAATGGCAATCTGGAACATATCCCGAATCTTGCCGATGTTTTCCATCAACTCTGCGGTTTCCGAGGGGTTCATGCCGGCAGCAGGCTCGTCAAGGAGCAGCAGCTTGGGATTGGTGGCCAAAGCACGGACGATTTCCAGACGGCGCTGTGCGCCGTAAGGCAGGGAGCCGGCTTTCATATCTGCCATGTCCTGCATATCAAAAATCGACAGCAGCTCCATTGCCCGCTCATGGGCGGCTTTTTCCCGTTTCCAGTAGCTGGGCAGACGGAGAATTCCGCTCCACATGGAGTAAACCTCCTGATTGTGCAGACCGATTTTCACGTTGTCTTCCACGCTCAGACCGGAGAACAGACGAATGTTCTGGAACGTACGGGCAATGCCCATACGGTTGACCTGCGTAATGGTCTTGCCGGCGGTGTCCATGCCGTCCAGCATGATGGTGCCCCGGGTGGGCTGATACACCTTAGTCAGCAGGTTGAACACGGTGGTCTTACCGGCGCCGTTGGGGCCGATCAGACCGGCAATTTCCGTCCGGCCGATGGTCAGGTTGAAATCGTCCACGGCCCGCAGACCGCCGAAATCAATGCCCAGATGGCTGCACTCCAGAATGGGGGTCTTGCCCACGTCACGGTCCGGAATGATGGAATGGCTGGGCACGGGAACCATTTTCGGTTTTGCATTTGCATTAGCCATTGTCGCTTTCTCCTTTCCGATGGGGCAGAACCTTGTTCAGCACTGCCTTGACTTTGGGGCTGTTGGTGGCCAGCATGACCAGAATCAGCACGATTGCGTACACCAGCATACGCAGGTCTGCCACGGACCGCAGGGCCTCCGGCAGAATATACAGCACCACGGCAGCGATGATGGAGCCCCAGATGTTGCCCAAACCGCCCAGAACCACAAACACCAGAACCAGAATGGAGGTGTTGAAGTCGAACTTGGTTGCCTGCATGGAGGAGAAGTTCAGACCGTACAGCGCACCAGCTGCACCGGCCAATGCCGCGCTGGTGACAAATGCCATCAGCTTATACTTGGTGATGTTGATGCCCACGCTCTCGGCGGCAATCTGGTTATCCCGAATGGCCATAATGGCCCGGCCGGAACGGCTGCGCACCAGATTCAAAACGATGAACAGCGTAATCAGAATCAGAATCACACCGGCGGCGAAGGTGGACAGTGTCTGCACACCGGCGGTGCCCTGCGCGCCCTTGACAATCACAATGCCGTCCTCCAGCAAATGCAGGTCGTCCACGCTCTTGGTGCCTTTGTAGTTGAAAATCATGTGCAGACCGGCGCTGTCATGGCCCACAATCAGGCAGTTGATCAGTTCCTTGATGATTTCGCCGAATGCCAAGGTCACGATTGCCAGATAGTCGCCTTTCAAACGCAGCACGGGCACACCCACAATCACACCGGTGATGCCGGCGAAGACGGCGCCCACAACCACGGCAACTGCCAGACGAATGCCGGCGGAGGGAATTGCGTCTGCCAAGCTCATGGCGGCGATGACGCCGGAGAATGCGCCCACGCTCATAAATCCCGCATGGCCCAAGCTCAGCTCACCCAGAATACCCACGGTCAGGTTCAGGGAAACCGCCATGACCACATAGCTGCAAATAGGCACCAGCCATGACATCCAAGACCGTTTCAGCAGTCCCTGCTGAGACAGCACGGTCACAATAATGAAAGCAAGAATCACACCTGCATAGGTGGCGTAATCCGCAAAATTCTTTTTCTTCAGAAGAGTTTTCATTTCCGGCACCTCACACTTTCTCGGGCACGATTTTGCCCAGCAGACCGGCAGGACGTACTAGCAGCACAACAATCAGCACCGCAAACACGATGGAGTTGGACAGCTGGGTGGAAATATACGCTCTGGCCAATGCCTCGATCACGCCCAGCAGAATACCGCCCAGAAATGCGCCGGGAATGGAGCCGATGCCGCCGAACACCGCCGCGGTAAAGGCCTTAATGCCGGGCATGGAGCCGGTGGTAGGCATCAAAGTGGGGTAGGAAGAGCACATCAGCACACCGGCAACGGCAGCCAGACCGGAGCCGATTGCAAAAGTGGTGGAAATCGTTTTGTTGACGTTAATGCCCATCAGCTGCGCTGCGCCCTTATCCTCGGAGCAGGCCCGCATGGCCTTGCCCATTTTCGTCTTACTGGTGAACAGGGTCAGCGCCACCATAATGAGAATGCAGCATGCCATGGTCAGCAGCGCAATGTAGGAAATGGACAGCTGGCCGCCAAACAGCTGCAGGGTGGTGGGCTCGCCGTTTGCTTTGGTGGTGGGAATGATGGGGCTGAAAACCTTCGGTGTTGCGCCCCAAATCAGCAATGCGGAGTTCTGCAGCAGGTAGGACACGCCGATTGCGGTAATCAGAACAGCCAGAGACGGTGCCTCCCGCAAGGGACGGTACGCCAGACCCTCAATGACAACGCCCAGTACAGTACAAAAAATCATGGCCAGAATCAAAGCCGCCCAGCCGGGCAGACCCAGATAGCTCATGGCACAGAAGGAAATATAGCCGCCGACCATAATCACATCGCCGTGGGCAAAGTTCAGCATTTTTGCAATGCCGTAAACCATGGTATAGCCCAGAGCGATGATTGCGTACACGCTGCCCAGGCTGATGCCGCTGATAAGGTAGGAAAGAAATTCCATACGGTTGCACCTCTTTTTCTTGCTTTCTCTCTTTTTATGGCAGAAACACAAACTGCCGAGCCGCGTTCGGCTCCTTGTGTTTCTGCCATTTTCATCATTTTGCGCGGGTCGTCAAATTAAGCGGATAGCTGCCGAGAGAAAATTCTCCCGGCAGCTTTGCCTTTTTTGTAAAATCCCGTGGATTGGAATTATTCTGCTGCGTCAGTGGTTGCGCTGACGTACTCGCCGTTCTGAATCACAACAGCGGTGGGCATCTTGGTCACGGCGCCGGTGGAATCCCAGGTCATATCCGTGCCGGTCAGACCGGAGTAGGTGATGGTGGGCATCACGGCAATCAGTGCCTCGCAAATGTCCTCAGCGGACATATCGGTGGTGCAGCCTGCCTCTTCCAGAGCCTGATACAGAATGTACACAGCGTCATAAGCGTCGGCAGCGAACTGGTTGGGGGTCTCGCCGTATTTGTCCTCGTAAGTCTTTACGAAGTTCTGGGTCAGTTCGTCCTGTGCATCAGCGGAGAACGGGGTCAGCAGCATCAGACCCTCAGCCAGAGTGGTGTCAAAGCCGGGCATTGCCAGAATGCCGTCCATGCCGTCCACACCGAAGAAGGTGGGTGCATAGCCCATCTGATGTGCCTGAGTCAGAATCACAGATGCGGGCTGATAGTAAATGGGCATGAACACCAGATCAGCGCCTGCATTCTGCGCAGCGGTCAGCTGCACGGAGAAGTCGGTAGCGGTATCCTTGGTAAAGGTGCCCTGGTAAACAATGTCCAGACCCTCAGTTGCAGCCTGAGAAACGAAGGTATCCCGGATGCCCTGAGAATATGCGTCATCGTTGCGGTAAATCACGGCAATCTTCTTGCCGGGCATGTTGGCAGCGATGTAGGTTGCGGAGCCGGAGCCCTGGTTGGGGTCGGTAAAGCAGACCTGGAACATATCGTCCTTGCCGTCAATGACGTCGGTGGAAGATGCAGAGGGCGTCAGGCAGAACACACGGTTTTCATAGGCTTTTGCGGAAACAGCCAGAGCCGCACCGGTGGTGGTGGGTCCGACCAGGACCTGCATGCCGTCGTCCAGCAGCTTGTTATATGCGTTAATGGAGGTCTCGCCGTCGGCTACGTCATCCTGGAACATCAGTTCAATCTGAGTGCCGCCCTTGGCGTTAATCTCGTCAACAGCAATCTGAGCGCCGTTCTTCACGGCATTGCCGTAAATTGCAGCCTCGCCGGTCAGGGGTCCCAGACCGCCGAATTTGTAAGTACCTGTGGTTTCGGTCTTGTCAGAGTTGGTACCGTTTGCAGGATCTTCCGTCTTGCCGCCGCAGGCAGCCAGAGTGAACATCATGCTCATGGCCAAAACTGCGCTCATGAGTTTTTTCATTTTCGATTTCCTCCTCATACTTTGTAACCTTTTCCGGACACCGTAATATACCTTTATTCAAATACATCTGTATCCGAGAAAAAATATGAATGTATTGTACTCACTGAAATTTTGTTTGTCAATTCTTTTCGCTTTAATTCTTTAAATTATAGTTATTTTCACAAAATCTATTTCTCTCTTTCTTTTGGTATTGTACTTTTTGATAGTGTTTTTTGGCCTTTTCTTAATTTGTATCGAAAACTTTTGCGTAAAACTCGACTTTTGTTGAAAAACTTGGCGAAAATACGCGATTTGCATTAAATCCTATCTATTCACTTCGATTTCCACCGTTTTTGTACGTCTTTTAGCGCAATTCTGCCAAAATTTCAAAAGTTTGTCCTAAAATTATCAATATTAGTACCGCCGGAACCCACCACTTGCAGACCCATCGGAGCCGCTCCGCCGTGGAATTTCCCAGCTCCGCCCGGAGCCAATCCTCGCACCGCCGCCCCCGGAGCAACCCGCAAATGCCCAACGCGCCCAAGGGCATCAGCAGCCCCTCGCCCAACCGCTGACAGACCGTCAATCCCCCGCCCAAACGGGTCCATGCCACAGGGACGGCCAGAACCAGGGAAATGCCCATGGAAAGGGCGGCGCTGCGCCCTCGATGGCTTTTGCCCAGTAGGGTGACCCCCACCTCCGCCATTGCCACGGCGCTGGTCCATGCCGCCAGCAGCACCGCCAGAAAAAACAGCAGCCCCAACCACATTCCCGTTGCCCGGGGCATCGACAAAAACACCCGATGCATGGTGCCGAACAGCAGTCCGCTGCCGGTGATTTCCGCTCCCTGCCCGGCATAGACAAATGCCCCGGGGAGCAGTACACACCCGGCTAACAAGGCAATGACCGTATCCGCAGCGCAAATCACCGCCGCGTCTCGGCTCAGCGGTTCCCGGCGGCTGAGATAAGCGCCGTAGGTCACCATGGTTCCCATTGCAATGGACAGGGAAAAGAACATTTGCCCCGCAGCGGCGGTGAGTGTGGGCAAAAAACGGCCGCGAAGGGCAGTCCAATCCGGGCAAAACAGAAACCGATATCCCGCCCCCGCGCCGGGCTGCCCGGCAATGTACACCGCCAACGTCAACAGCAACCCAAACAGCACCGGCATTGCCGCCGCGGAAAACCGCTCAATTCCCCGGGAAACGCCACCCCGGACGATGATGCCCGTGAGGGCGGCAAACAGTCCGGCATACAGCATCACCCCGGGGAAATCCTCCAGAAATTCCGGGAAAAATCCGGCGCCCAAGCCGAAAAATCCCGGTTTCCCCAGCAGTTCCAAGGCGAATCCCAGACAGTACCGCAGGCAAATGCCGCCCAAAATCTGGTAATATGCCAGCACCGACAATCCCGCCAAAACACTCACCGGACCCACCCAACCGAATTTCGGGTCCGATGCCCGGAATGCCCGCCATGGGCCCTGCCCGGTGTGCCGCCCGATGGCAATCTCCCCCAACAGCAGCGGATAGCCCACGGTCATCAGCAGCAGAAGATACAGCAGCAGGAACGCCCCGCCGCCGCAGCTGCCCATTTTATAGGGAAATGCCCACAGATTTCCGAATCCCACCGCGGACCCGACAGCCGCCATCAGAAATCCTATGCGGCTGTTCCAACCGCTTTGCCGGTTGTTCATGCCCCCACCTCCTCCGGTCGCTGTCACAGCCTATGAAAATCCCGCGGAATTTATTTACAAAACCGGAAATTTCCGATACAATGTCCGTGAAAAATCCCATTGATAAACGGAGGTCTTTTTATGAACATTCAGACCCTTTTAGTCTATTTCCCCATGGAACCGGACATTCAGAAACAGATTACGGCAGCGCTGCCGGAGACGGAAGTGATTTTCTGCGACGGCAACCCCACCGTTCTGAAACAGACCATCGGCCGGGCCGATGTGATTTTCGGCAACGTGCCCTTTGATTTGCTGCCGGAGGCCGTCAATCTGAAGTGGCTGCATCTGGCCTCTGCCGGCACGGACGGATTCAAAAAGCTGATGACCCAGGGTGTGCTGCTCTCCAACGGCAGCGGCGCTTATAACGATACCATTGCCGAGTTTATGCTTGGTTTGACCAGCGCCCTGTGTCTGGGTCTGCCCCGATACGGCAAGAATCAGCGGGAGCATGTCTGGCAATGGTCCGGTTGGACCCGCTATATTATGGATTCCACCATTGCCATTCTGGGCTGCGGTCAGATTGGCTGCGGCTATGCCCGGCGGGTCAAGGCGCTTGGCGCCCATACGTTGGGCGTCCGCCGCAGCGCCGGTCCCGCTCCCGAGGGTGTGGACGAAATCTTCACCACCGACCAGCTCAGTGAAGTTCTGCCCCGGGCGGACATTGTGGCAATGGTTATGCCCAACACCCCGGAAACCAAGGGCATTATGAACGCAGCCCGTTTTGCGGAAATGAAGGACGGCGCTATGCTCATCAACGTGGGTCGGGGCAATGCCGTGGTCCCGGAGGATTTGTACCATGCGCTGACAAGCGGCAAGCTCTCCGGCGCCGCCATTGACGTGGCTTATCAAGAGCCCCTGCCCGCCGACAGCAAGCTTTGGGACGCCCCCAACCTCATCATTACCCCCCATGTGGCCGGCGGCTGGAATCTTCAGTCCCTGACCGCGCCCCCCGCCATGCAGCAGCGGATTACCAACGTATTTCTGGACAATCTCAGCGACTATCTGGCAGGCCGCCCCTTGAGAAATACCGTGGATCAGGCCACGGGATATACAAAAACCAAACATTGACGGTCTCCCGCCCCTTGCTTTTTCCGGGATTCTTGGTATAATAAGCCTTTGGAAAACAAGAAAAATCGGGCCTTTCGCCCTGAAAATTTTTAGGAGGAATCCAACCATGACTTACGAGATCGACGTTGCCGGTCTAAAACGTGATCTGCCCCTTTGCCCGCTGAACGACAAATTGACCATTGCAGGCTTTGTGCTGTTCGGCGATGTGGAACTGACGGTCCACTGCGCAGCTGAGCTGCTGAAAATTGCTCCGGATTATGACTACATGATCGCCCCGGAGGCAAAGGCAATCCCTCTGATCTACGAAATGGCCCGCCAGTCCGGCGCAGAGCATTATTTTGTGGCTCGTAAAAAAGCAAAAGCTTATATGCAGGACGTATTTGAAGTCGATGTACAGTCCATCACCACCGCAGGCACCCAGACCTTGGTTCTGGACAAAGCCGATGCCGAAATGATTCGCGGCAAGCGGGTTCTGATTGTAGATGACGTGATTTCCACCGGCGAATCTCTCCATGCCATGGAGCAGCTGTGCGCCGAGGCAGGTGCTACCGTTGTGGGCAAAATGGCCGTTCTGGCCGAGGGCGACGCTGCAAAGCGGGATGACATCATCGTTCTGGCTCCCCTGCCTTTGTTCCACGCTGACGGAACCCCCATCGAGGATTGATGCTGCCGGACCGGGAGCATTATATGGCGCTGGCGCTGCAGCTGGCCCGTGAGGCCGCCGCTGCGGGGGAAGTACCCGTAGGCTGCGTGATTACCGGACCGGACGGAACGGTCATCGGGCAGGGGCGGAATCTCCGGGAAGAAACCGGTGATGCCTCGGCTCACGCAGAACTGATTGCCATTCGGCAGGCCTGCGCCCATTTGGGCGATTGGCGGCTGGAGGGCTGTACGCTGTACGTCACATTGGAGCCCTGCCCCATGTGCGCCGGGGGAATCATCAATTCCCGGATTCCCACGGTGGTTTACGGCGCGAAAGATGCAGTCACCGGGTCCTGCGGCAGTGTGCTGAACCTGTTTGAGGAGCGGTACGGTCATCACCCCGCCATTTACGGCGGTGTTCTCCGGGAGGAATGTACGGAAGTGCTGCAAAGCTTTTTCCAGACCGTCCGAACCGTGAAACTGCCGAAAAAGCCTTAAAATTCCACACTTCACACACAACTGTGCCCATGCTGACGCATTGGGCGCAGTTTTTTATTTTTCGAGCTTTTTAAAAATCTACTTGACAACTCGGATTTTTCTGCTATACTGACCTCAAATTTCAAAGCAACAAACCAATGACGAAGAGGAGTAGCACGGTTGAGAACCGTTCAGAGAGCTGCAGGGGGTGAAATTGCAGCCGGGGATGCCGATGTGAATGGACTTCCGAGGGTGATGACGCATTCCGCAGAGAATGCCAGACGGGGACTCCGCCCGTTATCAGGGGAGCGCGGGTTGTTGGACCTGCGAAAGTGAGTGGGCAGACCGGAGTTTCCGTTCTGTCAATCCGGGTGGCACCGCAGAGGCTGATTGCAGTCCTTTGTCCCAGAGAAAGATATTTTATTTTTCGGGGACGAGGGGCTTTTTTGTTGCCCGTTCCCCGGCAGAAAAGGAGACTTTAACCATGAAAACCATTCCCCACAGACTGTACCTCACCGAAGATCAGATGCCCAAACAGTGGTTCAATCTCCGCGCCGTGATGCCGGAGCAGCCGGACCCCATGCTCCACCCCGGCACCCTGCAGCCCGTCACATTGGAGGACCTGCTCCCCATTTTCTGCAAGGAATTGGCACAGCAGGAGCTGGACGGCACCACGGAGTACATCGATATTCCCGAGGCTGTGCAGAACGTGTACAAAATGTACCGCCCCTCGCCCTTGGTCCGCGCCTATGAACTGGAAAAAGCACTGGACACCCCGGCAAAGATTTACTACAAATTTGAGGGCAACAATACCTCCGGCTCTCACAAGCTGAACTCCGCCGTGGCCCAGGCTTATTACGCCAAGCAGCAGGGGCTGACCGGTGTCACCACGGAAACCGGCGCCGGTCAGTGGGGCACCGCTTTGAGCGAGGCTTGCAGCTATTTCGGTCTGGACTGCGACGTGTACATGGTGAAATGCTCTTATGAGCAGAAACCGTTCCGAAAAGCGGTTATGGGAGTGTTCGACGCCAACGTAACCCCGTCTCCCTCCAACACCACGGAGGCCGGCCGGAAAATTCTGGCAGAAAATCCCGACACCACCGGTTCTCTCGGCTGCGCCATTTCCGAGGCCGTGGAGGCTGCGGTGAAAAGCGAAGGCACCAAGCGCTATGTGCTGGGCAGCGTACTGAATCAGGTGCTGCTGCACCAATCCGTCATCGGTCTGGAAAGCAAGCAGGCCATGGAGGAGCTGGGAGAATACCCGGACATTGTGGTGGGCTGCGCCGGCGGCGGCTCCAACTTGGGCGGTCTGATTGCACCGTTCATGGCGGATAAGCTGCAGGGTAAGAAGAATCCCCGCATTGTAGCGGTGGAACCGGCTTCCTGCCCTTCTTTCACCCGGGGCCGGTATGCTTATGATTTCTGCGACACCGGCAAGGTCACGCCGCTGGCCAGAATGTACACCTTGGGCAGCGGATTCATTCCCTCGCCCAACCATGCCGGTGGTCTGCGGTATCACGGCATGAGCCCCATTCTCTCCAAGCTGTACCATGACGGCTACATAGAGGCCGTCAGCTACAAGCAGACGGAGGTTTTCGAGGCCGCGGTTCTCTTCGCCAAGCGGGAGACCATTCTTCCCGCACCGGAATCCGCCCATGCCATCAAGGGTGCCATTGACGAGGCATTGAAATGCAAGGAAACCGGCGAAGCAAAGACTATTCTCTTCGGCTTGACCGGAACCGGCTACTTCGATATGACCGCCTATGAATCCTACCGAAACGGCACCATGACAGACTATGTCCCCACCGATGAGGATTTGCAGAAAGGATTCGACTCCCTGCCGGACATTCCCCAGAACAAACTGTAATATACCGGAATCGATAGCAAAACAGCCCGGAGAACCGTTTGGTTCTCCGGGCTGTCAGTATTTGTATGGTATTTGCCGGGGTGGTAATTATTCCTCGTCCAGCTTGAGAACGGCCAGAAATGCCTCCGTGGGAATCTGCACGGTGCCCAACTGGCGCATTTTCTTTTTGCCTTCCTTCTGCTTTTCCAGCAGCTTTTTCTTACGGGTAATATCGCCGCCGTAGCACTTCGCCAACACGTCTTTCCGCATGGCCTTCACGGTTTCCCGGGCGATGATGCGGCCGCCGATGGCTGCCTGAATGGGAACTTCAAACAGCTGCCGGGGGATATTCTCCTTCAGCTTTTCGCACAGCCGGCGGGCACGTCCGTAGGCCTTGTCCTTGTGGGCGATAAAGCTCAAAGCATCCACCTGGTCGCCGTTGAGCAGCAGGTCCACCTTCACCAAATCACTGGGACGGTAATCTGCCAGTTCATAGTCCAAAGAGGCATAACCCCGGGTTTTGGCTTTCAGGGAATCGAAGAAATCGTAAATAATCTCGTTCAAGGGCATATCGTACCGCAGCTCCACCAGATTGGTATCCAGATACTGCATATCCTTGTACTCGCCCCGCTTATCCTGGCACATGGGCATAATGTTGCCCACATATTCCTGAGGCGTGATGATGGAAACGTGCATATACGGCTCCCGCGCCTCGGCAATTACCGCCGGGTCGGGGTAATTATGGGGGTTGTCCACGTGGAGAACCTCGCCGTCGGTTTTCACTACTTCGTAAATTACGGAAGGCAGTGTGGTCACCAAGTCCAAATCGAATTCCCGCTCCAAGCGCTCCTGAATGATCTCCATGTGGAGCATTCCCAAAAAGCCGCAGCGGAAACCGAAGCCCAAAGCCACAGAGGATTCCGGCTCATAGGACAAAGACGCGTCGTTCAGTTTCAGCTTGTCCAAGGCATCCCGTAAATCCGGGTACTTGGAGCCGTCGGCGGTATAAATGCCGCAGTACACCATGGACTGTGCCGGACGATAACCGGGCAGAGGGTCCGGCGTCGGGGCGGCCGCCAGGGTCACCGTGTCGCCCACCTGCGTATCGGAAACGTTTTTGATGCTTGCGGTGAAATAGCCTACGTCGCCGGCGGTCAGCTCCTTGCAGGGCATCAGACCTTTCGGCTCCAGATGGCCCACCTCCACCACCTTATATTTTGCGCCGGTGGACATGAGCAGCACTTCATCGTCTTTTTTCACCCGACCGTCCATCAGACGCATCAGAACAATTACGCCCCGATAGCTGTCATACTGGCTGTCAAAAATCAAGGCTTTCAGCGGTGCGTCCGCATCGCCCTTGGGTGCAGGCACGTTCTTCACGACATCCTCCACCACTGCCCGAATATTGACGCCCGTTTTGGCGCTGATTTCCGGCGCGTCCATGGCGGGAATGCCGATAATGTCCTCAATCTCGTGCTTCACCCGCAGCGGGTCCGCTGCCGGCAGGTCAATTTTGTTCAGCACCGGCAGAATTTCCAGATTGTGGTCCAGTGCCAGATAGGTATTGGAAAGGGTCTGCGCCTCCACGCCCTGAGAGGCGTCTACAATCAGCAGGGCGCCCTCGCAGGCTGCCAAAGACCGGGAAACCTCGTAGTTGAAGTCCACATGACCCGGGGTGTCGATCAGATTCAGAGTATACGTTTCTCCGTCATCTGCCTTATAATTCAGACCGATGGCGCGGGCTTTGATGGTGATGCCCCGTTCCCGCTCCAAATCCATATTATCCAGGATCTGGTCTTCCATCTCCCGCTGTTCCACCGCGCCGCACAATTCAATAATGCGGTCCGACAGCGTGCTCTTGCCATGGTCAATATGGGCGATGATGGAAAAATTCCGAATGTGTTTCTGGTCGATCATCGTTTGCTCCTTTCCGGACGGAACTCCGTCCGTGCTGTATGAAGAATCAGGGTATTATTTCAGGCTCTTGGCCACTTCCAGCATGATTGCGCACTCCATGCGCTTTTTGAACAGCTCGCAGCCGTATTTGTAAACGCCGTTGACGGAGCCGGTGGCGTGATATGCGTTGGCTGCGCAGCCGCCTGCACAATACAGACGGGCCCAGCAATCCTTGCATTCCGGGTGAGAATACACGTTGCAGTTCCGGAACTGCTCCTGTGCCTCGGGGTTGGTAACGCCCTTCCAGATATCACCCAGACGGAACTTTTCCTCGCCCACAAACTGGTGGCAGGGGTACAAATCGCCCCAAGGGGTCACAGCCATATACTCCGTTCCGGAGCCGCAGCCGCTCAGACGCTTATAAATGCAGGGGCCGCCCTTCAGGTCAATCATATAGTGATAGAAGGTAAAGGGTTTGCCCTCTTTTTCCCGCTCCAGCATCATGTTTGCCAGCTTTTCGTACTGCTCAAACAGAATGGGCAGGTCTTCCTCCGTCAATGCGCAGGGGTCGCTGGGGTCGCAGACCACAGGCTCCATGCTCAAACGGTCAAAGCCCAGGTCCAGCATGTGCTGCAAATCCTCGGTAAAGTCCGGGTTATAGTGGGTATACGTGCCGCGCATGTAGTATTCCTTATCCCCCCGCTGCTCCACAAAGCGCTGGAAGTTGGGCACAATGCGGTCATAGCTGCCGTTGCCGGCTACGTCCACCCGGAAACGGTCGTTCACTTCTTTCCGTCCGTCCAGACTGAGCACCACGTTGTTCATTTCCTTGTTCAGAAATTCGGTCACGTCATCGTCCAGCAAAACGCCGTTGGTGGTCAGGGTGAACCGGAAATGCTTTCCGGTTTCCGCTTCCCGGCTGCGGGCATACGCCACCAGCTGTTTCACCACGTCGAAGTTCACCAGCGGCTCGCCGCCGAAGAAGTCTACCTCCAGATTTGTCCGGCTGCCGGAATGTGCAATCAGAAACTCCAGTGCCTGCTTGCCCACTTCAAAGGACATAATCGCCCGGTCGCCGTGATACTTGCCCTGACTTGCAAAGCAATATGCGCAGTTCAGATTGCAGGTATGGGCCACGTGCAGGCACAATGCCTTAATCACGGGGCTCTGCTTCATTTTGCCTGCCAGCTGAGAAAAGGTATCCGGAGCGAACAGCTTGCCCGCCTCTTTCAGCGCGGCTACATCGTCCACACACTCCCGAATCTCGTTTTCGTCCACATCGGGCAGGTCGCCGTATTTTTCCAGCATGGCTGCCACGATTTCTTCTGTTGTGTTGGTTTCGTACATGGCAATGACATCGTAAGCCACGTCATCAACCAGATGCACGGCGCCGGAGTTCACGTCCAGAACGATATTCATACCATTTAATTTATACTGATGGATCATTTCTCTCTCCTCGATGATAGAAAAACCGCCTGTCCGAATCGAACAAGCGGTTTGTCATTGATGCGTTTTATTACTTTTCCTTGTTCTCGCACTTCTGGTTTGCTACACCGCAAGAAGTCTTGCAGGCAGACTGGCAAGAAGTCTGGCACTCGCCGCAGCCGCCACTGACAGCGCTCTTGCACAGATCACGAGTCTCAACAGTTTTGATTCTGCTCATTTGGAATCCCTCACTATCAAAAATTCTCCATGTATTATACAACAGCATTCCCCGGTCCGTCAAGACCCTTTCCCGGTCAAAACCCGGAAAAATCCGGTCTCTGTCTGCCGGGCGGTATGCAATGCGGTTCCCGCAGCCTCCGCAGCGGCAATCCAAGCCGGCAATTCCGGCGGGATTTCCTCTCCGGGGGCAATCAGCGGAATCCCCGGCGGATAGGCCCAGAGGAAATCTCCCGCCACCCGTCCGGCCGTTTCTTCCAGCGGCACCGTCTCCCACGGGCATCGCTCCGCCTCATACAGTTCCATCGTCCGTTTCGGTATGGGCAAAGCCGGCAGCGCCGTTTCATTTCCATCGGACAGACTGTCATCGATTTCCGTCAGCGCCGCCGCCAATCGGTGCAGGGTTTCCGGCGTATCTCCCAAGCCGGTCATCGCCAAAGCATAGGTCGGGGCAGACATTTCCAGTTCGATTTGATATTCCCGCCGCAGACGGTCCATCAGTTCGGGACCGGTGCAGTTCGTTCCTCTTGTGGAAATGACAATCTTGCCGGGGTCGGTATCCGGCAATCCCCGCAAAGGAAAGGTCAGATGCCGCAGCGCCGCGGTTTCCGTCTGAAACTGCTCCAAAGCCTGCTGCCAACGGAAAAACCGCTGCTCCCCCTGCTCCCGGAGAAGACGAACGCAGCTGTCAATGGACGCCATCAGCAAATAGGACGGACTGGAGGTTTCAAACACGTTCAGCCAGAATCCCACTTCCCCGCAATCCACCCGGTCGCTGCATACATGGAGCAACCCAGTTTGGGTCAGGCTGGGCAAGGTCTTATGAAGGCTCTGCACCACCAAATCCCCGCCGGATTGCACCGCACCGGCACCGAAAAAATCCGAAAAGCCCAAATGCGCCCCGTGGGCGCTGTCTATCAGCAGCTTTGCCCCGTGCCGGTGGGTCACTTCCGCCAAAGCCGGCAAATCACTGGATACCCCCTCATAGGTCGGACTGGTCACCACCACAAGCCGGGCATGGGGATTGTCCCGAAAAGCCGTCTCCAATGTTTCCGGCGGGATTTTTCCGCAGGCGTCCAATTCCGGGCAGGGGTCCGGAGCGAGAAACCGCACCCGAACACCCCGCAAAAGCATGGCATGATACACCGCCTTGTGGCAATTCCGGGCCATCAGCACCGTATCCCCCGGCTGACAGCAGGAAAATACCCCGGCAAGCAATCCCGCCGTGCTGCCGCCAATCAGCCACCACGCCCGGCGGCTGCCCCAAAGTGCGGCTGCCTCTGCCATTTTCTCCGACAGCATGCCCTCCGGGTCATGGAGATTGGAAAAGCCGTCGATTTCCGTAAGGTCCAATGCCCCGCCCAAGCCGGACAAATAGGCATCGTTCTCCACATTCCGTTTATGCCCCGGCATGTGCATCGGCAGGGCGCCGCCGGCACTGTATTCCCGGAGCATTTCAAACAACGCTTTTTCCACACACTCCACCTCTTTTTTCAAAATATGCGTATATTATAGTGAATTTCTCCCCAAAAGGCAAGAAAACTCCCCGCTTGATGTATAAAAGGGGCTTGCATTGATGAAAAGTGGGTGATAGAATAAAAATGTTTGAAAACGGCAAAAGCCGAATTTTACTTGGAGGAATTCAAAATGTTTGAAAATCTCGTTGAAATTCTGAAAAAGAACCCCCGCAAGATCGTATACACCGAAGGCACCGACGCTCGTATTCTGGAGTCCGCTTCTCGTCTGAAAAAGGACGGTTTCCTGACCCCCGTGCTGGTAGGCAACGTGGAAGACGTCAAGGCAGCCGCTGCAAAGGGTGGTTTTGATATTGAGGGTCTGGAGATTCTGGATCCCGAGACCTACGAAGGCATGGACGAAATGGTGGAAACCATGGTCGCTCTGCGTAAGGGTAAAATGTCCGCAGAGGATTGCCGCAAGAACCTGGCAAAGGGCAACTACTTCGGCACCATGCTGGTGAAGATGGGCAAAGCTGACTGCCTGCTGGGCGGCGCTACCTACTCCACCGCTGATACCGTGCGTCCCGCACTGCAGCTGATCAAGACCAAGCCTGGCAACACTCTGGTGTCCTCCTGCTTTATCATGGTCCGCGGCGATGAGATGCTGGCGATGGGCGACTGCGCTATCAACATCTCCTACGAAGACAAGAAGGACAAAGAGGGCAACGTGACCCAGACCGCTGCCGAGCAGCTGGCTGAGGTTGCTATCGAGACCGAGAAGACCGCTAAGATCTTCGGCATCGACCCGAAAGTTGCTATGCTGTCCTACTCCACCCACGGCTCCGGCAAGGGCGCTTCCGTTGACATGGTCCGCACCGCTACCGAGCTGGTGAAAGAGAAATGCCCCGAGATGAAGATCGACGGCGAGATGCAGTTCGACGCAGCTGTTTCCCCCACCGTGGGTCAGCTGAAGTTCCCCGGCTCCCCCGTGGCAGGCTACGCAAACACCTTCATCTTCCCCGAAATCCAGTCCGGCAACATCGGCTACAAGATTGCACAGCGTCTGGGTGGCTTTGCTGCTTACGGTCCTGTTCTGCAGGGTCTGAACGCTCCCATCAACGATCTGAGCCGCGGCTGCGACGCTGAGGAAGTTTACCAGATGTCCATCATCACCGCTGCTCTGGCTTGAGCTCCGGCTGACTCCATCTGAAATTCGCGCATCAACCGGTCATTCCCGCAGGAATGACCGGTTATTTTTATTTCTCCGTATTTTCCTGCGATTTTTGCGCATTTCAGCGCCGATTTTGCCGTTTTTTCTTCTTCTGCGGATTTTATCGTCAATTTGAATAGTTTTTTCTGCATATAACGGGTGATGTCTGTCATTTTTGTTGTTGACTTTATGGATTTAAAGTGATATACTCCAAAACAATCCAAGAAAAAACATGAGGATAAAAGTAATCGAAAAAATAGGAGAATGCGCAATGAAAAAGAAATTGATGGCACTGACTTGTGCAGCCGCAATGACCCTGTCTCTGGCAGCTTGCGGCAATAATTCCGCAGCAGAAACCACCCCCGCACCCGAGGACGAGGAAACTTATCTGGTTGGCATCTGCCAGCTGGCGCCCCACGTGGCACTGGACGCTGCAACCCAGGGCTTTAAAGACGCTCTGGTGGAGGCTCTGGGCGATAAGGTGCAGTTCGATGAGCAGAACGCAGCCGGCGATTCCGCAACCTGCGCAACCATTGTCAACGGCTTTGTTTCCGAGGGTGTGGACCTGATGCTGGCAAACGCAACCCCCGCACTGCAGGCAGCTGCCTCCGCAACCGGTGATATTCCCGTTCTGGGCACCGCAGTGACCGAGTACGGCGTGGCTCTGAGCATTGATAACTTCACCGGCACCGTGGGTACCAACGTATCCGGTACTTCCGATCTGGCTCCTCTGGATCAGCAGGCAGATATGATTCACGAGTGGTGCCCCGATGCAAAGACCGTGGGTCTGCTGTACTGCTCCGCTGAGCCAAACAGCAAATATCAGGTAGACACCATTCAGGGCTACCTGGAGGCTCTGGGCTACACCTGCACCCAGTACCCCTTCTCCGATACCAACGATATGGCATCTGTAACCCAGAATGCTGTGGACAACAGCGACGTGCTGTACGTTCCCACCGATAACACCATTGCAAACAACACCGGCATTGTGGACAACATCTGCCACGGCAAAGTTCCCGTGTTCGCCGGCGAAGAAGGCATCTGCGGCGGCTGCGGCGTTGCAACCCTGTCCATCAGCTACTACGATTTGGGCGTTGCCACCGGCAAGATGGCCGTGAAGATTCTCACCGGCGAGGCTGACGTTTCCGAAATGCCCATTGAGTACGCCCCCCAGACCACCAAGAAGTACAACGCAGACACCTGCGAGGCACTGGGTCTCACTCCTCCCGATGGCTACGAGGCCATTGCTGCGGAGTAATTTCAGATTCCAACAATCTCATAACAGCGGAAAAAGGCCCTACCTTTTTCCGCTGTTTTGTGCTAATACTTTATGAATTGAGAGGAAAATCCCATGATAGGATTCATCAACGCATTGCCCGGTGCAGTTTCCCAGGGGTTAATCTGGGGCATTATGGCCATTGGCGTATACATTACCTACAAAATTCTGGACGTTGCAGACTTGACCGTGGACGGCTCTTTCTGCACCGGCGGCGCGGTATTTGCCGTGTTGTTCGGCGGCGGCACCAATCTGTGGCTGGCCATGCTGATTGCAATGCTGGCCGGTATGCTGGCCGGTTTGGTCACCGGTCTGCTCCATACGGTTTGCGGCATTCCCGCCATTCTGGCCGGTATTCTGACGCAGCTGAGCCTTTGGTCTGTGAATATGGCCATTATGGGCATGAAAGCCAGCGTGGCAATCAGCGTAACCAACCCCGCCGTGCTGAATAAGCTGTTGGTTTCCCTGCGTTTTGTGCAGGAAGTGGCAAAGGGAAAGCTGCCGTTCTACCGTCACCCCATTTTCGTGGTGGGCGTGTTTACGGTCGCCATTATTGCCATTCTGTACTGGTTCTTCGGCACGGAACGGGGCTGCTCTATCCGGGCAACCGGTGCCAACGTGAATATGTCCCGGGCGCAGGGCATCAACACTGATTTCAATAAGGTACTGGGTCTGATGATTTCCAACGGTCTGGTGGCTCTGTCCGGTGCGCTGCTGGCACAGTACAACGGCGCCAACGAAATCAACGTGGGCCGCGGTGCCATCGTCATCGGTCTGGCTGCCGTGATTATCGGCGATGTGCTGCTGAGCAAGGTGTTCCACAACTTCGCGCTGAAACTGCTCAGCGTGTCCATCGGCGCAATCATTTACTACATCGTGATGCAGGCGGTTCTGGCACTGGGTCTGAACCCCAACTATCTGAAACTCCTCAGCGCCGTGGTGGTGGCTGTGTTTCTGGCAACACCGTACTGGAAGAGCAAATTTTTTGCAAAACCTGTGAAGAGAGGGGAAAAGAGCAATGCTTGACATTCAGAATATCTACAAAACCTTTAACGCAGGTACCATTAATGAAAAAACCGCGCTGAACGGTCTGTCCCTGCATTTGAATGACGGTGATTTCTGCACCGTCATCGGCGGCAACGGCGCCGGTAAATCCACCCTGCTCAACGCCGTAGCCGGTGTGTGGCAGGTAGACGAAGGCACCATCTCCATCGGCGGCGAGGACGTAACCAAGCTGCCGGAGTACAAGCGGGCAAAATATGTGGGCCGCGTGTTTCAGGACCCCATGATGGGTACGGCTGCCTCCATGCAGATTGAGGAAAATCTGGCATTGGCAATGCGCCGGGGTCAGAAGCGCACCCTCCGCCCGGGCATCACCAAGGGTGAGCGGGAAGAGTACAAGGAAATGCTGAAAATTCTGGATTTGGGTCTGGAAAATCGGCTAACCTCCAAGGTGGGTCTGCTGTCCGGCGGTCAGCGTCAGGCACTGACCCTGCTGATGGCAACGCTGCAGAAACCGAAACTGCTGCTGTTGGATGAACACACCGCGGCATTGGACCCGAAAACCGCCGCAAAAGTGCTGGACGCCACGGAGCGTATTGTGCAGCGGGACCATCTGACAACTCTGATGATTACCCACAACATGCGCGACGCCATTGCCCACGGCAACCGGCTGATTATGATGTATAACGGCCGCATTGCGGTAGATGTTTCCGGCGAGGAGAAAAAGAAACTCACCGTGGAGCAGTTGCTGAATCTGTTCAGCAAAGCCAGCGGCTCCGACGAGGCAGACGACAAGCTGCTGCTGTCCTAATATAAAAACAAAATAATCAAGGGAGAGAGCAATCCAAACCGGAAAGCTCTCTCCCTTTTTTCTGATGTAATCCTCCAAGCAAAAACAAAGGGCTGCAGCAAATTGCTGCAGCCCTTTTGGGATTATTCAACAGTTTCCAGAATGTATGCGATTTTTCCGCCGTATGCCTTGGGGAATACCGCAGCGGGGTTATCCCGGCTGTCGTTATAGGTCCAGACACCGTTTCGTTTCCACAGCAGCAGGAAGTTCTCCGGCGTACCGTCTTCATCGTTGTAGCTGGGCTCGCCCTGTGCCCAAGGATAATAGTCGGATCTTTCGCCGGTTACCCAGACGATTTTGCCGTTTTTCCGGTAACCGCCTACCCAGACGAATTCCACACCGTAGCTGTCCGCCAGCTCCGTTATCTTCTTGAACTCCGCCTCATCGTTAATCACCACCAGATTGCCGCCGGCATTCATGCAGTTATCCGCAGCGGTGTTCCAAGAAACGTCGCCTTTAATCAGCTGATACTTATGATTGGTGTTGTCATAAGGTTTTTCCGTAACCACCGGCGTGGGTGTCGGCGTGGGAGTTGCCGTAGGCACCGGGGTCGCGGTGGTATCCGGGCTGACCGTGGGCTCTGCGCTGGCATCGGGCTCTTCGGTGACACCGGGGGTCGCGTCGGGGTCCTCCGTAGGTGCCGGGGTTGCAGTAATCGCAGGCAGGGTCGGCGTGGGAGAGGGGCTTTCCTCCGCTTGACCGGGGTTCCGCCGGGTAAACTGCATTGCCACGGCAGCAATCATCAGCACCGCTGCAATCAGCAGAACCGCCACCAACGGGCGGGTATTGAACTTCTTTTCCGGTTCCGGCTGAGCGGCCGGTTTCTCCGGGGCAGACCGTTTTTCCCGCACCGGGGGCTGCTGCCCGGCAGCCGACTTCTGGGGCGCCGTAGCCGCCTCCGCAGCAGCCAGAATTCCGGCCATAATCTGCTCTTCCTTTGCCTGACGCTCCCGCTGACGGTTCAGCGCCGTCTGCAAAGCCTCGCCATGGTCCTTTTCTACCTCTTCGGCAAAGACCTGGAATGCGTCCAGCAATGCGCCGCAGTTTTCATACCGCTGCTCCGGCTCATACGCCGTTGCTTTGGCAATGATGGCAGCCAATGCCCCGGACACCTGAGGAATGGGGAAATTCTCCCCGCTCATGCGGCGGCGCAGCGCGTCCGCCCGGTCAGATGCCTTGGGGTTGGGGTACAGGAACGG
Organism: uncultured Oscillospiraceae bacterium; assembly: GCA_934527315.1. Classification (GTDB taxonomy): domain Bacteria; phylum Bacillota; class Clostridia; order Oscillospirales; family Oscillospiraceae; genus HGM13010. The sequence goes on from CAKTAK010000012.1 coordinate 28,170, forward strand.
CAGGCAGCCGCCGTTGACCCATGTATACATCATCATGCCGATGGCATACACGTCCGCCTGAGACGTGCATTCCGATTTCCAGAAAACCTCCGGCGCCAGATACTCAATCTGGTCCGGGGCATAGTGCTGGTCTGCTGCCGGTTTCAGCTCCGGTCCCAGACCCACAGCACCGTCTTCCGTCAGACTGATGTTGGCGGGATTCACTCCGCCGTAAAAATCCGTTTCCCGATTTTGGACGGCACTGCACAGCGCCCGAATCAGTTCCACGAACTGCTCCGGCGTCAGACTGCTCAGCCGGTCTCCCAAAACGGCAGACGGGTTCAATTCAAATTCATCGGCCATATTTTTTCACCTCGCAAAGTATGTAAACTATACCACAAAATCCGGGTCAAGTCAATTGAGCCAACGGCGGGAAATCATGGACAATCCCCCGTTTTTACTCGTTGATGCGGTCAATCAGCGCGTTGATGCGCTCCGTATATCCCCGCAGCTCCCGGTTCGGTCTTCCGCCCAAAGTGCGGCACAGCGCCAGCAGCCGCTCCGCGGCGGCAATCAGGTCGCCCAACAGCCGCAGCGACTTGGTGGGCACCTTCACCGCCTTGGTAATGGGAACGCCCTCGGTGACCAGCTCGAACTCGTCCTTTGCCAAATCAAAGCAGGTTCCGGAATAGGGGGCATACGCCTCATACCCCAACCGCTGGGTCAAGGTCTGGGCAAAGCGGTTGCACACCTCGTCCTCGCCGTGATTGACAAACACAGCTTTGGGCGGCAATTTCAATGCGCCAATCCATTCCAGCAAGCCGTCCCGGTCCGCGTGACCGCTCATGCCCGGCAGCCATGCAATTTCCGCATGAACCGCAATTTCCTCGCCGAACAGCTTGATGCTCTCCGCACCGTCCAGCAATCTCCGTCCCACCGTTCCGTCGGCTTGATAGCCCACGAACAGAACGGTGCACTCTTTCCGCCAGAGATTGTGTTTCAAGTGATGGCGAATACGTCCGGCATCGCACATACCGGAGGCGGAAATAATCACCTTCGGCGTGGGGTCAAAGTTGATGTTCCGGGATTCCTCCGTGGTCTGGGCAATGTTCAGCCCCGGGAAAATCAGCGGATTCACGCCCAAATCCATAATGTACTGGGACTCCTCGTCCAGATATTCCTTATCGCACTGGAGAAACACGCTGGTGGAGTTTTCCGCCAAGGGGCTATCCACATACACCGGGAAGTCCGGGTGATTTTTCACCAGACCCTCTTCCTTGATTTGCCGGAGGAAATACAGCATTTCCTGGGTCCGTCCCACAGCAAAGGCGGGAATTACCACGTTGCCGCCCCGGTCAAAGGTCTGCTGCAGGCACTCCGCCAGCGGGTGAATGATGTCCTTATGCTCCTCGTGCAGGCGGTCGCCGTAGGTGGATTCAATGACCACATAGTCCGCCTCTTCCACCGTCTGGGGATTTCGGAGAATGGGCTGATTTTTGTTGCCCACGTCGCCGGAAAACAGAATCTTCCGCTCCGTTTCTCCTTCCTTCAGCCAAATTTCGATGTTCGCCGAGCCCAGCAAATGGCCCGCGTCATTGAACCGCACGGTGATATGCTCGTTGATTTGCACCTTTTGCCCGTAGCTGCAGGGACGGAACAGTTTCATCAATCCCTCTACGTCCTGCACGGTGTATCGTGGCTCCACCGGCGCACGACCGGCGCGCTCTTCTTTCCGGGACTTCCACTCCGCGTCCTGCTGCTGAATGTTGGCGCTGTCCCGGAGCATAATATCCGCCAGCATACAGGTTGCCCCCGTGGTATACACCGTGCCCCGGAATCCGTTTTTATACAGCAGCGGCAAATCTCCGGAATGGTCAATGTGGGCATGGGTCAGCAGCACAAAGTCAATATCCCCCGGCTGCACCGGAATTTCCACATTTTCATACAGGTCCTTGCCCTGCTCCATACCGCAGTCCACCAGACCCTTGATGCTGCCCACCTCAATGAGCGAGCAGCTGCCAGTCACTTCATGGGCTGCGCCGATAAACGTCAGTTTCATGGAATCATCCTCCGTAAACTGCTAAGAATTTCAGTACCACCTGAATCGAATTCTGCGCTGCCTGCGCAGCAAATGTGCTGTAATCCATAGACCCGCCCTCACCATCGGAAATGGTGCGCAGGACCGCAAAGGGAACCTGATTGACAAAGCAGACCTGACCCACGCTGGCGCCTTCCATTTCAGCCGCCGCAGCGCCGAAGGTCTCCCGAATCCACTGTTTTTTCTCCGGCGTGTGAATAAACTGGTCGCCGGAGGCAATGGTGCCGGTGCGGTGCAGGAATCCCAGTTCCTCGGCGCACTGCCCCAGCAAATGCACCATGGTTTCGTCTGCCGGGAAGTACACCCGGTTGACGCCGGACACCAGACCCACCGGGTCGCCCAGCGCAGACGTATCCATATCATGCTGACACAGCTGCTCCGCCGCAACGATTTCAAATACGTGCAAATCCGGCAGCAAAGAGCCCGCCACGCCCAGATTCACAATGCAATCCGGCTGATAGCGAAGAATCATGGTCTGTGCGCACATGGCGGCAAACACCTTGCCGATGCCGCACACCGCCGCAACAATCTCCTTGCCGAATGCCTTGCCTTTATAAAATGTAATGCCGCCGGCGGTTTCCCGCTCCACCTGCTCCATGGCAGGCAGCAGATTTTCCAGCTCCAGCTCCATGGCTGCAATCACTCCGATGGTCATGCCTGCGCTCCTTTCGGGTAAGCAAAATCCGTTGCGGTCCGGGCGTTCAGCACGTCCAGATACCGGCGGCACTCGGATTTTGCGTTTTCCAGATTCAGCGTCCGGTAGTTGCCGCATTCCACTTCGCTGCCGCCGAACACGGGACCGTCATAGTCCAGCGTCTGCTGCAGCACCTGCTTGGTCTCCTCCAGAACCTTTTCCGGGCTCTGGTTCCGCACCAACAGATAAAAACCCGTCTGGCAGCCCATGGGTCCGAAGTAAATCACGTCCGAGGCAATCTCCGAATTCCGAATGAAGGTTGCAAACATGTGTTCCAACGTGTGCATGGTACTGTCGGACATATAATCCCCGGCATTGGGTTTCCGGGTCCGCAAATCATAGGTGGTAATGTCCCCGTCCACCCGAGAGATGTAAAACCCCGGGTTCAGGACCGTGTGATCAATTGTAAAACTGGTAATTTTATGGATTCCCATTTGGAACCCCTCCCATTCTGGTCAATTGCCGGAATTCCGGCCGTATTTCCGGCGCCGGACCCTGCCGACACCTTGTCTATGTTATTATAGTGTTTTTAGGAAAGGGTTGTCAACAGCGGGAATGTCCGGGCCGCAATTTTGCCCATTGCAATTTACCGTCGGTTTTCATATAATTGAGGAAAGAAAAAGAATGGAGGCGCGTGGTATGCAGCTTCTGAAACGAATTCGTTGGGTTTACGTTTTACTCTCCCTGTTTTTAATCGGTGTGGGTGTATGTCTGTTCCTGCAGCCGGGGCTTTCCTCCGCAACGGTGTGCTGCGCCGTGGGCTTGGGGGCAATGCTGTTCGGCATTGTGAAAATCGTTTTGTATTTTCTCCGGGAGCTGAACGAAATGGCGGAGCAATACGACTTTGCCATCGGCGCTATGAGCGTGATTGCCGGCGCCGTGCTGCTGATTCACCCCGCAGCCGTTCTGGCGCTGATTCCTCAGGTTCTGGGTATTTATATGCTGGTGGACTGCGTGTTTAAGCTGCAGGTCGCTATGGACGCCCGCCGTCTGGGCAATAAGGGCTGGTGGGTCAGCCTGATTGTCACCCTGCTGTGCATCTGCTGGGGCTGTCTGCTCATTTGGCAGCCGTTCGGTCTGGAAAACTACCGGACCCCGCTCATTGCCAGCGGTCTGGTGGCCGACGGTGTGCAGAATCTGGTCAGCGTGGCATACATTGCCGGAACGGTGAAGAAAACCGAGGCTTCCGGCAAAGCCATCACCGAGCCTGCCGAGGACTGGATTCCCGTGACCATTCCCCCCGCTCCCCCGGTGGACAAAACCCCGGAGCCTACTCCGGAACCGGAATCCCCGGCAGCACCGGAGACATCGGCAGACGCACCCGCTCCGGAACCGGAGCCTGCCCCCGCCCCGGCGGAGGCCAAGGAAAGCAAGAAAAAATTCCGTTGGTTTGAGAAAAAAGAGTCCGCCCCGGCAGTTGAGCCGCCGCTGACTCCCCCGAAATTTGACCCGGACCCCATTCCGGACCCCGTATCGGAGGAATCCGCGGAAACAACCATAGAAACTGAAGAAAAAGGAGCAAATGAGACATGAGCTACATTCGCAAAGCAGAGCCCAAATGGGTAGAAGGTATGGTCGGCGGTCCCGGCAAGGTATATAACCGCCCGCTGATCAACGGACCGGAAGAGCTGTACAACTCCGGCCGTCTGTTTGCACACAACGTTCTGGAAAAGGATTGCGGCGTGGGCTATCACACCCATCAGGGCGAGTGCGAGTTCTACTATATTCTGAAAGGCACTCCCGAGTATACCGATAACGGCGAAGTGATTACCCTGCACCCCGGGGATATCACCTACACCGGCTCCGGCGAGAGCCACGGCATTGTGAACCGCTGCGACGAGCCCTGCGAGTTCATCGCGCTGATTCTCTACGAAAAGCAGAAATAAATCCGGACACAACAAAACGTCCCCGGAATCCGCTTGGATTCCGGGGACGTTCTTTCGTTTTTTATCGGTTTAGGGATACCGCTCTTTCAGCCGGCGAATATCCGTGCCCACAAAGTGGAGCCACTGGTATTCTCCCAACAGGCGGGAGGTAATCTGGGGGATGTAGCGGTCGGACAAATCCGTTTCCGTCAGATTCGTGCTGATAATCATGGGCAGACCGGCGGTGAGCCGCTGATTGATGAGGGTATACAAGGCGCTTTGGGTAAATGCCGTGTTCATTTCCGTACCCAAATCGTCCAGAATCATCAAGTCGCAATTCAGATAGTGTTTCACGGTGTTGGCTGCCTCGGCGGTTTCGTCCGGGTCCCGGGAAAATTTTTCCCGCTCAAAGGCGCCCAATGCCGCCGTGGCGCTGTCGTATGCCACGCTGAATCCCCGCTCAGACACCGTCCGGGCGATGCAGGCAGACAAAAAGGTTTTGCCCAATCCCGGTGCGCCGGAAAAGACCATATTGGGGGAGGCGGTGCTGAACCGCTGGGCATAGCGGCTGCAAATTTCCCGGTTCATCAACATCAATTCCCGGGGGCTTTCACCGTGCTCATTCGGCCGGTCGGAGTAGCAATGGGGGTCGAATTTTCCGAAATGCTCGTCTCCCCGGAGCAATTTGGACAGATTCCGGGTGACCTCTGCGTTATACAGCGTTCTCAGACAATGGCACATTTTTCCGCCCACAAACCCGGTATCCCGGCAATCGGGGCAATCGTAATGGTCGTCGGTGTAATCCGCGGGATAGCCCGCCGCGGTGAGAATTGCCCGGCGCTGTGCCTGCAGACGGAGATTTTCCTCCTCCAACTGCCGCAGCCGCTCTCCGCCATCTTTTTCCAGCACCAAACTGCCCAGCTGGCGCATTTGTCCGTGGAGCGTTTGGTCAATCTGCAATATCCGGGGAAATTTTTCATAAATCTCCCGCTGCCGAGCAGACTGTTGGTCCTCATTCCGGTGGCGAATGGTATCCAGTTGTTTTCTGGCTGCCGCCAGTAATTTGCCGTCCATAGCCTCTCCTTCGTCTTACAGACTATCCAAAAATTTCTGCAAGCCCTCCCGCTGCCCGGCGGCGCTGGGCTGGGGCTGCGCCGGAGTTTTTTCTCCGGACCGGGTTTTGCGGCTGGGCAGGGTATCCCCCTCGGTGATTTCATCCGGGGTATGCAAACCCTTTTCCTGCCAGCTTTCAATAATCTTGTTCATATATTGCCACCGCAGACCGCCGGTCTGGGTAACCGTCCGGTCATAGGCAATGAGCAGTGCCTCCAGACCGAATCCCTTTTCAATCCAGCTGTCCACATACTCCCGCTCTGTTTTGGACAGCTCCCGGTCCCGAATCCCCAAACCTTGTTTCAGCTGGGTAATCAGTTCCTTTTTCTGCGCCCGATGCTCCAGCAGCGCCTCTGCCTGCTCATAGGTGAAAATCTCCTGCCGTGCCCAGACATAGGCCTCTTTTTCCACAGCCCGCATGGTGGGGAATCGGCTGGCGCCGTACTTTTCCTGATATTCCTCCGTCAGTGCGGTCATCAGAATCATCAGCACCTCCGGGGGCAGACCCAAGGTGTCGTAAATCCCGAACAGGGTTTTGGTGTCCTGGGTGGACAGCACCCGCCCCAGAATATTCGCCGCCTCCCGCAGCAAATCCCGAAATGCCGGGTCCTGCTGGGTTCGGGCCGCCACGTATTTTGCGTCATATTCCGGCAGCTCGTCCACCGGCGCTTTCGGCTTTCCGGAGACGTTTCCGCCCAAAAGGCCGCATTTTTTCAGCATCTGCCCGGCGGCTTGCACCGCGTTGACGTTCAGACGCAAATCCTCCGCCGCCCGCTGCACGCTCATGGGCCGACCGGCACGGAGCAGATAGAGATACAGCACCGCGCAGTCGCTGTTTCCGCAGCGGAGCAGTTGGTCCGCATCGGACACGGGCACGGAAAGGCAGGCGGGATTGGCCAGGAAAAATTCTTCATTCTGCATCGGGCAGCACCTCCAGACAATTCATCAAATCTTCAGAACGGAAAGAGGCGCCCGGGGGCGCATTTCCGTAAGAAAGTATAGCACGAAAAAGGATTTGCCGCAACACGAAAATCTCTTGTCCAGCGGGTCTGTTCTGTGGTATAATAAGGTGTTAAATTATGTTGTCTTACAAAATTTCCAATGATTTCACAAGTATGGAGTTGTGTTATGATAGAATTGTTGTCACCGGCAGGTTCGCCGGAAAGCGTCATTGCCGCCGTGCAGAGCGGTGCCGACGCCGTATACATGGGATTGGGTTCCTATAATGCCCGCCGGGGTGCGGCCAATTTCTCGGAAGAGGATTTTGCCAAAGCGGTGCGGTATTGCCATATCCGCGGCTGCAAAGTATATTTGACTTTGAACACGCTGGTGGGCGACCGGGAACTGGCAGACGCCGCCGGTTTGGCCCGCATGGCCTCGGATTACGGTGCCGACGGCATTATTATTCAGGATTTGGGTCTGATTGAAGTGGTGCGGAAGGCTGTGCCGGATATTCCTCTTCACGCCAGCACCCAGATGAGCGTACACAATCTGGCCGGTGTGGAGGCTTGCGCGGAAATGGGCTTGACCCGCGCCGTGCTGGCTCGCGAACTGAGCTATGAGCAGATTGCGTACATCACCAAGCACTCTCCCATTGAGATTGAAGTGTTTGTCCACGGCGCGCTGTGTTTCTGCCACTCCGGTCAGTGCTATATGAGCTCTCTCATCGGCCGCCGCAGCGGCAACCGGGGCATGTGCGCCCAGCCCTGCCGGATGCAGTACAGCATGGGCGGCCGCATGGACGATTATCCTCTGTCTTTGAAGGACAGCAATTTGGTCACCAAGCTGCAAATGCTGGAAGATGCCGGCGTGGCTTGCGCCAAAATCGAGGGCCGCATGAAACGGCCGGAATATACCGCCGCCGTCACGCAGGTGTACTCCGCGGTGCTCCGGGAGCATCGTCAGCCGACCCAAGCGGAAATGGACCAGCTCACCGCCGCATTTTCCCGGCAGGGCTTTACCACCGGATATTTTGACGGGGAACGGGGTCCTCAGATGTTCGGCACCCGGCAGGACCCGGGCAAGGAGCAGGAAAAATTCTTCAGCGGTATCCGTAAGCAGTACGCAGACGGCGAAATGCGCCGGGTACCCGTGGATTTTTATACCATCATCAAAGAGCATCAGTACATGACCGCCGGCATTGCCGACCGGGACGGCAACAAATGCATTGCCAAGGGCAGCATTCCCCAGAAAGCCACCACCCGGGGCACCACGGAGCAGCAGGTCCGGGAGCAGTTTTATAAAACCGGCGGCACCCCCTATTACGCAGAGAATATCTACTGCGAAATGGACGAGGGGCTCCATGTTTCCGCCTCGGAGCTGAACGAGCTCCGCCGCCGTCTGATTACCGAGCTGACCAACAAGCGGGGCACCGCCCCCGACCGCCGGGTGCGGCAATTCCCGCCCTCTCCGGAGGCGCAGGTTCCGCCCCGGGAAATGAAAATGATTTTCCAGGTGCGGGAGGCCGCGCAGCTGACGCCGGAGTTGGCGGAAATGCAGCCGGATTACGTATACGTGCCCTTGGAGGTGCTGCACAAGCAGCCGGATTGCGCAAAAGCCTTTGCAGAGCGCGGCGCCGTCATTGTTGCCGTGCTGCCCCGCATCATCAATGACAATGAAGTGCCGGAAATTCAGGCTTGGCTGGAAGAGGCCAAGGCAAACGGCATCAACGAGGCCCTTGTGGGCAATCTGGGCCACATCATTCTGCCCCGGAAAGCCGGTATGGAGGTCCGCGGCGACTTTGGTCTGAACGCATTCAACTCCTACTCTCTGGAGGTGCTGCGTACCGCAGGGCTCCAGTCCGTAACCGCCTCCTTTGAGCTGCGCATTGCCCAGATTCGGGACCTTGTCAAGCCGCTGAATACGGAAATGATTATTTACGGCCGGATGCCCGCCATGGTGTCCGAGCAGTGCATCATCAAAAACAGCGCAGGCCGCTGCGCCTGCCAGACCCCCGGACAGCTGTCCGACCGCATGGGCTCCGTGTTCCCCGTGGTTCACGAGTACGGCTGCCGCAACGTCATTTACAACGCGCATAAGCTGTTTTTGGCGGACAAACGGCAGGATTACGAACGGGCCGGTCTGTGGGGCGTACGCATGATGTTCACCACGGAATCTCCCAGAGAGTGCGTGGAAGTGGCAAAAAGCTACGCCGGCATGTCCAATTACCGCCCCAACGGTTTGACCCGGGGTCTGTACTACCGAGGTGTGGAATAATGCAAATCGTTTTGGCCTCCGGGTCTCCCCGGAGAAAACAGCTGCTGAATATGCTGGGGCTGGAATTTACCGTCTGCCCCGCACAAGGGGAAGAAATTCTTCCGCCCCAAGCCGGACCGGAAGAAACTGTAACGGCCCTTTCCCGGCAGAAGGCCGCGGAAGTGGCCGGGCGCTTTCCCGCGGACGCGCTGATTATCGCCGCCGATACCATTGTCTGGCATGACGGCAAGCGATTGGGCAAGCCGAAAAATGCCGCAGACGCCGCGGAAATGCTCTCCGGGCTTTCCGGCGCAAATCACCGGGTGTACACCGGCGTGACCCTGCAGCTGGGCGACCGGGTATTGACACAGGCGGAGGAAACCACCGTGTCCTTCCGGGAACTGACCCCGGCGGAAATTCAGGCATACATTGCCACCGGCGAGCCCATGGACAAGGCCGGGGCTTACGGGATTCAAGGTCTTGCCAGTTTGTTTATCACCGGAATTCAGGGCGACTTCTTCAATGTGATGGGTCTGCCTCTGTGCCGGTTGGGAAAAATGTTGAAAGAAGTGGGCGTGGAACTGCTTTGAAAACTTATCTGAAAAAATACGGAATCAAATTACTGGTTCTGGTGCTGTTGGTGGCCGCCGTGACGGGCATCGGGCATCATCTCCGGCAGGGAACTGCCGGCGCCGCGGCAGACGCGGCCGGTGCCGTGCGCACACCGTTCCAGAAAGTGGCCACCGCACTGGTGGGCCGAATGGAAGACCTGTACGGGGTTTTGTTCCGGTATGACACGTTGAAAGAGGAAAATGAGCAGCTGCGGGCCCAGATTGCGGACCTGCAAAAGCAGCAGATGGCAGAGGCTCAGGCTACGGAAGAAAACCAACGGCTGCGGGAGCTGCTGAATCTCAGCGAAAAGCACTCGGATTTCAAATACGAATCCGCCAAAGTGGTCTCTTGGAACGCCTCCAACTGGAACAGCAGCTTTACCATCAGTAAAGGCAGCGACTCCGGTCTGGAAGTGGGCGACTGCGTCATCACGGAATACGGCGTTCTGGTGGGCACCGTTTCGGAAACGGGCTCCAACTGGGCCAATGTCCAGACCGTCACCGACCTTGGCACCAGCATCGGCGTTCTGGTGGGCTCTTCGGAGGTCTCCGCAATTTTGCAGGGCGACTATACCCTGATGCGCTCCCAGAACATGAAACTGAACTATGTGGCCTCCACCGGACAGATTATCACCGGGGATACCGTTGTGACCTCCGGCGCCGGCGGCAGCTACCCTCAAGGTTTGATTGTGGGTACCGTCAGCTCCGTCCACTCCGAGGCCTCCGGACAGAATGAATCCGCCGTGGTCGCGCCCTTCACGAAATTGGAGGACCTGACCCAGATTTTCATCATTAAATCGTTTGAGGTGTCCGAATGAAAGGTATCCTTGCAGATCTGATTTCCCCGAAAAAGCTGCGCCACAGCCTTTGGTACGTGGCGCTGGGGATTTTGCTGCTGTTTTTGCAGGACACAGTCTTTTCCCGGCTGGGATTGTTCGGCGTCAAAATGCTGTTTCTCCCGGCGGCCTGCGTAGCCGTGGGCATGGAAGAGGGCGGCACCGCCGGCGGGCTGTTCGGCCTGCTGCTGGGCATTCTGGGGGATATGAGCTTTGCGGAAAACACCGTGCTGTTTACCCTGCTGTTCCCGGTTCTGGGATTTCTGGGGGGCTATGCCGCGGAATACTGGATTACCCGCAGCTATTCTTCCTATCTCATTGCCGCCGGCACCGCCATTCTGGTCACCGGTCTGCTGCAGCTGTTCCGCATGGTCGTTTCTCAGCCCGGCGCCATTCTCTCCGGGCTGTTGGTGGTCATCGTGCAAACACTGTGGTCCATGCCCATGGCCGCAGCTGTTTATTTCCCGGTCCGGGCCATTGCCCGAAAAACGGCCTCGGCCTGATTGCGGGAGGTACTGAATAAACGCTATGAAAAAATTGATTTCTTCCAAGCGCCTGATTGGCAGCGGCATTGTTTTGGCACTGCTGCTCATTCTCTACGGCTGCGTGCTGTTCAAGCTGCAAATCGTAGACGGCGCAAGCTACAACAAGGAAAGCGCCAACAGCATCGTCACCAACGAAACCGTTGCCGCCTCCCGGGGCAATATTCTGGACCGATACGGCCGGCTGCTGGTGAGCAGCAAAACCTGCTACAACATCATCATCAACACCGAAGAGCTGTTTGAGCAGGACGACCCCAACTCCGTCATTCTGGAAATGATTGACATTGTGGAGTCCGAGGGGGAAACCTATACGGACAGCCTGCCCATTACCATGCAGTCTCCCTTTGCCTTCACCAAAATGTCCGACATTCAGCGGACGGTTTTGGACGGCTACGTGGAAAATGCCAAGAAAAACTACTCCGATCTGGCTCACGCCACCGGATTGGACGACGGAGACCCCACCGCCGTGGAGCTGATGGCGTTCTTCCGCTCCCGGTATAAAATCGACAACGCTTACGACAACGAGCAGATGCGGAAAATTGCCGGTCTGCGCTATGAGCTGAACAGCCGATACATCATCGACACTTCCGATTACATTTTCGTGGAAGACGCCAGTCTGGGTCTGATTACCAAGCTGCTGGAGGCCAACATTCCCGGCATTGAGGTCAGCAACAGCTATGTCCGGGAATACAACACCAGCGGCGCAGCCCATTTGCTGGGGTATCTGGGTCTGATGAACCAAGAGGAGTACGAAAGCAAATACCAGTCCAAAAACTACTCCTACAATGCCAAGGTGGGCAAAGAAGGGGCGGAATTAGCCTTTGAGGACTACCTGCACGGTTCCGACGGCACCGCCGCCGTGACCAAAAACTCCGACGGCGCCACCGTCAAGCGGGTATACACCACCGAGCCCCAGCCGGGCAACAACGTGTATCTGTCTCTGGACATCGTGCTGCAAGAGGCTGTGGAACGGATTTTGGCCTCCAACATCGAGTCTTTCCAGGCGCAGCGCGATTTGGACAACGAGCATTATCGGTCCGTCGGCGAGACCGACTTGATTAAAGAAGATATTTCCGGCGGCGCCATTGCCGTGGTGAACGTAAAAACCAACGAGCCCTTAGCCCTTGCCAGCTGGCCCACCTATGATTTGTCCACGCTGCTGGAAAATTACAACGAGGTGCGGGACGCAGACAATCAGCCCCTGCTGAACCGGGCGCTGATGGGTCAGTACGAGCCGGGCTCCACCTTTAAGCCCGTCACCGCCATCGCCGCATTGTCCGAGGGTGTGATCACCCCGGAAAGCACCATCACCGACGAGGGCGTGTTCCGGAAATATGAGGACGCGGGCTATGCCCCCGCCTGCTGGGTTTACAACAGCACGAAAAGCACCCACGGCACCATCAATGTGGTCCAAGCACTGATGGTTTCCTGCAACTATTTCTTCTACAGCGTGGGCGACACGCTGGGCATTACCAAGCTCTCCAATTACGCCAAAGCCTTTGGTCTGGGCGAGCATACCGGCATTGAGCTGCCGGAATCCACCGGCAGTCTGGCAACCCCGGAATACAAAGAGCAGCTGACCGGCGGCACATGGTATGCCGGCGATACGGTTCAAGCCTCCATCGGTCAGAGCTACAACCTGTTCACCCCCTTGCAGCTGGCCTCTTATATCGCCACCGTTGCCAACGGTGGGCAGCGCCACAGCGCGTCGATTCTGAAGAAAGTCAGCTCCTATGACTACTCCGAAACCATTTACAGCCGTCAGCCGGAGCTGCTCAACACCGTAAAAAGCGATGAGCGGAATTACAAAGCCGTGCAGTACGGTATGTATCTGGTGGCGAACAGCGCAAACGGTACTGCTTACTCCACGTTTTACGATTACCCCGTCGCCGTGGCCGCAAAAACCGGCTCGGCACAGCGGGGCGAGGGCAGTACGGCAAACGCATGCTTTGTGTGCTATGCCCCCTATGATGACCCGCAGGTCGCCGTAGCCGTGGTGGTGGAAAAAGGTGCAGCCGGCTCCTCCATTGCCGTTCTGGCACGGGAAGTTCTGGACGCATACTTCAGCATTCAGAGTTCCAATGAGTCCGTGGACTCGGAAATGACCCTGCTGCAATAAATTCTTTGTCGATTTTTGTGAATTTTCTGTTGAATTTATAGTATTTCTTGTGTATACTGTATGTTGTGAGATTTTCTAAACAAAATAGAAAGGGGACGGTTTGTGATGAACATTGCGTTTATGGCCCATGACCGGAAAAAAGAACTCATGGTCCAGCTTTGCATCGCCTACAAAGGTATTTTGGAGCAGCATAATCTCTGTGCCACGAATACAACCGGCAAATTGATTGCCGAGGCAACCGGTCTGCCTGTTACGTTGTATCTGCATGCAGATCAGGGCGGCAGTCAGCAAATCGGCGCCCGGATTGCCTATAACGAGATTGACCTGGTGATTTTCCTGTGCGATCCCAACAACAAAGGAAACTTCTATGAAGTCAACCAGATTGAACGTCTGTGCGACCAGTACCTGATTCCCTTTGCAACCAATGTGGCTACGGCAGAGGTTCTGATTCAGGGACTGGCGCGGGGCGACCTGGATTGGCGGAATATCGTCAATCCCAAAAAGAAAAGCATATAACAAACTTTTGAAAACCGCCCGAACCCGGGCGGTTTTTTCATGGAATTTTTCCAATTGTATGCAACCTTTTCCCCCGCTCATTCGTGTAGTAATTGAAAGATCTTTCCAGACAGCGCAGACTCCCGCCCATGGGTGAGTCTGTTCAAAGGAGTTTTTATGAGAGTATCCATGGAAGACGCCTTCCGGCAATACGGCGACCGGGTCTTCTCCGCAGCATTTAGCATCTGCCGCAATCGGGAAGACGCCGATGATGTGGTGCAGGACACGTTTCTGAAATACTGTGCCCGCCCCATTGAATTTGCCGACGAGGAGCACTTAAAGGCATGGCTGCTGCGGGTTGCCATCAATCGCGCCAAGGACGTTTCCGGTGCTTTTTGGCGGCGGAATCGCGTCAGCTGGGAATCCTATATGGACGAACTGGAATTCGTTCAACCGGAGGACCGGAGCTTATTTGAGGCTGTGATGCGGCTGCCGGAAAAATACCGCATTGTCATTCATCTGTTCTATTACGAGGACTATTCCGTGGAAGAAATCTCTGCCGTTCTGCACCGCCGCAGCGGGACCGTAAAAAGCCAGCTGAGCCGAGGCAGAAAACTCCTGAAATCCATGCTTACGGAGGATGAAAAACATGATTGACAAACAACAATATCAACGCACCTTTGGTGTCCTTCACGCCTCCGGAGACTTCTTGAAGGAGGAACTTCCTATGAAAGCACCGAAAAAACACGTTCCCATGCGCAAAGCAGTCCTTGTATGCGCGGTTTTGGCCCTAATTTTCAGTTTGGGCACCGCCTGCTATGCCGCCGACGTGGGAGGAATTCGCAGAACCGTTCAAGTCTGGATTCACGGAGAGCAGACCGACGCCGTGATAGATGTTCAAAACGGTCAGTACACGCTGCAGATCAAAGATGCCGACGGCACTGTCCATGAGCAAGGCGGCGGCGGTGTTGCCTTCAATCCCGACGGCAGTGAGCGTCCGCTGACGGAAGAGGAACTGATGGAACATCTGGATTCCCCGGACGTAGAGGAGAACGACGACGGCACCGTTTGGGTTTATTACCGGGCGCAAGCCATGGAAATCACCGACCTGTTCGATGAAAACGGCATTTGTTTTCTGGAACTGAAAGACGGAGAGGATATTCTGTATCTGACCGTGAAAAAAGGCAACGGCTACGCGTTCAGCCCCTCGGGCTACGTTCAGCCGTATGAATTCAACACAACGCGCCCCTGAACCGACCCCCAAATTTCATACCGGAAAGCCGCCCGGCAGCCGGGCGGCTTTTTTCCTGCCTTCGGGCGGTTTCTTCCGCCCGCATTTTGCGCAAAAGGTGCGGCGGAATGATTGACGAGGCCCGGAAAATGCAGTATAATCTTACATTGTAATTTTATGACCAAATCCCTGAAAATCACAGGATTCCGCCCGCCTTTTTCGGGCCCGCGGCGGTTGAAAGGACGAAAATATGGAACGAGTAAAACCCCGCACCCTTTCCGGCTTTATGGAGCTGATGCCGGACAAGCAGGTGCAGATGGAACGCATGATGCAGGTGCTCCGGGAAAGCTACAGCCTTTACGGCTTTACCCCGCTGGATACCCCCATCATTGAGTCCAGCGAAGTGCTGCTGGCAAAAGCCGGCGGCGAAACCGAAAAGCAGATTTACCGCTTTTCCAAGGGCGACAGCGATTTGAGTCTCCGCTTTGATCTGACTGTGCCTCTGGCAAAATATGTGGCTCTGCATTACAACGAGCTGTCCTTCCCCTTCCGCCGCTATCAGATCGGCAAGGTCTACCGGGGCGAGCGGGCCCAGCGGGGCCGGTTCCGGGAATTCTATCAGGCCGATATTGACATCATCGGCGATGGCAAGCTGTCCATCATCAACGAGGCGGAAATTCCCGCCATCATTTTCCAGACGTTCTCCAAGCTGGGGCTAAAACGGTTCCAGATTCGGGTCAACAACCGGAAAATCCTCAACGGCTTTTACGCCATGCTGGGTCTGACGGAGAAATCCGGCGATGTGATGCGCACCGTGGACAAGCTGGACAAAATCGGTCCGGACAAGGTCAAAACCATTCTCATGGACGATTTTGCCGTCAGCGCCGCAGACGCAGACGAAATTCTGAAGTTCATTGCCATTCGCGGCACCAATGCAGAGGTTCTGGCAGCCCTTTCCGGCTATCAAGGTCGGAACGAGGTGTTCGACACCGGTCTGGAAGAGCTGAATACCGTGGTGCGGTATCTGGGCGATTTCGGCGTTCCGGAAGAGAACTTTGCCGTGGACCTGTCCATTGCCCGGGGTCTGGATTATTACACCGGCACCGTGTATGAAACCACTCTGCTGGATCACCCGGAAATCGGTTCCGTGTGTTCCGGCGGCCGGTATGACAATCTGGCGGAGTATTACACCGACAAGCAGCTGCCCGGCGTGGGTATTTCCATCGGTCTGACCCGACTGTTCTATGTTCTGGGCGAGCAGGGCATGCTGAACCCCGAGCTGCCCACCGCACCCGCCGATGTGCTGATTCTGCCCATGACCGAGGATTTGGCCCCCGCCATCGCCCTGGCCACGCAGCTGCGTCAAGCCGGCATCCGCACCCAGCTGCAGTGCGAGGACAAGAAGTTCAAGGCAAAAATGAACTATGCCGATAAACTGTCCATTCCCTATGTCATTTTCCTTGGTGAGGACGAAATCGCCTCCGGCGTAGTCGCCTGCAAGGATATGCAGACCGGCGAGCAGACCAAGCTGAACCGTGAGGACACCATTGCCCGGATTCTCAGCGGTCTGATTGAACGGGAAAAAGGCAGCGTAATCCGGGAGTAATCCCTTTCCCGACTGAAATTCACAAGAAACATCAAGATATTTGGAGTTGAAAAACATGACACAATCCCGAACCCATACCTGTAATGAGCTGCGTCTGGAGCACGTGGGTCAGACCGTCACTCTGGTCGGCTGGCTGGAAAATATGCGCGAGGTGGGCAACAACTTTGCTTTCATCGTTCTCCGCGATTTCTACGGCACCACCCAGCTGGTCATTGACGACGAAACCCTGTTCCGTCAGTGCAAGGCCATCAACAAGGAATCCACCATTTCCGTCACCGGCACCGTCCGGGAGCGGGACAGCAAGAACCCCAAGCAGGCCACCGGCGACATCGAAGTGGTTCCCACTTCCATCGAAGTGCTGGGCAAATGCCGCTACAACGAGCTGCCCTTTGAAATCAACCGCTCCACCGATGCAGACGAGTCCATTCGTCTGAAATATCGGTATCTGGACCTGCGCAACCCCGCTGTGAAGCAGAACATCATTCTCCGCAGCCAGGTGATTGCCGCACTCCGCAGCGCCATGATGGACCACGGCTTCATGGAAATCACCACCCCCATCCTGACCGCATCTTCTCCCGAGGGCGCACGAGACTATCTGGTGCCCGCCCGGAAACACCCCGGCAAGTTCTACGCCCTGCCCCAGGCACCTCAGCAGTTCAAGCAGCTGTTGATGACCGCAGGCTTTGACCGTTACTTCCAGATTGCCCCCTGTTTCCGTGACGAGGACGCCCGGGGTGACCGCAGCCCCGGCGAGTTCTATCAGCTGGATATGGAAATGGCTTTCGCCAATCAGGAAGACGTCTTTGCCGTTCTGGAAGACGTGCTGCCCCCCATCTTTGCAAAATACGGCACCTATAACGTTGCCTCTCAGCCTCCCTTCCGCCGCATCGGCTATGCCGAGGCAATGGAAACCTACGGCTCCGACAAGCCCGACCTGCGCATCGACCTGACCGTGCAGGACGCAACCGAGCTGCTGTCCGGCTGCGGTTTCGGCCCCTTTGAGGGCAACACCGTAAAGGCCATCGTGGTCACCGACTTCGAGGGCACCCGGAAACAGATTGACAAGCTGTGCGCCGACGTGGAAGTACAGTCCGGTGAAAAGGCCTACTGGTTCCGCTATGACGAAAACGAGGAAATCGTGGGCGGCATTGCCAAGTTCGTGCAGCCCATCAAGGAGCAGGTCGTTGCCGCTCTGGGTCTGAGCAAGGGCTGCTTTGTGGGTCTGACCGCCGGCAAAAAGCTGGCCGCACAGAAAACTGCCGGTGTTCTGCGGAACAAGCTGGGCGCATTCTGCCCCAAGCACATGGATACCGAGCGGTACGAGTTCTGCTGGATTGTGGACTTCCCCATGTACGAAATCGGCGAAGAATCCGGCAAGCTGGAGTTCTGCCACAACCCGTTCTCCATGCCCAACGGCGGTCTGGACGTTCTGCTGGCCGCAGAAAAGGGCGAGGTGGACCCCCTGACCATCAACGCATTCCAGTACGATCTGGTGTGCAACGGCGTGGAGCTGAGCTCCGGCGCTGTGCGGAACCATGACCCCGAAATCATGGTCAAGGCATTCGAGATGGTCGGTCTGGGTGAAGAGGACGTAAAGGCCAAGTTCCCCGCCATGTTCAACGCATTCTGCTACGGCGCACCTCCCCATGCCGGTATCGCACCGGGCGTGGACCGCATGGTGATGCTGCTCAGCGGCGCCGAGACCATCCGGGAAATCATTCCCTTCCCCATGAACAAAAACGCACAGGACCTGATGATGAGCGCTCCCAGCACCGTGGAGCAGAAGCAGCTGGACGAGCTGCACATCACCGTGGTCGGTGTGGACGGTACCGAAGAATAAGCAACGCACAATCCGGACAGTTTTCCATAAGCTGTCCGGATTTTTCGAAATGGGGGCGCAAGCCTCCCGCAAAACAAAGCAGGCACGATACGCCCGCAATCGCAACCCATTCCGATAGGAGGAATATCACATGGAAAACATTGTTCTGGATAAATTTGAGGCCGGTCAGCGGTGCCTCGGCACCTTTACCCATCTGCTCTCTCCCACAGCGCTGAACGTACTGGGGCAGACCGGTTTGGACTATGTCATTGTCGATTTGGAGCACAGCCCGGTGGGTCCCGGCTCCGCTGCGGAGCTGGTCAATGCCGCCAAGGGCGCGGGATTGTGCCCGCTGGTGCGGGTCAACAGCATTTCCCGGGGGCAGATTCTGAAAATGCTGGACGCAGGCGCCGCCGGTCTCATCGTACCCCAAGTGAACACCGTGGAAGATGTGCGGGAGCTGGTGTCCTATGCCAAATTCCCCCCGCTGGGCAATCGGGGCTACTGCCCCACCGGTGACGCCGGTTGGGGATACGGTTCGGACTACGCCAACGGCATGGAGGGCTACATGGAGATTGCCAACCGCCGCACCCTGCTGATTCCCCAGTGCGAAACCGCCGGCTGTCTGGAGCATCTGGAAGAAATTCTGGCAATTCCCGGTGTGGACGGCATTTTCATCGGACCCTTTGATTTGTCCATCGCCTTGGGAATCCCCGGTCAGTTCGACCACCCGGACCATATCGCCGCGGTGGAGCGTGTTCGGGCTGCCTGCGAAAAAGCCGGCAAGCTGTGCATCATGTTCTGCGGCGGTGCAGAGCAGGCAGCGGGATATTTCGCTCAGGGTTTCCCCAACGTAGCCGTGGGCATCGACGTGCTGACCCTGCTGGAAGGCACCCGGCAGACCGTAGCCACTGCGTTGGGAGCGCAGGCATGAACGGTCAAAACTGGCGAAACACAAATCTGCAGGTCATCAGCCGGGAGCGCTCCGGGATTTTCGGCGCGGCCATTCTGTGGATTATGCTGTTCCACTCCTCCCTGCAATTCCGGTCTGTGCCCCTCCATCTCATCAAAAGCACCGGCTATGCCGGGGTGGACCTGTTTTTCTTTCTCTCCGGCATCGGTCTGTACTATTCCATGGAAAAAGACCCCTCCCCCCGGCATTTTTACAAAAAACGGGCTCTGCGGGTGCTGATTCCCTATCTCATCGTTGCCCTGCTGTATGAGGGGCTGCGGTGGGGCGCGGGGCAGATTTCCGGGGGCGACTTTCTGCGGAACGTCACCCTGCTCAGCTACTGGCAAAGCGGCTATCCCGTTTATTGGTTCATCGCCGCCATTCTGGTGTTTTATCTGGTGTATCCCCTGCTGTACCGATTGGTGAAATCCGAAAATCGGTTGGCGGAGGCGCTGCTTTTGGCCGGAGCATTCGGGGCGGCCTGGCTGCTGTATCAGAATCAGCCGCTGTTTTACCGCATCAGCGGGTTTGTGTTCCGAATCCCCGTGTTTCTGGTGGGCTGTTATCTGGCGCCGATGGTGAAAGAAGGCCGCCCCCTGCGTACGGTGCCCACCCTGCTTGTCACCTTGACGGTGGCGGCGGTGTGTCTGTGGCTGTGGGCTGTTTGGAACTCACAATACTGGTACCTGCGCATGTATCTGTTTCTGCCCATGAGCATTGCTCTGATTCTCTTCGGCAGCATTGTGCTTTCCCTGCTCCCGGCGGGCAATCCCTTGGAGCGAGTGCTGCTGTATCTGGGCGGTATGACCTTGGAAATTTATCTGGTCCATGAAAAATGGCTGGCATTTCTTTCCGCCTCGGTCTTTCCCAACCATGCAGGCACTTGGGGAATCAACGGGCTGGCCGTATTGCTGAGCATTCTCACCGCCCGGGTCTTGGTTTGGCTCACCGGGCACATCACAAAACGAATTTCCTGAAAAGGGGGAACTGACCCTATGGTATCCAATATTCGCTCCTTCGGCATTCACGGCATCGGCGGCTACGAGGTGTCCGTGGAATGTTTTCTCTCCAACGGACTGCCCGCCTTTGACATTGTGGGTCTGCCGGACGCAGCGGTGAAAGAGGCCCGGGAGCGGGTCCGCGCCGCCATTAAAAACTCCGGGTTCAAGTACCCGGTCAGCCGGGTGACGGTGAATCTGGCGCCGGCAGATACGAAAAAAGCCGGCACGGTCTATGACCTGCCGGTGCTGCTGGGTATTTTGGCCGCCGCCGGGGAAATTGACGCCCCGGCCGGGGACTGCGGATTTTTCGGAGAGCTCTCCCTCACCGGCGACCTGCGCCCGGTGGTAGGCGCGCTGCCCATGGCCATTGCCGCCCGGAAGTGCGGCATCAAGCATCTGTTTGTGCCCGCCGACAATGCCCCGGAGGCCGCTTGGGCCGGAGAAGTGTCCGTGTACCCGGTGCAGAATGTGGCCCAGCTGCTGGCCCATCTCCGGGGGGAGGAGGCCATTTCTCCCATGGAGGCCCCGGACGTCAGCGAAGAGGCGGGAATGTTCCCGGATTTTGCCGACGTAAAAGGGCAGGAAAACGTTCGCCGGGCATTGGAAGTGGCCGCTGCCGGGGGACACAACGTACTGATGTGCGGGCCTCCGGGCGCGGGCAAAAGCATGTTGGCCAAGCGGCTGCCGGGCATTCTCCCGGATATGACCCGGCAGGAAATGATTGAAACCACGGAGATTCACTCCGTGGCCGGGCTCACCGGGCGGGACCACCCCATCATCGCCCATCGCCCCTTCCGCTCGCCCCATCACACCGTGTCTGCCACGGCTATGAGCGGCGGCGGCTCCTCTCCCCGGCCGGGAGAAATTTCTCTGGCTCACAACGGCGTTCTGTTTCTGGACGAATTCCCGGAATTCCCCAGTCCGGTACTGGAGGTGCTCCGGCAGCCCTTGGAAGACGGTCAGGTCACCGTAGCCCGGGTGTCCGGCACGGTAACATTCCCCAGCCGATTCATGCTGGTGGCCGCCATGAACCCCTGCAAATGCGGGTGGTACGGGCACCCTTCCGGACGGTGCAAGTGCACGGAAAGTGCCGTTATGAAATACCGCAGCCGCATTTCCGGACCCTTGCTGGACCGTATGGATTTGCTGCTGGACGTACCGGCATTGGAATATGACGAACTGAAAAGCCGTGCCCCGGCGGAATCCTCTGCCGAAATCCAAAAGCGGGTGAATGCCGCCCGGGAAATTCAGCGGGCCCGCTTTGCCGGCACGGACATTGCAAGCAACGCCCAAATGGGGCCGAAAGAGGTCCGCGCCTACTGCGCGTTGGACGCCGCGGGAGAGGGTCTGATGAAAAAAGCCTTTGACCGTATGGGGCTGTCCGCCCGGAGCTATGACCGCATTCTCCGGGTGGCCCGGACCATTGCCGATCTGGACGGCAGCGCAGACATTCAGGTGCCCCACATTGCCGAGGCCATTCAGTACCGCACCTTCCGATTCGAGGCAACCTGAGGGCCCATAAACAGCAAAAATCCGAACCTCCCTCTGACGAGGGAGCCTTGCGGGACGCAGCAAAAATCCAACCTGTGAAGATTCACCGGTGTCCGTAAAACAGTGAATCCTCCGTATGGTTTAGATCATACGGAGGATTTGTTTATGTCCAATTTCAAAAAGGGAGTTTATCCGTTCGAAAAACTGGAATTGATTTACTTTGTTTGTAAATCTTCCAGAAAGAAAATTCCCTCTGTTAGGTTGATAAACATTTCCTTGTCCTTGATTACATGAATTTTATTGTTCCACCAGACAGTAGTGTTATTAGCGGAGATGGTTTTGCTTGTTCCATCTTTAAGAAAATAAGTAATTGTAATAGCAGGTTCTTCTTCGCTATTCACTTCCCCAAATAAATCATATTTCAGAAATCCCGTTAGCTTTAAGGCTAACTCAATATCCTCACGGCTCGAAATTTCTTTAACATCATCCGTGACACTCGGATACGTGATATTTACAGACTGAATATCATTTATGCGGGGCAATCCCCAAAGATACATACCCCTCATAAATATGTTGATTCCAACAATCAAAACTGTCGTAACTATCACTTCTATCAAAAATCGAATAAGACATTTGAAAATCTTGTTCACCAATTTATCCTCCAATCTCGATTTCTCCTGCTCCCAAAATCCCGATTTGTT
>CAKTAK010000013.1:0-49338 GCA_934527315.1 uncultured Oscillospiraceae bacterium
CTGCCGACAACGGTGATCGGATCGCCGTTTGCATCGGTATTGCCGGTGGCTTGCTCTGTGCCGATCAGCTTGATTTTGTCCCTCAAATCGGTTCCGGAAGAATTGCTTTTGATGATAATCTTAAAGTCAGGCTCTACATCTGTCGCCCCGGTATAGGTCGGTGTTTCCGTGCCATCGATTGCATCGTAGTCTGCCATCTTTGCGTAAAGGGACAGATTTTCGCTGAACGGATCACCGTCGGCAACGGCTTTGTTATAGTTTTCATCATAGTACCAACCGATGAAGGCTTTCCCCGCAATCGAAGGCGTGGGAAGATTGGCAAGGGAAATTGCAGAAGTTGTCTGCGTAAAGGTGGACGTGGTCCCATCGGGCAAATACAGCGTGATGGTATGGGCCGTGCTGCCGGAATTGTCGCCATTCGGATTGCTCGGATTTTCCTTTGTGGGTGTCTCGCCCGATTTGCGCCCCACAACACCGGGTGCTGAATACCAAATCGTTACCGCCTCGTCCGTGCGCATGCACAGCATCGCCATCTGTGCGCGAGTGGCATTGTCCTCCGGGGCAAAACGCGTACCGTCACCGTTCAAAAGACCCTGTTTCCAAAGCTTCAGCACAGCATCCCGCGCGTAGGCAGGGGTATTCTCCAAATCCGCTGGGACGGTGTCCACATTCCCGCCGGTCTCATAATCCACCCCAAACGTCTCAAAATACCGCACGAAAAATGCCGCCATCTGCGCCCTTGTGATGAACCCATCGGGAGAGAATTTTCCGTCACCGGTGCCTGCTGTAATGCCGTACTTTGCCGCCCACTGCACATAGGGAGCGTAGTACATTCTCTGGGGCACATCGGAAAATGGTGTTTCTCCGCTGTAATCGTCCGGATTTATGCCGGCCATACGCCCAAGCACCGTAACGAACATACCCCGGGTCATGGTGCCGTCCGGGGTAAAGGTAGTCGCTGACGTTCCGCTGAATATGTCGTGGGAATAGACATACTCCACCGCCTGAGCATACCAATCCGAGGACTCTACGTCTCGAAACGGTGTTGTCCGGCTGGGCTGCTCCTCCTTGCTGCTTGCGGCAAATACCTCCATGGGCAGCAGTGTTACCAGCATGACGATACTCAGCAATCCGGCCACAAACCGGTTCCAGTTTTTTCTCATCCGATGCTCCTCCTCTCTCTGATTGGGTGGGTTCAAGCGCGGTTTGCTCGCAAACCACTCCGCATTATGTTGTTGTACTTATATTTTATCATTCCCTTATCCTGCTGTGTTGTGTTGTTTAGGGGCAAAACCGTGCCGTTTAGGAAAAAGCGCCCTTTGCCGCTTGTGCAGAGGAACGCGCTTTGCTACAATGATAAACAGGAAAGGAGGCGGTATCATGGAGTCACGGCATGGGAGAATCTGGCTCGCGGCCGCTTTGCTCATTGTCGCTGCGATTGCGGCGCTTTTTTGCCTGTTTCGTCTGTCTCAGCCGGACAAGACGCAGACAGCCCTTCTTTTGAGCTGCACACAGACAGACCGAAACGGTTGGACCTTTGAAACGAAAAACGGCCCGGCGGAACCGGTGTTTGGTTTCGGCGGCTATTTGGATGGGATTCCGATAGACGGAGACGGTCCGGTGGCAGCGGAGCGGGTCATGGATGACCCCGGTCAGCGGAACCTGCTGCAATTTTTCAGCTTTGGTGCGGGGATTCAGGTGTTTCTGGATGGTGAATTGCTCTACACCGACTTTCCAAACACAGAAAACCGTGCAGATGCCTTTTTGGAAGATGTGGATTTCGGTGACATCTCCTATGATGGTCTGCGCATTCCGCTCCCCCCGGATTGTGCCGGGAAGATGCTGCGTATTGTCACCTACGGCAGAGCCATTGACGGACTGCTCTATCCCGTTTTTCCCTCTCTGGTCAGCCGCTTTTCCGATTCCGCAACCGCGGTTACCGGCATTGTTTGGCCCATGGCTGCCATCACCGCGTTGGTTTTGTTGGCGTTGTTTCTGCTGCTGATTTTTCTCTTCAGCGCACAGACGGGAGCCTATCTCTGGAAATTGCTGCCGCTGAGCGGTTATTTCCTGCTGGCGGCGGTGCCGGTAGCGTACAACTCATTCTTTGCACTTTCTGCCGGATTGGATGCAACGGGCAGTCTGACCCCGTGGTTTTGCCTCATTTATATTGACCTGCTGTTCTGCTTTCTGGCAATTTCCCTGCGTGGGCGGAAGCGATGGATATTACTCATCGGTAGCGGAATCCATATCCTGCTTTCGACTTTGCATAGTTTCATGGAATTTGCACCGATTTCCGGCAGAATGGTGGATTGGTTCGGCTTTGGCTTGTTTTTACTGGCAGTTCTTTTCATGCTGTGCTCCCATGAGCGGATGCTCCGCCGGACAAGTCTCTGTCTTTGCGGTGTCGCCGGTGTGCTGCTGATTGCATGGGGCATCAGCCGGTTTGTGGGCATGGAATATCTTTATCCCCTAAGCAACCCCGTCACTTCGCTCTTTTATGGGCACAGCCCCGCTGCGCTGTACACCCTGCTGTGTGCTGTAGCCGGTCTGCTCTGCGCGGGGCAGGTGGTGGCGGAGTTCATACATACCGTCTTTCTCCGTCAGCGGCAGATGATGGTCCTGCAAAACCGCAGCCAGCAGGCGCAGGAGCAATACAAGCAAGCCCAGGAATCCCTTCGGAATGTGTCGGCTTTCCGTCACGAGTGGAAGAATCACATCTCCGTGCTGTCGCTCTTGCAGCGCAAGGGAGATACCGAAGGTTTGACGGACTATCTCGCGCAGTTGGATAATCAGTTGGAGCAGCTTTCGCCCATCCATTATACGGCGAACTATATCGTCAACACCGTGTTGCAGCGCTATGCAGCCAAGGCAAAAGAGATTGGCGCAGCCTTTCATGCAACGGCTCCGTTGCCTGCCGAGCTGTCCATTGATGAGGACGACTTGTGCAGCTTTCTCTTCAACCTGCTGGACAATGCCGCGGAGGGCGCAGCCGGAACACCGTCGGGCAAGCCGCGGGAAATTCGCTGTTCCTTGCAGATTCGTCAAGGCTACCTTGCCATCCGCTGCGAGAACACGTTTAACGGTGTGGTTGCCCTCGATGAGGAGAATAATTTGCTGACCACAAAGACTGCATCTGCGGACCATGGCTATGGACTGATTCAAATGCGCAGGATTGCTGCCAAATACGGCAGCACCCTTTCCCTCAGCTACGATGCAGAACGTTTCACCGTCATGACCGCCCTCAAGCTGCCCTAAAACAAAAACGGACGCATGGGAGATCCTTCCCATACGTCCGTTTTTTCATCGCTCATTTAAATATCGCACAAACTGTTCCCTGAATCGTTCGGCATACTTCCGTCCGATGGGCAGTTTCAAGTTTTCAAAGGAAACGGTGCGGCTGCTGACTTCCCGCACACACGCCAGATTCACAAGAAAGCTGTTGTGGCAGCGGCAGAACTGATCTGCCGGTAGATTTCCCTCGATTTCGGTTAGGCTCAGGGGGTAAAACTGCTCCCCGCCTTCCGTATGAAACAAACTCCCGTGGTCGCGGCTCTCCACATAGAAAATATCTTCCAGCGGCAGCACCGCCATGCGCCCGCCCACCTTAATGGAAAAGGTTTTCGGTCGGTGGTGGAGCCGCAGGTCGGTCTCAATGGTTCGTTTCAGTTCCGCTTTCGATACCGGCTTGAACAGATATTGAATCGGTCGAACCTCGTAGCCGTCTTTCAGATACTCCGAACAACCCGTAAGGAACAGAATACTAGTGCGGTCATCTGTCATACGCAGCCTTTTCGCAAGCTCCATACCGCTCTCGCCGTCCATGAGAATGTCCAGACAAAGCAGGTTAAACCGGTCGCCGGTCAGCAGCTGCGTTTCCAGTTCCTCTGCCGAGGGAAACATGGCGACACGGTGTTCGATTTCCAGTTCGGTGAGGATTTCGCTGCACAGCGCCGCCACTTCCTCCCTGGTATCCTTTTGATCTTCGCAAACCGCCACTGCATACATCGCCCGTCACCTCCCGGATATTAGTTGAATTTTAGCATAGATTTTATTTTTTTACAACAAAGCCGTTTGTTTGGGAATTTCAAGCATCAACAGATCAGCGCGCAAGCGACATGGAGCAAGCGGCGACTGATTGAATTGCAGCAAAAAATAAGCATAGAAAAAGCCGATAACACCAACCGATCACACATAACAAATAAATCCCGGAAAGCCTTTGAAATACAAGGGATTTCCGGGATTTATCCTAGCTTATTCGCACTGATTGAACAGACTCTGTAACATACTCCTAAGCGGAATGTAGTGAGTTCGAGTCTCGCCGGGGGTGCCAAAAAGTGCCGAGAATCAACGATTCCCGGCACTTTTTTTACTTCAATTCGCAGTGAAGTCGTTCTTGTTCATTCGGGAATGTGTTCCCCACCATTATACAAAATCCTGCATAATTGGCAACAGATTTCCCCGCATTTCACTTCACATGAAAAATATCCTGCAATTCGCGGAGCAGCTCGCCGATGATAATCGGCTTGGACAAAAAGCCGTTCATACCGCATTCCAGTGCGCGTCTTCGGTCTTCCTCAAAGGCATTGGCGGTCATGGCAAGAATGGGAATTCTGGCCAAATCCGGGTCATGGAGCCCGCGGATTTCTCTGGTTGCCTCGTACCCGTCCATAATCGGCATTTGCACGTCCATCAGCACCAAATCGTACGTTCCGGGCCGGGAATTCTTGATTTTTTCCACGGCATCTGCGCCGTTTTCCGCCGTATCCACCACGAATCCGTACTCATCGAGAATCGCCGTGGCAATCTCCTGGTTCAGCTCATTGTCCTCCGTCAGCAGAACATGCTTGCCCCGGAACGCAGAACCGGCACCGGCAAAAATATTTTCCTCATGCTCTTTCTGTTGCCCAATGGCGGACAGCAGGGTCTCCCGCAGGTCGGACATAAACATCGGTTTGGAGCAAAACGCCGTAACGCCGGCGGCTTTCGCCTCCACCTCAATATCCGACCAATCATAAGCCGTCAGAATAATAATCGGCGTATCGTCTCCCAAGCTGCGAATCTGACGGGTTACTTCAATGCCGTTCATATCCGGCAGCCGCCAATCGATGATATACGCATGGAACGCGTCGCCCAATTCCATAGATTGCCGTGCCCGGAGCACCGCCTCCTTGCCGGAAAGGGTCCATTCCGAACGCATGCCCACCCGCACCAGCATTTTGGTCACGCTGTCGCAGGTGTTGAAATCATCGTCCACCACAAGGGCCTTCAAGCCTTCCAATTCCGCAATTTTTTCCACCCGGCGGTGCTCCGTCTGAACGCGCAGCGACACGCGAATGATAAATTCGGCACCCTTGTCCGGCTCCGTCTGCAATTCAAT
Organism: uncultured Oscillospiraceae bacterium; assembly: GCA_934527315.1. Classification (GTDB taxonomy): domain Bacteria; phylum Bacillota; class Clostridia; order Oscillospirales; family Oscillospiraceae; genus HGM13010. The sequence goes on from CAKTAK010000013.1 coordinate 5,381, forward strand.
GGTGCCGCCCATCATGTCCACAATATTCTTGGTAATCGCCATGCCCAATCCGGTGCCTTGAATCTTGCTCACGGTGGAAGTCCGCTCCCGCTCAAAGGGGTCGAAGATCTTCCGGGCGAACTCCGGGCTCATGCCGATTCCGTTGTCCTTGACCCGAATCTCATACACCGCCCGGTCTTTCTGGGGCGCGGGGAATTGCCGAATCCGAACGGAAATGGTTCCCCCGGCGGGGGTAAACTTCACGGCATTGGACAGCAAATTCAGCAGCACTTGATTCAGCCGGGTTTTGTCGCAAAAAACGTCCTCGTCCGTCACGTCCGTTGCGTCCATGTAAAGCTCCAGCTGTTTTGCATTGATTTGTCCGCTGACAATGGTTTTCAAATCGTGGAGCACGTCAGACAGATTGACTTCCGTTTCCTCCAGATGCAGCTTTCCGCTCTCGATGCGGCTCATATCCAGAATATCATTGATAAGGGACAGCAGATGATTTCCGGCGGACAAAATCTTCCCCAAATAATCCTGCACCCGGGCTTTGTCATCAATATTGCTCACCGCCAAGGTGGTGAACCCGATGATTGCGTTCATGGGCGTCCGGATATCATGGGACATATTGGAAAGGAACGTGCTCTTGGCGCGGTTGGCATTTTCCGCCGCCCGGACCGCCTCCGAAAGCGCCAGATTCACCTGCCGGTCGGCAGTGCGGTCGGACATAACAAGGATATACTTGGTTTTTCCTTCCACTTCGCTGCCCATGGCAACGCTATGGAACCAACGGTGCTCCCCGCTCTTCTGATGAATGCATTCCTCGTCCCATTCCCGCTGCTCCCCGTTCTTCATTCCGGTGAGATCACTTTCCTTGTTCTCCGGAGAATCCTTCGGGAGCAGATTCTCCAACACATGAACGTCCCCTTGAATTTCCTCCACGGAAATTCCTAGCAGCTTTTCCACATTCGGGCTGATATAATCCGCCTTGGCGGTCTCCGCGTCGATCATCATAAACACATCGTCCACATTCATGGACAGCTTTTGGAACAGCTCGTCCCGATACAGAATTTCCGTGTTCTTCCGGCGCAGATTGGTACTGCTCCGGCGGAGAATCATCACGATGATAAACCCGGCTGTCACAGCTAAAACGATGCTCACAATCGCCACGGTACTGGTTTGCAGCGCGCGGACGCTCTCGTTGACAACCGCCGCCGGAACCAAGCCCACCATGGTCCAATCCTGAATCCCCACGCTTTCATAGGTCATGTAGTATTCCTTGCCGTCTAACTTCACAAGCCCACTGCCGCTGTTTCCCTGCTCAAATTCCTCGGACAGCGCTTGAATTTCCTTTTGGGTGAAGTCGGAATGTTCCTGCAAAAGGGCAAACAGATTGTAGTACGTTTTTTCTTGATGCACCTCGCGATTGATGACAATTCTTCCGTCGGAATGAATCACATAGCGGCTGGCATTCTCTTGAAAGGCGGAAATATCCAGTGTCTTGATGATGTCCTCGTTATAGAAAGCAAGCGCAATGGCATCGTATCCAAAGTTCCGATATTCCCCGTGCTCCACCGTGCTGGCAAATATCAACAGCTGGGGCTTGCCCGGCAGAGCGGCATTCATCACCATGTCTTCCCCTTGGGAAATAAACTCCTCCGGATCTCCCTGCAAGCCAAGGTATCCCGTCTCCCCCGACGGGGTCATGTAATTGCCCTCGGCAGAAAGGAAAAGGAACTCGGTCGCCCCGGTTTCCTGCCGAACCGTCTCAATATACTTCTGAACTTCCTTCTCATCGGAGAAATTCCGCAGCGTGGTTGTCCACATGCGCAGATATGCCAGATTTTTTTCCACAGTCTCGTTGAGCAAATTGTTGGATTGATGGAGAATCTCCGCCAAATGGGAGGTGCTTTCGTCATAGATGGTCTGAGAGACGAACTGGAAATACCGAATGCCGGTGGAGACAAGGACGACAATCAGAATGATCCCCACCGCCAGCGTTCGGATACAGTTTTTCCCGCAGCGGCGTTTCTGTTTATTTTTTGAATTCGTTTCGTCCATTGTTTACCTCAAAGTAATATAATTTTCGGGTTCCGCAAGGGGTGCGGTGTGACCCTCGGTGATGTACTGCGTCCAATTTTCCCGTACCGTTCCGTCGATCTCCTCAAAGGAACGGCTTTCGTCCGAAAGGAAGTGCGCCATGCGGTTCGGGGTGGCAAGGCAGGTGACGGTGAATACCTCATCGTCTTTCACCGCTTTTCCGTCTTTCGTCAGAGCGGTGAGGGTGTATGCCCCGTCCTTTTCCGTCACTTCCATGGAAATTCCGCTGACAATGGGCAGAGAACCGGCATTAAAGGGCACCAAACCGCCCTCATACCCCGCCACAAAGGCTTGCACGGTCTCTTTCAGCTCCTCGCCGGTCATTTCCCGGCTGTATGCTCTCAAGTTGTTGGGCATAACCATGTATCTAACCATTTGTTCGGTATAATCCGCTTTCAGCACATTTCCCGTAAAGCTGTCCCCCGATGCAATCAGCACATCGGTTCCGTAGCAGCTGCGCAGAGAATTTGCCATCACGGAATAGGCAGCATTTCCGCCCTCGTTTTGGAACAGATTGGAGTAGGATTGTTCCGACGTCAGAACCACGTCTTCCTCGCTTTCCGACCGCTGACGCAGCAGTTTGTCGAATGCCTTGTATGCCTGCGCCCCATCGTATGTTCCCGCAATCATTTTGGAAACCACTTCCTGAGACGCGGCAAAGAAATCATTGGAGGCGATGCGAATGTACATGTGGTTCTCCTCCACCACCGGTCTCACATCGCTGAGATATTCGGTAAAGCGGAGGGGCACGTCCTGACTGTAGCTCAATGTATCCTGCCCATTGCAGACGATATTCTGGGCGTCTGCCGACAGCATCACCTTCAGCACCTTCATTGCATCGTTATAGCGGGACTCATCTTCCTCCAGATCCCCGTTCATCGCCACTTGGAAATAGGGCGTGGTCATAATCCACTGCTCCCCGTTCTGACAGAAGAACGGCTGGAATATGGCGTCAATGCCCTGCTCCCGGAACGTTTTTACGCCGACAGAAGAGCCGAAGTACATGGCAAGCTGTCCGTTTTGAAACTGCTCGATGACCGTGTCATAGTTGTTGTTCAAATCCTCCGCGGTCAAATGGGTGTCCTGAATGAACTGCTCCATGCGTTCAAAGACTCCCGGCCAAACGGTATCGTCCAGCCCCACCGGCTCATCATTGCTCGGGTCGCTGTAAGCGGTGCGCCACTTCTTCCCCGCCGGAGACGCAAGCTCCCCCGCAGACAAACCCTGCAGGGTTTCCATGCAGGTGTAGTCGTACATGTAATCCGCCGTAAACCCGCGAATCCCCACTTCCTCAAATGCCTCGCAAGCGGCGACAAAGCTGTCGTAATCCGTGGGCAGGGGGATATCATACTGCTCAAACAATCCCCGGTTGACAATGAAACCATGGGCGTCTGCGCTGACCGGCAGCCAGTTTACGCTGCCGTCTTTGTTCATAAGACTGTTCAGATAGGTGTTGTAAACCGCGCCCGCCTCATTCGTTGTGGACAAGTCCAGCAAGCTGTCTTTCAGCGGACTTGCATCGTGGAGAGAAAATCGGCAGCAGGTGATAATATCCGGCAAGCCGCCGTTTTCATTGAGGAATTTGTAGAAGTCCAAATCGTTGTTGCCCACCACAAATTCAATATTCACGTCCGGCAGCTGTGACTGAATATAGGGTGCGTAGGTGTCATAAAGACTCGTGGTCCACAAATACACCCGAATCGGGTCCGTATTCTCTTCTTCCGTTTTCTCTCCGGTACAGCCCGACAAAAGGGAAATGCTCATAATACTTGCCAAAACCATGGAAAGGAGTCTGTTTCTTTTCGCGTTGCTCATGCGCTGTGCGCCTCCTCAAAATAAGCCACAATGACGAGAGACTTCCCTATCATACATGTATAAATTCAAGTATACCATAGTCATGTCCGCTGTGTATACACTTATTTTGTGTTTTTCCCGTTTTTTCGGGGGTTTTTGGGAGGGGAAAAGACATCAGGGCAGAACCTCTTTCGAAGTTCTGCCCTGATGCTGTTTCAAAGGAATCTGCGCTGCGCAGAGGAGTTATGCGCCCCGCAAATTCAAGGGATTAGGTTCCGTTCACTGCATTACCGTTCCACTTGCAGTTTGCACCGTAAGTGATGTTTGCCGATGTACCCGCACCGCTGCCGAAGAGGTAACTCGCGCCTGTGCTGCTTGTTACGCGAACCTCTTCCAGCGTAATGTTTTGGAACGTCGAGGTCGAGTCGCTCTGACCTGCCAATGCGCCTGCGTAAGTCTGACTGCAGATGTTGTTCCTATTGATGTCCGTTACTCCTTTGATGGTCAGTTTTCCGCCGCCGTCTACCGTTGCGTTCACCGCTTGCCCCACAAGACCGCCGCTATACAAGGTATTCTTTTGCGGATTATAACTGTCTTGGTACAACTCCACAAGGAGTTCTTTTGCCTGTGCATCGGAATTGACCGTCAGACTGCATTTTTCCAGCTTGCCTACCAGACCGCCGGCAAAATATTCCGTTTCCGTCTTTGTCGTAGCGATTTTTTCATCTACGCTCATCGTCGGTATTTCGTTGAGCGTGATGTTTCCGGTGCTCAGTCCCACAAGACCGCCGTAGTAAGTGAATGGTGCAGTCCATGCGCCATTGCCGGTTCCCATGAGCTTCACAGTTGCGCCAAGAACCACGCTGCCGGTGTTTTTGCCGACCAAACCGCCTGCATACGTCGCAGATTGCTCAGGAATGACATTGGTGCAGCTGTTTGCAAGGGAAATCGTGCCGTTGTTCACTGCTGCGATTCCGCCTAGGGATTGATCCGTACTGGCGTTTCCTTTGATTTTGATGACCGCCTCTGCATTTCCCACGGAACAGTTGGTAATCGTTCCATCGTTCACACCGACGATACCGCCGATGGAACCGGCAACAGCGCTACCTGCATATTCCCGTTTCGAGACAGCAACTTCCGTCACATCTGCAGTGGCAATGACTTTGCAGTTCGTAATCTGTCCGCTTGCTGCGTTGGCTTGCGCAACCATGCCAAAGGGCATGTTGGCATCCCAGTTGTTCACTGTTGCCTGGAGTTTTACAACCAGATTCTGCACCGTGCCGGCATTCACGCCAAACAGCGGCTGTACGGTTTCCATCACATTATTACCGCATGCCGGATAGGTAATCGCAACATTGGGGTCCGTGCTGCCACCGTCAAAGGTGCCTTCAAACTCGGTGCCGGTTGTATCGGTGTAATTGCGTCCGATGGATTTCCAATCGCTCGGCAAATTAATGGCATCCACCAGATGGAATGTCTCACCTGCCATGGAATAGCCTGCATTCACCGCATCTCGCAGCGCTGTCAAGTCTGTCGGGTTCTTGATTTCCGTTGTAATGCAGCGGGCATACAGGGTAACGCTTGCGTTGGTGCCTTGCGCGATTTCCGTAATCTTTGTACCCTCCGGGTTATCGGGGTCCGTGCACCAGTAAAGGAATACCGAGTTGGAGTCTTTGCTCATTTTCGCATTGACCAACGAAACCGCCGCATCAATCGTAAAGCTTTTCGGAAGTGCATCAAAGTTCGTGGCATTCGCTGCGCTTACGTCTCTGTAGTTGATTTTGAACCCGGAAGTGGACCACCGCGCGTAGACGGTCATATCACCGTAGCTGCCTTTTTGGATACTGGTAATCGAATTACCCTCTGCGTCATACCAGCCAACGAACGTATAACCGGTATTGGGCGTGGGCTCTGCCAACATAAATGTCTCACTTTCTATGGTGTAGGTTGGCGGGTTACCCGTGGAATTTGTTCCGTGACCGCCCAAGTCGTAGGTGATGTTGTACTCAATGGGCGTCCAAACAGCGGTAAACGTGGTGTTTTCCTTCACCGTAATTATATTTCCCGGCTGATACTCCGCGTCCCAACCGCTGCGCAACCAATGAGAAAACTGATAATGGTCGCGCTGTGCAACAAGCGGCTGCGGCAGCGTGAGAGAGCCTTCAGACGACAGAGTCTGGGTTTTCGTTTCACCACCGTCAACGAACGTAATCGTGTACGTTGCGGGTTTCCATTTTGCATAGAACGTTTTTTCGCCAAAACTTCTAACGGGAATCGTTGTCACCGGTTCGCCGGTGAAGTTCTCGTCAGTGTACCAACCCGCAAAGATGTAGCCCTCTTTTGTGGGTACTCCCAAGGTCACCTCGTCTTCGAAGGTGTAATTGCCCGTTGTACTGCCGGTCAAAGTTCCGCCTTTCGTATCCAGTGCATACGTGTAGTTCGTTGGTTTCCAAACAACCTCCAACTTCTCGTTTTGGTTGTTTTCCACATACACAACCGCCTCACTCACTTTTCCGGTCGAAAGCATTTTCCATCCGGCATACTCGTAATGCTCTTTCGTGGGTACTTCGACATCCGCCGACTCGTATTGGGTCTTCTGGAGCATAATCTTTCCCTTGTATTGCTCGCTGCCTTGACCACTTCGGCGTTCCACCGTTGCATACAACTCTCCGTCAACATAGAAGTTTATGATGTAGTACACTTCGCTCTTCATAGCGGTAATCGTAACGTCATAAGCCGGAAGTTTCCTATTCCTTGTTCCGTAATAGCCAGATGTGTCATTGGGTTGCCACACCAACTTATTCTCCTTAGTGTTGGTTACCTGCCAACCATCCACAATGCGGTAGCTGCCGTCAGCATTCACAATGCGGTAACTCTCGCCAACATGCACAAACTTTTCGGAAACCGCGCTCGGCACCTTCAGGCTTGCACCGTAGCAGCGTTCTTCCTCTATTTTTTTCTGCTCTCCATTCCCATCGGTCCAAACCCAAGTAACCTGATATTTCTTCAAGCCAACATAAACGCGAACTTCCGTCATGTTCTCGGCTACTTTGTTGTTATCCATCTTCGTTGCGTCAAGGGTAACCGTTTCGCCGTTAATTGTAGCCTCCATCTTGTCGCAATACATCTGGTTGTCCGATGACTGTAAAGTAGACGCAATTACGCGGACCTCATCGTAATATTCAGACGAAGTGACGCAAACATCTCCAAGCTGTTTGGTTTTCGAGTCAGTCCATCTCAAATTGGAATTGGAATAATCACCTTTATCAGCGTCCATGAGGATATACTTCACGTTGTATGTCACATTGAACTTTTCCCATTTCGGATAGAGATTCAGAGACGCCTCCTCACCCGGAACCGTTGTGCTCGTGAATTTCTTGGTGCATGCCGAATCCGTGTACCAACCCATGAACTTGTAGCCTTTTTTGGTCGGCGTCGGTAAGTTCAGTTCTGCACCGTAATAGCAGGTTCCCGCCGGGGTGTAGGTTGTTGTATCCGTCGGAAGCTTATAACTATATGCATTCATATAGCTCAATTCGACTTTTTGGCGCGCATAATAGAGTTTAATCGTTGCGCCGCCGGTAATTGTCACCTTGTCGGTTCCCGTTACCGCTTTCTTTACACCGTTTTCCTCTATCCACATTGTGTATTCTTTGCCATAACCGGACAACTTAAGCCAACTGATTGTCACCTGCGTTCCGGCAGTGCCATTTTCCGTTTTCGTTGATGTCGGCTTATCGGGGTAGGTTCCGTCGGTGTTCATCACATAATGCTCCACCGTGTAGTTCACCTCATTGGCTGTCCAATGCGCGGTCAAGGACATATCCTTCGTCACAGTATTGTTGCCGGTAAACTTCGTTCCGTCTGCCAGATACCACCCCTCAAAGGCGTAACCTGTGCGCGTGGGCGTTTGGGCGGCAAAGCTCTGACCGTACTTAAACGTCTTGCTTGCATCGTCATTCAACGTGCCGCCGCCCGCATCAAACGTCACGGTAAAGGTCTGGCGGTCGTAGTAGATATTCACCACGGTACTGCCGTCTGCCTTGATTTCTGCTTGGTCAAAGCTGTTTGCCGGTTCGAATCCCGTGTACGTTTTAGCCGTTGCAGCAGTCTGCCCGCCGGTTGTTCCCCTCAAGGTCTCCGTTTTCTCCAACGTGTACCCGTTATCATCGGCGTTCTGCTGATAGTGGTTGACCGTGTACTGGGTTGCCGTTCCTGCCTTCCACGTTGCGGTCAGGGTGATGTCCGCAGTATAGTCCTTGGCGCCCAATGTCAGATTTGTACCCTTGTCAGTGCCGTTTACCTGCCAACCGGCAAAGTCATAGCCGACTTTCGTAGGATTGAGAATCGTTGTTGCCGTTCCGTAGGTATGGGTTGCAGGCTGGCTGCCCATTGTGCCTCCGTCCAGTTCATACGTAATGCTGTACGTATTGGCTTTCCATTTTGCCTTGATGGTCACATGATTTGCCGGCATCGTGTCAGGAATTGCCTTGTCCCAACCCGCGAAGGTGTAACCCGTTTTCGTGGGATTTTCAGGCGCGGTCACAGCCGTGCCGTAATCCTGGGTAATTGCCGCAACTTCGCTGCCGCCGTCAGTATTAAAGGTGATGGTGTATTGGTTCACCGTCCACTTTGCCGTGACCTGCAAGCCGTCCAAGGGCATCTTTTCGGGGAGTGCAGGCTCCCAACCGGCAAAGGTGTAACCCGTTTTCGTGGGATTTGCAGGCGCGGTCACATCCGTGCCGTAATCCTGCGTAATTGCCGCAACAGCGCTGCCGCCATCGGTATCAAAGGTGATGGTGTACTTGTTTGCAGTCCACTTTGCCGCAATCGTCACGTTGTTAGCCGGCATGGTAAACTTGCTGTCCGTCATGATTGCGCCGCTGACCTCCCAACGGTCAAAGTTGTAGCCGGCTTTTTCAGCGGGAGCCGCCGGTAAGGTCACTTCGGTGCCGAATTCCACCTGTTCTGTGGTACGCTTATTATCCACAACATAAGTCACCGTGTACTTGTTCACGGTCCACTTCGCATAGAGCGTCAGATTTTCGCCCGGCATAGCAGACGCCGTGAACTTTGCATCATCGGTGCATTCCTCATTGGTGTACCAACCGGCAAACGTGTAACCCGTTTTCGTGGGATTGGCTGGCATGGAAATGCTTTGTCCGAATTTCTTCGTGATGGGCGAAACCGCGCTGCCGCCCTGACTATTAAACGTCATGGTAACGTTATTCCGATTGTAGTACAGCTTTACAACGGTTCTGCCGTTGGCTGCAATCGGGAAGTCGGTAACCGTTTTGCCGTCTACGGTGGCATGGTCAAACGTCAATCCCGTCAGTTCTCGGCTCAGCGATGCCGCAGTCACAACTTCACCGGTTTCACCGGTCTTGCTCTCCACCGGGTCTTCGCCGCTCAGCGTATATCCGGTTCCGGCTGTGTTCTGCGTATAATGCTCCACGCGGTAAGTAATTCCGGTGCCGGGTTTCCACTGCGCCGCAAAGGTCATATCCCCGGCAGTGACTTTCATGCCGCCATTGTCTCCCTCGGATTGGAATCCTTCGAACTGAACGAAGTCATATCCTTCCAAAGACATAATCGGCGCATAGATTGTGCTTTCATACTTTGCCTTATAGGTGATGGGCACATTCTCGCTGCTTTCCTGCTCGCCATAGGTAAAGGAAATGGTGTAGCTGTTGCGGGTGTAATAAATTTTGACCACAGTACTGCCGTCAGCGGCAATGTTTACTTGCTGAATCGTCTTCGGTGTAAAACCGGTGAGATTCTGCGCTGCCGCAGCGGTTTTTCCGTCGGTGGTGCCGGTCATGGGCTCCGTTTTGACCAACGTATAGTTATTACCGGTAAGATTCTGGGTATAATGCTCCACCGTATACCGGGTGTCATTTCTGGGATTCCACTTTGCATACAGCGTCAAATTCTTCTGCCTGCCGGACCAAGTTTCCGGCATCTGCGGATATTTAGAAAAATCAAACGGAGTTCTGCAGTTTTCATCGGTGTACCAACCGCCGAAGTCGTAACCGGTTTTGGTGGGGTCGGCAGGCTTTGTAATGGCAGAGCCAGGACCTCCGCTGATTTCCGCTACTTCACTTCCGCCGTTCGTAATGAATCCGATGGTCCGCGTATTTGCGGGGTCCGACCAACTGATATGCACCGTGCGCGAAATGGGCGTTGATGTGAATGCCAACGGTTGGTCTTTCCAGATAAAGGTCACATCGCAGGTTTCTTCCACCGAAGTACCGGGGTCTATCGTGACCACGTTATACTTCGGGTCGTACTGGAATTTCGAATTGCTGATGCTGATGATATAATGACTTTCCGTGTCGTCATCATAGTTTTTCTCCGCCAGATTGCCGCTCTTCATTTCCATGTACTTCATCTTAAACAATGCGGAGGGCAAGGGAATGCGTCTGCTGCTCCAAACTTTCCGGTTCAGCATTCTGTTGTCCCCATCGTAGCTGAAGTCATAGACGTTTTCCAACGACCCGGCGCTCCACAACGGCCACTGATTGTCATACAGCGTGGGGTTCCACGTCAGTTTGCTGCTGGAAAATGCCTGCGCCACAAAGTGGATTTCCAGATACATGCCGATTTCAATGTACAGTGCGCCGGCAGAATTGCTTTCCTTGCCTTGTCCTTCTGTCCAACTCAAATGGTAGAAGAAATATCCCCATAGCTGGGCATAAGCGCCCACATCGGCAGTAATGCCAATCTTATCCAATTTCAGAGAGAACAGACCCACGTACATTTCCAATCGCAGACCGGCTCGAATTCCGATGGTGCCCACCACATAGAAATCAAAGTTATAGTGCGGTGTGATAATATCAATGGTCTGGTTGGTAGAAGTCTTTGCCTTGACGCGGACAGAGAAGTTGTACAATTTCTGCGTGGCATACTCAAAGTTCATGCCGATAGACACCGCCAGATTGGCGCTGACCACAAAGCTGCCTTTAATCTGCCAGCAGAAGATATGCAGGAAGGCGCTGCCGTTGTTTTCGAACAGCTTGACGTCTACAATGTCAATCCATGTATCATTGGCATTCTTCATCACTTCCTGATAGATTTCTGCCAGAGAATCCATCGTGCCGTCGGTGCTGCTGCCGCCCATGCTCTGATAGTTTTCGATTCTATCCATGATAGCGTCCAGCTTTTTGGTCATGGATTCGTCCCCGTCATTGCCGGCACTGGTAATGTCTGCATTAAACTTGATTCCGGTGTAGTTGCCCACCATAAACGCAGCGTTCAGGGAGTAATCATATCTCAGAAAACCGATTTTATGACGGCTGGTGCTGATATTCTGACGAAGAATGATTTCCTCCGTAAAATTGGCCTTAATGGAAATTTCAATATTTCCTTTCGGCCCCTCAATGGTTACCTTGAACGGAACTTCCACGCCGACTGCAAAGCCGTTTCCCTTCAAGTGGTCCAGCTCGCCGTTCAGTTTCAGCTTGACATTGATTCCCTTTGGGTCGAACTCCACGTAAACCTGTTTGGACTCTGTGCCCAAAAGCGTAACGCTGTTTTCATCGGTCAGCAGATTTCCCTCTTCCATGCGGCGCGCCACCGCGTCTGCATCGGGTACCGTGGTTAAATCGTCGCTTTCCATCATCAGCGCTGCCAGATACACAGCCGCCTGCTCGGCATAACCGCTGTTCTCCACGTCCTGCTTGACTTCATTTTCAATCTGTTTCTGCTCAGATTCGGTCAGCTCGATTTTCCGGTCTTCCGTGTAGTAAACGTCCAGAGAATTTTCAATATCGGATTCCGTTGCGCCGGTATAGGTGATGACATACTCGCCCTTATCATTTGTGGTAAATTCTGTAATTTTACCGTAGGAAGATACGGTGCTGTTTTCGCTGTAAGCGCCATTGATAAACGCAAGGAAATCCCCCACGTCCAAGCTGGACGCGCTCACATTGTTCATAGCCGTGGTGAGATTGGTATCGGAAATCGTGATTTGGTTCTCTACATTGTCCGTATCCCAATCGGGCTGAATCGGCAGCACGTCCGGCATGAACAGAACGTCCTCCACCTCTGCCATTTCATAGCTGATGTTGTTGCCCTTTACATCGGTTACTTTGATGTATGCCACGTCGCCGGTTTCCGACTTCACGTCTTTTAAAGATGCTCCATTATCCGTAACCGCAAGAACATCGCCAACCTTCAACGTGCCATCACCGCTGTAGGTAAAGGTTCCGCTGGTGGTATTTCGGGTTGTCGTTCCGTCGGGGTCAATCTGATAAATGCCTTTGAACACGTCATCGGCAAGATTTCCCGTCTCCTCAGCGGAAATTTCTTTAACATCGCTGTTCAATCCGGCATTCGTAACTTCGCCCTTTTGCGTCCGGATATTCAGATAACGCACAGATGCCGGCTGTTCCGCTCCGTCTACTTTAAGCCGCGCATTCTCGTCCAACAGCTCCACTTGATACATCTGACCGGCTTTCAGTTCCGCCGTCACAGTTGTACCGTTAACCTTATACGTCACCGGACTATCGGTTTCTGTAATATTGATGAACTTGATTGTCTCGTCCGTGATTGCATTCGCGCCGATGACATCGAATGAAAACGCACCGACGGGAATTTCGTCCTTGGTCACGTAATTGGGTGTCTCCACCGAGGTGACTTCACTTCCCGCAGCCGCTTTTGCATACAACGTCATGCTCTTCGTCACGGTGTCCCCGATTTCTACACCACGGGTCAGTTCCTTATCATAGAACCACCCCAAGAAGATCATGCCCTGCGCCACAGGGGTCGGCAGCTGCGTAATGGGTGTTCCGGAGGCATATTCTCCCTTGCTCGGCAGCGTCATCGTCGGCTGACCGTCACCCATTTCAAACTGCACCAGATAGTTCGTTGATGTAACAGACGTTCCAGACGGTGTAGGTGTAGGCGTGGGTTTCGGTTCCTGCTGTTCCGGGTCCACGCTGACGCGGGTGCTTTCCACGCCCGGTTCGGAATACCATGTCTCCACGGATTTGTCCACGCTCTTGCACAGCGTCGCAGCCTCTGCTCTGGTTGCCGTATCTTTCGGTGCAAAGTTCACGCCGTCTCCGCAAAGCAGTCCCATAGACCACAGTTTCAAGACAGCGCTTTTTGCCCAATCGGAAACCTGTCCCAAGTCTGCCGGTTTGCCCGCAGTTGCCTTTTCCGTTTCGGGCGTTACATCGAATTTCTCAAAATAAGCGGCAAAGAACACCGCCATCTGTTCCCGATTGATTTTGTCATTCGGTGCAAACAGACCGTTTCCCATGCCGTTAGCAATGCCGTACTGCGCTGCCCACTTCACATAAGGCGCATACCACGCAGTCGGCTCCACATCGGAAAATCCGGTTTCTCCGCCGTATTTTGCCGCGTCTACGCCCGCCATACGTCCCAATACCGTTACAAACATGCCGCGGTTCATTGAGCCGTCGGGCGCAAATAATGTGTCGCTGACACCGCTGAAGAATCCGTTAACCCGGGCATACTGCACCGCGGCAGCATACCAACTGTTCTGCTCCACATCGGTAAAGGGATTCTCCTGCACCACAGCTGTCTGCGTGGCATTATCCGCAGGTTTTTTCACCTCAGCTGCCAGAACTTCTGCCGGCAGCAAGGTCAGCACCATGCAGATGACCAACAATAAACTGATAAGCCGTTTCTTCACCTTGGCGCTCCTTTCTTCCTCTGGTTGATATAAATGTTGTACCTGAATTTCAGTAAAAATTTACCAAAACACTTTCTCTACGGTACAGCATATCAGCTTTTCGGAAGGACCGCCTTCTCCGTCCTTGAAATGTGTATTTTTTGTCGCGAACTACATCATTTTCCGCATAAAAAATCCGCCTGCACAATATGCAGGCGGAGCCCAAGTTCCTATTCGATTAGATGTGCAGATGCAAATCCACAATTTCGCTGTCAGAGCCGATGCGAATGGGCATCTGATGGAATCCCGTACCGGCAGAAATCACAGCCTGTGTCTTTCCCAGCCGGGTATAGCCGTAATAAAATCCCTTTTCCAGAGACAATTTGGTAAACAGATTCATGGGGAAAAACTGCCCCCGATGGGTATGTCCGCACAGCACCAAATCCGCCTGCACGGTTTCCGCCTCCCGAATGCCCTGGGGGTCATGGTCCAGCACCACAACCGGCTTGCTCCGGTCGCAATGGGACAGCAGCCGGGTCAGCGGCGTCCGCTCTTCCCCGTTGGTTGCAGCCAAGCCCATTCGTCCGGCCATGGTAAACAGCGGAAACTCTGCCGTGGAATTATACAGCAGCTTGATGCTGCTGTCTTTCAGAAAACGGGTCAAATCCGGGTCGGAAACGTCCGGGTCATGGTTGCCCAAAACCGCGTAAACGCCGTCCTTTGTCCGGAGCTGCCGGAGCGCAGCCGTCACACGTTCCAAATCCGGGCACTCCTTCGTGGATTTTCCGTCGAACAAATCGCCGGTAATCACCACCATATCCGGACGAAGGGCGTTCACTTCCCGCACCATTTTCCGAATATGCCCCGATTGAACCAACGTGCCCAAATGCAAATCGCTGAGCAGCACCATGTGGTACTGTGCACCGGTATCTCCCAAATGCAAGGTGTAGGGTTTCACCCGCAGCTTTCGTGCGTGAACAGTTCCGCCCACCACCAAAGCCAATGCGGACAAACCGGCAATGCCCACCAACTGCTCGGCATAAATCTGCCAGCCGGCACCGGGGTGTGTCACCCGGCAAATCACATCACCCACAGCCAGAATCATCAGAAAATAGACCATGTAGCAAAGATAATAGCTTGTGATGCAGGCACAGACTCGATAGACGCTGTTATGCCGCAAATGCTGCTGAGAATATGCCACCAAAGCGGAAATAGCCATCAAGCAGAGAAAGACCGTGAATCTGGGGTGAACGCCCCACATCTGTTCCGTTGCCTGGGTCACTTTAATGGTCACATAGGCTGTAATCAACAGCAGCAATCCCACAAATGCGCCGGGGAACCGTTTTCCTCTGATAAATGCTTCCAGTCTGGTATTCAATCCCGCAATCCCTCCTATTATTGGTCAACACTGTTTCCCATTATAAGAAATCAATCCGGGAAGTTGTGAACAATTTGCGAACATACCGTAAAATTCTCTGGCGGGAAAGGAAAAATTCACCGGATTTGACCGTGTATTTCCGCCGACTTCCCGCAAAAACGCAAAAATTCCGGGCGGAACCGAAGGAGCAGTTCCGCCCGGATGATGAGAGAGAGGGAGGGTGTCAGTTAGAATGTGCTCCGCAGCCGGCGCAATTTCCGGTGCAGCGAGGGCTCTGTTTCCACAGTTCCTCTGCAACCGGCGTCCAGTCTGCCGCATACCCGGTGGTGCGGGCGCACAGTGTGTCTGCCGTTTCGGGAGCCTGCGGGTCCGTGGAATGTGCTCCGGTTGCAGCCACCAATTTGGGCAGAATCTGGGGATTCTCCAGCATGGGGCAAGGCCGCATCATGTTCTCGTTAAACGGCTGATTGTCATGGTAAGCCATGAACAGCGGGGAGCGCAATGCATCCAGCAGGGATACATCGTGAATGTTGGCATTGGAATAATGAATGAACACGCAGGGGTCCACATCGCCGGCTGCATTGATATGCAGATAGCGCCGACCGCCTGCAATGCAGCCGCCCACATATTCCGCGTCGTTCTGGAAGTCCATGGTAAACAGGGGCTTGGTGCTCCGGTAACCGCGGATTTTCTCAAATACCATTTTCCGCTGCTCCGGCGTCGGCAGCAGCTCGGTTGCTGCGTCCTGACCCACGGGCATATAGTGGAAGAACCACGCAAACTTTGCGCCCATACCGATGACCTGATCGATGAATTCTTCCGAAGTAATGTCATTGCAGTTGACAGAGGTATAGCAAGTAGAAATACCGAAGGGCAGCTTGCGGTCCCGCAGAAGCTGCATGGCATGCATAACCTTCTGGTAAACGCCGTCGCCACGGCGGCTGTCGTTGGCCGTCTCAAAGCCTTCCAAGCTGATGGCGGGCACAAAGTTCTTCACCCGGAGCATTTCGTCCGCAAACTCCTCGTCAATCAGCGTGGAGTTGGTAAAGCACAGGAACACACAGTCGGAGTGTTTGTTGCACAGAGCAATCAAATCTTTTTTCCGAACCAGAGGCTCGCCGCCGGTGTATATGTACAGATACACGCCCAGTTCCTTGCCCTGGGTGATAATGCTGTCCAAATCCTCAAAACTCAGATTCAGCTTGTTGCCGTACTCAGCAGCCCAGCAGCCGGTGCAATGCAGGTTGCAGGCGCTGGTGGGGTCCATCAGAATGGCCCAAGGAATGTTGCACTGGTATTTTTCACGGGCAGCCTCCTGGGTCTTCCAACCAGTCAGCACGGCATTCAGCACGAAGTTGGTGAAGATTTTCTTCAGCACATCGTTATCCGTCTCGTCAAACAGACGCATCACATACTGGTACCAGTTGGATTCCGGGTGGTCGATGACGTCCCGGACCGCAGCGCGCTGTTTGTGGAAGTTCGTTTCCTCATCGTCTCCGGCAAACTTATCCACCCAGTCCATCAATTTACCCATGTTCTTTTCCGGGTCTTTTTCAATATAACTATAAGCGGTATTGATTCCAAGTTTCGCAAGTGGTTTAAACATAATTCCGCCTCCTCTTTATCTTGTTTCCTATTGTATAGAGGCTGCGGCAAAAAGAGAACAGACAAAAATTGCGGAGCGTGTAAATTTACACAACTCCGCAAAATTGTCTATCTAACTCTTAATCGGTGGAATCCTGACCCAATTTGTCGATGGCATATTCCAAGCTGCCGTCCAGCAAACAAATCAATTTGTTCAGACTCTCTTCACAATCCAGCTCCAAGCCTTGGTCCAACCAGTTGAACAGCAAGCCCACCGCAGACAGGGTATACACATTGATGATGAAATCAATGTTCTCCTGAGAAACGTTTTTCCCTTCCGTTTTCCGCTGGACGATTTCCGTAATTGTGGGGGTGAATTCCGCTTTCAGAAATTGCTCCATGCTCACCCGGTTCACCGAGCGCATGACGTTCCACACCAGATTTTCGTTCTCCTTTAAATAACTCACAATGCGGTGCAGGTCTTCCTTCCAGTCAATATCTTCCGGACGGTCACCCAACAGCCGCTCTGCCTCTTCATTAAAAATCCATTCAATCAAATCGTAAATGTCTTGAAAATTATAGTAAAACGTCTGCCGGTTTACACCGCAGTGCTCCACGATTTCCTTTACCGTAATCTTATCCAACGTCTTGTGCTCCAGCAGCTCCTTCAGCGAATCTGCCAGCAAGCGTTTCGTTGCCAATGCCATAAGTTTTCACCCTTTCGCTTTGTTTCTCTCATCAAAGCATGTCATTCCATTTTTTGTATAATATATCTATTATACTCTTATTTTTTCTTATGGCAAATGAATCTTTTATGAACAGCCCCCGGAACGCAGCGTTCCGGGGGCTGTCTGTCAAGTTTCTTCCGGTTCTTCCGCAGCCAATTCGGCGGCGTCTTCCCCATAGAGAACCTCATAATTCAATTTACTTTCCGGGTCAAACAGCTGGATTTTTGAGGCGGGCAAGCTGATGCGCACATAAGGCATCACACCGCTTGACGAGGGCTCGGGCAGACTTTCCGCAAAGCTCACCGGCACCATCGCCACAATATCGGTTTCACCCAAGGTCAGATGCAGCTGCACCGTGCTGCCCATCAGTTCCTGCATATTCACCAGCACCGGCACGTCTTTATCGTCGCCGATTTCGATGTACTCCGGGCGAATGCCCAGCACCGCTTGCCGGGTCTCGCCGGGCTGCAGCCGAATGTCATAGGGCAGGTTCAGCGGAATGGTCTCCTCCAAAACCCGGGCGCACAGCTGACCGTCAATCCACAGCAGCTCCACATCGATAAAGTTCATCTGCGGGCTGCCGATAAAACTGGCAACGAACAGATTCCGGGGGTGGTCAAACACCTCATGGGGCGTTCCGATTTGCTGAATATGTCCCTTTTTCATGACCACAATTCGATTGCCCAAGGTCATTGCCTCGGTCTGGTCATGGGTCACGTAAATGAACGTGGTGTCCATTTTCTGGTGAAGTTTTTTCAGCTCCGAGCGCATCTGACCGCGGAGCTTTGCGTCCAAGTTGGACAGCGGCTCGTCCATCAGATACACCTTCGGCTGCCGGACAATCGCCCGACCGATGGCCACACGCTGCCGCTGACCGCCGGACAACGCCTTCGGCTTTCTCTGGAGCAGCTCGGAAATCTGAAGAACCTCCGCAACCTCGTGAACCTTTCGGTCAATCTCGTTTTTCGGAACCTTCCGCCGTTTCAAGCCAAAGGCGATATTATCATACACTGTCATGTGGGGAAACAGGGCGTAGTTCTGAAACACCATGGAAATATCCCGGTCTTTCGGCTCCACGTCATTCATAAATTTCCCGTCGATATACAGCTCCCCCGCGGTGATTTCCTCCAAGCCCGCAATCATACGCAGGGCCGTGGATTTTCCGCAGCCGGAGGGTCCCACCAGAACGATAAATTCCTTATCCGCAATGTCCATGGTGAAGTCTTCAACTGCCACCACTTGATTGTCATAAATCTTCTTGATGTGTTTCAGCGTCAGACCTGCCATGTTTTCTTCCTTTCCATTTTGCCTGCAGATTGCTCCACAGCACTCTGTTTTCATACTGGTCCTTCAGATCCAGATAGGTTTCCCGGAGCTTGCCTTTCATCTTCCGATACACTTTTACTGCCAGAATCACCACGAAAACTACAGGGCAAATCCAGAACAGAATGGCCAGAACCATGAAAATCATGCACCGGTTTTCTACAATTCGAGCCGCGTTCTCCCAACTGGGATAGGTCACAGTATCGGTGCGCATGGTGCGCTGATTCAAATGCCGAAGCAGGGAGAAAATACGCCCGGCGGTAAAGCGGCTGCTGTTTTCCACAACCACGGCGTCTTTCGGTGCAAGATTGTCCGTCACCTGCTGTTTGGCGTAGCCGTCCACCGGGTTGGGCATCAGAATTTCATAGCTGCTGATGGCCGCGTTTTCATTCAGCGTCTGATAGGTATCGTAAGACATATACAATCCCGCGCCGTCGGCATAAGCCGTCTGACTGGCTTTGTCCGTGGGTCTGTTGATCACACCGGCGACTTGAAAACTCATTCCGTTGATGGTCACCGTCATGCCCGTCAGATTGTATCCGCCGAACAGCCGCCAAGCCAACTCCTCGTCCAGAATCACCCGGTCATGCATCAAATCGTCATCGGAAAAATATCCGCCGCTGACCAAATCCAAGGGGTGCAGCTGGAAAAAGTTTCCGCCCACAGCCATCACCGAGGCATCGGATTTTCCGTTCATACCCTCCACGGTCAGCTGACCTTTGGTACTCCAACCATCGCAGTACAAGTGCGTCAGATCTTCCGTCACCAATTCGCTTAAATCGGTGGTCAATTTCTCCCGGAATGTTTGAATGGCCGTACGGTCCACAGTGCTGCCGGTCTGGAAAAACACCGAAACCTCCGCGTATTCCGTTTCGCTTGTTCCGGCCCACTCCTGCGCCACATTTTGGTCCCGGAGAACGGTTCCGGCATGACGAAAGCAGCTCATGCAAATCAGCGCCGCAATCAAAGAGATTGCGCTGATGAGCGTAAACCAGAGCCATTTTCGATGCAGCCACTGCCGAGGCTGTATTTGTTTCCAATGAAACTTCCGTTTGTTCTTCATCGTTCGGTTTCCTTAGGATTCGGCCAGACGAACCAAGTCTTTGTCCTTAATCGGCTTGCTGCTTGTGGTAATCACATAGTCGTAAGCATTGACGCCGCCGCTGACTGCCGTATTGGTATCGTCGCTGGCAACTTTTTCCACGTCCACACGGGTGGCAACATAGCGGTTGCCCAAGGGGCTGGATTTGGACGTGACCACATAGATGAAATCACCGTTGCTGTCGCTGCGAATGGCGCTGTTGGGCACAATGGCGTCATACTGAGCGCTCTTCTGGCCCACAGACAGATTCAGATTGGTACCCGGCTCCACATCGCCGCGAATGTCAAAGGTCAGAATCTTGCCGTTCTGAGGATTTTTGGGGTCCGTCTTAATGCTGCTCAAAGTTGCGGTCAGATCTCCGCCCCAGTAGTTGGCAATGGTTGCCTGATCCCCGGTATGTACCTTCCGCGCTTGATCCTTGGTTACGGAAAAGCTCACGTTATATCCCATATCCGGCACGGTAATGGTGCAAGCCGTGGTTCCGGAATCAATGGGCTTGCCTGCGGTCACCGCAATGTTTTCAATCACACCATTGACTTTTGCCTTCACTTCCGGCTCGGTAGCCTCCTGCTGCAGCTCGTTCACTTCCTGCTGTGCCTTGGAAATCTGATAGCGCATTTCTTTCAGATCTAGCTGCTCCAGCTGAATGGCCTTGTTGTCGGTTTTCCTCTGCTCTTCCAGAGCAAACACCTGGTCCTCCAGTGCCCGCTGTTTTTCCTTTACGGCTGCGGTGGCGGTCTGAATGCCCTCATAAATGGCCTTTTTGTTGTCGTAATTGACGGTTGCAGTGTCCAGAGATTCCTGGGCTTTCTGCAGCAGACGATTCAGCCGGTTGTACTCTCCGGAATTGTCATTGCTCACAGCGCTGATGTAGGCAGAATAGGCTGCGTCCCGCTGCTGCTGTGCAGTGGTGACATTTTTCGTCAAATCGGACAAATCTTTATATGCTTTCTGTTCATCGGGTGTTCCTTCAATTTTTACACTGCCCTTAGCAGGTGCATAGCCGCCCTCTGCGGCAGCTTTCATGTAGGTATCCAGTCGGCCTTCCCAGTTGTTTACAAACTTAATGCTGATTTTTTTCTGGTTTTCATTTTCGGTTTTGTTCAGATACTCGTCCAGCTCTTTTTTCGCTGCATTCACTGTTTCCGTTGTGCCTGCGTACTTCTGATACTCGTATTCCAGATACAACTTCTTCAACTCATCAGAAACAGTAACACCGGGATCGTTCGGAAAGGCATCATTTCTTGCCTGCTCCAGACGGTCATCGACCACTTTTTTCATCAGATCCCTATAGGTGCTGCCGCTGTTCAGCAGCTTGGAGGCCAAGGCTTTCCGTGCATCGGACAGCGTCTGCTCCGCAGACTGATAGCTTGCGTACAGACCGCTGGTGTCTCCGCCGGTGTTGCCGCCCAGATTGCTCAGCTGTTTCTGATAGCTGTCAACCTGTTTCTGGCTGGCGTCCATCACAGCCTTCGCCGTGTCCATCTGGCTTTTTGCCTCGGATTCCGTCAACGTGCCGCCGGAATAGGAATTCAGCGTTTTCTGTGCGTCTTCCAAATCCTGCCGCGCCAGCTGAATGTCACGGTCCTGCTTTGCATAATCCTGCTGCGTTGCGTTAATCAGCGCTTTCTGATAATTCAGATTGGCGGAATGCAGTGTTTCCTCCGCCTGCTTTAACTGGTCGCTTTCGCCGGCGGCCAAGGTAAACAGCACATCGCCCTCGTGAACCTCGTCGCCCACCTTCACCTTGACAGAATCCACCGTGCGGGTCTGGTTCAAGGTGACTTCATAACTTTCGTTGGCCGTAACCGTACCGCTGCCGCGAATCTTCGTGACGATTTCACCGCTGGTTACATAGGTGGTTGCCACTTCCGGCAGTGAACGATTCATAAAGGTATTGGAAAAGAAGGTCAGCACCAGCATAATCGAAAGGAAAACGATTGCCGCATTCTTAATCCAACCACGTTTTTTGACTTTCATTTCATCCATATCGTTTTACCCTTTCACACTTCCTTGATGTGCAATGCCCTCTACCAGATATTCCTCACCGTGGAGGAACAGCAGCAGGGACGGAATCATGTACACGGTGGCCATTGCAAAGGCCAGACCGATTTCTCCGGAATTGATGGTGGACAGGAACACGGAAAGCGGCTGCTTGTCCGGGTCATTGAGCAGAATCAGCGGCTGCTCCACCATATTCCAATAGTCAATGAACACCAGAATCACGATGGAATACAGCGCCGCCCGACATTGGGGCAAGCAGATTCTGGTGAAAATATACCACTCTCCGGCGCCTTCGATTTTTGCCGCCTCAATCAGCGAATAGGGAATGCGGCGCATAAACTTCGTCAGCAGGAACACGGAAAACGGTGCAAATGTGCCCGGCAGAATGATGGCCCATCGGGTATCGTAAATGTGCAGCCATTTGCTCACCAGATAGTTGGGCACCAAGGTCACCTGATAGGGCATCAGCATCAGAATCACATAAAAGAAAAAGATGAATGCCCGGACCTTTCCCCGCCATCGGGTAAAGCCGTACGCCGCCAAGGAGGCGATGCCCACCTGAAAGAGCACAATGGGCAAGGTCAGAAACACGCTGTTCCAGAATTTAATCAGATACTCCGGGGAGCGAACCAGACCGTTGACGTACTGGGAAAGGGTCACCTTATCCGGAATAAACTTCAGATTTACCTGCTCGGATTGGTAGGAGTTGGTTTTCTTGTCATGGAACACCGCGCCGTAGTTGGCGGTAATCTCCGACTCAGTCATAAAGGAGTTTGTAATGGTCAGCACCGTGGGCAGCAGGAATGCCACCGCGAACATGGCGCACACCAGAAAAATCACTGCCCGGCCGACATAATGGTTCTTTTTCATCCTTCCACATCCTTTCCGAAGGCATCTTCTACCTTGAAGAGGATTGCAATCAGCGCCACCATAAACAGCGCAATCACCACTGCCGCCGAGGACAGCTTTTGATAATCAAAGCTGTTGAACGTATTGTTCATAAAATGCTGCAGCATATATAATCCGTCATAAGGATAATCCCCGGTCAGCAAATACACTTCCCGGAAAATTTTAAACGAGTTAATCATGGACAGAATTGCCACAAACAGTACCGTGGGAGACAGATACCGCATTTTAATGGCAAAAAAGCTGTACCACGGGCTTGCGCCCTCTACTTCAGCCACTTCCAGCAGTTCCTTGGGAATGTTTGCCAGACCGGACATGAACAAAATCATGTTGTAGCCCAGATTCTTCCACAGAAACAGCACCGTTATCACAACCAGACAATACTCGGACTTCAGCCAGTCGATTTTATCTGCGCCGAAGATGGCCAAAAACTGGTTCAATGTGCCGTTATAACTGAAAATAACCTGCCAAATCAGTACCACCGATGCCACTGGCACCATAATGGGGCTGAGGAAAAATGTGCGGAATTCGCTTTTCAGCGGAATCCGCGCCTCCAGCATCAAAGCCAGAGCAATGGGGAGAATCACCGCCAACGGAACGGCGGTAAAGGAAAATTTCAGCGTATTCTTCGCTGCAATCAGAAATGCTCCGTTATGGAACAGATTCACAAAGTTTTTCAGAAAAACAAAGTTCGCGTCAATGCTGCCGTCGGTTACGGAATAGTACACCACAACCAGAAACGGAATCACGAAAAACAGGAACACGCCGAACAGACTGGGTCCCAGAAAGCCCACGCTCCGCAGGAAATCCCGCCGTTTGATGGCCTTTTCCTGCTCCGTCCGGGTTGGGGCGGTTCCGTCTGCCTTGCCTTTCGGCAGACGCAGCCGGGGTTTATGCAGTTGGAGTTTCTCTTTCAGTTGCATCATAGGGTATCTCCAAAGATTGAAAGAATCCCAACAGGGGTTTCCCCCTGTTGGAATTCCATATTTCAGCAAGATGCTCTTGCTCCTCGTTGTTTTAAGACTGCTCTTTCACGTACAGGCTCACGCGGCTCTGCACCATTTTTGCGGTGTCGGCTGCGGATTTCTGACCGTTGAAGAATGCCTGCGCCTCTTCGCTGATAATGTCATTCAAGCTGGTATTCTGGCTCATCACCATGCTGCAGCTGTCAATCAGATTCTTCAGCATATCGGCCTCTGCCTGCTTCATGGCATAGAAGTTGTATTCATTGGTGCCATCGGAAAAACCGCCCTTGGACTCTTCAATTTTGTTGCCGTTTTCGTCCAGGATGAAGTTGCCGTTTTCATCTTTCTGGTAAGTCGGGGTCATGGCATCTTTCAATTGCTTATCAAATGCCGCCTGGTTCGAGGGGAAGGAATACACGTTCTTGAGCTGCCAATCTTCGCTCATAAACTGGCTGATGAACTTCCAAGCAACGTCCTTATTGGCGCACTTTGCGGAAATTGCATAACCGTCGTCCATGCCCAAAATGTTGCCGACGCCCTCGCTTACGGGGAATCCCACGCAGGTTGCCTTATTGCCGAAAGACGCCATGTAGTACTGCAGGTCGGTAAATCCGGAAATGGACGCAGTGCTCAGCATCTGCTTGCCGTTGGCAATGCGGGTGTAATCGGCCTCCCATTCCGTATTGTCGTCCCAGTTAAAGGTTTCCGGGAAGAGTTTCAGGAATTCCAGAATGTCGATAAAGTCCTGACTGTCAAAGTTGCAGGTTGCAGCGCTCCAATCCACAAAACGGTCCTGCTCCGCCATCATGATAAACGAGAGCACATCGGAGCGGGTTGTGCCCTGATTGAACACATCGCAGCCGGCGGGCATGGAGGCATACGCCTTCTTGAAATCGTCCATGGTCCAGCCCATCTTGGTGCCGACCACATCGGAGTTGCCCATCACGGTGTTAACCGTGAAGCTCTGGCAGGTCCGGTAAATCTTTCCGTCATCGGTCAGCGCATTCCGCACCGCGGGAACCAGATGATCCGGTTTGGTATCCTCGCTCTTTTCCATGTACGGAGCCAGATCCACCAGCAAGCCCTTTGCGGCCATCTGCTCAATGGGCAGACCGGAGGTGTACAGAATATCGGGCACGTTGCCGGAGAGAATTTCCGTGGTCAGTTTCTGCAGACCGGCGGAATAGTCCTCATCGGTATTGTATTCCGAATAGTCCTTAATTTCAATCATGTAATCCGGATTTTCTTTGTTAAATTTCAGAACCGCTGCCTTCAGGTTCCAATCCAGATATTCCGTTGCCAAGGTCAGCTTTTCTTTCTTTGCTGCGTCCTTTGCGGGGGTCTTGGTCAGCTTAATCAGTTCAATCACCGGAGTGTCTCCGGAATAATCCTGACTCAAGCACAGCAGAGAACCGTCTTCTTCCGCCACGTAGGTCTGGATACTATCGCTGTCTACGCTGCTGTTCACCCAGTTCAGCACCTTTTCGGTTTTTGCCTCGCCGCCGGACAGTTTCATACCGTACAGATTTGCACCGTTGGTATAGAAGAAGTCATAATCGCCGGAGCCGGATTTCAGATCGTATGCGTCATTGGGCAGCTCCTTGCAGACCACTTCGCCCTTCTTGGCAGCCGGGTCGATTCGAACCATCTGCTGGGAATCGCCGGAGTAGGCGGACGCGCAGACATTACCGTCCCGGTCGGTCACAACACTGCTCACCCAACCGTCAGCGGTGTACGTGAACACCTTTGCGCCGGTCATATCCAAAACCTCAACGCCCTGGTCCATGCTGAAGAACATGTAATCGCCGGACACCACAAAGTTGTTCAGATAGCTTTCATCATTCAGCTCCAAGCCGCTCAGGTCCACAGTCTCCGAAGTCTGTCCGTCTGCACTGACCTTCACCATGCTGTATTCGCTGGAGCTGCTTTCAAAATAATTCCACTTGTCATCGCTGGCGGCGTCGAAATTCTCCGGCAAATTGAAGGTGTACGTGGACTGATAAATCATGATATACACATTGCCCTCTTTGTCCACGGAGATTCCGTTGGTGCCCACGTAGCCTTCATCGGAATCATTTCTTTTCGGTTCCACATAGCCGGGCATCAAGGTGGTGTTACCGTCCAAATCCATCATATACAGACGGGTCACCATCTTGCTCCAGTCGGAGCCGTCTTCTGCCGGCTTGCTGCCGTCGGGCATCACGCTTGCCGTGAAATAGAACTTTCCGTTGGCATAGGTTGCCAGATTGTATCCGTTGGGGAAATCCCCTTTCACTTTGACGTATGTAGGAACATACACATACTCGTCTCCGTTTGCCTTGCTGTCTTTGTCGCCGCAGCCGGCAAGCAAAGACACAGCCATGACCAAACACAGCAGTAAGCTGAGACCGCGCTTGAATTTTTTCATTCAATCCACCATCCTTTTTTCAAATCATTCACACGCGTATTATTCACTCTAATACAGTTGTAGATTACCATAGAACCCATAGTTCTGTCAATAGTGCAACAATGATTTTTCAGCCGGTTTATAAAATTTTCAACCAACCTGTTTGTTTAATAGACGTTTCCGTGTTCCAAAAAGTTGCATCTTTTTCTGAAAAATTTTTGTTTCTTCATTTTCTACAATTTCCGCCCCGGAACTCTGTGCAAAACACCGGTGCGGCGCCATTGACGCGCCCTCCCCCGGAATGGTATGATACCCGTATCTGAAACAGACGAAAAGGACGTGATTCTACAATGTTGTTCATCGGTTACCCCAAATGCAGCACTTGCCAGAAAGCGCAAAAATGGCTGTTAGACCATCAGCTGCCCGGCGAAATGCGGCCCATTCACACGGAAAATCCCACAGCAGAAGAGCTTTCCGCATGGTATGCCCGGAGTGGTCTGCCTTTGAAACGTTTTTTCAACACCAGTGGATTGAAATACAAGGAATTGCAGCTGAAAGACAAACTGCCCACTATGAGCGAGGCGGAGCAGATTGCCCTGCTTGCCAGTGACGGAATGTTGGTGAAACGGCCCATTGTGGTCACCGATGACGGCAAAGTTCTGGTGGGATTCAAAGAGCAGGAATGGGCTGACGCGCTGCTATGAACTATCCCAACGTGGTGCCCGGAATTTTCCGCAGCCGCCCCAATCGGTTCATTGCCCAGGTGGACATTGACGGGCAACAGGAAACCGTACATGTAAAGAATACCGGGCGCTGCAAGGAATTGCTGGTGCCCGGCGCCCGGGTGTATCTTCAGGATTGCCAAAGCCCTGCCCGAAAAACGCGGTATGATTTGATTGCCGTGGAAAAGGGCGATTTGCTCATCAATATGGACTCTCAAGCACCCAACCGCGTGGCTGCCGAATATCTCCCCCGGCGATTTCCGGATTTGCAGCTGCTCCGCCCGGAAACGGTGTACGGCAACTCCCGATTCGATTTCTATCTGGAAACCGCCCGGGAAAAATGGTTTGTGGAGGTCAAGGGCGTTACATTAGAAGAAAACGGCATTGCCCGGTTTCCGGACGCTCCCACCCTCCGGGGTGCAAAACACATGGAGGAATTGATTGCCTGCCAGCAAGACGGCTACCGCGCCATGGCGCTGTTCATTCTCCAAATGCCGGGAATGCGCTGTTTCTGTCCCAACGATGCAACGGACCCGAAATTTTCCGCTGCACTCCGCCATGCAGCCGCCTCCGGTGTGGAGCTGTTGGCTGTGGATTGCAATGTCACGCCGGATTCCCTCACCGTCTGCAATCCCGTTCCGATTCTATTATAATTACGAAAAAAACCGCAGAACCGTTGAATTGAACCGTTCTGCGGATTTTCTTATTCCATTGACAGCAAGCCCTGCGCTAAGGTCTGCTCTGCCTGGGCTTTCAGCGCCAAGCCCAAAATTGCGTCCTCCGGCGTGACGCCGGTTTCCTGCAAATGCGCCGTTTCCTCCGCCGCGCTGCGGAGAGACGCGCCGAACAGCTCCCGGAATTTCTGATAAAATTCCCGGACATCCCGCTGCTGCAAGCCCTGCTGCAGCACCTGCTCCACCATGGAAAGGGGCAGCACCTGCTTTAAGGTACAGATGACCAGCAAATAAACCAGATGCTCCCGGCTGTATTTCTTCTTCACCGGTGGGGGCATCACTTTCATTTTCACGTAGTTATTCACCATGGACGGTGTGAGCATACGGTCCTTGGTCTGGTTGCCCAGATACCGGTTTGTCAGCGCCACCACCTGGTCCATATATAGTTCAATATCCGGCAGTTCTTCCCAACCCGGCAGGCTTTTTTCCCGCTGGGTCTGAAGATATGCAGACAATGCATTCTGTTCGTACATCTGCTGTATGGCTCCAATCACTCTAAGATTTCCTTTCTTCTTTTATATCACCTTTTATCGTATATTGCAAATCATTTCTTCCACTTGCCTTGATTTGGTATTGGAAACTACGTGACGGCAGTAAAAAGGCACCCCGCAGCGCGAGGTGCCTTGAAAAAATTTAGTTGCTCATTGCAGCCTGCATGAAATCGCACAGCTGGCTGACGTACTTTCCGGGAACGGTATCTACCTGACCGGCATCCACAGCCTGTGCAATGGACGGGTCGATGGGCAGACGCTCCACCAGCTCAATGCCGTACTTTGCAGCCACCTGATTGATGCCGCTCTGACCGAAGATTGCATGCTCTTTGCCGCAATCCGGGCACTTGAAGTAGGACATATTCTCCACCAGACCAATCACGGGCAGGTGCAGCATTCCGGTCATCTTCACAGCCTTCTCCACAATCATGGAAACCAGATCCTGAGGAGAGGTGACAATCACAACAGCGTCCACAGGCAGAGACTGGAACACGGTCAGGGGCACATCGCCGGTGCCGGGAGGCATATCCACAAACATATAGTCCACGTCATTCCACATAACGTCCGTCCAGAACTGGGTCACCATACCAGCAATCACGGGACCGCGCCAGACAACGGGCTCCGTCTCGTCCGGCAGCAGGATGTTCATAGACATCAGCTGGGTGCCGTTGCTTGCAACGCTGGGATTGATATATTCTTCCGTGCCGGTGGCGTTCTCATGGACACCGAAAGCCTGGGGAATGGAAGGTCCGGTCATATCTGCGTCCATAATGGCCGTACGGAAACCACGGCGCTGCATCTCGCAAGCCAGCAGGCTGGTCACCAGAGATTTACCCACGCCGCCTTTACCGCTCATAACGGCAATGACTTTTTTGACTTTTGCGCCTTCGTGCAGTTTTTCTTTCTGAATTTCGTTCCGGCTGCTGCAATTTTCGCCGCAGCTGGAGCAATCATGTGTGCACTCGCTCATTTACATAACAACCTTTCTTGGTACTTCTACAATTTTACTGCCACATTATTCTGACATATGCCTATTATACCCATTTTCTCCGTCAAGTCAACCGGCAGCGAACTTTTTTCTCACTCATTAAATATATAGCAATCTTCACGAAAAAACACGCCTGCGAATATTTTCGCAGACGTGTTTCCGATTGAATTTCAATCTCAGCAGACGGGATCCGTCCAGTTGAAAGGATCCGGGCGCTTGCCCCACTGAATACCGGTCAGTTCGTCATACAGTTTCTGGGTGGTCTCGCCGATGCCGCCGTTGCCGACAACCAGCTCCTCGCCCTCGAAGTTCAGCACACCGATGGGGGAAACCACAGCTGCAGTGCCGGTGCCCCATGCCTCTTCCAGGTGACCGGTGTGGATCGCGTCAATCAGCTCGTCAATGGAAATCAGACGCTCTTCCACTTCCATGCCCCAATGACGCATCAGCTCCAGGCAGGATTTCCGGGTGATGCCGGGCAGCACGCTGCCTGCCAGCTCGGGGGTCACCACTTTGCCGTCAATCTTGAACATGACGTTCATGGAGCCCACTTCTTCGATGTACTTCCGATGCACACCGTCCAGCCACAGCACCTGGGTGTAGCCACTCTGCTCTGCCTTGTTTTCTGCGCGCATGGAGATTGCATAGTTTGCGCCGGCTTTGGTGTAGCCGGTGCCGCCGCGGACGGCACGGACATCACGATCCTCGATGATGATTTTCACGGGGTTGATGCCCTCTTTATAGTAGTTGCCCACGGGGCAGCAGATAATCATGCACATGTAGTGGTCGGGAATCCGCAGACCCACATAGTTCTCGGTGCCGAACACAAAGGGACGAATGTACAAAGAGGTACCGGGCAGATGGGGAACCCAATCCTGGTCCACTTCCACCAGCGTTTTGATGGCGTTGTACATCACGTCTTCCGGCAGCTGAGGAATGCACAGACGCTCGCAGGAAGTGTTCATACGGCGAACGTTTTCCATGGGGCGGAACAGCTGAATCTTGCCTTCAGCCGTACGATATGCCTTCATGCCCTCAAAGCACTCCTGTGCGTAGTGGAACACGGAGCAAGCAGGCTGCAGGGTAATCGGACCATAGGGAACAATTTCGGGGTCATGCCAACCGCCTTGGTCCGTGTCATAATGCATCACGAACATGTGGTCGGTCATAAACGTGCCGAACGGGAGATGATTTTCATTGGGTTTCTCTTTCGGGGTTGTGGTCTTGGTGATTTTGATTTCCATTGCGTTTTCTCCTCCTCATAATGATTCCGGCGGCAGATTCGGGTAACAAAAAAGCCCTCCTCTCCTGCCAACTGCAAAGAGACGGAAAGCTGTTGCTTTTCGCGGTACCACTCTTTTTTATCCTTTCGGATACACTCGTCGGATACGGACCCTTCCATACCCTGTCCTCATAACGGCGGACATCCGTCTTTGCTTACTGTTTTCTTCTGCAAAGCCGCTCAAAGACCAGTTCAGCCATTCTTCCCCTCCGGTCTCTCACCCACCGACCGGCTCTCTGAACGTTCCGAATGCTTACTACTTCTCATCGACGCGTTTGAAATTTGGGTACATTATAGCACCGCCCCAACAAATGTCAAGGGGGATTTTTTCACTTTCCTATTCCGCCGGAATTCCGGTATTCAAGCTCCCGATTTTTCAGAAAAATCCACAAAAAACCGGACTGCATCATTTGACGCAGTCCGGCGCAGGATTTCCCGAAATTCCGGAAATTCCACGGTTTTTCTTGCTTTGTTTCAGCAAACGGGCTCCACCCAACCGAAGGGGTCGTCCAGCTTGCCCCACTGGATACCGGTCAGGGTATCATACAGTTTCTGGGTCACGGGACCGATATTGTTGTTGTCGATGAAGTAGCCCTCATCGTTGTAGTACAGCTCGCCGATGGGAGAAATGACCGCAGCGGTGCCGGTGCCCCATGCCTCTTCCAATTTGCCGTTCTGCGCAGCCTCTACCAGCTCATCAATGGACAGCAGGCGCTCCTCCACCTCGTAGCCCCAACTTCTCAGCAGCTCCAAGCAGGACTTCCGGGTCACACCGGGCAGAATGCTGCCGTCCAGCTCGGGGGTCACGATTTTTCCGTCGATTTTGAACATCACGTTCATGGAACCGACCTCTTCCACGTACTTCTGGTACACGCCGTCCAGCCACAGCACCTGAGAGAATCCTTTCTTCTCAGCCACTTCGCTGGCGCGCAGGGAGATTGCGTAGTTTGCGCCGCACTTGGTGTAACCGGTGCCGCCGCGAACTGCGCGGACGTCATGGTTTTCCACCATAATTTTCACAGGGTTCAGACCCTCTTTGTAATACTTATCCACAACGCAGCAGATGATGGCGAACAAGTATTTATTCGATGCATGGACGCCCAGCTGAGACTCGGTTGCAATGGTCAGCGGGCGGATATACAGAGACGTTCCCTCTTCTGCGGGGACCCAATCCTGCTCCACGGTTACCAAGGTCTTCAGTGCCTGCATAAAGTCCTCTTCGGGAATTCTGGGTACGCACAGACGGTCTGCCGTGTTATTCATTCTGCGAATATTTTCAATGGGACGGAACAGCTGCACCTTGCCCTCTTCCGTACGATATGCCTTCATACCTTCAAAAATTTCCTGACCGTAGTGGAACACCACTGCGCCCAAGTCCAGGCTAATGGGTCCGTAAGGAACCACCCGGGCATCATGCCAGCCCTGACCCTCATCATAATCCATCAGGAACATGTGGTCGGTAAATTCCTTGCCGAACGGCAATCCCTTCACCTGAGGTTTGGTTTTCGGAGTTGTGGTCTTGTTGATTTTGATTTCCATGTTGTTCTCTCCTTTTCAATTTTCCCAATGATTTGAGATTCAGGAAACGGACAAACAAAAAAGCCCTCCGCTCCCTGCATTTTTGCAAAGAGACGGAAAGCTCACACTTTTCGCGGTACCACTCTTTTTCGCCCTTTCGGACGCACTTTAAGGATTTTTGTGGAATCCAAGCTGTTGTAACGGCAGCGCCCGTCATTGTTTACTACGCACCCGGCGTTTCACCAATGCCGCTCCGGGAGGACACCCGATTTGCTTTCTTCTCCGGTTCTTCCACCAACCGACCGGCTCTCTGCGCAAGTCCGCAAACGGACACGTTCCCATCAACGCGTTTCAGTTATAAAATTGTTGCACCCATAGTAGCAACTTTTCTTTTCATTGTCAATCGTTTTTCCGCTAATATTTTCTCATTTATCAATTCTGATAAAAAATTTGCATTTCAGCTTGAAATTACGTTGTAAACCGCCAAACGTCATTTGTCCGTATGTACGTTACACGTGGACATGTCCGCCGGTGCGGTTCACTCTTGTAAATCGGGCAAAAAAATGCTATAGTGATATGATACCTATTAAAAAGATTGATTTCCCCATGGAAAGGAGTTTTTATGACGGCTACTTCAGTCATTTTCATAACCCGATTCATTTTGCCGGTGCTGGCAATCTGGGTCATTTGCCGTTGCCTGCGTTCCATGCTCAGCGAAAAGTATGAGCCGGAAACGTGGGGACACCTCATTTTTCCGGATACCAGCGCTGCGCCGCTGCCCCACTGGGAGTGTTTAATCGGACGGAGCAAAACCGCGGACATCGTTGTCAATTCCGCGGATATTTCCCGGCTCCATGCCGTTTTGATTCGCAACGATAAGGGCGTCTGGCGCATTTATGACATGGCAACCCGGGGCGGTGTTTTCGTCAACGGCGAGCGGGTCCCGTTCAAGGGTCTGATTGTGCAGAACGGCGACCGGATTCGTCTGTCTTCGGTCACCTTGGGCTTTGCGGACCTGACGGAAAGCGAACTGCGGACCATTTCCGACCACCGCACCAGTGCCGGCGCTTTCATCAACCCCGGCGCAACTCTGCTGATTCTCTCATTGTTTCAGGCATTGGTGGCCCTGCAATACAGTTTCACCGCCTCCGATACATACCTCACCGTGACCTGCCTTTCCTTTTTTGCGCTGCTGGCCATTGAATGGGCTTGCTATCTGATTATGCGGTCTGTGCGGCGCACCGGCTTTGAGGTGGAAACGCTGGCATTCTTTCTGTGCACCTTGGGTCTTTCCGTGGTTGCCACATCAGAGCCCGAGGAGTTGGTGAAAACCGTCATTCTCACCATGGTGGGCGTGGTGCTGTTCTTTCTGATGGGCTGGTGGCTCCGGGACCTGCGCCGGGCAAAGTTTCTCCGTTGGCCCGCCACCGTGGCAGCCGTGGGTCTGCTGTGCATCAACCT
The DNA here is from genome assembly GCA_934527315.1 of uncultured Oscillospiraceae bacterium. Classification (GTDB taxonomy): domain Bacteria; phylum Bacillota; class Clostridia; order Oscillospirales; family Oscillospiraceae; genus HGM13010. The sequence goes on from CAKTAK010000013.1 coordinate 38,469, forward strand.
TGTGCTGAGCGAATATGTGTTCGGCGCGAAAAACTGGCTGTACATCGGCGGATTTTCTCTGCAGCCCTCGGAGTTGGTGAAGGTTTTGTATATTTATGCCGGTGCCGCCTCTCTGGACCGTCTGTTCGCCCGGCGAAACCTGCTGCTGTTCATCGGATTTTCCGCCCTGTGCGTCATTGCGCTGGCATTGATGGGCGACTACGGCGCCGCCATGATTTTCTTTGTCACGTTTCTGGTCATTTCCTATATGCGCTCCGGCTCCATCGCAACGGTATTTCTGGCGGTGTCCGGCGCTGCCATGGCAGGTTTTCTGGTGTTCACCATTAAGCCGTATATTGCCCAGCGGTTTGCCACTTGGGGCCACGTCTGGGCCGACCCCTACGGCGCCGGTTATCAGCAGACCCGTACATTGGCCGCTGCCGCCTCCGGCGGATTGTTCGGACACGGCGCCGGACAAGGGTGGTTGAAAAACATTGTGGCCGCCAACACGGATATGGTGTTCGGTGTGATTTGCGAGGAATTCGGTCTGCTGATTGCGGTTTCCGCCGTACTTGCCATTCTGATTCTGGCACTGTTTGCATTCCGCTCCGCTGCCCATGGCCGCAGCACATATTATGTCATTGCCGCCTGCGCAGCCGCCTCCTTGATGGTGGCACAGCTTTCTCTGAACGTGTTCGGTTCTCTGGATATTCTCCCCTTCACCGGGGTGACCTTCCCCTTTGTTTCCAAAGGCGGCACCAGTTTGCTGTCCTGCTGGATGCTGCTGGCATTTATCAAAGCGGCCGACACCCGGAAAAACGCAAGCTTTGTGGTCAAAAGCGCCGACAGTCAATTCAAACGGAATAAGAATCGGGGGGCCGAGGCATGAAAAAAGTCAAAAACAGAGCGGCAGCCGTTTTGCTGCTGGTGCTGCTGTGTATCTGCGGGCTTTCCGTGTACGTCAGCCGCTATGTAGTCAGCGGCAGCCGTTGGGTGGCATTCTCCTCCAGTGCGGGACTTTATGCCAGCGGTTCTCAATCCGCCGGTCAGGTGTATGACCGAAACGGCGTTTTGCTTGCCGACGCAAGCTCAAAAACATACAGCGATAATTACACCACCCGGGTTTCCAACTATGCCCTCATCGGCGATTACGCAGGAAATACCGGCACCGGTGTGCTCAATCAGATGGCCGATAAGCTGACCGGATTCAATCTGATTACCGGCACGTATCACACGAAAGCGCCGAAAGTGACCCTTTCCGTGGATTCCACACTGAACAATGCCGCCTATGCCGCATTGGCAGGTCGGACCGGCTCCGTGGAAATCGTCAACTACAAAACCGGCGAGATTTTGTGCATGGCCTCCTCCCCCGGCATTGACCCGGAAAATCCCGGAAACGTGCCGGACGGCGCTTATCTGAACCATGCCATCAGTTCCACCTTTACTCCCGGCTCCGTATACAAGCTGGTGACGTTAGCCGCCGCCATTGATACCGTACCGGATTTGTTCGACCGCACGTTTACCTGCAAGGGCAGCGTCATGGTGGAGGGTGTGCAGGTCAACTGCACCGGATACCACGGTGATCAAACCATTGAGCAGGCTTTGGCCCATTCCTGCAACTGCGCCTTTGCCGAGATTTCCCAGTTGGTGGGACCGGATACCATGGCAGAATACGCGGAAAAACTGGGCATCACCACCGCCCACACCATCGACGGCATTCCCACTGCAGCGGGAAGTTATGAAAAATTCGCCTCCGGCTCGGTAAATCTGTCCTGGTCCGGCATTGGTCAGGCAACGGACCTGGTCTGCCCGTTCAGCATGCTCCGTCTGGCAAGCGCCATCGGCAACGGCGGCACCTTGGTGGAGCCTACGCTGTTGGAAGGCGGATCCAAGAAAACCACCGACCTGCTGAACAGCAATACTGCGCAGCAGATGGCCTCCATGATGAGCTATAACGTAAAAAGTTCTTACGGCACCGGAACCTTCCCCGGTCTGAATGTCTGCGCAAAAACCGGCACCGCGGAAGTGGGTGACGGCACGGACCATGCTTGGTTCGTGGGATTTCTGGACGATGCGGACCACCCCTATGCTTTCGTGGTGCAGGTGGCCCATGGCGGCGGCGGTTTGTCCGTGGCCGGCTCCATCGCCAACCGGGTACTGCAGCAGGCAGTATCCGCCAACTAATCACTTAGGAGAACAAACAATATGATCGACCTTTCTGTGCAAGGACTGGTCAAGTCCTTTGAGCAAGGCAATAATATTCTGGACGGTTTGACCTTTGAGGTAAACACCGGCGAGCGCGTGGGCATTCTGGGGCGGAACGGCTGCGGAAAAACCACGCTGTTCCGGATTCTCACCGGGCAGCTGCACCCGGACGAGGGTACCGTTTCCATCTATAAAGGAAAGCGGTTGGGTCTGATTTCTCAGATTCCCGTGTATCCCCCGGATTGGACCACAGAGGATGTCTTAAAAGACGCCCACAAGCGGCTGTATCAAATGCAGGATCGCATGAACCAGTTAGCGGAGGAAATGGCCCATGACGATTCCCCCCAGATTCTGTCCGAATACGACCGTCTGTCCGCAGATTTTGAGCGCTTGGGCGGCTACGATATGGAACGGGAGCGAAATCGGGTGGCCAACGGTCTGGAAATTCCCGCGGCCATGCGGCAGCAGCCGTTCGATTCCCTTTCCGGCGGCGAAAAGACCCGCGTGAACCTTGCCCGTCTGATTCTGGAGGATACGGACATTCTGCTGTTGGACGAGCCCACCAACCACTTGGATTTGAACGCAACGGAATGGTTGGAGGACTATCTGCTGAAATTTCCCGGCACGGTATTGGCCATCAGCCATGACCGCTATTTTCTGGACCGGGTAACCCAGCGCTCCATCGAAATTCATGAGGGCAAGGCCGAATTTTACAACGGCAACTACAGCTTTTACGTGGTGGAGCGGCAGCGCCGTTTTGATGAACAGCTGAAGAAATACGAAAAGGACCAAGCCAAACTGGAGCAGTTGACCAAAGCCGCCGCTCAAATGCATCTGTGGGCCTTTATGGGCAACGATAAGCTCCATAAACGGGCATTTTCCATGGAAAAACGCATGGAAAAACTGCAGCAGACCGAGCGTCCGAAAAGCGACCGGAAACTCACCGCTAAGTTTCAGGAAAGCGAGTTTTTCGCCGATGAGGTACTGATTGCCGACAATGTGTCCAAATCCTTTGGAGACCGGCAGCTGTTTCATGACCTGCATTTGGAAGTCACTGCCGGCGAGCGCATCGGCTTGATTGGCGATAACGGCACCGGAAAATCCACGTTTCTGAAACTGATTATGAACGAAGAAGAACCGGACACCGGTTGGATTCGAAAAGGTCCTGCCGTCCGGGTGGCATATCTGCCGCAGATTGTCACCTTCCCGGTGCTGGACCGGAGTATTTACGATACCATGCTTTACGAGACGAAATGCACTCCCCAAAGCGCGCGGGACCGTCTGGCAGCCTTCGGATTTATGGGTGAGGACGTGTTCAAGCCTGTGGGAACCCTCTCCGGCGGTGAACGGAGCCGACTGAAATTGTGTATGCTCATGGGCGAACAAATCAATCTGCTGATTCTGGACGAGCCCACCAACCACTTGGACATTGCCAGCCGGGAATGGATGGAAGACGCGCTGATGGATTATTCCGAGGCGCTGCTGTTTGTCTCCCATGACCGATACTTCATTGAGAAGTTTGCCACCCGCATCTGGGAGCTGCGGGACGGCGGCATTACGGATTATAAGGGCAGCTTTGAGCAATACCGGGCATTTAAAGCCCGGCAGGAGCAGCTTGCTCTGGTGGAAAAGAACAAATCCCCCGCCCCCGCTGCAAAAGCCGCCCCCAAGCCCCCTCGGAAACGTCCGCCCAACATTGAAAAGCAGATTGCCAAACTGGAAAAGGAAATCGAAAAGTTGGAAACAAAGTCCGGTGAACTGGACGCACAAGCCGAGGAATTTTCCTCCGATTATCAGAAACTTCTGGAAATCGGTCAGGCGCAGGAAGAAAATGCCGCGGCATTGGAAGCGCTCTATGCCAAGTGGGAAGAGCTTTCTTCTCTGCTGTAAATTGCATAAACGTATGCCAAAGGGGCCGTCTCTTTTCGAGACGACCCCTCATTTTATGGTATTTTCTATTGCTGCATCACGGCTGTCAGCGGCTCAAAACCTCGGCAGCCCGTTCCGGGTAATCCGTAATCAGCGCGTCGGCGCCGATGCTGATCAGGTATTCCATTTCCTGCGCATCGTTCACGGTCCAGTACTGAATGGCCAGATTGTGGGCGTGGGCATAGTTGATGACCTTCACAATGCCAAGATTGACGTAATGGCTCTCCTTTGCGTCATTGAACGGCAGCTGGAGCACGTCATAGGAACAGTCGAAGTCTTTCTTGTTGGTCATTGCCGCCAGATAAAACTGCACCACCTCGTCCGGACTTGCACTGCGGTGGGCATCGGGATACTGCTCCGTAATGTAGCGCAGCACATCGTCTTGGAAACTACCGATGATAACCCGGTCCAAGAGATTCCGTTCCTTCAGGGTTGCATACAGCTCATCTGCCGCAGCCATACCCACGTCTCCCCCGTCCTTGATTTCAATAATGAACCGATACTCCCCGGCGGAGGTCAGATAGTCCAACACCTCGTCCAAGGACAAAATCCGCAGTTCTTCCGGAACGGCGTCCCCGTGGAGATCTGCATAGGGCATCTCCCCCGCATCATTTTCAAACTGCGCAGCCATATTCAGCTGTTTCAGCTCTTCCAATGTTTTTTCACGGACTTTTATGTTTTCGCCGCCAAACACGGACACCGCGTCCGACACCCGGTCCAAGGTCTCATCATGGGTCAGCACCAACACGTCATCCGCCGTCATGTGCAGGTCGAATTCAAAGTAATCCACCTGTACGTTCGGGTTTTCCACGCAGCCGCGGAATGCCGCAAGGGTTTCCTCCGGGAATTCCCCCGCGCCGCTGCGATGAGCCGAAATGGTTGTCGTTCCGGTAATCAAAGGGTTGTCCGTATCATAGTGCTCCACATTTTTGGGATTGGACCGATGATAAAACTGGGTCACGCCGATGATGCCCACTGCCGCTGCCAAGGAAAGCAGAACAGCCAGACAAATGCATAGAATTTTTCTCACTCTCACGCAAATTCTCCTAACCGGTGCATCTGTTTCTTCGCACCGGAGGTATTATAACACAATCTTCCTCAATGTCATGTAAAAAAAGACCACTTTTTGCAAAATTCTGCAAAAGTGGTCTTTCAGATTCTGTCGAACAATTTTCTGGTTCTGGTCAAAGGAACCCGTTTTGTTGCCCACCAGGATACCACTGCCAACAGCGTTCCACCGAACACATCTGCCAGCACATGCTGCCGGGTGGTCAGAGTGGAAATACAAACGGCAACCGCAAACAGCAATGCCAACCGCCGGTACCATACCGGGATTTTCTCGTCCTTTCGTACACTCAGCCAACACAGCACGGCAAGCAGGCAATGAATGGAGGGAAACAGATTATAGGGTTGGTCAATCCGGTAAAGGAACCTCATCACAAAGTTCCAGAACCCGGTTCCCGTTACCTCCGGTCGGGCAATCATCGTGGGAAACAGCAGGAAGATCACGAAACAAACGGCTTTGGACCAAAAGTCCGCCGCGAAAAACCGCACCATGGTTTCCTTGCCCCGCCAAGCAATCATCACATAGTGGACCGCCCAAAATGCAAAGCAGCCGAAGTAAATCGCCACCGTCCACGGCACCAACGGAATCATGTGATCCAAGGGCAGAGACAAATCGTAATGGGTTCGGTTGGCGCACAGCAGGAATGCCCCTTGATAGGTCAGCTGATTCCAAAGCAGCGCCCCCAACGGCAAAACCACCGCCCGACGGGGAATGGTGCGCAGCAGCGCTCGCAGATTCACGATTGGTCACCTCCGGTGGATTTCCGGGTTCCAATCCATTCGCCTTGCCGGACCTGCACCTCGCCGCGGGCAAGCCGTTCCAACAGCTCCGGGCGCAATGCAATTTGGTCCTTTTGAAACAGCAGCACAATGGTGGAGCCCGCCAATTCAAAATGGCCTTTCTCCTGCCCTTTGGAAAAGCGGCGGTTTTCTCTGGGGTTGCTGATGCCGCCCACCACCAATGCTCCGATTTCCGTCTGCACCACCGGTCCGAAATTCCGGGTTGCCATCAAGGTCCAGCAGCGGCGGTTCAGCACAAACACGGGATAGGTTTCGCAGGCAATGGGCTGTACGCTGTGGAGCACCCCGGGAATCAAATGGTTTTCCCCCTGATAGCCGTCGTCAATGTAGCAGTAGTGGTGATAATCCGAGGCGCACAGCCGGAAAATCAGGCAATCCCCGCCTTGAAACCGGGCTGCCAATTCCTCGTCCTGCAAAAAATCCCGCAGCTGATAGTGGGAGTTCTTGATGGCAAAGCTGCTGTGTTCCGTAATGGGATATGCGCTCAGCCACGAATCGCAGGGACTGATTAAATGAGTCGGCTCCATGTCCATAGGCACCTGCGGACGGGTACGGGCAAAGAAATCCCGATACGTGCGGAAGGATTTCATCTGCTCCGGGTCCAGTTGAATTCCGTGCCGCTTGGCATAGGGCTTGATGACCGGGCGGGACCACCGGGAGCGAAGAAAGGATACCGCAAGCCGGTCTCCGTGGGTCACCATAATTCCTTTGAGCAGCGCACGTCCCACAACTGTGCCGTAGAGGAACTGCACCGCGGAGGAATTTTCGCTCACGATTTCACCCCCACAAGCAGAATCAGCAGCTCACAGCAGCCGCAGAGAATCATACCGATTTTACCGGGCGTCTGGGGTTTTTTCAGCTGAAACGGCGTCAGAAATGCCACGCCCATCGCTGCCAGTACAATGGTACCCGCCAGCTGCAAATTCCAACCATATATTTCTCCCAAGCCCAGTACCGTGGGCAGGAACAATGCCGCCGTTGTCACCGGCAGACCCAGATAAAACTCTCTGGGGTCGTCGCAGCTGTTCTGACGCTCTTCCTCGTCCACATTGAACCATGCCAGACGCACCAAGGCGCACAGGGCAAACAGTCCCGCCACAGCAAAGGTCAAAACGCTGTTTCTCGCCGTAGAAAACACGGTTACGGCAGGCAAAATGCCGAAACAAATCAAGTCGCTCAGGGAATCAATCTGAATGCCGAACCGTTTCTCCTGGGGGGTGCGGTCGGTTTTGGTAGAGGCTACCTTGCCGTCAAACATGTCGCAGAATCCGGCCATCATCAGACACAGCAGCGCCGTGTGCAAATGACCGCCCATTGCGCCGGCAATGCCGGTAAACCCCATCAGCATACCGATATACGTTAAAATGACTGTATAATTGTAAACACCTAACATCTCTATCTCTCCTTGTATACTCTCTTTCGACAGTATAGACCATATTTCTGAATATCTCTATGTTGAACATCTTAAGAATTCTGAAGAATCCCTTTAAGATTCCGGGAAAAATGTCTATTCACGGCAGGAAAAATCCGCTATAATAGAGGGTATTGATATGATGAGGAGCGTACAATTATGGAATCAAGAACGATTCTGGTGGTCGATGACGACCCGGAAATCCGGGAAGTGCTGCGGCTGCTGCTCACCGGAGAGGGTTACCGGGTCATGGAGGCGGACAGCGGCGATACCGCATTGGAGCTGCTGAACAATTCTGTGGACCTTGTGATTCTGGACGTGATGATGCCCGGCTTGAACGGCTATGCCGCCTGCGCCGAAATGCGGAAGAATTCCGCCGTGCCCATTCTGTTTCTCACCGCAAAAGCGCAGGATTCCGACAAATCCATGGGCTTTTCCGTCGGCGGAGACGATTATCTGGTCAAGCCCTTTTCCTATTCGGAGCTGATTTCCCGGGTAAAAGCCATGCTGCGCCGTTACTGCGTTTACGGTGCAAAAGCTGCGGAGCAGAGCAATCTGATTCGCTGCTGCGGCACCATTGAAATCGACCCCGACCAGTGCTTGGTCCGGGTCAATGGGGAAGAGGTTTCCCTCACCGGTACGGAATATGGAATTCTGTATTTACTGGCGTCCCACCCGAAAAAGATTTTCACCGTTCAGAATATTTACGAGGCGGTTTGGGAGGAGCCCTACTTCTATTCTTCCAACAATACGGTGATGGTGCATATCCGGAATCTCCGGCGGAAACTGGGCGATGACCCGCAAAACAGCCGCATCATTCAGACCGTCTGGGGAAAGGGGTACCGGATTGGGTAAAAAGATTTCCGACAGCCTCAGCGCACAGCTGCTGTGCGGGGTGGTGATTTCCATTCTGGCGGCAGTACTGACGTTTTTTGTCATGCTGCACTTGGGCAATGCGCTGCTAGACAGCACGGTATACGGGCAGCCGTTTGAAGAAAGAATGGCCTCGCTGCAATTTGACGGTCTGCAGGAGTATGTGACCGAAGAGAACATTACCCAAGACACCATTCAGCAGCTGAACGTCTGGTGTCATCAAGGGCGGCGGGTGTATCTGACCGTTTACAAAGACGGCGACCAGCTGTTTGCATCGGACATTCCCTCCCATACGCCGGTCAATTCCGTTGATACCCCGAAAGACGAGGACCCCGACAGCGAATTTGCGCTGACCCTCAGCGACGGCACCCATGTGCAGGCATTTCTGTACTACTTTGCCAGTATCCGCTATCATAGTGTGATGGTTGCCGTTTCTTACCTGTCGGCGTTTCTGGCGTTTTCCGTTTGTTTCATCATTCTGGTGCACCGCAAGCTGGCTTACGTGAAGAAAATGAAATCGGAATTAGATATTCTCGCCGGCGGCGCCTTGGAGTACCCCGTGACTGTTCGGGGCAATGACGAATTGGGGCAGCTGGCTTACGGCATTGACCAAATGCGCCAATCCATTCTGGCTCATCAGCGCACGGAAGAGCTCACCCGTTCCGCCAGTTCACAGTTGGTCACAGCCATGTCTCACGATTTGCGCACCCCTCTCACCTCGCTCTTGGCTTATTTGGAGCTGATGGACCGGGGAAAGTACCAAAATGAGGAACAGCTGCACCAGTTCATCAAAAAAAGTCTGGACCAGACCCTGCGCATCAAGACAATGGCAGACCAGATGTTCGAATATTTCTTGGTGTATTCCGCCTCCGGCGAGCAGCCGGACTTGGAAACGCAAGATGCCGACACCCTGTTCAATCAGTTCTGGAATGAGTATGCCTTTTCCTTGGAAAATGACGGATTTACCGTGGACGCCGATTTTCAGCCGCTGCAGGGGAATGTGCAGGTCAATTCGGACCTGCTCCGCCGGGCATTTGATAATCTCTATTCCAATCTGACAAAATATGCCGACAGCTCCCGCCCCATCTCCATTGCCTTTCATCGGACGGGCAATCAAGCCCAACTGCTGCTGCGAAACTTCATTTCCCCTACGCGGAATCATCGGGAGAGCACCAACATCGGGTTGAACACCTGCCGCCGGATTATGGATTATCACAACGGCAGATTTGAAACCGCAGAGCATAACGGAATCTTTGAAGTTGTACTGCAGCTGCCAATTGAATAAAATTGGATTTTTCGCAAAGAAAAAGAGCTCGATGGGTCGAGCTCTTTTTGTTATTTCTGCCCCGTTGTGGCTGCGAATCCCGCGGTATCCATCACTCCGCATCTTCCAATCCCACGAAGAATTCGTCATAGGAACAGTTATAAAGTTTTTTCAGTTCAATCAGAACACTGGCGCGAATATTCAGCTCTCCCGCCTCATACTTTGCATAGGTTGTCCGCCCGATATCACAGCCGCGGCGCTGCAATTCCGCGCACAGCCGTTCTTGCGACAATCCGCTGTCATTCCGCAGTCGGCGCAGATTCTCTCCCATATTTCTATCTCGCCTGATTTTCTGCTCCATACTCTTTCCTCGCATAACATTTTTGACCAGTATTGGTTGCAATTGCATTTATTGTATGTTATGCTTTCGAAAAATATTGACCGCGATACTGGTCAATTTGAAAGAGTGATGAACAAATGGCCGACTATAAAACTGCAGCGGCACGTTCCTTAATCCGGAACGTGCCGCTGCAATTTTTCTGTCAAAGACAGCTCATTATTTGGAATTAAAGATTTTGAAGATGCTGTCGAAAGGATCTTCGCCCTCCTGCGCACCGGTTGCGGGAGCAGGCTCAGCCTCTTTCTGTGCAGCGGTTGCTGCGGAGAACAGACCGGAGGCTTTCTCCACGGGCTTGACTTCTGCGGCTGCCTGTGCGGGCTTGCCGTTTTCGGTGGGATCCTCGAAACCGGTTGCAATCACGGTTACGCGGATCTGATCCTCCATGGTGTTGTCGAAGGTTGCACCGAAGATGATGTTTGCATCGGGGTGAGCAGCCTCCTGCACCAGATTTGCAGCTGCCTCCACATCTTCCAGACCCATATCGTCGGAGCCGGTGATGTTGATCAGAACGCCTCTTGCGCCGTTGATGGAGGTTTCCATCAGCGGGCTGGACACAGCCATACGTGCTGCGTCTTCTGCCTTGCCCTTGCCGATTGCGGAGCCAACGCCCATGTGTGCAAAGCCTGCGCCCTTCATGATGCAGGTCACGTCGGCAAAGTCCAGATTGATGAATCCGGTGTTCTTAATCAGATCGGAAATGCTGGTCACAGCCTGACGCAGCACATCGTCGGCAATTTCAAATGCGTTGGACAGGGTCACCTTCTGGTCGGTGGCGTATTTCAGACGGTCGTTGGGGATAATCAGCAGAGAGTCTACCTTCTCCAGCAGCTCGTTGATACCCTCCAGAGCCTGGTCCATGCGGCGCTTGCCCTCGAACTTGAAGGGCTTGGTCACAACGCCCACGGTGAGAATGCCCGCCTCGTGGGCAAGGTCGGCAACAATG
>CAKTAK010000014.1:0-43121 GCA_934527315.1 uncultured Oscillospiraceae bacterium
GTGCAGTGGCTGCAAAATCACGGCTATGACCTGATTACCATGCAGGAATATGCCCGGACATTGGGCAGCGAAATTACGGACACCGGTTGGCAAGACAACACCGCCCCGGCGGCTGCGTCGACCCACGCATTGGGCTAAAAATTGATAGAAACAAGGGTCGTTGCATGGATTGAACATGCAATGGCCCTTGTTTGCCGCGGAACCCTTTTTGATTCTTTATGAATTCTTAAGATTTTGGACTCTGGTTTCTTAATGGAGAATTTGCTATGCTATCAGCAGATGTGAGAGAGGAGAAATTTGCAGCATGAATACCATTCTGGTGTGCGATGACGAGGCGGATATTGTTTCCGCGCTGAAAATTTATCTGACCGCCGAGGGCTATCAGGTGCTGACGGCAGGCAATGGCCGTCAGGCACTGGAAATCCTGGACCGGGAGCGGGTGGATTTGGTGCTGATGGACATTATGATGCCGGAAATGGACGGCCTTTCCGCCGTGGCAAAGCTCCGGGAGCAGAGCAACATTCCCGTGCTGTTTCTGACGGCGAAAAGCGAGGACACGGACATGATTCTGGGGCTGAATATCGGCGGCGATGATTACATCACAAAGCCTTTTAACCCCGTGGAACTGATTGCCCGGGTGCGTTCTCATCTGCGCCGGTATATGAAATTGGGCGGCGTGGCGCAGAAAGCCAGTCAGCTGCGGGTGGGCGGCATCGTTCTGGACGATGACAGCAAATCCGTCACCTTGGACGGGGAGCCCGTTTCGCTGACCCCTCTGGAATACAGCGTGCTGAAATACCTGATGTCCTCTCCGGGCAAGGTGTTCTCCTCACAGCAAATCTATCAGGACGTGTGGAAAGATTCCGTTACGGTGGGAGAAAACACCGTGGCGGTGCATATCCGCCACTTGCGGGAAAAGCTGGAAATCGACCCGGCCAATCCCCGGTATCTGAAGGTGGTCTGGGGACACGGGTACAAAATCGAGGAGTTGAAGTGATATGAAGAACTGGAAGGGCAATACCGGAATAAAGTTCGTTTTGTGTCTGGCATTTCTGCTGGCTTGCGTGGCGGGGACGCTGAGCGGTATGCTCACCCTGTTCACTTTCGGCGTGGAAAGCGCCTGGCAGCATAGCAAGCAGGTGAATACCAAGCAGGAACTGATTTCATACATCGCCGAGCAGGCGATGTATGAAGGGGATATGCGCACCGTGGAGGAAGGGTATTATTCCGTCTGGCAGTCGGCGCAGGAATCGGAAAGCGCCGCGGAAAAGAATATTTATGACTGGACCTTGGCGGAATATGCCGAGCAGTTTGACCCCAGCAATACCAACTTCCGGTTTGCCATTCTGGACGGCAGCGGCGAAACCGTTCTGGGCACCTACACGGAAGGGGAAACCGTCATTGCTTGGGCTGCGCAGTCGATTTACGAAGACACAAGCGAAACCGACAGCGTGGAAACGGAATATCGGCTGTACGGCTATGTGGCGGACCCGGAAGTCACCGGCGTGGAGGACGATTATGCCCGCATGGCGGAGATTTCCTCCCAGCTGTATGACATGAGAAATCAGGGCATGCCCCTTTTGGTGGGCAGCGGTGTGTGCGCTCTGGTGCTGTTGGTGCTGCTGATGATTGCGGCGGGGCACCGAAAAGACACGGAGCAGCTGCAAACCCGGCTGATTGACCGCGTTCCTTGGGATTTGGCGCTGGTGCTGTGGACCTGCGCGGTGGCGCTGTGCGTCGGTGGAGTTGCTGCCGCCATTGAATTTTACATGGGGTATTCCAATTCCATAGGCGAAATGCTGATTCGTCTGGTGTACGGCAACGGCATGCTGACATTCGGCGCATTGGGTGCCGGCTGCGGCTTGGTGCTGCTGACCTTTATGATGTCTTTGGCGGCGCGGGTGAAGCAGCCCGGTTGGCTGAAAAATGCATTGTGTATCCGCTTTGTGCTGTGGGTGATTCACGGTGTGCGGAAAGGCGCGGGGGCGGTCACCGAAAAGGTGGGCGAAACCGTGGAGCGGGCCAAAGGACAAAAGGAAAACGAGGAAACTTCCGGAGAAAAGCCCAATCCGCTCCGCAGACTCTGGAACGGTCTGGTGCAGGGTCTGCGCCGATTCTTCCGTTGGATTGGCCGGAGCTTGGCGGGACTGCCCCTCATCGGCAAGGGTGTGCTGATTACCTTGCTGTTTGTGGGCGGAGATTGGGTCTGCGTCGGATTCTGGTGGAACGGCGGCGGATTTCTTCTGGCGGTGTGGACCTTTGCGCAGGCACTGGCGCTGCTGTACGCGTTCAGCGTGATGAAACGGCTGCAAATCGCGGCAAAAACCATTGCCGACGGAGATTTGGACTACCGGGTGGACACCAAGCGCATGCTGTGGGATTTCAAAGCCCACGGAGAGGCGCTGAATCACATCGGCGAGGGCTTGTCTTTGGCGGTGGACGACCGTATGAAGTCTGAGCGCATGAAAACGGAGCTGATTACCAACGTCTCCCACGATTTGAAAACGCCACTGACGTCCATTGTGAATTACGTGGACCTGCTGAAAAAGGAGGAGCTCACCGGCGCGGCGGCGGACTATGTGGACGTTTTGGACCGGCAATCCGCCCGGCTGAAAAAGCTGACGGAGGATTTGGTGGAGGCATCGAAGGCCTCTACGGGCAACCTGCCGGTGTCATTGGAAACGGTGGAACTGGGAGAATTTCTGGAGCAGGTGCAGGCGGAATATGCCGCCCGGCTGCAGAAAGCGACGTTGGAAATCGTCGCGGAGCCCACCCCGGAGCATCTCACCGCCCGGGCGGACGGCCGGTATCTCTGGCGGATTCTGGATAATCTGCTGGGCAACGTGTGCAAATACGCGCTGCCGGGCACCCGGGTGTATCTTGCGGCGGAGAAACGGGAGGGCCGTTCCGTGATTTCCGTGAAGAATATCTCCCGGGAAAAGCTGAACATCAGCGCGGAAGAGCTGATGGAGCGGTTTGTCCGGGGCGATGACGCCCGCAATACCGAGGGCAGCGGCTTGGGCTTGTCCATTGCCCGGAGCTTGGCGGCGCTGATGGACGGGGAACTGAAACTGACCATTGACGGCGATTTGTTCAAAGCGGAGGTCTGGCTGCATCCCGGAGAAAAAACCGAATAAATTCTGAAAAGGGCGGCGCTTGCCGCCCTTTTTCGGCAAAAAACCGGAAAAATTCACAGAATCTACTTGCGTCTGCTGTCGGTATCGGGTATTCTAAGTTGCGACAAAGACGGAAGGAGTGAATGGCGTGAAATTAAAACGGGTTCTGGCATGGGTGATGATGGGGTGTTTGCTCCTGACCATGACAGCCTGCGGAACCAAGTCCGGCGGAGCCTACACCATTGTAAGCACGTTGACGGAGGGCAGCTACGCCATCGGATTCCGGAATGACGATACCACGGGGGATTATGTTCTGGCGGCGCTGAAGGTTCTGGCGGCAGAGGGAAAAATCGATGAACTGGACGTGCGTTGGTTCGGCAAAGAGGTTTCCCATTTTGAGTCGGACAAAAATGCCTTGAAAGATATGGAGAAACCGGAGGCGCGGACCTTGATTATGGGTCTGAATCCGGACAATTTCCCTATGAGCTACCGGGAGGGCAGCAAGTATCAGGGATATGACGTGGAATTGGCGCAGCAGGTGTGCGCAAAATTGGGCTGGAAACTGAAATATCAGGAAATTGCGGACGAATCCACCGCTTACGTGGAATTGAGCTCCGGAAACGTGGATTGCGTGTGGGGCGGTATGCTGCTGGATTCCGGGGAAACCCTGTTCCGGGTGGTCAGCCCTTATATGGACGGCGGCGTGGTACTGGTGACCGTGAGCGGGAAACATTTGGGCAGTATGCGAAGACTGAAAGGCAAGACCATCGGCATGAACGACGCGCCCAAGTATGCCGATGCGCTGTCCAAAACGGAGTTGAGCACCACGGCTGGCGCCATCAAGCTGACCAATGCAGGCAACGAAAAGGTGTTCGACGCGCTGTATCAGGGCAAATACGATGCCATTGTGACGGATTATGCCGCAACGCTGTACTATATGCGATGAGAACAAAATGCACCCCGCCGGGGTGCATTTTTGCGCCTAAAAAACAAAAAGAATTTACAGCAAAACCCACATAGAAGAAGGCACCCGGGAATCCAAAGGGCGGGAGCCCTTTGGTCGTTTCAAGGGGTCCGGGGGAAAACGAAATCCCCCGGCGGCTTTTCTTTGGGATCGGAAACCCGTTTCTTTTGTCCGCACAAAAGAAATGGGTTTGCTATAAGCGTGATGTATTATCTTGCCAGAGAACGTTTTTTCAACGATTTCCGAAGGGAAAAAACCGGCAAAATAGCGGAAAAGGAATTGAGTTTTATAGGGGCACATGATATAATATACTGTCTGATTATGCATAGAAACAAGAAAAGTTTGGAACACGAGGTGGCGCGATATGTGGATTGCGAAAGATTGGCAGGATTTTGAGGTTTTGGACTGCTCCGGCGGCGAGAAATTGGAGCGGTGGGGCGACTATTATCTGGTTCGTCCGGACCCGCAGGTAATCTGGAATACACCCCGGAAAAATCCCCGTTGGAAAACCCGGGATGCATCGTATAGCCGCAGCTCCTCCGGCGGCGGTGCGTGGAATAAAAATCGTCTGCCCCAGCGGTGGACCGTGGACTATAAAGAACTGACTTTTAATATCAAACCCATGAACTTCAAGCATACGGGTCTGTTCCCGGAGCAGGCGGCAAACTGGGATTACGCCATGGAGAAAATCCGTACGGCGGGCCGCCCCATCAGTGTGCTGAACCTGTTTGCATACACCGGCGGCGCGACCGTTGCGGCATTGGCAGCGGGTGCAAGCGTCTGCCATGTGGACGCAGCCAAGGGCATGGTGGCATGGGCGAAAGAAAACGCAGCCTCCTCCGGCGTGTTGGACCGCCCGGTGCGCTGGATTGTGGACGATTGCGCGCAGTTTGTGGCCCGGGAAATTCGCCGGGGTCATAAGTATGACGCCATCATCATGGACCCGCCCTCTTACGGCCGGGGACCCGGCGGCGAAATCTGGAAACTGGAGGAAAATCTCTGGCCCTTTGTGGAGCTTTGCTCTCAGGTGCTCAGCGATGACCCCGCATTTGTGATTATCAACTCCTATACCACCGGTCTGTCTCCCTCGGTGCTGACCTATGTGTGCGAGAGTATTTTCACCAAAAAATTCGGCGGCCATTCCGAAAGCCGGGAGCTGGGTCTGCCGGTCAAGGACACCGGACTGGTGCTGCCCTGCGGCGCAACCTGCCGTTGGGAACGATAAAACCCGCCGCCGGTGCGGCGCTGAACGAATAAGGAACATTTATGATTCGAGTAGAACATCTGACATATCAATACCCGGACGAGGCGGAGCCCAGTATCCGGGACCTGAGTCTGGAAATTCAGGACGGTACCTTTGTGGCCATTCTGGGCCATAACGGCTCCGGAAAGTCCACGCTGGCCAAGCATTTTAACGGCATTCTGCTGCCCACTCAGGGCAAGGTGTTTGTGGACGGCATGGACACCGCCGACCCGGAAAAAGCACTGGATATCCGCCGCACGGTGGGTATGGTGTTCCAGAATCCGGACAACCAGATTGTCGCCAACATTGTGGAAGATGATGTGGCTTTTGCGCCGGAAAATCTGGGCGTTCCCAGCGAGGAAATCCGCGCCCGGGTGGACGAGGCGCTGAAACTGGTGGGCATGTATGACTACCGGCTCCATGCACCCCATCTGCTGTCCGGCGGACAGAAACAGCGGGTTGCCATTGCCGGGGTGATTGCCATGCGCCCCAAGTGCATTGTACTGGACGAGCCCACCGCCATGCTGGACCCGGTGGGGCGGCAGGAGGTGGTCAGCACCGTTACCCGGCTGTGCCGGGAGCAGGGCATTACCGTGGTGCATATCACCCATCACATGGAAGAGTGCATCGGCGCAGACCGGCTGATTGTGATGTCCGAGGGCCGCGTGGTGGCCGACGGCAGCCCCGTGGAGGTATTTTCTCAGGTGGAATTGCTGGAGTCCGAGGGCTTGGATGTTCCCGCTACCACCCGGCTGATTTATGAGCTGAATCAAGCGGGAATGCACCTGCCCATGAGCGCACTGACGGTGCAGGACTGCGCGGCAGCCATTGCCGGCGCATTGAAGAAACAGTAAGGAATCGTTGGAATCATGACACCTATCATTCAAACCAAGGACCTGACCCATCTGTATAGTGTGGGAACCCCTTTTCAGAGCACAGCCATTGAGCATATTGATTTGGAAATTCCCAAGGGCCAGTTTGTGGGCGTAATCGGCCACACGGGCTCGGGAAAATCCACCTTGATTCAGCATCTGAACGGTCTGCTGTCTCCCACGGCGGGCACGGTGCTGTACGAGGGCAAGGATATTTTTGCCTCCAAGGCAGCCACCCGGAATGTGAAGTTTCAAGTGGGTCTGGTGTTCCAGTATCCGGAATATCAGCTGTTTGAGGAAACGGTTTATGCCGATATTGCCTTCGGCCCGAAAAACCAGAAACTGTCCAAAGAAGAAGTGGACGCACGGGTGCGTCAAGCCGCCCAATTTGTGGGCGTACGGGAGGATTGGTTCGAGAAATCTCCTCTGGACCTCTCCGGCGGCGAAAAGCGCCGGGTGGCCATTGCCGGGGTGATTGCCATGCGGCCGGGGGTTCTGGTATTGGACGAGCCCACCGCCGGATTGGACCCGGCAGCCCGGGAAAGTCTGTTCCGGAATATTCAGGATTATCGTCTGGCCACCGGCTCCACCATTGTACTGGTGACCCACAGCATGGACGATGTGGCGAAAATTGCCGACCGTCTGGTGGTAATGAACCACGGCCATGTGGTGATGGACGGCACCCCGGCGGAGGTATTCTCCCGGGCGGAGGAATTGACGGCAATCGGTCTGAGCGTTCCCATGCCCACGAAAATCGCTATGGAGCTGAATCGTCTGGGCGTTCCCATTACGGACGCCATTTACACCACGTCCTACCTGCGGAAAGCAATTTTGAAACTGGAACGGGGGGAGGACAGGGTATGCTGAAAGACGTTACATTGGGTCAGTATTTCCCCGGCGACTCCGTATTCCATAAAATGGACCCCCGCACCAAGCTGATTCTGGTGCTGCTGTATATCGTTGCCGTGTTTCAGGCCACCGGCCCCATTTCCTACGGGGTCATCATTCTGATTACGCTGGCTGTGATTCGCGTTTCCAAGGTGCCGTTCAAAGCACTGTATAAGGGTCTGAAACCCATTTTTATCATCATTGTTCTGACGGCCATTCTGAATCTGTTTTATACCGACGGCACAACTCTGGTGTCGTTCTGGAAGCTGCGTATCACATACGAGGGATTGGCCAGAGCCATTTTCATGATTTTCCGGATTGTGCTGCTGATCAGCGGAACCTTTCTGCTGACCTATACCACCCCGCCGGTGGCTTTGACGGACGGCTTGGAGATTCTCTTCAACCCGCTGAAAAAGCTGAAGGTGCCGGTGCATGAAGTGGCAATGATGATGAGCATGGCGCTGCGGTTTATTCCCACGCTGATTGAGGAAACGGATAAAATCATTTCCGCCCAAAAAGCCAGAGGCGCGGATTTTGAATCCGGCAATCTGATTCAGCGGGCGAAGGCGCTGCTGCCCATTCTGGTGCCCTTGTTTATCTCGGCATTCCGCCGGGCGGACGAGCTTGCCATTGCCATGGAAAGCCGCTGCTATCACGGCGGCGAGGGTCGGACCCGTATGAAACAGCTGAAGTATGAGGGCCGGGATTGGGCCGGTCTGATTCTGGGACTGGCTATGGTAGCCGTGATGATTGCGCTGCGGGTGATGGGCTTATGAAAAACATTGCGCTGCGTTTGATGTATGACGGAACGGCATATCACGGCTGGCAGGTGCAGAAAACGGAAGTGACCGTGGCGGAGACGCTGGAAAAAGCGCTGACGAAAATCTGCGGCGAGCCCATTAAAGTGGTGGGCTGCGGACGAACCGACGCGGGCGTCCATGCCAACCGCTACTGCGCCAATTTCCGTACCAATGCCACCATTCCCATTGACCGTATCCCCTTGGCGGTGAATACCCGGCTGCCGGCGGACATTGCGGTGGTAGACGCCTGCGAGGCGCCGTGGGAATTCAATGCCATTCAATCCTGCATTCAGAAGGAATATATTTACAAAATCAAAAATTCCCGGATTCGGGACCCGTTTCTCCAGAATCGGGTGTGCTTTTACCCCTCTAAGCTCCATTTTGACCGGATGCAGGCGGCGGCTCACGCATTTGTGGGCACCCATGATTTCCGGGCGGTGCGGAGCGTGGGCACGGAGACGAAAACCACCGTGCGCACCGTGAAATGGTGCGAGGTCACCCAAGAAGATGATATTCTGACCTTGGCGGTGTGCGCCGACGGATTTTTATACAACATGGTCCGGGCCATTGTGGGCACCTGCGTGTATGCCTCTCACGGCAAGCTGGAGCCGGAAGAAATTCCCCGGCTGCTGGAATTGGGCGACCGGCGGCTGACCGGACCCACCATGCCGCCCCAAGGCTTGTATATGAATCGGCTTTGGTACGAGGGCGATGTGGGCGAAATGATGATGCGGTGACGGAGTTCCGGAAAAGTTTCCGGAAAAATCTTGAACCTGTCAATTTTGTAGGAATACTTTATTTGTTCATAATTTTGTGGTACCATGTGATACCGTCGTGTATGGAATACACAGGGGCGGAATTGTCAGGAGGTGTCCGGCAATGTCCGGAAGACACGAACAGAAGAAAAGTCAATATCCCCTGCGCTGGCTGATTCTGGGTACGGTGCTGATTCTGGCGGTCGCCGGGGTCACGGTCTGGCGGGGAGGAACGCTCCGCCGGGACAGCGGGCAGGAGCAGCTGCGAAAGGAAAACGAACGCTATACCTTTGACAGCGGTGTGCAGCAGGTGTATGCCGGTCTGGAAAACGGCGTTGCGGTCGCTTCCAGTACGGGATTGCAGATTCTGGACGGCGACGGATATACCGTGGTGCGGAATGTGGTTTCTCTGTCCACTCCGGCTTTGACCGCGGGAGACAGCGCCGCTGCGGTGTATGATGTGGGCGGAACGGCTCTGCGGGTGGGAACTCTGCGGGGAGACGTAACGGTTCTGGATACGGAATCGGAAACCATTTATTCCGCCAATATGAATGACGCCGGCTGGTTGGCGGTGGTCACCTCGGAAACGGGATATAAAGGCTGCGTTACCGTATATAATGCAGAGATGGGCGCGGTGTATGCCTGGCATTCCGGCAACAGTTATGTATTGTCGGCGCGGGTGAGTCCGGATTGCCGGACGTTGGCGGTGCTGACATTGTCGGAAACCGGCAGCGCGGTGCAGACCTTTGCTTTGTCCAGCGACAAGGAGTACGGCGTGTACAGTGCGGACAATCAGCTGCTGTATGATTTCGATTTCCTGAGCAATGACAAATTGTGCGCCGTTTCCGATGACGGACTGCTGTTTTTCAATACGGCGGGCAATGACGGCGGCAGCTATTCCTTTGCCGGCGCATTCCTCAGCGGCTATTCCTTTGCCGGAGACGGCTTTGCAACGCTGATGCTCAGCCAGAGCCTTTCCAGCAGCGCCGGTATGGTGCTGACGGTGGGGTACGGCGGCAGCGTCACCGGGCAGCTGCTTACGGAAGAAAGCGTGCAGAACATTTCCGTCCGGGAAAAGCAAGTGATGCTGCGGTACAGCGATTCCGCCGCCATTTATACCCAGGCGTTGGAGGAGCAGGAGCGCGCTGCGGAAACCGGCGGCGCCAAGAACAGCGTACTGATCGGGAAAAACCGGGGATTTCTGCTGTTTTCCGGCTACTGCGAGCCGCTGAAATTCTGAGATTTGAGAAGAGAAATACCAAAGAAAGAGATTGGGGTTATGAGATATGAGATGGATCATTGACCTGGTGCTGCTGGCGGTTCTGGCTATGTGCATCTGGCGGGGATATCAGCGGGGGCTGATTGTGGGCATTGCAAGCATTGTGAGCATTGTGTTTTCCCTGTATGTTGCCTGCCTGCTGTCCGGAACCTTTTCTTACGAAGTGGTGTCCGCCGTAAAGCCCTTTGTCAGCGGATACATGGACCGGGTGATTTCCGGCGATGTGACCGAGGCGATGGGCGGAGAATACACGGAGGAAACGCCGTTGGAATCCCGGTACAGTCTGAACGATATTGTGGGCGAGGACCGGACCAAGGCACAGGAATTTGCCGAAACGGTTTACGAGGACATGGGCATTTACCCTGCAACGGCGGGAAAAATGGCCAAAGAGGCTGTGGAGCTGTCCGCATCGGATAAAGTCAGTCTGAAACAAGCCGTTACCAACGAGCTGTGCAATCGACTGGTCTATGTGGTGGGAGTGATCCTCTGTTTCTGCATTCTGCTGATTCTGCTGACCTTTATCGGCAACATTCCCAATCTGGATTTCCGTCTGCCCAACATGGCGAGGGCGGACGTGATCGGCGGAACCATTGCCGGAGCGGTGAAGGGTATGCTGTTCTGCATGCTGCTGGCATGGGCGCTGAAGTTTATGGGAATTCTCATCGGTACGGACACCATGAGCCACACGCTGCTGGGCCGTCTGTTTATTAAAATCGGATTTATCGCGCACTTTATCGGAATTTAAGCGCAAAACAATATTGAAGTTATAGGAGATAGGATATGCAGCCACAACTGTGCTCCCGCTGCGGGAAGAACCCGGCGGTT
Source organism: uncultured Oscillospiraceae bacterium (assembly GCA_934527315.1). Classification (GTDB taxonomy): domain Bacteria; phylum Bacillota; class Clostridia; order Oscillospirales; family Oscillospiraceae; genus HGM13010. The sequence continues at coordinate 10,743 of CAKTAK010000014.1, forward strand.
GTATTTATCACAAAAATTGAAGGCAACGAGACCAAAAATGAAGGGTACTGTCTGAAATGCGCCCGCCAGCTGCACATCAAGCCGGTGGACGACATGATGGAAAAAATGGGCATTTCCGACGATGATCTGGACGCAATCACCGGGGAAATGGCCAATGCTCTGGGCGGTCTGGAAAATTTGACGGATCTGATGGGTCCGGCAATGGACGATGACGGCGAGGACGACGGCAAAACCGCCACCTTCCCCTTTATGAACCGGCTGTTCGGCGGCGGAGATGCCCCTGCCGGCGGCGCTGCCGAGGGCGGCGAAAAGGCCCCCCGGAAAGAGAAGTCCAAGAAAGGCAAGTTTTTGGAAAATTACTGCATCAATCTGACCCAGCGGGCCATGGACGGCAAGCTGGATAATATGATTGGCAGAAAAGAAGAGCTGGAGCGGGTGATTCAGATTCTGAACCGCCGCCAGAAAAACAACCCCTGCTTGATTGGCGAGCCCGGCGTGGGCAAAACCGCCATTGCCGAGGGTCTGGCTATGGCCATTGCCAAGGGTCAGGTGCCCTATAAGCTCCGGGACAAAGTGGTGTATCTGGTGGATATGACTGCTTTGGTGGCAGGCACCCAGTTCCGCGGTCAGTTTGAGTCCCGGATGAAGGGTCTGATTGACGAGGTGAAAAAGGCCGGAAACGTGATTCTGGTCATTGACGAAATTCACAATATTGTGGGCGCAGGCGATGCCGAGGGCAGCATGAACGCCGCCAACATTCTGAAACCGGCGCTGAGCCGGGGCGAGATTCAAGTCATCGGCGCAACCACGTTCAAGGAGTACCGGAAGTTCATCGAAAAGGACACCGCATTGGAGCGGCGATTCCAGCCGGTGACCGTGGCAGAACCCTCTATTGCAGACAGCGTGGAGATTCTGCGGGGCATTAAGGGCTACTACGAGGAGTACCACCAAGTGGAAATCTCCGATGAGATGTGCCGTCTGGCGGTGGTGCTGTCCGAGCGGTACATCACCGACCGATTCCTGCCGGATAAGGCCATTGACCTGATTGACGAGGCTTGCTCCGACGTGAATCTGAAAGACAAGGACCTGACTCGCCGTCTGGAAGTGGAAAAGGAGCTGGCGGACTATGCCAAGGAGCAGGAACTGCTGCTGGCTGATACGGAAAACGAGCATTACGAGCGTTTGGCGGAAATCCGCAGCAAGACCATGCAGCTGAACGATGAGCTGCTGATGCTGAAGGCAAAGGGCCTGCCGAAACTCACCGAGGACAACATTGCCCGGATTATTGAGCTGTGGACCAAGATTCCCGCAGCCAACGTCAAGAAAGATGAATTTGACCGTCTGGCCGGATTGAATCAGCGGCTGAAGGCGCACATTGTGGGGCAGGACGAGGCCGTGGATACGGTCTGCGCCGCCATCAAGCGCAGCCGGGTGGGATTGCAGTCCAAACGGAAACCGGTGTCTTTCATTTTCGTGGGTGGCTCCGGCGTGGGCAAAACCGAGCTGGTAAAACGTCTGGCAGAGGATTTGTTTGATTCTCCCGAGGCGCTGATTCGGTTGGATATGTCCGAGTTTATGGAAAAATTCGCCGTTTCCCGGATTGTGGGCTCTCCCCCGGGATATGTGGGCTATGACGAGGCAGGTCAGCTGACGGAGAAAATCCGCCGCCGTCCCTACTCCGTGGTCCTGTTTGACGAAATCGAAAAGGCACACCCCGATGTGCTGAACATTCTGCTGCAGATTCTGGACGACGGCCGCATTACCGATGCCCAGGGTCGTGTGGTGAACTTTGAGAATACCATTATCATTATGACCACCAATGCCGGCAGCAACAGCAAGTCCGGCGGCCTGGGCTTTGGCAGCACCATCACCGAGCTGAACCGGGAGAAATCTCTGAAAGCGCTCAATGAATTCCTGCGTCCGGAGTTTATCAACCGTGTGGACGAAATCATCAGCTTTAACAGTCTGACGGAAGACAATCTGAAACAGATTGCCGCGCTGATGCTGGGCGAGGTGCGGGACGCCATGGCCGAAAAGCACATTGCATTCCATTACACCGATGACGTTCTGGATTATCTGGTGAAGAAGGGCTACAGCGTGACCTACGGCGCCCGGAATCTCCGCCGTCTGATTCAGAAAGAAATCGAAGACGCCGTGGCAACGGAAATGATTGACCGCCTGCGGGGCAACGTCCATGACGTGACCGTGTCCATGGCGGAGGATAAAATTCAAGTCCAAGCGGAATAAGGAGGAAAACACCATGGGAACCATTGAAATCGTTCAGGGCGATATTACCCGCCAGAAAGTGGACGCCATTGTGAACGCAGCCAACTGCTCCCTGCTGGGCGGCGGCGGTGTGGACGGTGCCATTCATCGGGCGGCCGGTCCGGAACTGCTGAAAGAGTGCCGCACTCTGGGCGGCTGCGAAACCGGAAAAGCCAAAATCACCAAGGGCTACAATCTGATGGCCAAACATGTGATTCATACCCCCGGTCCGGTGTGGCACGGTGGTACCCACGGAGAACCGGAGCTGCTGAAAAGCTGCTATCTGTCCTGCTTGGAACTGGCATCGGAAAACGGCTGCAAAACCGTGGATTTCCCCTCCATCAGCACCGGTGTTTACAGCTATCCGCTGGAGAAAGCGGCGGCCATTGCCATTCCTACCATCAAGGCGTATCTGGCAGAGCACCCGGAAATCGAGCGGGTGCGCATGGTGTGCTTTGACGGCCGGACGAAGGCAGCCTATGAGGCGGCGCTGGCAAACGCATGAGAGAATTGACCTTCACCGTCCCGCCGGAATTTGATGGCCGGACGGTGAAGTTTTGTCTGTACCGGGGGCTGCATTTCGCGGAGGGGCAGCTGAAAAGTCTGCGGTGGCAGCCCGGCGCCGTGACAAAGCAGGGCGCGCCCGTCCGCATGATGGACCCGGTGGCGGCGGGAGATACCATTACCGTGACCCTGAAAGAAAAGAAAACCGGGGAATTTACCCCGGCAGCGCTGCCGCTTTCCATTCTCTATGAGGATGAGGACCTTTTGATTGTGGACAAACCCGCCGGTTTGGCGGTTCACGGTCGGAGCGAAAAGGGCGACCCGACCTTGGGCAGCGCGTTGGCGTATCATTACGGCAAGGACTGGGTGTTCCGCCCGGTCAATCGTCTGGATAAGGACACCAGCGGGGCGATGGTCATTGCCAAAAGCGGCTATATCCATGACCGGCTGCGGAATCAGCTCCATATTGACGGCTTTACCCGGGAGTACCGGGCCATTGCCGGCGGCATCGTCACGCCGATTCGGGGCGTCATCGACCGGCCCATCGGACGGAGCGGAGACGGTTGGAAACGGACGGTTTGTCCGGAGGGGCAGCCGGCGCTGACGGTGTATGAAACATTGGCAGCCAATGCGCAGGCAACCCTTCTCCGGGTCTGCCCGGAAACGGGGCGGACCCATCAGATTCGGGTGCATTTTGCCTCGCTGGGGCACCCGCTGTTGGGAGATTGGCTTTACGGCGGGGATTGTACCCGGCTCCAACGTCAGGCGCTGCACAGCAGCCGGGTGCGGCTGATTCAGCCGGTGACCGGGGCGGAAGTCGATGTGACGGCGCCCATGCCGGCGGATTTGTCGGCGCTGCTGCAAGAACTTTTTTGAGAAAGAAGTTGGGAATGTGAAGAAAACCGGAATGACCAAAGGACAGATGTCGGAATCCTTTCTGACCATGATTTTCCTCTCCATGTCCGGCGGTTTGATGGACGCTTACAGCTATTCGGCTCGGGGCGGAGTGTTTGCCAATGCCCAGACCGGCAACGTGGTGCTGCTGAGCGTGAATACCTTTGCCGGGGAATGGAGCAAGGCGCTGCATTATCTGGTGCCTATTCTGGCGTTTGCCGCGGGGGTTCTGATTGTGGACAGTGTGCGGAATCATTTTAACCACTTTCAGCGGGTCCATTGGCGGCAGTTGGTGCTGGTGGCGGAGATTCTGCTGTCCGTTCTGGTGGGCTTTTTGCCCAATCGTCTGGATATGCTCGCCAATGTCATCGTTTCCCTTTCCTGCGCCATGCAGGTGCAGGCATTTCGCAAGGTGGACGGCTATGCTTTTGCCAGTACCATGTGTACCGGCAATCTGCGCAGCGGCATTGAGTCGCTGAACGCGTGGCGGCGCACCGGAAACCAAAAAGCGCTGATGAAAGCGGGAGACTATTTCGGTGTGATTCTGCTGTTCGGCGTAGGCGCCGGCGCAGGCAGTCTGTTGGTGAAAGTCATGGGCATTCGCACCATTTGGTGCTCTGCGGCGCTGCTGCTGGTGGGATTTTTGCTCATGTTCATCAAAGAGGATATTGAGGAGAACCCGGAGCTGCAAAAGGAATTGCAGGAGATTCGGGAGGAGCTCCATGAGGAAATGAAACGATAATATGATATCAGCCGGAGGAGTGATTGCAGCGCAATCACTCCTCCGGCTCTTTTTCTTCCGGCAGGGGCACCACAATCACCTCTGTGGTCCGGCGGAGGGCGCGGCTCAGGTCTATGGGGTCGGTTTCCGCCTCCGGATAGGTGAACACCGGCTCCAACCGCAGGTCTTGGGAGAGAAACACCGCTGCGGTGGTCTCGTCCGCAGATTGCGCCAGATATTCCTCCCGAATGGAATCCAGCAAATCCGGCTGTCGGACACACCCCAAACGGGTCTGCCCGGCATAGGCGGCATACAGGGTGCAGATATGCCCGCTGCTGCTGAGCAAATCCCGGGCCAAATCCTCCGTGGTGGCGGCAGTATATTGCAGACACAGCACCGGGAAAAATCGGTAGTGCAAATCCTCCTGCCCGCGGCAGATTTCCTCGGCTGCCGCCCGGGCGGCGTCCTCGCTTTCCTTGCAGACAGACGGGGCATAAATGCCCGGCAGCTTGTGCCCCCGGATTTCCACCCGATAGCCGGGGCGGACGAATGCGGCCAAAACAGCGGCGGCGGACAGAACAAGTAAAAGGGCGGCGCAGCGGCGATGCATGGCAAGTCTCCTTTCCGTTTTTTCTGAGCATACGGCGGCGAACAAGCGCCGTCAAGGCTTTCGACAAAGGTTCTGCGCCCTCGACAAAAGGTTCCGGAATTCCCGGACCGGGGCGGGCATAGTCTGTACCGGAAGGGAGATGGCAACATGGCGTATGAAGAAAAAATTCGTCCGGCAGCCAAGGCACATCATGTGATTCTGGAGGAACGGAATCGGCTGTCGGTCACCGGCGTGGAGGACGTGGCCAGCTTTGACGAAAACGAAATCGTAATGACCACCGCCCAGGGCAATCTCATTGTCCGGGGCAGCGGACTGCACATCGGAAAGCTGACGTTGGATTCCGGGGAAGTGAGCGTGGAGGGGCAGGTGACCGATTTGAACTATGAGGAAACCGGCCCCGCAGGGGGATTCTGGTCCCGGCTGTTCGGCTGATATGGAGCTGCCCATTGCCCTGCAGCTGATGCAGGCGGCGGTGTCCGGCGGGGTGGGGGTCGGTCTGGGCATGGTGTATGACCTGCTCCGGGCGCTGCGCCGGGAATGGCCCCGGGGAAAGCACCCGGCGGACGGGCTGTTTTGGTGCGTGACGGTGACGGCGCTGTATCTGCTTGGCATGAGCGCCGGCAGAGGGCAGCTGCGAATCTTTATGGTCTGCTGCGCCGGATTGGGCGGGGCGGGGTATTTTCTGCTGCTGTCTCCGGTGCTGTTCCCGCATTTTCGCCGGGTTACCGGATTTTTGGGGAAGATCCTGCGCCGTTTTCGGGATTTTTGGAGAAAGAAACGGAAAAAGCATAAAAAATTTTCGCAAAACGTAAAAAAAGTTCTTTCCAAATGGACCGGGTTGGGTTACAATGAAAAAGAATCATCAGAATCCGGGGCAGGATTCTCAGACACTACGGGTACAATAGGAGGCGACCGGCAATGAAACTGAAAAAAGCGGGTCTGCTGACAAAACTGCTCATTGTGGCGATGGTGGCCTATGCAGGCTATACGATTATCACCGTGCGAACCCATACGGCAGAGGCGGAAAACCAGCTGAACAGCCTGACCAAGCAAGTGGAGCAGGCGCAGCAGGAAAATGCGCGTTTGGAGTATGAAATTGAGCACAGCACCGATCCGGAAACCATCGAAGAGATTGCCCGAGAGAAACTGGGTTTAGTGAAACCGGGCGAAAAGATTTTTTACGACATCGGACATTAAAAAAATCAATCAAAAGAAACAGCAGGGGGATAAAGGGCTTTTATGCAGCTGGAAGTTGGGGAAGTTTTTGAAGGTAAAGTCACGGGCATTACGAAATTTGGCGCATTCGTCGCTATGCCGGACGGAAAAAACGGTTTGGTACACATTTCGGAAATCGCCAATACCTTTGTCAGTGACATCAATGAGTTTGTAAAGACCGGTGAAACCGTGAAGGTGAAGGTCATCGGAATCGGCGAGGGCGGAAAGGTGAACCTTTCCATGAAACAGGCCCAGCCGCCCCAGCCTCGGCAGAACCGCCCCCGCCCCGCCGGCGGGCAGGACAGCCGCGAGCCCCGGGAAAGCCGGGAGGGCCGTCCGCAGCAGCGCCGGAATTTTGCACCCCGGGAGGACCGCCGCAGCGGTCAGGTCTCCGGACCCACCGGTGATGTGAGCTTTGAGGATAAGCTGAAACAGTTCATGCAGGAGTCGGACAGCCGCATTGCGGATAACAAGATGTATGCCGACCACCGCTCCAGCCGCCGGAGAAGATAAGTTCATGAAAATACGAAATACCGACCCATTTGGGTCGGTATTTTTTATGAGAAAAATGTGGGAAAATTGTTGAAAGAATACAAAAAAATCAGAATCAAAAAAACAGATTGATACAAATATCACAACATAGTATACTGGAAATAGAAAGCGCAGTACCGCTGCATGGGAGGGCTGACCCGAAACAGCAAATCAGAAACGGAGGGCTGACTATGGAAAAGAAAATGGGAAAAATTGTGATTGCGTTCATTCTGTTTACAGCGATTGAACTGCTTGCGGAGTGGGTTGGAAATGCGCTCCTGCCGATGACCAAAAATCCCATGAGTTTGATTTGGCATTATCTGCCGTCTTTAATTGGCTTGTGGCTTTCGATTTTCCTTGCCAGAAAAGCCCGGGAACGGTATGCATGGGGAAAGGCAGTGTTTTGGATTCTGGTTGTGGGACCGATTGTGCTTTCCAGTGTTCTTTCCACACTTTTGCGTATGTATGTGTAAAATAAGGTAAAATAGGTAATTCACACTCGTTCGATTTGTTATTGGGCACCATAACGCAGACCGAAGGAGGGGCAAGAATGAAAAAATTTCTGTATATCATGCTGTCAATGCTGCTGTGCGTTTGCCTGAGTATCTCCGGGTGCGCGGAGAAAGATGACAGCAGCAGGCAGATTATGTATGAGCAGGATTCTGAAAGAATCATACGTAGTTATCCGGAAGAGATCGACTATGTGGAACGGTGCGCAGGAATTACTGTGAAACGGATTGATGCGGGAACAATCAAAATTATTCGCGATGTCCAGATTAATGCGGAGGGAATTTATCCGGAGCGGGACGAGAATTCCCGCTTAGATGAGATGGTAACAGAAGTTGTTGATGCAATACTGTTATATCGCAGTGACTGTGCAAACAAACAGAACGGAATCCAACTGACAGCAACGGGAACAACAATTAATCATACCTACACAAGGGTGAATACAACAGCAGCGAACCTGCGTGGAAGCTACGTTTGCGAACTTTCGGTTGGAAGTAGTGTATCATTTAACAACGATTTTAGTCTTTCGGCAGGAACGACGATAAAATTAAATAAAATTTTTACGTTAAACGCAGCGTTTAGTTATTCGGGCGGTGTATCCCGTGCTTACGCAGGCCCGTCCTCTACAGATACACTTACAGACGGAAAGGTTACGACACATCATATCATGTTCAAAGCGTTGTCTGGCTATTTGGTATTGCATGAATATGATTACATCAATGAATATGGTCAAATAACCCATTTTTCTGTGTATGAAATTGAAAAAGATACTGCTCGCGTCACACCGTATACCGCATACGGAAGTGCGTCGAATGCGGGCGTTTATGTCCAAAATTCATCGAAAACCAGCATTCGTTATTACTCCGGCTGGTACGAAATGGAAAATGCCGTAGAGTTGACCCCTGATTTGTTCATTTGACCCAAAAACAGACTGCTATAACGCGGACCGAAGGAGGTAAACGATGAAGAAGTTATTGTGTATTATGCTGCCAATGCTGCTGTGTGTTTGCCTGACCCTCTCCGGGTGCGCATCGGAACCTTTACCGGAGAAAACGAAAACAGACGTTGAAGATGACCGGGGCATCGGCGTTTGGGAATGTCGATTTGATGAAAATGGGCAGTTGTATTTGTTCAACGAGACTTTGAATCGGGGCATTACATCTGCTCATGAAGTCATGGAAAACGGCTTTTTGCGGGAACTGAATTTGCGGGAATATTGCAAGGTTTTGAACGAGCAGGTGCCGGAGGAAAAGACCTATCCGCAAGGAAACAAGGCTGCCATGCAATCATCGAAAATTGCCACGGTTGAGTATTTGTATATGGAAAAGTCTTGCGAAATCGGGACCCTCGGCGCGGGGCTTGTGATTTCCTCTGATGTGGTTGCAAGGTACGGAGATGCGCAGATCTCAATTTTGGAAGGCGCGCCGGTTACGCAATCTTTTGACGGAAATGCCTCTTTTACGGCCCAAATGATGCAGGCAATTCCCGACGGCGCGTCCTTTCCGTGGAATACGTCTTTGACCTCTTCCGTTTCAACGTCAACGGTGCTGACGGTGAAACAGGGAACGATTGGTCATGTGGAGTTCAAGCCCTATTTCAACGTAACTAAGGGCACGTTGACGGAATTCATCGGCACGGAATACGGAACGCAAATGAATACGTATGAAGTGACCGGAAAATGCCCCCAGAAAACAAGCCAAGGCTTTGCAAGAGGGATTTATCAGGTTGTGACCATCGGAACGGTGTAATGATGCCGGGAAATCCGCAAGCTATAATGCATAAATGCATAAAAACTGAATATATGCAATCTATTTCAGCCGGTTTACAGCAGTAAGCCGGCTGCTCTTTTGTAAGGGATATGCAATGAAACTGCTAAAAAACGATGAAAATGAACTTGATTTTGCACGTTTTGACAAAATGTGAAAGAATATGCAAAGAATTCTTGCAATGATTCCAATGAAAACGTATAATGTTTCCATGTTTCGGTTGACCCGAAAGCATATTATCAAGAGAAATTTGGAGATGAAAAGAATGAAGCGTTTGACTGCTCTGGTTCTGTCTCTGGGTATGCTGCTCACCCTTACCGCCTGCGGCGGAGACAAGGGCGAATCCGGTTCCGGTAACGGTTCCGGCTCCGGCAGCTCTCAGATTCTGTACCATACTCACAACTCTGCACCCTATGTCACCCTGGACCCCAGCACGGAGTATTCCAACGGCATTATGACCCTGCAGAATGTTTACGAGACTTTGACCCGTTATAATTCCGAGACCGGCGAAGTGGACCCCCTGCTGGCTACCGAATGGACAAAGAACGAGGACGGTACGGTCTGGACCTTCCAGCTCCGGGACGACGTGACCTTCCACGACGGTTCCAAAATGACTGCACAGCAGGTGGTGAACTCCGTGGAACGCGCCATGAAGCTGGGTCAGGGCGGCGCTTATATCTGGGACGCCGTGCAGGCATCTAACGGCGGCAAGGTGGAGGCTACCGGCGAATACGAAGTGACCTTTACCTGCGGATATCCCTGCGCAATGGACTTGATCTGCTCTGCAGGCTATGCTGCTTACATCATGTCCGACAGCGTCATCGACCAGACCACCGAGTGGTTCAACGAGGGTCATGACGGCGGTTCCGGCCCGTACATGATTGCCCAGGCTACCGGCGATTCCGTGGTTCTGAAAGCCTACGAGGATTACCGCGGCGGTTGGAACGATAACCAGTACAAGAACGTTGTCATCAAAGAAGTGGCAGAGTCCAGCGCCCGCCGCCAGATGATGGAAACCGGCGAGTGCCAGCTGTCCTGCGAGTTCTCCGCAACCGATCTGAACGCACTGAAACCCCAGACCGATAAGGTTTACACCTGTCAGTCCGAAACGTTCAACAATGTGGTTATGTTCCTGAACACCCAGGTGGCTCCCTGCGACAATGAGGACTTCCGTAAGGCTCTGGCTTACGCATTCCCCTATGAGGAAACCGTGAACGAAATCATGAACGGCAATGCCGAGCAGTCCGTGGGCATGGTGCCCAAGGGATTGTGGGGTCACAGCGACGATGTGCCCCAGTACACCTGCGATCTGGACAAGGCGCAGGAATATCTGACCAAGTCCGGCGTGGACACCAATGGTCTGAAGCTGACGGTTACTTACATGAACGGCAACGATGAGTACGCAAGCGCCATGCAGCTGTATCAGGTGAATCTGAAGAAACTGGGCATTGATCTGGAACTGCGCAGCATGGAGTGGGACCAGCAGTGGTCTCAGGCACAGAACACCAATCCCGCAGACCGGCAGGATATGTTCGTGTTCATCTGGTGGCCCGACTATGCAGATCCCGTGAGCTGGTTCACTTCTCTGCTGCACAGCGAGGATACCGTTGTTTATAACCTGAGCTATCTGAATGACCCGCAGCTGGACGCTCTGATTGACGATGCCGTCAACAAGACCGTTACCGACCGTAGTGTTGCCGAGGCCGATTACGTGGAGGCGCAGAAGATTGTGGCCGACAAGGCATATCTGCTGAACCTGTATGACCAGATGCACACCTACGTGGTGAGCAACACCATTGAGGGCGTCAGCGAGAACCCCTCTTACTCCTACGCAATTCAGTACTACAATATCACCCGCAAATAATTATATCGTCTGACGTAATCCAGATGGTACCCCCGGAAAACGGGGGTGCCATTTTGGTGTTTCTAAGGAGAACTCTCCCCGGAGAGATTCTGACCGAAATGAGGAGTTAACCCCATGTTCAAATACATTGTCAAACGCATACTCAGCAGCCTTCTGGTGCTGTTGGGCGTGGTTACCATTACGTTCTTTATTGCCCGCGTGATTCCCTCCAGCCCGGAGACAAAATGGGCCGGACAGCGGGCAACCCCGGAGCAGCTGGAGGCTGCCCGGATTGAACTGGGATTGGATAAATCCCTGCCGGAGCAATATGTCATTTATCTGAATGACCTGATTCACGGCGATTTGGGCAACAGTCTGAACAGCCATCAGCCCGTTTCCACGGAGCTGAAACGGTACGTTCCCGCAACCCTGGAGCTGGTGCTGGTTGCTTTTGTGCTGGCCGTTGCCATGGGAATTCCGCTGGGCATTTACTCAGCCAAGAAGAAAGACAAGATGCTGGACCACTGCAGCCGGTTCTTCTCCATCGGAGCGGTGTCTTTGCCCACGTTCTGGGTGGCGCTGTTCCTGCAACTGATTTTCTATAAAACCCTGCAATGGCTGCCCATCGGCGGTCGATTGAGTGTGGAGGCAACGATTTTCGACACCGTACCCAACATCAGCGGTATGCTGCTGCTGGACTGCCTGCTCACCGGTAAGTTTGCACTGTTCGGCGATGCACTGCGGCATATCATTTTGCCCTGCATTACCATTGCCCTGTACCCCATCGGTCTGGTGGCGCGTATGACCCGCAGCGCACTGCTGGAAATCCTGGGCGAGGATTACATCACCGCCGGTCACAGCTACGGCTTGAGCGGCACCAAAATGCTGTGGAAATACGCCCTGAAAAACAGTTTGGGCACCACGGCAACGGACGTAGCGCTGTCCATGGGTTATACCTTGACGAATACGTTCCTTGTGGAGGCAATTTTCTCTTGGCCGGGCATCGGCAGCTACATTTCCAGCGCCGTGACCACTTTGGACTACCCTGCCATTGTCGGCGTTACCCTATTCGGCGCCGTGTGCTATATCATTCTGAATCTGGTGGCGGATATTATTATCGCCATGGACCCCCGTGTCCGTCTGTAAGGAGGGGAACTGCATGAACAACTTGATTGAAACAGCGAAACCCCGCCTGAAACGATTCCGGGAAAGTCTGTATCTGCTCTCTCGAAACAAACTGAGCCTGCTGGCACTGATTATTCTGGTGCTGCTGGCGCTGATTGCCATTCTGGCACCGTATATTGCGCCGTACCCCGAGGACTTCGCCGATGCCGCCCACATGTCGGAAAAGCTGCTGCCCCCCAGTGCGCAGCATTGGATGGGCACCGATGAGCTGGGACGGGACATTTTCAGCCGTGTGCTGTACGGCACCCGGGTTTCTCTCCGGGCTGCATTGTGCGCGGTGGGTCTGTCTTTGGTGATCGGTATTCCTCTGGGCGCCATTGCCGGCAGCTTTGGCGGCTGGGTGGATAACGTCATTATGCGCATTACCGATGTATTTTTGAGCTTTCCGCCGCTGCTGTTGGCCATTGCCATGGTGGCGCTGATGGGCAGCAGCCTGAACAACGCGGTTCTGGCGATTTCCCTTTCCTGGTGGCCTTGGTACACCCGATTGGTTCGGGGACAAGCCATTTCCGTGAAAGAACGGAAATTCGTGCAGGCGGCAGAAACCATCGGCACCTCCCGCATGAAAATCATCTTCAAGCATATTATTCCCAACTGCATCAGCCCGGTGATTGTGCAGGCATCTATGGACATCGGCGGCGTTATTCTGACGGTGGCCAGCTTGTCCTTCCTGGGTCTGGGCGCACAGCTGCCCACACCGGAATGGGGTCTGATGATTTCCACCGGCCGGCGGTTTTTCCCGGACAGCTGGTGGTACTGCATTTTCCCCGGTCTGGCCATTTTCATCACGGTTTTGTGCTTTAACCTGCTGGGTGATGCCATTCGTGAGATTCTGGACCCGAAAACACGGAAGAAATAAGGAGGGTGTGCTATGTCTTATTTTGAAATCAACAATCTGCGAATCGACCACCACTCCTTTGAAGGCACGAAAACGGTTCTGGACATTGAACACTTGGCCATCGAAAAGGGAGAAACCTACGGTCTGGTGGGCGAATCCGGACAAGGCAAGACCGTTTTGGCCTTGGCGGTGCAGAAATTGCTGCGGTGCCCCCCGGGCAGCATTGAGTCCGGCGAAATTTTGCTGGACGGTCAGAACCTGCTGGCGCTGAAAGAAAAACAGATGCAGCGGGAAATCCGGGGCAAGAAAATTGCCATGATTTTCCAGGACCCCATGAGCTGTCTGAACCCGGTGTTCACCGTGGGCACCATTATGACGGACGTCATTCGGCAGCAGAACAAGGGCATGAAGAAAAAGCAGGCGCAGGAGCAGGCAAAAAAGCTGCTGGAAGAGGTCAAACTGGCCGATGCGGGCAGTGTGATGAATAAATACCCCCATCAGCTTTCCGGCGGACAGCGGCAGCGTGTCATCATTGCGTTGGCACTGGCTTGCGGCGCGGAATTTCTGATTGCCGATGAGCCGACCCGTAATCTGGACGTGACCATTCAGGCAAGTATTTTGAAACTGCTGAAAGAATTGCAGCAGACCCACAACATGACCGTGCTGTTCATTGCCAACAACCTGTCTCTGGTGTCTGCGTTCTGCGACCGGGTGGGCATTCTCTACGGCGGTAAGATTATCGAAGAGAACACTACCGGGGAATTGATTGCAAATCCGCAGCAGGAATATACCAAGGTGCTGATTGACGCAGTGCGTACCGAGAGTAAGCAGGCTGAGGTCCTCGAGACCGGGGAAGAGCTGCTGCGGGTGGAGCATCTGAAAAAGTATTTTGACATCAATGACGAGCTGCGGCACCAGAAACATCTGACACTGAAGGCTGTGGACGATGTGAGCTTTACCTTGAACAAGGGCGAAGTATTGGGCATCGTGGGCGAATCCGGCTGCGGTAAGTCCACGCTGGTAAACACCATTTTGAATCTGTTCGAGCCCACGGAGGGCAAGGTATATTTTGAGGGAGAGGACGTATTTGCCGATGCCAAGAAGGGCGGCAATGCTTTCCGGAAGAATGTGCAGATTGTGTTTCAGGACCCCTACTGGTCTCTGAATCCCCGGTGGCTGATCAAGGACATTGTGGCAGAGCCCATTGACGTGTACGAAAAGCTGGGCGAGGCGGAACGTCTGAAACGTGTGGAGCAGCTGCTGGAAATGGTGGGAATTCCCGCTGATGCCTGCTACAAGTATCCCCACGAATTTTCCGGCGGACAGCGGCAGCGGATTGCCATTGCCCGGTCATTGGCATCGAACCCCAAGCTGGTGGTTCTGGACGAGCCCACCAGCTCCATTGATGTGTTCAGCCAGGCGCAGATTCTGGAGCTGATTAAAAATCTGCGGAAACAGTTCCAGCTGACCAACATTCTCATCAGCCATGACTTGGGCGTGGTTCATGAGCTGGCGAACAAGATTGCGATTATGTATCTGGGCAAGATTGTGGAGTTCGGACCGGCGGAGGAGATTTTCTCTCACCCCCGTCACCCTTACACCAAGGCGCTGTTTGATTCTATTCCCACGCTGACCACCCGGGGCATGGACGGTCTGAAGACCTTGGAGGGTCAGATTCCCAGCCCCATCGACCCGCCTCCCGGCTGCGCATTCCATCAGCGGTGCGCCTATGCCTGCGAGAATTGCAGCTGTCAGGCGCCCGTGCCCGAGGATTTGGGCAACGGTCATTGGGTCAGCTGTATCCGGGCTCACGATTGGGAGCAGCTATGAACGATTTTTACAATCTGGTTGCCCACCGCGCCAGCTGCCGGGCATACCGCCCGGAGCCGATTCCGGAGGAGGTATTCCGGCGGGTTTTGGAGGCGGGGTGCAAGGCGCCCTCTGCCGGCGGGTTTCAAAATTACAGCATCATTCGGGTGAAAGACCCGGAGGTGCGGAAAGCGCTGACCAAGGTTTGCCGGGGGCAGCAGTTCATTACTGCCGCACCGGAGTGCTTGGTGCTTTGCGTGGACTATCACCGTATGGACCAGACCCGGGAAATCGAACCGGCACCCTTTCAGGAAACCGACCAGTTTGAAAATTTTGTGATGGGCATTGCCGACGTAATGATTGCTGCCCAGACCATGGTGCTGGCGGCGGAGTCCGAGCATCTGGGCAGCTGCTATATCGGCAACGTGCTCAACGCCATGGACCGGGTAACCGAATTGCTCCGTTTGCCGGAGCGGGTGTTCCCGGTGATGCTTCTGACCTTCGGCTGGCCGAAATCCCCCCGGAAACAGCCGCCGAAATATTCTCCGGACCTGCTGGTGCATGAAGATTACTATCGGGAACGGACTCCGGAGCAGGTATATGCCACCTATCGGCAGCATAACCGTTGGCAGAAATTTACAGCCAGCGAGAAACAACTGGAAAAATGCTGTGCCACGGCGGAACTGCTCCACGGAGCGGAGTATGCCGAACGGGTGCGGCAGGACATTGAGCAAAAAGGCTGGATGGGTTCCTATCAATATTGGCTCGGCTGCTACTATCTCTATCAGCAGCTGCCGAATCACATGACCAATGGGGAATATTTGCAGTATTTCAAACAACATGGATTCCGTTGGCTGGAATCTGAATATGAGGAGGATACAGTATGAGAATTTTGAATCGGGAAGACCTGATGAATATCCTGTACGGTGCAGCCATTCTGGGCACCGGCGGCGGCGGTAGTCTGGACGAGGGCATTGCGATGATTGACGAGGCTTTGCAGGCCGGCAAGGAATTCAAATTGGCCGACTTCGCGGAAATGGACCCGGACGCCGTCATCGGCACCCCCTATGCCTGCGGCGCCATCAGCCCTCTGACGGAGGAAGAAGTCAAAAAGTATGCCCGTCTGAAAGAGACGGACGAGAGCTTTTACATTTTGTGCATGAAACAGCTGGAGCAGTTCCTGGGCAAGGAAGTCTCCGCCGTGATTTCCACGGAGCTGGGCGGCGGCAACACCGCAACGGCATTTTATGTGGGCGCAATGACCGGCCGCTGCATTATGGACGGAGACCCTGCCGGACGGAGCGTACCTGCGCTGCAGCACTCCACCTACTTCCTGCAGGGTGTGCCGATGTGCCCCATGAGCGTGATGAACAAATTCGGCGAGGGCGCTGTGTTCACCAATGTGTTTGATGATGAGCGGGGCGAGGATATGGTGCGCGCTCTGGCTGTGGTCAGCCAGAACACCATTGCCGTGATGGACCATGTGAATACCGCCGAGGTGCTGAAGAATGCCGTGATTCGCGGCGCAATTTCTTATGCAGAGGCCATCGGCAAGGCATTCCGGGAAACCAAAGCCAACGGCGGCGATTATGTGGCTGCCGTCACCGAAACCGGCAAGGGAAAAATGATGTTTGAGGGCATCGTGGCGGAAAGCGGCTACGAAACCCGGGACGGCTATACCTTCGGTGATACCGTCATCACCGGCACCGGCGCTTACGAGGGCCATACCCTGCACATCTGGTATCAGAACGAGAACATCATCAGCTGGCTGGACGGAGAATATTTCGTCACCGTGCCGGACTTGATTTGCGTGTTCAATCAGGACGAGCAGATGCCTCAGTTGAATCCCTACGCAAAAGTGGGCGAGCACGTGGCTGTGACGGCGCTGCCGGCTCCGGAGGAATGGAAAACGGAACGGGGCTTGGAAGTGTTCGGACCGAAGAGCTTTGGCTACGACGTGGAATACACGCCTTACTGCTGAGCGGCAGCACCGATACAAAGGAGATTATCATGGAGAAACAGAAGTTTCTGGACGCGCTTTTGGGCTTGATGGCCATTGAGAGCGTGGCAAATGTGGACCCGGACGAGCAGCACCCTTATGGCACCGCTCCGGCGCAGGCATTGGACTATGTGCTGAATCTGTGCCGGGAACTGGGCATTCGCACCGAAAATCTGGACGGAAATGTAGCTTGGGCGGAAATCGGTCAGGGCGACGAAATTGTGGGCATTCTGGGTCATTTGGACGTGGTGCCCGTGGGCGAGGGCTGGACCCACAACCCCAAAGGCGAAATTTGCGGCGACCGGCTGTATGGTCGGGGCGCCGTGGACGATAAAGGTCCCACCTTGGCAGCATTGTTTGCCATGAAGGATTTGCAGGACAGCGGTGTGCCGCTGAACCGCCGGGTGCGTCTGATTTTCGGCCAGAGCGAGGAAAGCGGCGATTGGACCGATATGGAATATTACAAGGCCCATGCCCAGCTGCCGGTGTTCGGCTTTACCCCGGACGCGGATTTCCCTGCCATCTACGGCGAAAAGGGAATTCTGAACTTCCGGCTGACTATGCCCAAAGCCGCGGCGGGTCTGGAAGAAATTTCCGGCGGCGACGCAGCGAATATGGTGCCCGGCTGGGGCAAAGCGGTGGTAAACGGCAAGTCCTATGCCGCGGAGGGCAAAACGGCTCATGCCAGCACCCCGGAAAAAGGCAAAAACGGCATCAGCGTACTGATGGAGCAGTTGGCTGCTGACGGCGTGAACAGCCCGTTGGTGGAGTTTTACAACAAGCACATCGGCATGGACTATACCGGCGCAAAAATGGGCTGCGGCTTTACGGACGAACCCAGCGGCGGTCTGACGCTGAATGCCGGTACGATTCGCACTCAAGGAGAAAACGTGGTTCTGGTGCTGGATATCCGCAACCCCGTGACCTTTACCCGGGAGCAGGTGCAGACCGCCATTGAAACGGCTTGCGCCCCCTACGGAATTTCCGTGGAAAATGTGGAAGACATGAAACCCATTTACATGGACAAAAACGGCAAGGTGATTCAGGAAATGCTGGCGGTGTACCGTCAGGTTACCGGAGACACCACCGAGCCCATGGTCATCGGCGGCGGCACCTATGCCCGGGCAATGCCCGGCATTGTGGCATTCGGTCCCATGCAGCCCGGTCGGGAATGCACCGAGCATCAGCAGGACGAATATATCCTGCTGGAGGATTTGTTCCAAGCCGGGGAAATTTACCGCCTGACCATTGAAAAACTGGCAAATCTGGAGGTTTAACGGAATGAAAACAGAATTGCAGATTGCAGCGGATAAGCTCGTCAACGAAATTTTCGGCGTAAAACCCGGCGAGACGGTGGTGCTGACCGCTGATTACGAATCCAATGAAAATGTTCTTCGCGCCGTGGAGCAGAGCGTGAAAGAGGCGCAGGCGACCGTGATGACCATTACGGTGCCCACCCCCGGCTCCGTGGGCAAGGCGGCAGACCCGGATTTGCCCATTGCGCCCATGACCGCTGCGCTTTGCGCCTGCGACGTTTGGATTGAGTTCAACCACCAGTGGCTGCTGTATTCCACCCCCTTTGAGCGGGCGGCAGCGGAAAACGAAAAGCTGCGGTATATGTGTCTGGTAGATTTTAACGAGGACTTGATGATTCGCACCATCGGCAACGTGGAGACACCTCAGCTGCAGGTGTTCATGCGGAAGGTGGCAGAGATGACGCGGAATGCAAAGACCATGCGGGTGACCACTCCCGCAGGCTGCGATGTGTCCTTTGAAATCGACCCGGTTCATTACGTTGCCTGCGACTGCGGCGATGCGACACAGCCCGCGGTCCACATGCTCACCGGGCAAATCAACGTGGTGCCCCGGTTCGGCAGCATCAACGGCACCATTGTGTTTGACGGCTCCGTGACCCCGCCTTTCGGTCAGGCACCGGCAACGCCTATCACCCTCCACGTGCGGGACGGCGTGATTCAGACCGTCACCGGCGGCGAAGAGGCAGCGGTGTACGACAAGTACCTCCGGGACTTCAACGACCCGGGTATGCTGAAAATGGCACACATTGCTTATGGCTTTAACCCCGGCGCCAAGCTTACCGGCAACATCGTGGAGGACGAGCGGGTCTGGGGCTCCACGGAATGGGGCATTGGCTATGTCAGCAACATCGACGCACCTCCCTGCGGTCAGGACGCAGTGAGCCACTCCGACGGCATCTGCCTGAACAGCTCTGTGTGGCTGGACGGTGTGCAGATTATGGACGAGGGCAAGATTGTTCTGCCGGAGCTGCAGGCGCTCATGCCGAAACTGTAATCACATGGAATAAAAAAATCGGATTCCTTTTTGAAAAGGAATCCGATTTTTTGTTGCTCTGATTCAGAAAATACGGCAATTTCGTCTGCCGTGCTCTTTTACGTAATACAGCGCGGTGTCGGCGTCTTGGAACAGGGATTTTTCCGGGTTGGGGCGGTCGATAAATGCCGCGCCCACGCTGAGGGTCACCGGGGGCAAGCCATCGGCGGGGTGGCTCAGCGTTTCGTTTGCGGCCTCGATTTTGTTCAGAATCGTGTAGCTCAAATCACTGGTCATTTCCACCATGATGACGGCAAATTCATCGCCGCCGATGCGGAACACATAGTCCACGCTGCGGAATGACTGGGTGAGCACCGCGGCAACTTTTTTCAGAATCTGGTCGCCGACGGCATGACCGTATGTATCGTTGACGGCTTTGAAATGGTCCACGTCCACCAGAATCAACGCAAAGGAATGGCCGCGGTTCTCAAAGTGACTTAGCATCCGGTCGAAAGAACTGCGGTTCAGCACATCGGTGAGCGCGTCATGGTTGGCTTGATGATGAATCCGTTTCTGCGTCTCCACGTTTTTGAGGAACATCTCGTTATAGGTGACAGCCAACTCCTGCAGCTCTGCTGCGCCGGTCAGGGGGAAACTCTTGCCTTCCTTGACGCTTTGCAGGTATTCCGACAGCGGGTGGATAATGATTTTCCGCAGAATGATGCAAAGGATACCCATGCAAATCAACAAGATGACCGTTGCAATTTCCAGTTTCAGATACACATCTCGGAACACCCGGTATGCCCGGTTCTGAATGTTGTAGGTCTGGGTGGAAAGCTCTGCCATGCAGCCGGTGACGCCGGCAAGAATCCGGTCCCGGGTGTGCTGATAATCATCATCGGTGACCAAATCCTGCGCCTTTTGCTGTTTTCCGTCGGCGGAAAGCCGCCGGTCTTGGACGGAAAGCTCAATCTCCCGGAGAATTTCCGGCCAATTGCTTTGGTCCGGCTCCACCGCCTCGGCGGTCAGCCGCATGGCATACAGCTCCGTGGCGGTGAGATACTGGGAATGGGCAAGAGCGGATTCCAATTCTCCCACGGCATCGGCATCGCCGAAGGTTTCCTTCAGCGTCTCCAGAGCGTGTTCCCGCCGTTGGGTGACATATAACTCTTCCAGATACGCATCGCGGTAGGTACTTTCCCCGGTAATCGCGTAAAGGCGAATCTGCTCGGTCAGATAGTTTGAGCCGTCTTCCAACTCCAACGCAGCCTGCTGACAGAGAATATATTCATCTGTGGCAGCCTGCAGCTTGCGGAAGTTTGCGTGGCTGAGCAGGGTAGCGGCGGTAAACAGCGCGATGAACAAACCGATGAACACCAAACTCCAGTTACAGACGTTGGTGATTTTGATTTTTCGCTTGGAAAACATGGGGAACTCCCCCCTTTCTGATTCCAAATTTTAAGAATTGCTGCGGGAAGTCTTGGACTGATGCATTGCATCAATCACAAGTTTCGCCTCCGGCGCAATGGCCGGGGGAATGACCGCGGGTTTTGCCAGATAATACCCCTGCAGCAGGTCTACGCCCAAATCAATGACGCAGCGCAGCTCTTCCGGGGTTTCAATGCCCTCGGCAACCACTTGACGTCCCCGGTCATGGGCATATTGGACAATGTCCACCACCAGCTGCTGCTTATCCGGGTCCTTGTCAATGTCCCGGATAATGGTCAGGTCCACCTTGATATAGTCCGGTGCCAATACCAGCAGGGTGTTGCTGTTGCTGTAGCCGCTGCCGTAATCGTCCAGAGCGAAGGAACCCACACCGCCCAGCTGACGGCGCTTGTGTTCCAAAACCTCAAGGTTCAATTCCTCTTCCTCCGTGATTTCCACCACAAGGTAGGGCATCAAATTGGAGTTGACGTCCATAATCTCCCGAAAATCCTCATCGGTCAACTGGACGTTGGCGATGGAGTTGATAAACAGCTTGGCATTGTGGTCCACGCGGTTCTGGATTCGCAGCCGCTGATAAGCCTCGCAAGCTTTGCTGAAGGTCAGCTGCTCCACCTCGTACAGCCGGTCCGTCTCCCGGGCCAGTTTCATCACCGCAGCCGGGGAGCGCAGCGCGGACATCTGCACCCGCATCAGCGCCTCATAGGCTTTCGGGGTGCCGTCGGCAGAAGAAAACAGCGGCTGGAAATGGTACGTGACCGCGCCCTCGGCCAGCATCTGATGGAATTCCTTGCGCTGCTGGGCATCGAAAATATCCCGGTTATACGCGCCCACGTCAAAGGTCCGCATATCGTTTTTATGACCGCGCTTGACCTGATACATGGCGAAATCCGCAAATTTCCGCAGCTCCTGAATATCGGTGCTGTCTTCCGGGTATCGGGAAACGCCGATGGAAGTCTGAACCTCCATGGACGTGCCGTCCGGGAACAGCATGGTGTAGCGGGAAAAGGCAAGGTGCAGTTTTTCCAGCGCCAAATCCAATCCGCCTGCGGTCTGAAAGCCGTAAAGGAACACCAGAAATTCATCGCCGGAAAGGCGGGCGCAGATGGTGTTGTTGTGGGGCGTGTTTTCCGTGAGGCATTGTCCTGCCAGCTGCAAATAGCGGTCGCCCCAATCGTGACCGTAGCTGTCGTTGATGTGCTTCAGATTGTCCAAATCCATCATCACAAATGCGGCATGGTCCAGAATGTTGGGGATTGCGAACAGGGCGTTGCATTTCCGCCAGAAAGCCCGGCGGTTCAGCAAACCGGTGAGCACGTCATAGTCACGCTCATGCTCAATCCGGCGGCGCTCCACCAGAGAGGCGGTGACGTCTTCCACCAGACCCACTTGAACGCCGTTTTCACTGGCGGAGCGGAGCAGAATGTACCGCAGACTGCCGTCTGCCCGGGGAACGGTGATGATTTTGCCGGAGTCAAGGGTTTCCGCCCGGAGCAGAAGGGTTTCCAGAATGCTGTCGAATTGCTTGTTTGTCAGCGGTTGATTGCCGATTTGGGGCATACCCAACATGGGGAAGAAGTTGTCCGTGACGTAAACCGTTTCGCTGTCCGGACGTTTTTCATAACCGCCCAGCTCCACGCTTGCCATGTTCATAATTCGGGAAAACTTCGTGGAAGTATCCAGAACGTCTTGACTCAATTGTGCAAACTCGGAGGAAAACTGGTCCAGCTCCTGAATCCCGGTAGGGGGCAGCTGAGGAATGGTGGAGCCGCTTTTTCGGGCGGCGGACACCTGTGCGGATAGGTCGGCAATGGGGGTTGCCAACCGCCGGCTGACTAAAAAGGTGAAGATGCTGCCCACAGCAAAGGTCAGAAGTACGGTGAGCGTCAGAATGCTTTGCACACTCGCGGAAAATTCGAACAGCTGTGCCGTGGGAACGGTGCCCACCAGATACCACTGTTCGTGGGAAAACGGTGCGTTTCGGCTATACAGCGTTAAGGGGACGGCATAGCTGTAACTGGTTTCGTCTTCCAACATCAGCGGCTTGCCGCTGTCGGCGGCAAAGGATTTTTCGTACGGGATTTCCGTGTTTTTTGCCGCGCCGACGACTTTGGTTAAGGTGATGTTGCTCTGGGGCTTTTTGCTGTCGGAAACAGCCAGCACATAAGCGGCGGTTCCGTTATTTTCCAATTCCGGGTAGGGCAGCTGCTTTTGCAGATAGCTGACCCTCAGCTCCACACCCACAACGCCGTAAATCCGCCCGTCCGGCAGAATCAAGGGTTGGGTATAGGTGATAACGTCTTGGCTGTCGCCTTGTATCCGAAAGCTTTGCGTGCTCCAACGGCCGTAATCCTGTGCGTCCAGACGGTCCCGTCCGGACCATGCCCGCTGAAAGGGCTGATAGAGAAAATCACAGCTTTCCTTGGTATATTCCAAGGTGGGCTGCCAGCAGACATCGGTGTAAATTTTTGTGGACTGCACCAGCTTGGTGGGGGCAAAGATGTAGGACAAATCCCCGTTTCGTTCGGAAATGGGTGCGTCCGGGTCCATATCCCGGATATAAATGCCCGGCAGACGGTCGCCGTCTGCCCGATAATCCAGACTGTGGGTATTGATGACCACAAAAATACCGGTTACGGATTTCAGCCGCAGCTGCTGCACCAGATTATCGGAAATGGCCTGCAAAAGCGGGTAGCTCCGGTCGCTGTCGGAATCCAGATACCGATAGGAAATTTTTCCGGATTGCAGCATGGAAAGGGTGGTGTTGTTGATTTGCTCGGAAACGGTGCTCAAATCCTGGGCGTTCAACAGAAATTCCTGCAAATAGGACTGCCGGTTGGAAATCTGCTTGTTCAGAATGTCCTCGGCGTTTTGGTTCAGCTGCTGGGGAACCCGGATACCGGTCAATGCGGCGGCCAGAAGAACGGTTTCTACAAGCAGAACGGCAATCAGCGCAACAAAAATCGTTTGGAAAACGGATTTCGTTTGTTTCGGTTTGTCTTTTTTCGGGGTCTTGACGGTTTGCACGGCAGAGGCTCCTTCCTATTAACCTTCCATTGTTTCCAGTGTTGCCAGAGTTTCCTGATACCATGCATCAAAGTACGCATCGGTGAGGAATTCTCCGGCAGCCTCGGTCAGGGTCTGACCCTGCTCCAAACGTGCCTTTACCGTGGCGCGGTCTGCTGTAGCCAAGTCGCTCAAAGCATATTCCAGAACCTTTCGGGCGGCCTGACCTTGGGCAAAGGGCATTGTGGTATACAGCTCATTATGATTGACTGCGTCCGTTGCGGCGGTCAGAATTTGATCCATTTCCGGGGTGAGCTCCACATCGCTGTTCCGGATTGCGGTCATATTGTTTGCGGCTTTGGTCACCGGCAAATAGGCGGAGCCCACGGAAAAGACGATGTTGTGTTCCGGCGCGGTGAACCATTTCAAAAATTCCAGACTGGCTTTCACCTCGGCTTCATCGCCCTTGGTGACAACCATACCGGCGCCCTGCTGCACGGAGACCGGATCGGCATCTGCAAAGGAGGGGCAGGGCAGCACCGTCATGGCAATTTCATGGCTTTCGGTGTCGCTGGTCATCACCTGCTTGGGGAAGAATGTGCCGCTGGAATTGGAGCCCACATAGCAGAGAATGTTGCCGGTTTTGATATCGTCGCTGCGGAAATGTCCGGCGGCGGAGAAATAGCCTTTCACATAGGGCACATAGTAGTTGTCCCAAAGGGTGCGCACAGCGTCCTTGTCAAAATGCAGGGTCATTTTTCCGTCGCTGCCCACGTCGAAGATGGTGCAGCCCAGCTCCCGGGCGCCGGCGAGCATATAGTTTGCCATGGCGTCCCGTCCGAAAAAGGCTTTGCCGTCATTGGGCGTTGCCGTCTGGGCATCGGTCCAGTTGTAATAGGATTCCGCGGTGCGGACGAGCCCCTCAATGGTGGACAAATCCTCATAGCTTGCGCCGGTGGCTTGGGCAAATGCCTGCCAATCGGTTTCGTTCAAAAACAGCAGTTCCGTGGACTTTGCCACGGGGAAAATTTTAATGCTGCCGCTGCTGTCGAAATCGCCCTCGGTCAGATAGCTGTCCACGTAGGCGGATTTCTCCTCCTCGGTGAGATATTCGGACAAATCCACCACCAGGCCCATTTTATCCATGGTGTATGCCGTGTCGGCATAGGCGGAAAAGATGTTCGGCATGGGGTCGGACCCCACTTTGCCGTTGGCGGCATTGAGCACGTTGGTTTCCAGATCATTCACATTGCCCTGACTGGAAACGGATACGGTGATGCCTTTTTCTTTGCCTACGGTGTTGTTGAATTCCTGCACCATGGCATTGAAGCTTTCCAACTGATTGCCGTTATAGTAGGTCCAGATGGTGATATCCACCGGGTCGGCTGTCTGTTTGGCGGACGTGCCGCATCCGGCGCAGAGGCTGAGCAGCATTGCGCCGCCCATCAGGCCGGCAACCGCTTTCCGAGCTGTGTGTTTCATAAGAACCTCCTAAGAAATAGCTGTCATTTGCAGACATGGCTGCAATGTCATGGATTGTACCGATTTTTCGTAAAAACAGGAAAATAAAATACGTAATTATACAAATTTTATCATATAACAACTCCCCAAGGAAGTCAATTTCTTCCCACCGAAGAAATTGCGGATTTTCGGGGATATTCCGGCTGTTTTTCCGGATTTGGCTATGCTATAATAAAAGAAGAAATCCTTCGGAGCTTTCCGAAACAAAGGGGTGCCGGTTATGGAGAAAAAAAGAACATTGCGGCAACTGCTCATCAGCCTTGTGATCCTGGCTGCGGCCGGAGCATTGGGGGTGGGCGCCGGGGTACTGAAATTGCAGGATCTGGGGCAGATTGTGCCTGTCAACGGGCAGATGATTCTGAAATTGGTGCTGCTTGTGTGCGGGGTTCTGGTTTTGAAAAATCTGCTGGTTCTGCTTTTGGGATTGGCACAGCCGGAGAATCACCGTGTGCGTTCGGTGCTTTCCTTGATTTCCAGTATGGTGGGCTATGTGGCATTTCTGGTGATTCTGTGCTTTGGTCTGACCATTCTGGGCGTCAATATGACCACGGTGGTGGCCAGCGTTGGGGTTTTGGCATTGATTGTCGGATTCAGCGCAGAGAGCCTGATTGCCGATGTGGTCACGGGCACGTTTATGCTGCTGGAAAATCAGTATAACGTGGGGGATATTGTGGAAGTCAACGGCTTTCGCGGCACGGTAACTTCCATCGGAATCCGCACCACCTGCATCACCGACGGCGGCGACAACGTGAAAATCATCAACAATTCGGAGATGAAAAACATTCTGAATCGGTCGGACCATGTTTCCAAAGCGGTGTGCGACATCGGAATTCCCTATGAAACCGACTTGGAGCAGCTGGAGCAGCAGATTCCGGCGCTGTTGGAGGAAATTTACGGGGCGCGGCCGGACACCTTGGCCGGGGTACCGGAATATCTGGGAGTGCAGGCATTGCAGGATTCCGCGGTGCTGCTCCGGTTTGTGGCGCCTGTGACGGAGAAAAATATTTTCGCCGGTATGCGTGTGCTGAATCACGATTTGCTGTTGGGATTCCGAAAGCTTGGCGTGGAGTGCCCTTATCCGCAGGTCGATGTGCACAGCAAGTGAGCGGGCTATGGACGAAAACAAACGAAGCAATTCCGTCGGAGCGGAGTTTACACCCCTCCCCGATGAATTTTCCCGGGACGGCGGCATACAGCCGGAGCAGCCGCCGAAAAAGCAGCGGTGGAAACGAATGGTGCTCATGCTCGCAGCCTGCTGTCTGCTGGTATATGGGGGCGCGGCGGGAGAAATCATAGGCGGGGCGTCCGGCCCCACCGCAACGCCGGTGATTACGGAACTTCCGCCCACTCCGGCGGTTTCCGCGGCGCCGACCCTCACCGGAGTGATTCGGTACACGATTTATAACAGCAGCTTTGACAACGGTCCGGAGAGCAAACACGGCATACGGGTACTGGACTCCGGCGAATGGCTTGCGGAAACATTGGCTGCCGGGGAACGTTATGCCCTGCCGGAGCCGGAGCAGCCGCCGCTGCTGGAGCGATTCACATTCCGGGGTTGGGTGGCTTGGTTCAAGGGGCTGAATGAAGATTCCCCCACCACGCGGCTGCTGTCGGACGGGTTTACGGCAGAGGACGCAGCCTGCATTTGCCCCGATGAAAACGGAGACCGGACCGTGGAAATTTACGCGGTTTGGCAGCGGACGGAGGAGAGCAATCAACCGTATCGGCTGCGTTTGGTGGGCAACGGCGGCACCGTGGACGGCAAGACGGAGGAAACGTGGGACGCCGCAACCCCGCTGGGTTCCGGCGGGCAGGTATTTCTGTGCGCGTATCCCATACCGGAGCGGGCGGGCTATCGCTTTACCGGCTGGTATCGGGAAACATCGGACGGCGCAACCCCGGTGGAAGTGCTCAGTGCCATGGAGTTTTATGAAATCGTCAACGAAGAACTGGATTGGCACAGCATGAAAACCGTTACCCTATTGGCCGGTTGGGAGCCGGAAACCAAATCTTAAATAACAACAAATCGCCCGCTGCGTTCCGAAACGCAGCGGGCGATTGCCGCTTAGAGCTCAATATAATAGGGGCAGATGTCCTCATAGGTGCCGTCTTTCAGCAGAAAGCCTTTGGGAATGACACCCAAGGGGTGGAATCCGATTTTTTCATACAGCCGCCGGGCGCGGGTATTGCTTGCCACCACGGCATTGAATTGGAGGATACGGAAACCGAACGCAGGACCTTGGGCAATGCAGTCCCGCACCAGCTTTTCCCCGATATGCAGACCCCGGTACCGGGAATCTATGGCATAGCTGGCATTGCAGATATGACCGCAGCGCCCCACGTTGTTGGGGTGAAGAATATAAAGCCCCAGAATTTTGCCGTCGGCGGTTTGCTCCGCCACGCCGCAATAGCTCTGCTGTGCAAAAAATTCCCGGCCGCTGTCCATGGTCAGCGCCTGCGTTTGAGGAAAGGCAACGCCCTCTTCCACGACTTCATTCCAGATGCGCACCATGTCCGGCAAATCCGCGGGGGTGCAGCCCCGGACGATGATTTCTTGTTCCATACTGTCCGCTCCCTTTCTGTGCGAAAAGATACCGTCATTATAGGCGGCGAAAAATGGGTTGTAAAGTCAGTTTTCACAAAAAAATTCCACAGAATTTGTGAAAACATATTGACAACCGGCGGGAAAATATGGATATATTAAAAGGAAAATTCTTTGAGGAGAAAAGAGCATGAAGGAAAACGAAAAAGAACAACCGGTTTCCACGGTGAGCGTGGAGAATATTTACCGGCTGAACGGCAGAGTTCCCCTTTCCCGGGCCATTCCTTTCGGTCTGCAGCACGTTTTGGCCATGTTTGTGGCCAACCTGGCTCCGGTGCTGATTGTGTGCAGCGCGGCACTGGTGCGGGGTACGGACCACGGCTTGACCGCTGCGGAAATTACGGCGCTGCTCCAGTGCGCCATGTTTGCCGCCGGAATCGGTACCTGCCTGCAGCTGTACCCGGTGTGGAAAATCGGCTCCCGTCTGCCCATCGTCATGGGCGTGAGCTTTACCTTTTTGGGCAGCCTGCTGACCATTTGCACGAACCCGGCGCTGGGCTATGAGGGTATGGTCGGTGCGGTGATTTTAGGCGGCATTTTTGAGGGCCTTGTGGGTCTGAGCGCCAAATACTGGCGGAAGTATCTGACCCCGGTGGTGTCTGCCTGCGTGGTGATTTCCATCGGTCTGTCTTTGCTGCCGGTTGGCATGAACTCCTGGGGCGGCGGCAGCGGCGCAGCGGATTTCGGCAGCTGGTATAATCTGTTTGTGGGCGCGTTTACCCTGATTGTCTGCCTTGTGTCTTACTATAAGTTGAAAGGCGTTTACAAAAACCTGAATATTCTGGTGGGTCTGGTCGCCG
The DNA here is from genome assembly GCA_934527315.1 of uncultured Oscillospiraceae bacterium. Taxonomy (GTDB): domain Bacteria; phylum Bacillota; class Clostridia; order Oscillospirales; family Oscillospiraceae; genus HGM13010. Next base: position 39,094 of record CAKTAK010000014.1, read on the forward strand.
GATATGCGCTGGCAGCGGTGTTCACCGTAACCGGCGTGGCCAAAATGATTGACTTCTCCGGCATCGGCAAAACGGTTTCTGAAATCGGCGTGGTGAGCATTCCCAAGCTGGTGTTTCTGACGGACCACAAGCCGGTGTTTGATTTGGGGGCGTTCTTCACCATTGCCATTGTGTTTCTGGTGTCCGCTGCGGAAACCACCGGCGCAACCAATGCCGTGGCTTGCGGCGCATTGGACCGGGAACTGAAAATGGAAGAGCTGCAGGGCTCTCTGGCTGTGGACGGCTTTTCCAGCGCATTGTCCGGCTGCTTTGGCTGTCTGCCGCTGACTTCTTTCAGCCAGAACGTGGGTTTGGTGACCATGACCGGCGTGATTAACCGCTTTACCATTCTCATGGGCGCGCTGATTCTGATTTTGGCCTCTCTGTTCCCGCCCTTGGGTGCGTTTTTCAATTCCCTGCCCCAAGCGGTATTGGGCGGCTGCACGGTGATGATGTTCGGCTCTATTTTGTTTGAGGGCATCAAAATGCTGAAAGACTGCCCCTTTGACAACCGGACCATGATTATTGTGTCCTTGTCTTTTGCCACGGGTGTGGGTCTGACCCAGACGGACGGCAACTTCTTTGCGGCATTCCCCCAGGCTGTGGGCGATATTTTCAACGGCAACGCGGTGGCAGGTGTATTTGTGATGTCTCTGCTGCTGAGCTTGTTCTTGCCGAAAAACGGAACCCAAGAAGAAAATCAATAAAAATGCACGAACCTGCCCGGCTTTTCCAAAAGTCGGGCAGGTTTTTTGCGGGCATTACATAAATCTCCTGTTTCAGTAAATACTTCTACAGTGAACATTTCGCGTTACGACGCTTCAAAGGAGAAAAGATTATGAAAGCAACCGGAATTGTGCGCCGGATTGACGATTTGGGCCGGGTGGTGATTCCCAAGGAAATTCGCCGGACGCTCCATATCAAGGAGAGCGACCCGCTGGAAATTTTTACCGACCGGGACGGCGCGGTCATTTTCAAAAAGTATTCCCCAATGGGTGAGTTGCGGGACTTTGCGGTGCAGATTTGCGAATCCCTGTATAAGACCACCGGCACACCGGCGGCAATCTGCGACCGGGATACGGTGATTGCGGTTTCCGGCGGGAGCCGCCGGGAATTGCAGGAGAAAGCTGTCAGCCCGGAACTGGAAGAAATTTTGGACGGGCGGAAATTTTATCAGCAATCCCCCGGCTCCGTGAGTATGCCCGTGTTGGCGGGAGAGGAAAACTATGGCGTGTCCGTGGCGGCGCCCATTCTCTCTGAGGGCGATGTACTGGGGGCGGTGCTGTTTTTGTCGGAAACCGGCGGACGGCAGGCAACCGACGTGGAAGTGAAACTGGCGCAGACCGTGGCGCTGTTTCTGGGAAAACAAATGGAAAATTAAAAAATGCAGCGTCTGTTTCACCGGCGAACAGACGCTGCATTTTTATGGATTCAATTAGGAATTCTGCATATTCCGGCTTTTCCGAATGGTCTCGGTCAGCGGGGACATAACCAGACCGAAAACAAAGCCCTTCACCAGACAGATGCCCAAACGGAGCAGCAGGGTGCCGAAAATGAAGGAGAAGGAATAATAGCCGAAGATTTTGCTGTCGATGTACAGAACACCGGTGTTCAGCAGGGTAATCACCAGCTCACCGACCATTACGGTGAGGAGCATCTGGGTGCGGGTCAGGGCGTACTTTGCCTTTGCGGAAATACCGCCCACCAGCAGACCGCACACCACAATGGGCAGAACCCACAGCAGGGTGGTTACGGACAGACCGTAACGCAGCAGCTGGTAAATCAGAGTGCCCACAAAGGCAATCAGACCGCCGTCCATGGGTCCGAACAGCAGGGCACCCAAGGTGACGGGGAAACTCTCAAAGGTAATTTTGATGTTGCCCAAATCCAGAGAAACATATCCCAGAACGGCGCACAGGGCGGCCAACATGGCGTTGACGGCCAGTTTTTGCGTATTGCTTTTCAAAAAAACAGCTCCTTTCGCAGCGGTTGCCACGAAAAGAGCCGGTGTTTCCTTTGGTGGCAGCGGACGCGGACACAGCATCGCATACCTCCGGGTATTTCGTCGGTGAGCAACATCCCGTCCCACCGCACTTTACGCGCTGTTCCTACTCTGCATAGTTGTATTACGGAAGAAGTATAGCACACTCTTTGTGCAGATGCAATCATCAATCCGGCATTTTCTCTCGCAAAATGACAGAAAAACAGCCGGACGGCAAAATCGTCCGGCTGTGGCGCACATTAACTTTTTCCCCGGAATCGGGTGCCGCATTTGCTGCAGGTGATGTAAATATCTCCCTTGCCTTTGGGAACCCGCAGATTCGTTTTGCAGTTGGGGCAGACGAAGAATTTATAATCCTTTCGCTGGTCGAACTTGGTTTTGTTCATTTGGGAGCGGTTCCGCACAGCGCCCACCTTTTCCATGAAATGCAGATTTTCCAGATAGCGTTTCTGCACGTTCCTGGAGAAAAAACGATACCCGGCCCAAATCAGCATGGCCAGAGCCGCCAAAGAGAACAGCCCGTTCAGATTCGGGTTTCTCCGCATCAGAGAGGACAGAATCACCAGCACCAGAGCGGCAAGTATCTGCGCCCGGTATAACTGGTCCGCGCCATAGCGCCCCTGCATGAATTTGGCCAACTTTTCTCTCATGTAAAATCCATTCCTTTATCGCAAAAGCTGCCGCGCAGCTTATTTTTCTTACCTATACTATTTTATTCATGGAAACTGCTTTGTCAATTCTCTTCATAGTAAGTTTACATTTACACCAAAATGAGCAAATATACACAAAAATCAAGATTTCACGGAAAAAGGAAAGATTTTTATTGCATAATCATAAATAGTCGCGTATAATCATTCATTATCGAAAATAAGGAGGCACCGGAAATGAATTTCACCGGCAGACATTTTCTGAAACTGCTTGATTATACACCCGAAGAAATCGAGGCATTGCTGACCTTGGCGGCAAAGCTGAAGGCCATGAAAAAACAGGGCATTGTCCACGATGGTCTGCGGGGCAAAAATGTGGCGCTGATTTTTGAAAAAACCAGTACCCGGACCAGGTCCAGCTTTGAGTGCGCGGCCCACGATTTGGGTATGGGCACCACGTATCTGGACCCCACCGGCAGCCAGATTGGCACCAAAGAGAGTATTCCGGATACCGCTCGGGTACTGGGTCGTATGTTTGACGGCATTGAGTACCGCGGCTACGGTCAGGAAATCGTAGAGGAGCTGGCGGAGTATGCCGGTGTGCCGGTTTGGAACGGTCTGACGGACGAATTCCACCCCACCCAGATTCTGGCGGACTTTCTGACCATTCAGGAGCATTTCGGCCATCTGAAAGGCATCAATTTTGTGTACATGGGAGACGCCCGGTTCAATATGGGCAACAGCTTGATGGTGGGCTGCGCAAAAATGGGTCTGAATTTCACCGCCTGCGCCCCCAAAGCCTATTTCCCGGACAGCGCATTGGTGGAAACCTGCCGGCAGATTGCCGGGGAAACCGGAGGCACCATTCGACTGATGGAGGACCCCATGGAGGCAACGAAAGGCGCGGACGTGATTTACACGGATATCTGGGTGAGCATGGGCGAGCCGGTGGAAATCTGGGAGGAGCGGATTCGTGACTTGAGCCCCTATCAGGTGAACAAAGCGCTGATGGACAATGCCGGTCCCCAGTGCCGGTTTATGCACTGCCTGCCTGCATACCATGACCACCGCACGAAAGTGGGCAAGGAAATGGGCGAGCGGTTCCACCGGGACAGCATGGAAGTCACGGACGAGGTGTTTGAGAGCCCGCAGAGCATTGTATTCGATGAGGCGGAAAACCGTATGCACACCATTAAGGCTGTGATGGCGGCAACATTGGGATACCAACCGGAATAAAAAAAGCAAAAAATCCTACCCAACGGAAAATGAACTGCACCCCATTTGTTAGACAGTATGATATACTATCTAATAGATGGGGTGATTTATTATGTCAAGAGGAA
>CAKTAK010000015.1:0-42345 GCA_934527315.1 uncultured Oscillospiraceae bacterium
AACACGGAAGTTAAGCTCATCAGTGCCGAAAATACTTGTCTGGCGACGGACTGGGAAGATAGGTCAATGCCAACACAGTCCATAGAGACAGTCCTTTTGGACTGTCTCTTTTTTGCGTTTTCGAATATGCAGCCGGCAGGTTTCAGAATCATTGGTTGACCATAAATTGTGGAAAGCTGCTGCAATGGACAATCGAAGAACGATAGCCGCGCCGGGTGGACAATTTTCAGAGAAATCTTGAACCGACAGCGCTGAAATGTGGGAAACTGCACGATTTATGACATGGAACGTCTAATAAGTCGCGGAGTTTCCCACATTTTTTCTGGTTTTCCACAGAACTTTCCGTTCCGACAGGAATCGACTGTTTTTCATAAAAAGACAGGTGTTCCGTCATGGAATCATGGAATATCCCGAAAAATGGCTGAAAACTTGCACAGTTTTGCACATTCTCCACTGAGTTTCCCACATTTGGTGTGGAAAAAATATGTTGACACAAGAAATTGTTACGAAACGGTAAACCCGATGCAAATGACACAATCGGTATCATGCATGATGAAAAAAATGCACGATACCGATTGTTTTTTGTCTTACTGATACGCACGTTTTCCGTTCAAATGAGCACGAATTTGGGGCCATTCCGGCTCAAACCGGTCCATCAATTCATAAAACCGGGCATTATGATGCACCTCCAACAGATGCACCAGCTCATGGGTGATGACATAATCCAGACACTCCACGGAGTACTCCGCAAGATACAGACTCAGCCAGATGCGGGCGCACTGCACATTGCAGGTGCCCCACTTGGTGCGCATTTTCTTTACGTGCCATTCTTTGCAGCGGACGCCGATTTGATATTCCCGTTCCGCCAGCAAATCCGGAATCATACGACACAGCTCCCGGCGGTACAAGTCTTCCACCGCGACTTGCCGCTGTGCAGCGGTGCTGTTTTCCGGAGCGGTGATGCGAATCACGGTGCCCACCTGCTCCGCATGGCAGGATTTCCCCGGCACAATCTGCAAGGGATACTCCGTACCCCACAAGGGAATTTTCTCCCCGGGGAGATATTCCAAAGGCGCGGGGGGCTGCTCCGGAAATTTTTCCTTTTGCCGCCGGACCCAAGATTCTTTCTGCTCCAAAAAGTTCAGAATTTCGGTTTGGGGCATTTGCAGCGGGGCGGAAATCAGTACCCGCCCATCGGGGGGTAGCACCCGGAGATACAGCCGGCGAATGGCTTTTCGCTCCAATGTGACGGTCAAACCGTGAAATTCCAATGTTTCCATGGTACGTCGCTCTTTTCTGTGGTTTTTTCGCTATTATAGCACATGGCGGAACCGGCGGAGAAAAATTTTTGAAACTTCTTGACAACTGTGTATATGCTGTATATACTTGATATACACAGAAAGAACGGAGGAACGGGTATGAACCTGTTTTTGAATAATCAGAGCAGCGCACCGATTTACGAACAAATTTACACCCAGCTGAAAAACCAGATTCTTTCCGGGGAGCTGCCGGAAGACACGGCTTTGCCCAGTATTCGCGCATTGGCGAAGGATTTGCGCATCAGCGTGATTACCACCAAGCGGGCCTACGAGGAATTGGAGCGAGACGGATTGATTTACACGTTGGCGGGCAAGGGCAGCTTTGTAGCGGCGCGAAATCAGGAATTGCTCCGGGAGGAACATTTGCGGGAAATCGAACAGCATTTCCGGGCGGCGCTGCAGCTGGCGCCGGCATGCGGCTTGACGGTGGAGGCGCTTTGCGAAATGCTGCGGATCATTGACGAGGAGGAACGGTTATGAACGCCATTGAAATTCAGGGATTGACGAAACGGTATAAGGATTTCCAACTGGACAACGTGAATTTGACCCTGCCGGAGGGCTGTATTCTGGGTTTAGCCGGAGAAAACGGCGCAGGCAAGAGTACAACGATTCGCTGTCTGATGGGGGCGGCGCGGCCGGATGCCGGACAGCTGCGGGTTTTGGGTGCCGATGTGAACAGCCCGGCATTCACCGAAGTGAAACAGGACATTGCCGTGGTTTTGGATTCCGTGGGATTCCCCTCCATGCTCACCCCCCGGGACGTGGGAAAAATCATGGCCGGGGTGTATCAAAATTGGGATACGGCGCTGTATGACCGATACTTGCGGGAGTATGATTTGCCGGAGAAGAAAAAATTCGGAGATTTCTCCCGGGGCATGAAGATGAAATTGGGCTTTGCGGTGGCCATGTCTCATCAGCCCCGGCTGCTGATTCTGGACGAGGCAACCAGCGGTCTGGACCCGGTGGTGCGGGACGAAATTGTGGAAATGCTGTACGAGTACACCCGGCAGCCCAACCATTCGGTGCTGCTGTCCTCTCATATTCTCAGCGACATGGAAAAGCTGTGCGATTACGTGGCATTCATTCATAAGGGCAAGCTGCTGCTGTGCGAGGAAAAAGACGAGCTGCTCAGCCGCTATGCCCGGGTGCAATGCACTCCGGCGCAGCTGGAGGAGCTGCCGGAGGGCGTGGTTGTCAGTCGGAAAGAGAATCCCTACGGCGCGGAGGCGGTGCTCCGCCGGTGCGATGTGCCCAAGGGTTGGGAAAGTCAGAGAATCAATATGGAAGAGCTGTTTGTTGCCATGGTGAAAGGAGGTCGGGCCCATGAAAGCGCTGCTGTATAAGGATTTTCGCATGTGCTGGAAATTGGTGGCCGTCTATTATGTGTTTGCAATCGGATTTGCGGTGCTGGCAAAATCCATGACGGGATTGTTTTATCAGATTTGGCCCATGGTCATGTTGGGCATTGTGCCGGTAAATATAATGGCTTACGAGGAGCAGGCGGGTTGGAATATTCTGGCCCAGAGCCTGCCCATCAGCCGGAAAATGCAGGTGGCGGAAAAATATGTGCTGTCCGTGCTGCTGGCGGTTGTGGGGGTTGCGTTGGTTGTGGCAACCGAACTGCTTGTGGGCGTGAAGTTTGACGTTTTGACCCTGTGGTGCTTTTTGATGATTGCTGCGCTGCTGACGCCGGGATTGCTGCTGCCCTGCATTTTCCGACTGGGTACCGTCCGGGGCAGAGTGGTTTATTGCCTCGCACTGGGCGTTGCTTACGCGATTATGGCCTTCTTGGGAACAACGCTGAGATACGGAAATCTGGGCACTGGAACCATGGAGGCATCTGCCGGCGCAGCCTTGGCATTGTTTGTCGGTATCGTGGCGGCCTATTTCATCAGCTTTTTGCTTTCCGTGAAGATGTATGAGAAGAGGGAGTTGTAAGGGAAGGTTTTCGTATGCAAACCCATTTCTTTTGTGCGGACAAAAGAAACGGGTTTCCGATCCCAAAGAAAAACCGCCGGGGGATTTCGTTTTCCCCCGGACCCCTTGAAACGACCAAAGGGCTCCCGCCCTTTGGAAACCCTTGTAGAACGTACTACGGACAGGCCTTTTGTCAAAATGCTTAAGTTTGCGGCTGGTGTAGTATGTTGTCCGTTATCATTTCAATGAAGATGTAATTAAAGAAAAAATATGATATTATGTGAATAACGAATCGGGATTTTTAGGAGCAAAGATATGAACACTATTGTACAGCTGATTCCTCTTGAATGTAGTGATAGAGAACAGTTTATTTCGGATAATCAGGAAGCCTTTAATTATGGCGCAATGGAAGAATTCGGTCTTAGAGATGACCACTTCGAGGAAGATGGACAAATCATTTCTCGGGATACGATTGGGCAGTCCATTGACAGCGGCGAAGCCTACCGCATCATATTGGACGGGCAAAAAGTCGGCGGCTTAGTAATCAAAGTTGACGGTGAAAAAGGCGACCTTGATCTTCTTTTTGTTTCTCCAAATGTCCATAGCAAAGGTATCGGATATGCCGCTTGGTGTGCTGTTGAAAAACTGCATCCGGAAGTGAATGTATGGGAAACGGTCACACCGTATTTTGAGCAGCGTAATATTCATTTTTATGTTAATCGTTGCGGCTTTCACATTGTGGAGTTTTTCAACAAGTATCACCCAGATCCAAATGATCCGGAAATGTGCGCCGAAGAACTGGACAAGCAGTCCCCAGACGGAATGTTCCGGTTTGAAAAGGTCATTCGGTAAATTCCAGTTTGTAGAATTCAAAAATTTAATATGAAATGTGAGATAGAGCGTATGGAAAAAACTACCCAAACGGGTAGTTTTTTGCGTTATGGTTTCTTCTCTCTTGGTTTGAAAATCAGCGCCATGAGCAGCGCAAAGCACACTGCGGCGGCGATTCCCCCGGCGGAGGCAGTGAGTCCCCCGGTGAACACCCCCAACAGCCCCTGCTTTGCCACGGCTGTTTTCACTCCTTGCGCCAAGGTATTCCCGAATCCCAACAGAGGAACCGTCGCGCCGGCACCGGCCCATCGGACCAAGGGCTCGTAGATGCCCAGAGCGCCCAACACCACACCGGCTACCACGTAACCGGTGAGAATCCGGGCGGGGGTGAGCTTTGTTTTGTCAATCAGCACCTGCCCGATGGCGCACAATGCCCCGCCCACCAGAAATGCCTTTAGTAAATCGAAAAACCAATCCATCATTCCACCTCGGTTTCTATGGCCACGGCATGGCAGATGCCGGGAATGGTTGCACCCTGGGATGCAGAGGTGGCGGACAGCAGCGCCCCGGTGGCGGAAAACAGCACCCGGTGCCATGCACCTTTTCTCAGCATGGCCAGAATATATCCGCACAGCGCCGCCGCGGCACAGCCGCACCCGGAGCCGCCGGCATGGACATCCTGCCGCTTTTGGTCAAACAGCAGCAAACCGCAGTCGAAATACCGCCCGGAAAGGTCGCATCCGTCCTGAAGAAACTGCTCCGCCACGATTTGATGCCCCAAGCGCCCCAAATCCCCGGTGAAAATGGCGTCATAGTAATCGGGAGACCGGCCGGTATCCGCAAAGTGCGCCCGGAGGGTGTCGTAAGCGGCCGGCGCCATGGCTGCCCCCATATTGTTGGCGTCGGTAATGCCCAAATCCCGAATCCGACCGGTGGTCACATGGGTGAGATAGGGGCCGCTGCCCACGGCGGTGAGAATGGCGGCGCCTGCGGCGGTGGCGGTCCATTGTGCTGTGGGCGGCCGCTGTCCGCCGTATTCCAAGGGCAGCCGGAATTGCCGTTCACTGGAACAGAAATGGGAGCAGGTGGCGGCGCAAAGGGCATCGGCATAGCCCCCGTCCAACAGCATGGCGCCTAAGCTCAGCCCTTCCGCCATGGTGGAGCAGGCACCGTACAATCCGAAATAGGGAATCCCGCTGTCTTTCAGACCGAATGCGCTGCCGATGCATTGATTCAGCAAATCCCCGGCCAATATATATTGCAAATCCGTCGGGGCAAGCTTTGCTTTCCGGCAAGCCAGCTGAAAGCATTGGCCCACCATGGCGCTTTCTCCCTGCTCCCAAGTTTTTTCTCCGAAATAAAGGTCCGGACTGCACCAATCGAAATACGGTCCCAAGGGTCCGGCGCTTTCCGCCGCCCCGCCGATGGCTGCCCCGGTGCAGATGGTGGGCGGACGGGAAAATCGAACGGTTTGCCGACCCAGATGTTTTTCTGCCATTGGAATTTCTCCCTTCCCATGATTGGGAATAGGTTTCCCCGGGAGCAGGGATTTTATGCCTTTGGGGCATAGAATCAGGAGATAGACGGAAATTTTCACGGAATGTCCAAGTTGGACATTCTGTTTTTATCCCATATATTGATAACAACACCCTGCGAGACGAAAAACTTGCAGGGTGTTGTTTTCTAATTTATTGTGGATTCTTCCCCAACGATTTTTGTAGGACTTGCGTCTGATACAAAAATCATACTGTCATAAAGCACCGCAGGCGGCTGGAAAATCCGATAGCTCGGCGGGAGCAGCCGCATGAGAGTGGAATAGCGCTCGCCCAACGTTCCCATATTGGTATATTCGAAAATCTGTTTGCCCAGGTGGGAAGTTTCCGGGATTTTTCCGAAATCAAGCCAGCAAATATCATATCCGGCGCGTTTTGCGGCTTTTGCCAAAGGATCGTGGGAATAGAATACCTGTTCGGTGCGTTTGTCAGAGGCACCGGTGGGCAGATTGCAGCGGGTTCTGTAAAAATCCGTACCGATGGCATAGTAACCGTTCTGAACGTCTTTGGACAAAATTTTTCCCATGGAATCATAACTGCCCCATTTTGCAACATGGCTGTTGTGACCGGTTATAAAAATGCGCTCGTGACCGCGCAGCTGCTCTTGCTGAAGAATCCACATTACATTTTCAGCCATCAACGCGTCTCTCAAAGCGCTGCCCTCAGCGGCTGAGACACTTTGCAGCTGACAATATTGCAGCAGCAGATCCGCATTGTGCATCGTCTTGTCAGACGCGCCGCAGCGTTTCAGTTCACTTTTTATTTGCGTCAGGATTTCCTTTTGCGCGGAGAAATCGTATGCAGGATTCAAAGTTTCACCCGTTACAAGTTGCCCCAGTTCGGTTGTGTCGATGTGCAATTCTGCGCAATCTTCCAGTAAGAATTGGTGCGTATAGGAAATTCTCTGCATGTCAAAGCCGTAAAAGCGAATATCGTCTCCCGCCGATGCGCTGCTGTTGTACTCCCGCAGGTAGGAAATCAAATCTGCCATTTCCGCTGTTCGGTAGATGGCAAATCCGATTGCGGCCGCGGCCTCCTGCGCAGTTCCCTCCCCACTGTGGATATACCGATTGACCTGCTCACATCCGCCGGAATCGCCCTCCAGGGCAAATGCTCTTATATCATAGTCTTCGACCATTTTTTTGAACACATCCAGCTTTAATTGCTGAAATTCTTTATTTCCGTGAGTTGCCTCGCCCAATGCGATGATTCGACTGTTTTCCGGAATCGAGAGCGCACCGACCGACTGCGCGTATTGTTCAAACTCCGGGATATCCGCGGCATTTCCTGTGGAAAATCCGCCTAAACGCATAAAAATCATAGCGGATAGTACCGAGAGAATGAAAACGCTTAATAGGATATATCTGACTTTGCGCTGTCTTTTTTTCTTCATATCTGATTCTGCCTTTTGTAAAAATTACATTCGCGGTGATCCGTGTGCAAGCTTACTGAACCTCGTGCAGCAATTCTTCTGCGGAAAGGTTAAATAATTTTGCAATGGCGATTAAGTTTGAGGTGCTGGGGTCCGAGGTTCCGTTTTCCCATTTTGAAACGGCCTGCCGGCTGACGCCGATTGACTCTGCCACAAATTCTTGGGTCATTTTACATTCTTCCCGATGTTGTTTCAAAACTTCCCCCAAGGATTGTTTGACCACGGCTTTTTCTTTTCGAACGTCTTTCGATTTGATATATCGAATGAGGGCTTTCACAAGGAAGATACCCAAAACTATAAATGTTGCCAGTACTGCAAGACCAATCAAAAGTACCAAAGCAAAAACTGCTACGCCTAAAAACTTCATATCATTTCCTCCGAATGGCTCTATGATAGCCTTTTTTCCCGGTTTCTGCCACCAACTATCCCGACACAATCGGTTGCATTTCGGTTGCCAATGTAAAATACCGCTGTTTTCGGCATAAAACAGCATCAAAGTGATTTCAGTATACCACGGCACTTGTCAAAATGACAGTGAAGGAAGATACTCCGAGGCAATGCGGCACACAGCCGGAACTTTTACAGAACCTTGGGGGTTCGGGATTGCATCTGACGGGAAAATGCGCTACAATACATTATTATTATAGGAAAACGGAGAACGCTATGCGATATGAAACCATTCTGCTGGACGCAGATATGACCCTCTGGGATTTTGAGGCCTCGGAGCGCTGCGCTCTGCGGGACGTGACGGAATCTCTGGGGTTGGAGCTGACGCCGGAGCGGGAGCAGCATTACAGCAAGGTGAATGCGGACCTGTGGCATCGGTTCGACCTGAAGGAAATTACCCGAGAGGACATCGGACACAACCGCTTTGCGGATTATCTGGAATTCCTGGGCGCCCAGGGAGACCCGGTGGCAATGAATGCCATGTATGCCCGTCAGTTGGGGGAATACAGCATTATGCTCCCCGGCGCGTTGGAGCTGTGCCAGCGATTGGCGGAGCACTGCACCTTGTATATCGTGACCAACGGAATGCACGATGCCCAGACCGGACGGTTTGAGAAATGCACCATGAAACCCTATATCCGGGAGATGTTTATTTCTGCGGATATGGGCTGCCAGAAACCGGAAAAGGAATTTTTCGACAAGGTACTTGCCGCCATCGGGCCGGTGGACCGGCGGAAAACCGTGATTGTGGGCGATTCTCTGACCTCGGATATGCAGGGCGGCTTGAACGCACAGCTGGACACCATCTGGTACAATCCCCATCATAAACCGGCCGACCCGAAGATTCCCGTGACATGGGAGGCAAACTCCATGGAGGCAATCGGGGATATCATTCTGAGTGACTGAAGTTTTCCACACTTTCCAACATTATTAACATAGTTTTCAACATCAGTTTGTGAAACGTTCCAAATTTTATGAAAAAGGAGGAAAAATCATGCTTTTTTCCGAAGATGAAGTCTGCACTTATGCAAAAAATCCGCTGTTGGAGGTGATTTGCCAGCTGCGGTTTCCCCCCATTCTGAGCATCAATGAAAATACGCCCGCGGAGTTTCAAGAGGCTGTGCGGGATATGTTCCCCCAGTTTTCCGTTCAGGTGGAGCGGGTGCCCGTGATGCCCGGTCAGCCGGCACCGGAAAAGCCCGCAACCGTGAACAACTATCAGTTCATTTCCGCTGACGGAAAGTGGAAACTAAATCTGACCCAGAATTTCATCGCTCTGTCTACCCGGGGCTATACCGATTGGAAAACCTTTGCCGGTATGCTGGATAAGCCGCTGAGCGAGTTCATTCAGCGCTATCACCCCGCCTATTTCCAGCGGGTGGGTCTGCGGTACATGAACGCCATTTCCCGAAAGGCACTGGGATTGCAGGGTACCCCTTGGAATGATTTGATTCAGCCGGCATGGCTGGGTGTTCTGGACGAGGAAGATGTGCCGGAGATGGCAGTGGTCCGCGCCGGTGTAGATGCGGAGCTGATGCTCCCGGGCAAGCTGCGTCTGAAAGGGCACGGCGGTCCCGGTCGGATTCAGATTCAGGGCAAGCCGGAGCAGGAAGTGCGGTATATGCTGGACTTTGACTTGTCCTGCAACGAAAAGACGGAAATCAATCAGGCTGCCGGAATGCTGGATAAGCTCCATGAGCAGGCTGACAAGGTATTTCAGGGCGCAATTACCATTCGTCTCCATGAGGCTATGGATCCCCGGTAAGCAGCCGTGAAAATCACGTTTTTGTACCACAGCGCCTTTTTGGTGGAGTTGCCGGAGTGCGATCTGCTGTTTGACTGGTACGGGGGAACCCTCCCGCCCCGGGCACCGGGCAAGCCGCTGTACGTTTTTGCCAGTCATCACCACGGGGATCATTACAGTCCGGAGATTTTTTCTCTGGGCATGGAGCATGTGACCTATATTTTGGCCACCTGCATTCGGCTTTCCGCCAAACGCCGGGCCGCTTTGGGCATCGACCCGGAGCGGGTGCATCGTCTGCCGGCGAATGTGACGGCGGAGATTGGTCCGCTGACGGTGCAGACCTTTCGATCCACAGACGCGGGGGTTGCGTTTCTGGTGACCTGCGGAGGGCATCGGTTGTTTCATGCCGGAGACTTGAACTGGTGGCATTGGACGGGGGAGGACCCTGCGTGGAATCAACAGATGGAGCGGGCATTCACCAAGGTGTGCGCGCAGCTGCAGGGCATTTCCGTGGACGCCGCATTTCTGCCCTTGGACCCGCGGTTGGGTGACGCCTTTTGGTGGGGCTTTCACCGAATGATGAACGCATTGGAGGCGAAAATGGCCTTTCCCATGCACTGTTGGGAGGATTTTTCGGTGATTGACCGACTGACGGCACTCCCGGAAAGCCGGGAATACCGGGACCGGGTGGCGCATATCACCGAAAACGGACAAACATTTGAATTACCGTAAAAAAGGAGCCGCACGGCTCCTTTTTTGGTGCATAGAATGGAAAAGAAAAGGGTGGAAACGCACCCAACAGATTCTACAAAACAGTGGGAAACTGTTTGAAGTTTAACAGATGCAGGAAAAGCAAGCAGAAAATTGAAAAACTGCAAGCAGACTTGCATTATTTGCAAGAGAATCCTGCAAAAACGGCAAATACACGGGAAGAAATTCAAAAAATTTACTGCCCGAAATTCGACACAAAATATCGGAAAAAGTGACAGAAAATCTACAAAACACGGAAAAAGCGGAACAAATACCGCAAAATGCGGTGAAATTTGTGAAATGCAAAAAGTGTTCACAAAAAATTCATTACGAAACTATTCATATTGTCAATTGCAAAATGCAGCGAGAGAATGCTATAATTTCAAAGTATGAGTGTCGGGCGAATTCATTTGCCCGTTTTTTCTGAAAGGTTGTGTTTGAGAAAATGAAAGAAAAGAAAGAGAAGAAAATCGGCCTGGCCGGCATGATTTTCATTGCAATGCTGCTGGGTATTCTTTTTGGCGCATTCATGTGGAAAGTCGGTAAGGCTGACATCGTCACCGCTTACATCAATCCCTTTGGTACGATTTTTGTAAACCTGCTGAAGTTTATCGTTGTGCCCGTGGTGCTGCTGTCCATGATCGGCGGTATGATTTCCATGAACGACGTGAAAAAAGTCGGTTCTATCGGCTGGAAAACCGTTGTGTATTACATGGTGACCACCGCAATCGCAATTCTGATCGGTCTGATCATGGCAAACCTGTTCAAAGGTTACTTCCCCCTGCTGGATACTGCCGGTGCTGAGTATGAGGCAAAGGCATCTAACGTGATGGACACCATCGTGAACATCTTCCCCAGCAATATGTGGGCATCTTTCACCAATGCAAACATGCTGCAGGTGATTGTGATCGCAATTCTGGTGGGCGTGGGCATTCTGCTCAGCGGCGAGAAGGGCGAGCCCGTGGCAAAGCTGGTGGAAAGCGCAAACGCTGTGTTTACCGAAGTGATGATGTTCATTCTGAAGCTGACTCCCATCGGCGTGTTCTGCTTGATGAGCAACACTGTGGCTGTGAACGGCCCCAGCATCATCAGCTCTCTGGCAATCGTCATTGGTGTGGCTTACCTGGGCTACATTCTGCATCTGGTGATTGTTTACTCCGTGGCTGTGAAAGCTATGGGCGGTCTGAGCCCCTGGGAATTCTTCAAGGGCATGGCTCCCGCAATGATTTTCGCTTTCACCAGTGCATCTTCCGTGGCAACCCTGCCTCTGAACATTGAGTGCTCCGAAAATCTGGGCGCTGACAAGGACATCAGCTCCTTTGTTCTGCCTCTGGGCGCAACCATCAACATGGACGGTACCGCAATTTACATGGGCGTGACCTCCATCTTCATCGCTTGCTGCTACGGTGTGGACCTGACTCTGGGTCAGATGGCTACCATCGTGCTGACCGCAACGCTGGCTTCCATCGGTACCGCCGGTATGCCCGGCGCCGGCATGATTATGCTGACCATGGTGCTGCAGAGCGTTGGCCTGCCTGTGGCCGGCGTGGGCCTGATTATGGGCGTTGATAAGCTGTTCGACATGGGTCGTACCTGCCTGAACATCACCGGCGACGCATCTTGCGCAATCGTAGTGACTCACTGGGAGCGCAAAAAGCAGGAGCGTCTGGCAAAGAAAGCTTGATTCTCTGAACAAAAAAATCGACCGGAGCTGCATACGCAGCTCCGGTTTTTTCATGCCCTCGGTTCCCGTTGAATCGGGGGATTTTTTAATGATTCCCAACGATTTGCAGCGCCTTTTCGGAAACGGACTATGAGGATTCCTGCGGGCAGTTTCCCCGGCGGGAATCCCAATGCGGGAGAACAATCAAATCCCGGGAGAGCGGTTCTCACGGGATTTGCACTGCCCAGAATATCCTTGCCATACGAAAAATTCCCCCGGACTTGTCCGAGGGAATTTTTCTATGATATGTGTGGAGAGAAATTATTTCTTTGCTTTAATGGCCTCGATCATCAGATCGCAGATTTCGTCCATATCGCCCACGATACCGTAATCGGACACACCGAAGATGGCGGCCTCGGGATCGGAGTTCACGGCAATGATCAAGCCGGAGTCCTTCATACCTGCGGTATGGTTGATGGCGCCGGAAACACCAAAGCTCAGGAACAGCTTGGGTTTCACAACCACGCCGGACTGACCGATCATCTGCTTGAAGGGCAGCAGTCCGCGGTCAAACACGGGACGGGTGCAGCCGACCTCGCCGCCCAGCAGCTTTGCCAGCTCCTGGTACTTTGCCAGCTTGTCCACGCCGCTGATGGCGTTGCCCACGCAGACAACCACGTCTGCGGCAGCCAGATTCACGGAACCGTCGTCCACGGGAGGGGTGAACTCCAGAACCTTGGTGCGAATCTTTGCGGGGTCGAAGTTGACGGTCTCGTTGATGACGGTGACGTTCTCCTTCTCGCCGGCGGGCTCATACTTAAAGGTGCCGGGGCGGATGGTGCCGACCTGAGGACGGAGAATGGGCACGGTGATAACAGCCATCATTTTGCCGCCGACAGCGGGCTCGATGAACTCAATGTCCTTGCTTTCGGGGTTGTAAACAACCTCGGTTGCGTCGGAGGTGCAGCCGGTGTTCAGCTGCACGGCAAAACGGGGAGCAAAATCGCGGCCATTGGTGGTGCCGCCCACAAACACTGCGGAGGGCATGTACTTCTGGCACAGCTGAGTGAACACATGGGTGTATGCGTCCACGCTGTAGCTTTCCAGACCGGTACCATTCACCAGAATGATTTCATCCACGGCGCAGCCGCGGATTTTTGCGATTTCTTCCTCAGGCAGCTCGCCCAGAATCACGGCAACCAGCTTTTCGCCGGTGACATCGCAGAGTTTTCTTGCTTCGCAGCACAGCTCCAGAGAAACGGGAGCTACGGTCTTCTTATCGTGCTCGATATAGACCCACATATTTTTGTAAGCGCTTTTTTCCATATCGGCACCTCCTTACATCAAGCCTTTGTCGGCCAGAATCTCCATGACTTTGGCCACATTCTTAGCGGAATCGCCTTCGTCCAGCATCACGCCGGATTCGCCCTTCTCGGGGGGATAGGTGCGGGGCACGATGGTGCCGGAACCGGGAGCGCCGATTTTTGCCTTGTCCAGACCCTCGATGGTGTCTGCATTCAGCACGGTAATCTCAGCGGTACGAGCGTACTTTTTGCCCTTGAAGTTGGGGATACGGGGCTGATAGTTGGTCTTTTCCACGGTGCACAGCACGGGCATCTGCGCCTCTACGATTTCCACACCGTACTCGGTGTCGCGCTCTGCGATGATGGTGCGTTTCTCCTCGTTGACTTCCTTAATCAGAGCAACGGAGGACACCAGGCTTGCGTCGAAACGCTCTGCCAGCTGTGCGCCCATCTGACCGGTGCCGCCGTCCAAGGTTTCACGGCCGCACAGAATGATATCGTAATCGCCGAACATTTTTGCGCCCTGCACAATGGTGTAGCTGGTGGACAGGGTATCGGCGTCTTTGAATGCATAGTCGGAGCAGAGAATTGCCCGGCTTGCGCCCACGGAAATGCACTCACGCAGCACAGAGGCCGCAGCGTTGGGACCCATGGTCACAGCGGTGATTTCGCCGCCGTAGGTTTCTTTCAGACGGACAGCAGCCTCCAGAGCATTGCCGTCCTGCGGGTTCATAATAGCAGGCACACCGTCACGGATCAGAGAACCGGTGACCGGGTCGATTTTGACCAGGTTGATATCAGGCACCTGTTTGACACATACCAGAATTTTCAGCATTTTTTCTTCCTCCCCATCAAGAGCAGACTTTGCCCGGATTGAGGATACCCTTGGGGTCGAACACGTTCTTGATGGCCTTCATCATTTCGTAAGCCACGGTGCCCACGGATTCCTCCAGGTATTCCTTCTTGGCCCAGCCGATGCCGTGCTCGCCGGACAGCTGACCGCCGATGCGATGGCACTCGGTATAGCACTTGGCCATGACAATTTTGTCCCGGCGCCAGAACTCGTCCAGTTCCAGATCGTTGGAGCAAGCGTAAATGTGCAGGTTGCCGTCGCCGGCGTGACCGAAGTTACGAATGGTCAGACCCACTTCCTCGCCGGTCTTGCGGACAAACTCCAGATAAGGTGCAATCTGGTCCACGGGAACCACAACGTCCAGCTCGTCCAGCAGCTTGGTGTCGCCCTCGATGGCGCTCAGGAATGCGGAACGTGCAGCCCAGACTTCGGTTTTCAGCGTGGGGGTATCCACAACCAGAGTGTCGATTGCGCCGCACTCAGATGCCAGAGCGTCCAGTTTTTCCATCTTTTCGTACAGCTCGTCCTCGCTCTCGCCCACAAAGGTGACCAGAATGGACGCAGCAACGTTTTTCTTTGCGTACTCGGTGGGGAAGATGGGTTTGCCGGTGAAGTCGGAAGAGGATCTCACAATGTCCTCGCCCATGAACTCAATGGACTGGGGGTCCAGGTTTGCAATGCGAATCTTGGGCACGGTTGCAATGCAGGTGTCCAGACTCTCAAAGGGCAGCAGAACGGAAACGTTCATGCTGGGCTTTGCAACCAGCTTCATGGTCATCTCGGTGATGATACCCAGAGTACCCTCGGAGCCGATCATCAGATTCAGCAGGGAGTAGCCGGTGGAGGACTTGCAAACGGTTTTGCCCACGTGCATCACTTCGCCGTTAGCCAGAACCACGGTCAGAGCCAGCACGTAATCCCGGGTGGAACCGTATTTCACAGCGCGCATACCGCCTGCGTTGGTGGCTACGTTGCCGCCGACAGTGGAGGTTTTGGAACCGGGATCGGGGGGATAATACAGGCCGTGTTTTTCCACGTCTGCTGCCAAATCCTGCAGCAGAATGCCGGGCTGCACGGTCACAGCCATGTTGGGAATATCATAACCCAGAATCTTGTCCATACGGGCGGTGCAGACCACCACGCCGCCATGAATGGGTACGCTGCTGCCGGTCAGAGAAGTGCCGGCGCCGCGGGGAGTTACGGGAATGCAGTATTCGTTGCAAAGTTTCATAATGGCAGCAACCTCTTCGGTGCTTTCCACTTCGCAGACAGCCTCCGGCGCAAATTTGCCGTAAATGGGCATTTCGTCATGCGTATAGTCTTCTTTGACCTTGTCACCGTACTGGAAACGCTTTTCGCCGACGATTGCTTTCAGCTGTTCTGCGATTTCAGGCGTGACAGAGTGAAAGTTTGCCATGATGTTGACCTCCTTATATTCCACAGTGCAGGGGGCAGAGAGTGTCCGAAAATCTGCCCCCGGACTGTGCACTTTCGGACACATTATAACAACAAGATTATTGGCATACAATGAAAATTAAAAGTTTCACATACAAAATGAAATGCAAACGGCGCGGATTGTTCGGAAAAAACCGCATTTTTGCATTGGAAAAAGTGCAAAAAGCATTAAATGCATATCAAAAAAAGCAAATCATTGGTGAAACTCTGTCAAGATGCACAGAAAATAATGCATTATTTTGTCACATCGTGCAAAGTGTATGGAATCCGTGCAAAAAAGAATTTCCGGAAAAGCATTTCCAAAAAATCCATGAAATATTTAAGAATTATTCACAAAACAGATGCACATATCTATTGACAAAAACACGGTTTCGCGTTATATTAGCACTCGGAAGTTAAGAGTGCCAGCGGTGTAAACCGATGAGTGCTAAAACCTCCGAAAGAACGAAACCACAGAGGTTCGGAAATGGAAATCAGTGAGCGGAAAAAGAAAATATTGGCCGCCGTGATCGAGGAATATATCGAAACGGCAGAGCCGGTGGGCAGTAAGGTCTTGGCGGCGAAAGCCGGATTGGGCTGCTCCTCCGCCACCATTCGGAACGAGCTGGCGGAGTTGTCCGCCATGGGCTATCTGGAACAGCCTCACACCTCCGCGGGGCGAATCCCTACCGTGCACGGCTATCGGTTGTATGTCAATGAACTGATGAACCGGCAGCGGTTGAGCGACGCGGAAACGGAGCGGCTGAATCAGGAACTTCAGGCGCACATGAGCGAGCTGGACGATTTGCGCAGCAGCATCGGACAGTTTGCGGCCCAGGAAATGGACCTACCTGCCTTGAGCATCATTGTGCCGGAGGCGGTGACCATCACCCGGTTTGATTTGATTTACGTGGACGCCAATACATTTATTATAGTATTGCTGCTGTCGGACAACACGGTGCAAAACAAACTGGTGCGGCTGCCGGTTTCTGTGGAAAAGGTCAGAATTGAAAAACTGGCAACCTTGGCAAATGCCAATTTTACCGGTGTGCAGGCCGCGGAACTGACTCCGGCGCGGATCTCCGCAACGGAGCGGGCGCTGGACGACGGAATGGGTCTGACAGCGGTGGTGGCGTCTTTCGCCATCGAAACGTTGGAACACGCAGCCCGACCCCGGACGAACGTAGCCGGACAGAACCGGCTGCTCCATCACCCGGAATTTCAGGACCCGGAAAAGGCGCAGGTGCTGATGAGCTATCTGTCCCAGTCTCCGGAGGAATTGCCGGAGATGCTGCACGGGGCAAACGGTGTGAAGGTCTTTGTGGGACCGGAGCAAGCGTCGGCGGCGCTGAAGGATTCCAGCGTCGTGCTGGCCACATACGATGCCGGCGGCGGTGTCCGAGGCATTGTGGGTGTGGTGGGCCCCACGCGAATGGATTACGCGGTGGTGGCCGAAAAAATGCAGCTGATTGCCGAAACGATTTCGGGAATGCTCACCGGCGGACAACGACCGCCCTTGGGTATGGACAATAAGCTGATGATACGAGGAGATGACGGTAGTGAGCAAGAAGAAACATGAAATGGAACCGGAGCAGGAATTGCCCGTTGAAGATTTGAAGGCAGAGGCAGAACAGGCAGCGGAACAGCCCGCAGAACAGACTCCGGCGGAGCCGGAAACGGCTGCGGCAGAGCCGGAAACCGAGGCAGCACCCCAGCAGCCCGATACGGCGCAGCAGCTGAAGGCAGCCGAGGACCGGTATATGCGGCTGGCAGCGGAGTACGATAACTTCCGCAAGCGCAGCGCCCGGGAGCGGGACGCACTGTTTGCCGATGTGCGGTCCGACACGGTGGTGAAGTTCCTGCCGGTGTACGATAACCTGCTGCGGGCCATTGCCATGACCCCGGAAGGCGACCCCGGACGGAAGGGCATTGAAATGACCCTGACCCAGTTCGAAACGGTTCTGACCAAATTGGGCGTCACCCCCATTGAGGCCTTGGGCCAGAGCTTTGACCCCGCGCTGCACAACGCCGTGATGCATACGGAAGACCCGGAGCAGGGCGAAAGCGTTGTGGTGGAAGAATTCGAAAAGGGATTCAAAATGGGTGACAAAGTCATTCGGTTCAGTATGGTCAAGGTGGCCAACTAAACAAGACAACGAACCGCTCCTTTCGGAGCGAAATCATACAATTTATTTTGGAAAGATACATCTTAGGAGGTTCATATTATGGGAAAAATTATTGGTATTGACTTGGGTACAACCAACTCTTGCGTAGCCGTTATGGAAGGCGGCGACACTGTCGTTATCCCCAACGCTGAAGGCGCTCGGACCACTCCGTCCGTGGTGGCATTTTCCAAAACCGGCGAGCGTATGGTCGGTCAGGTGGCAAAGCGTCAGGCTGTGACCAACCCCGACCGCACCATTTCCTCCATCAAACGTGAAATGGGCTCCGCTTACCGTGTGACGGTTGATGACAAGAGCTACTCTCCTCAGGAAATCAGCGCAATGGTGCTGCAGAAACTGAAGGCAGACGCAGAGGCTTATCTGGGTCAGCCCGTCACCGAGGCTGTGATCACCGTTCCTGCATACTTCACCGACTCTCAGCGTCAGGCAACCAAGGACGCCGGCAAGATTGCAGGTCTGGAAGTAAAGAGAATCATCAACGAGCCCACCGCAGCTGCTCTGGCTTACGGTCTGGATAAGGAAGAGGACCAGAAGATTATGGTCTACGACTTGGGCGGCGGTACTTTCGATGTGTCCGTGCTGGAAATCGGCGACGGCGTCATTGAAGTTCTGGCAACTGCCGGCAACAACCGTCTGGGCGGCGATGACTTCGATAAAGCCATTGTGGATTACCTGGTCGGCGAATTCAAGAAGAGCGACGGCATCGACCTGACCGGCGATAAAGTGGCTATGCAGCGTCTGAGAGAGGCTGCCGAGAAAGCAAAATGCGATCTGTCCGGCATGACCACCACCACCATTTCTCTGCCGTACATCACCGCTGATGCAACCGGCCCGAAACATCTGGAAGTGGAGCTGAGCCGTGCAAAGTTCAACGATCTGACCCGCAGCTTGGTGGACGCAACCGTAGGTCCCGTGCGTCAGGCTCTGTCCGATGCCGGTCTGAAGGCATCTGATTTGAGCAAGGTGCTGCTGGTGGGCGGTTCTACCCGTATACCCGCTGTGCAGGAAAAGGTCAAAGAGCTGACCGGCACCGAGCCCTTCAAGGGCATCAACCCCGACGAGTGCGTGGCTGTGGGCGCTGCAATTCAGGGCGGCGTTCTGGGCGGCGACGTGGAAGGCGTTCTGCTGCTGGACGTAACGCCCCTGTCTCTGGGCATTGAAACGCTGGGCGGCGTGTGCACCAAGCTGATTGAGCGCAACACCACCATTCCTACCCGGAAGAGCCAGATTTTCTCCACTGCTGCCGACAACCAGACCTCTGTGGAAATCAACGTTCTGCAGGGCGAGCGGGAAATGGCACAGTACAACAAATCTCTGGGCCGGTTCCATCTGGACGGCATTGCCCCGGCTCGCCGCGGTGTGCCTCAGATTGAAGTGACCTTCGATATTGACGCAAACGGCATTGTCAACGTGTCCGCTAAGGATCTGGGCACTGGCAAGGAGCAGCACATCACCATCACCTCCTCCACCAACATGAGCGAGGACGAAATCAACAAGGCTGTCCGCGATGCAGAGCAGTTCGCTGCAGAAGACGCAAAGCGGAAAGAGGAAATTGATATCCGCAACGAGGGCGACGCCATGGCTTACCAGACCGAGAACACCCTCACCGAGATGGGCGACAAGCTGGACGCAGCCGATAAATCTGAGCTGGAAGGCAAGCTGTCCGGTCTGAAAACCGCACTGGCAGGCACCGACTCCGGCGCCATCAAGACCGCAACTGAGGAACTGAAACAGAGTTTCTACAAGGTCAGCGAGAAGATGTATCAGGCTGCCGGCGCACAGCAGGCAGGCGGCGCACAGCCCGGCCCCGACATGGGCGGTCAGCAGGGCGGCAACGGCGGTCAGGATTACTACGATGCTGACTACACCGTTGTGGACGACGATAAATAATTTACCTCGCGGTAAAAACTTAAGGGAGGTCTTTTCAAGACCTCCCTTACTGTGGTATCATACCACTGATTCTTTCCGGCAGAGCCGGGTTAAATTGCAAAACCCGTCTCCGGACCGGTTTTGAGAGGAGGTTCGCGGCGGACCGATGAGAACCATCGGGAGAGCGCGCCGTGATGAAAAATGGCAGACAAACGTGATTATTATGAAGTCCTTGGCGTGAGCAAAACAGCCACGGACGATGAACTGAAAAAAGCTTACCGGAAACTGGCAAAGCAGTATCACCCGGACCTGCACCCCGGAGACAAAGAGGCTGAGGCGAAGTTCAAGGAAATCAACGAGGCTTACGAGATTCTTTCCGATGCAGACAAGCGGGCAAAGTATGACCAGTACGGTTTTGCGGCCTTCGACCCCAACTCCGGCTTTGGCGGATTCGACGGCGGTTTCGGCGGATTTGACGATCTGGGAGATATTCTGGGCTCCATTTTCGGCGGAGGTTTCGGCGGATTTGGCGGCGGTTTCGGCGGCGGACAGCGCCGGAACAACGGTCCCCGGAAGGGCGAAAATGTCCGGGTCAATCTGACATTGGACTTTGAAGAGGCTGTGTTCGGCTGCAAAAAGGAAATTCCCGTGAACATGGTGGAAACCTGCCCGGATTGTAAAGGCACCGGCTGCGCCGAGGGTACCCACCCGGAGACCTGCCCGGATTGCGGCGGCCGGGGTACGGTGGTCCGCACCCAGCGCACGGCGATGGGTATGATGCAGTCCACCAGTCAGTGCCCCCGCTGCAACGGCCGCGGTCAGGTGATTCATACCCCCTGCCCCACCTGCAAGGGCAATGGCCGGATTCGGAAGAAAAAGACCGTCAGCGTGAACATTCCCGCCGGTATCGACAATGGACAGACCGTGTCCCTCCGGGGCTTGGGCAATGAGGGCGTCAACGGCGGAGCCCCCGGCGATTTGCTGGTGACCGTAACCGTGCGTGCCCATGCGCTGTTTGAACGTGACGGCAGCTCCATTCTGTTGGATTTGCCCATCAGCTATGCACAGGCTGTTTTGGGCGCGGAAGTGACCGTTCCCACGCTGACGGGCAAGGTCAAACTGACCATTCCCGAGGGCACCGACACCGGAACCACCTTCCGGCTGAAGGGCAAGGGCGTTCCCTTCCTCCGGGGCAACGGCAGCGGCGACCAGTTTGTAACCGTGAACATCGAGACGCCGAAAAAGCTGAACGATACCCAGAAAGAGGCACTGCGGAAATTCGCAGAGGCTATGGACGAGCCGGTAGCCGCCGAGAAAAAGCGCGGTTTCGGCAAAAAGAAAAAATAAACCAATATCGGACGAAACAATCCCCCTGCGGCAGTGCTGCAGGGGGATTGCGTGTTTATAAGGTTTGCAGAAACGCCAAGGCATCGTCTGCGGTGCCGCAGGGGGCGGCAACCGGGCGGTTTTGCGGATTGATGAGGCAATCGGTGATCAGGAAAGAGGGAATCCCCAACACTTCGGCAGGACCCCGGTCCTCTTCCATATCGTTGCCCACCAGCAGACAATCCTCCGGGCGGAGAGAAAACCGCTCCAGAATTTCCCGGAAATAGGCGGGATTGGGCTTGCAGAAATGGGAATTATCATAATCTGTGACCCAATCGAACGCCGTATCCGACAAGCCCAGCCAGCTCAAGCGGCTCTGCTGCCCGCATCGGGGGAAAATGGGATTGGTGGAGAGAATCACCAAATCGGCTTTCTCCCGGGCGGCGGCGACCAATGACCGAGCCCGGTGATTGGGTTGGGTAAATTCTTTGGCGCCGTGGAATTCATTCCGGTAAAAGCTGTCGAAAATCGGATCGTCTACCCGGCAATCCCGGCCCATCTCCCGGTTAAAGGTCTCCCAGAATCGTTGGGAATTGGTTTCCTCGCCGTTGTTTTTCACCATGGCGCTTACGCCTTTCCACAAGCTGCTGATTAACAGCTGAGGGTCATAGCCGTAGGGTGCCAATTTTGCGGCCAGCAGCCGGAAATATCCCTTGGTGAATACGTCTTGGTCCATGGGCAGCAGGGTGCCGTCCAAATCGAATAAAATGGCTCGTTTTGCTTTCATCAGTAGTTGTTCCTATTCCGAATTTTGTCATTGGTAATGTCTGCCAAAGTGTTGCAGCCGGTAATCAGCATATTGTCGTGGAGCTCCGCCTTGATTTTCTCCAAATACAAGGCCACGCCCTCGGCACCGCCGCCGATGGCTGCATGGCACACCGGACGGCCGATGAGCACGGCGTCAGCGCCCAATGCCAGACATTTATACACATCGCCGCCGGAACGAATTCCGCCGTCCACGAAAATCTTCACTTTGTTTCCAACGGCTGCCCGGATTTCACCGATGACGCTGGCGGTTGCAGGCGCATCGGGAATGATGCGGCCGCCGTGGGTGGAAATCACAATGCCGTAAGCGCCCAGCTCCGCGGCAATTTTTGCCGCCCGGGGCGTGACCAGACCCTTGACGATAAAGGGCAGCTTGGTGCAGGAAATGATTTCCTCCAGATCCTTGGCACTTTTGGGGTCCACGGGCTTGCCCAGCAGTTTCAGATTAATCAGACCGGCGCTGTCCACATCGCAGCAGACGGCTTTGGCACCGGCCTCTTCTGCCAGACGGATATGGTGCATGATGCGCTCGTTTTTCCACGGCTTGATGGTGGGCACGGCCATACCGCCGGCCAGTTTGGTCATTTCAATGCCGTTGAGGTACATTTCGTCCTGAGGTGCGTCCGGGGTGAATGCCATGGTGCCGGCTTGCAGGGCACCGTTGACCTGCGCCTCGGTGAACTGATACTCCGTCAGGTCGCTGCCGAAATTCATGCCCGCGCCGCCGCAGGGTGCGCCCAAAACCGGCATGGACAGGGTTTTGCCGAACAGCTCAATGGAGCTGTCCTGCCCTTTGGTGTTGTCGAAAATGGGGTCCATGAGAATGTCGATGTTCCGCAGATAATTCAGACATTCCGTAAAGGATTTTCCATCTCCCTTTGCGCCGGGACCGGGGACCTGACCCTTGCAGGCGACGCCGTTGCACACCGGGCAGACCTTGCATTTTGTGGTCCGCTGCCGTGCGTTTTCCAGAACTTCCTGGTATGTCATATTTGTTTCCTCCCGTTTTCAGAATGTGACGGTTTGATGCTCTGATTATACCGAACTTTTTTCCGGGTGGCAAGGTCGGAATGGTTTTCTGACGGTGGGTGCCGGGAAAAATTCCCGAGGGCAACGGAGGGAAGGACGGGCGGAAAAAACCCGGAAATTCCGGTTTTTTCCGGGTTTTGGCCCATTGTTCATGGTTTGTTTGTTGACAATTCCCGCCGGGTGTGGTATACATTTGATGATTTCGGTACAAATAATAAATGAAGAAAACGAGGGATTTGATTTGGATAACTACGAAGAACCCAGAAAATCCGGCACGGTGCTGAAGGTCATTCTGATCATCATTACTGTGATTGCTGTGGTGGCAGCCGTGGCAATGGGTTTGCTGTATTACAATGCAACCAGTACGTTGGAACTGATTCGGGAGAAGAATACTTCTCTGACCGAAAGTCTGAACGATTACAAAACGCAGGTGGAAGAATTTGACACCAAGAAGGAAGAATACGAAAAGCAGATTGAAGATCTGACCGCACAGCTGGAAGAGGCACAGAGCGCCATTCAGGCACCTGACCTGAACGGTGAGGGCGAGGAGCAGAACAAGCCTTCCATCGATCTGAGCGGCAACAAGTCTCTGTCCGTCAAGCCGGACAAGCTGTTTGACGAGGGTGTGGCTTACACCGTGAACACCGATGGTCTGAACCTGCGTTCCGGTCCCAGCACCACCTATCAGATTATCACCTCTGCGTCCAAGGGCAACAGCGTGACCGCTTATGCACAGGACGGCGATTGGCTGCTGGTTACCACCGACGGCACCACCTTCGGTTGGGTGAAGAGCACCTATATCACCAAAAAGTAAATCAAACCGTGAACCCTCCCTGCATTGCAGGGAGGGTTTTTGTTTTCGGTCAAGGTAATCTTATTTTATCCCTAAGAAAAAATTATGACCCTCTTCAAAAAGAATGTTGGACAAATTCGTCAAAACGTGTTACGCTATAAACAATGATTGTGTAAAAAATCACAATATGTTTTGGAAGGAGCGTTTTCATGAAAAAAGTAGTATTCCTGACCGGTGCCACCGGCATTATGGGTATGGAGACCGTCAAGCGGTTCATGGACCATCTGGACGAAATTGAACTGCGGGTACTGGCTCGTCCCAGCGAAATCAACTATGAAAAGCTGAAACCCTATGAGGACAAAATCCAGATTATCTGGGGCAATCTGATGGATTATGACCTGATGAGCCGCTGCATGGAAGGCGTGGACTACGTGCTCCATGTGGGCGCAATTCTGAACCCCATCGCCACGGACTGGCCGCCCGACATTACCCTGCGCACCAACTACGGCTCCACCTTGGCAATGCTCCGGGGTATCAAGCAGTATCATCAGGAAGAAAAGACCCACTTTGTGTACGTGAGCACCGTGGAGGCTCTGGGTCATCATGAGGCGCCCCATATCTGGGGCCGTATGGGCGACCCCCTGCAGCCGCCTATCTACTGCTACTATGCCATGAGTAAAGTGGCCTCGGAGCGGGCTGTGGCAGAATCCGGTCTGAAATACTGGGCCATCGTCCGTCAGTCTTTCCAGATTCCCAACAACCCCATCGCTGCGGATTATCCCATCGTGGCGCACATGCCCCAGGATACCTACGGCGAGCGTATGGACGCAGAATCCTCCGGCAATCTGATGGTGCAGATTTGCCTGAACGCTCCGGAGAATTTCTGGCGCTACGGCTATCACATGGGCGGCGGCGAAGACCAGCGCTTTGACCAGTACAGCTACGTGAAGGCACTGCACGGCAACGCCCGGGCAGGCTGGAGCCCCAAGTGGCTGGCAACCAAGAACTATCACGGCTGCTACTTCACCGATTCCGACGATTTGAACGAAATCGTGCCTTATCGTCTGAAAGACCGGGCACAATTCCTGAAAGATGAGCTGATGAACCAGATTAAGCTGGTGAAATCCAAGCCCAGAATGACCCCGGAAGAGGTTGAGGCAAAGAATAAGCGCATCGCCCGCAAGCCCGGCGGAACCCTTTGGGCCATTGAAAACAACAATGAGGAAACCATTCGCGTTCTCTGGGGCTCTCGTGAGAAATACGACGCCATTCCCGAAAACTGGGAAGACATTCCCCTGCCGGAGCCCACTTACCCGGTGGAATATCTGGACCACGGCTATGACGAGACCAAGCCTTTGAGCGAGCTGGATTTGGCGGATATGCAGCAGGCTGCAAAATTCCGCGGCGGCGAGTGCCTGTCCGAAACCATGGAAAAGGGCGATTTGTTCACCCCGCTGAACTGGAAGTGCGCCTTTGGTCATGAGTTTACCGGCACCCCCAACTTGATTCTCCGTCTGGGTCACTGGTGCCCCCACTGCCTGGAGAAGGAATGGAACTACTACGAGCAGGCAAAGGTGAACCCCTTCTTCGCACAGACTTGGGACCACGCCCACAAGGACGAGGAGCCCTTCACGGTGAAGATGGAATGCGACGCCACCTTGATTGACAAGTGTTTCGATAAGTAAAAGTGGAAACAGAATAAGTAAAACGAATAATTTCCCGTCCGAACTTGCATCGGACGGGAAATTTTTTGAAAAAATGCACAATTTAGCGGGCTAAAATGCAATATTGTGCGAAAAAAGCAGCGAAAACCGCAAAATCAATTTGACATCGCATTTTCGGGGGTTATAATGGTAATGTATGAACACCGGAGGGAAACGGTGTTTATAGTATGGTACGAAATTTGAAACCGGTCTGAAAAATCCCCTCGGCAGGACCGGAAAAATGGAGGAAAGACAATCATGGCAAATAAGAAACACTTCAAGACCATGGACGGTAATGAAGCAGCCGCATACGTGTCTTACGCGTTTACGGAAGTTGCTACCATTTACCCCATCACGCCTTCCAGCCCCATGGCTGACCATGTGGACGAGTGGGCGGCAAACGGCAAGAAAAACCTGTTTGGCCAGCCGGTCAAACTGATGGAAATGCAGGCAGAATCCGGCGCTTGCGGCGCTATGCACGGCGCTCTGGAAACCGGCTCTCTGGCTACTACTTATACGGCATCTCAGGGCTTGATGCTGATGATTCCCCCGATGTACCGCATCGCAGGTTCTCAGCTGCCCGGCGTGATGCACGTGTCTGCCCGTACTGTGGGCACCCACGCTGTTTCTATTTTCGGCGACCACTCCGACGCAATGGCTTGCCGCCAGACCGGTTTTGCACAGCTGTGCTCCGCAAGCGTGCAGGAATGCATGGATCTGGCTGCTGTTGCTCACCTGTCCGCAATTAAGGGCAGCGTTCCCTTCATGCACTTCTTCGACGGTTTCCGTACTTCTCACGAAATTCAGAAGATTGAAGTCCTGGAGTACGAGGATCTGGGCAAGCTGGTGGATTGGGACGCAGTGCAGCGTTTCAAAAATCACTCTCTGAACCCCGAGCACCCCACCGCACGTTCCACCGTTGCCAACCCCGACACCTTCTTCCAGTCCCGCGAGGCTTGCAACAGCACCTATGACGCACTGCCCGGCATTGTGGAGCAGTACATGGGTGAAATCAACAAGCTGACCGGCCGGAACTACAAGCTGTTCAACTACTACGGCGCTCCCGATGCAACTCGCGTTGTCATCGCAATGGGCTCCGTGTGCGATACCCTGACCGAAGTTGTGGACCATCTGACCGCTCAGGGCGAGAAGGTCGGTTTCATTCAGGTGCATCTGTATCGTCCTTTCTCCGTCAAGCATCTGCTGGCAGAGATTCCCGAAACCGTGGAGACCATCTCCGTTCTGGACCGTACCAAGGAGCCCGGTGCTGTGGGCGAGCCTCTGTTTGAGGACGTCTGCTCCGCTCTGATGGAGTCCAAGTTCGTCGGTAAGGTGAAGGTTCTGGCCGGCCGTTACGGTCTGAGCTCCAAGGACACCACCCCCGCACAGATGAAGGCTGTTTACGACAACATGGTGGGCGAGCAGAAGAACCACTTCACCGTGGGCATCGTGGACGACGTGACCAACACCTCTCTGGCTGTGGGCGAGAACATCGTGACCTCCGGCAAGAGCATCATCTCCTGCAAGTTCTGGGGTCTGGGCTCCGACGGTACCGTGGGCGCCAACAAGAACTCCATTAAAATTATCGGTGATAACACCGACCAGTATGCACAGGCTTACTTTGAGTACGACTCCAAGAAGTCCGGCGGCGTGACCAAGAGCCACCTGCGTTTCGGCCATGAGCCCATTCACAGCGCTTACTACGTCACCATGGCTGACTTCGTGGCTTGCCACAAAGAGTCTTACATCAAGACCTATGACATCGTTTCCGAAATCAAGCCCGGCGGCACGTTCCTGCTGAACACCAGCTGGAAGGGCGCAGAGCTGGAAGAGCATCTGCCCAACAAGGTCAAGCGCATCATCGCTGAGCGGGGCATTAAGTTCTTCACCATCGACGCAACCGAGATTGCAACCGAGCTGGGTCTGGGCAATCGTACCAACACCGTTCTGCAGTCCGCATTCTTCAAGCTCTCCGGCGTTCTGCCCATCGAGCAGGCTGTGGGCTA
This sequence comes from uncultured Oscillospiraceae bacterium, assembly GCA_934527315.1. GTDB lineage: Bacteria > Bacillota > Clostridia > Oscillospirales > Oscillospiraceae > HGM13010. Next base: position 26,982 of record CAKTAK010000015.1, read on the forward strand.
CATGAAGGAAGCAATCGTGAAGAGCTACTCCAAGAAGGGCCAGAAGATTGTGGATATGAACTGCGCAGCTGTGGACCGCGGCGTGGACGCTGTTGTGGAAGTTGCCGTTCCCGAGTCCTGGAAGACTCTGAAGGACGAGGTTGTGACTCCGGACGAGAGCCTGCCCGATTACGTGCGCAACATTCTGGTGCCCGTGAACAACCAGGCCGGCGATACCCTGCCCGTGTCCGTGTTCCTGCCTTACGCAGACGGCGTTGTGCCTGTTGAAACCACCAAGTACGAGAAACGCGGTATTGCTACCGACGTTCCCAAGTGGATCCCCGAAAACTGCATCGGCTGCAACCAGTGCGCTCTGGTCTGCCCCCATGCAGCAATCCGTCCCTTCCTGTTCACCGAGGAAGAGGCAAAGGCAGCTCCCGCAGGCTGCGAGACCAAGAAAGCAATCGGTAAGGGCTTTGAGAACTACACTTACCGTCTGCAGGTCGATCCTCTGGACTGCCAGGGCTGCGGCTCCTGCGCAAACGTCTGCCCTGCCAAGAACAAGGCTCTGGTCATGGAGCCTCTGGAGAGCCAGCTGCCCGAGCAGGCAAACTGGGATTACTGCCTGACTCTGTCCAAGAAAGAGAACCCCATGGACAAGTTCACCGTCAAGGGCAGCCAGTTCGAGCAGCCTCTGTACGAGTTCTCCGGCGCATGCGCAGGCTGCGGCGAGGCTCCGTACATCAAGCTGGCAACCCAGCTGTTCGGTGACCGTATGTATGTTGCAAACGCAACCGGCTGCACCCAGGCAATTGCATTCTCCGTGCCCGCATTCCCGTTTGCAAAGAACGAGAAGGGCCACGGCCCCGCATTCTCCAACTCCCTGTTCGAGAACAACGCAGAGTACTCTCTGGGTATGTGCCTGTCTGTGGAGCAGAGAAGAAAACAGATGAAGGCTCACGCCGAGGCTCTGGTGGCCTCCACTGCCGATGCAGCTCTGAAGGCTGCAACCGAGGCATGGCTGGCTGACGGCGATGACGGCGATAAGACCCGCGCAGTGTCCGAGGCACTGGCTGCTGCTCTGAAGGCAACCGCAGATACCGGCGCTGACGCAAAGTTCCTGCTGGACAACGAAGATCAGCTGGTGAAGAAGAGCATGTGGATGTACGGCGGCGACGGCTGGGCATACGACATCGGCTACGGCGGTCTGGACCACGTTCTGGCTTCCGGTCTGGACGTGAACGTTCTGGTCGTGGATACCGAGGTGTACTCCAACACCGGCGGACAGGCATCTAAGGCAACGCCTATCGGCGCTGTGGCACAGTTCGCAGCAGGCGGCAAGAGCACCGGCAAGAAGGACCTGGGTCTGATGATGGCAAACTACGGCTACATTTACGTGGCTAAGGTTGCCATGGGCGCAAACCCGGCTCACGTGATCAAGGCTCTGAAAGAGGCTGAGGCTCACAAGGGTCCCTCCATTGTGATTGCATACGCACCCTGCATCAACCACGGCATTTCCAACGGTATGGGTGTTTCCATGGAAGAGGAAAAGATGGCTGTGGAGTGCGGCTACTGGCCTCTGTACCGCTACATCCCCGAGAACGCAGAAAAGGGCGAGAACCCCTTCGTTCTGGACAGCAAAGAGCCCAACGGCAAGCTGCGTGAGTTCATGATGGGCGAAACTCGTTTCGCATCTCTGACCCGTACCTTCCCGGAGACCGCTGAAAAGCTGTTTGCCGAGGCAGAAGAGCAGTGCGCAGACCGTTATGCAAAGTATAAGGATATGGCTGAAGGCTAATTCTTGTACCCCATAACCGTTCCATAAAATAACGTCCACCCCATCGGGTTACACCGATGGGGTGGATTTTTCATATCATTTCGGAGAGAAACAAAAAGCTCCGGGAGCATTACGCTCCCGGAGTTGCATCTTAGGGGATTATTGAATTGCAACGCTGGTGCTCTTGGGCAGCTGCTTGGGGGCACTCTTGGGCATGCTCAGACGCAGGATACCGCTGTCATAGGAGGCGGTGATGTCTTCGGGCATCAGACCCTCGCCCACATAAAAGCTGCGGCTGCATTCGCCGGCATAACGCTCCTTGCGGATATAGCGGCCCTTCTTGTCCTCTTCGTCCTTATCCAGACCCTTTGCGGCGCTGATGGTCAGCATACCGTTTTCCAGGTCAATTTGAATTTCGTCCTTGCTGAAACCGGGCAGGTCCACGTCCAACTCATAGGTGTTTTCGGTTTCCCGCACATCGGTCTTCATCAGGTTCTTTGCATGCTTGCCGTACAGCGTGTGCTCGGCATCGTTCCAAGGCATCATACCGAAACGGTTGTCAAAGAAATCATCAAACAGGTTCTCACCAAAAATAGTCGGCAACATAAGTCATTCCTCCATTCATACGATTGGCTCTCCGTGGGGTCATTGGCCGAGCAGCGGGGCGCTTTTGTTACCGGTTTTGTATCTGATTTTACCGCCCTGAGAAGGTGTCTTCGGAACCCCTCTCTCAAGGTTCGACTGTAGTATAGCACACTTTTTAGCACTGTCAACACCTGAGTGCTAAAGTTCACAAAAGACGTTATATTTGTTCATAAAATATACGATTTCTCCCGAAAACGCGTGTTTTTAGGGCAGAAAAATCCGGAAAAATTCCGCCGGTTGACGTTTGATACCGATTTCACCCCGATTCCGACGCAAAAATCCCTCCGCCGCAAGCTGCGGCGGAGGGGTGAAAGACGGATTGTATTTAGAGTGGAAAAACAACTTGGAGTGTGTAAAAATCAGTCGGCGAACAGGGGAGTGGACAGATAGCGGTCGCCGGTATCCGGCAGCAGGACCACAATGTTCTTGCCCTTGTTTTCGGGGCGCTTTGCCAGCTGAATGGCTGCCCAGACGGCGGCACCGGCGGAAATGCCCACCAGAACACCTTCGGACCGACCGATGGCTTTGCCGACCTTGAATGCATCGTCGTTTTCCACGGCGATGATCTCATCGTAAACATTGGTGTCCAGCACTTTCGGAACAAAACCGGCGCCGATGCCCTGAATTTTGTGGGAGCCGGAAATGCCCTTGCTCAGCACGGGGGAGGAGGCGGGCTCCACAGCCACCACTTTCACGTTGGGGTTCTGCTGTTTCAGATAATGACCCACGCCGGTGACGGTGCCGCCGGTGCCCACGCCGGCAACGAAAATGTCCACTTTGCCGTCTGTATCTGCCCAGATTTCCGGGCCGGTGGTAGCCTCATGGGCGGCGGCGTTGGCGGGGTTTACAAACTGGCCGGGGATAAAGCTGTTGGGGATTTCTTTTGCCAGCTCTTCGGCTTTGGCAATGGCGCCGGACATACCCTTGCTGCCCTCGGACAGCACCAGCTCGGCACCATAGGCTTTCATCAGCTGACGGCGCTCCACACTCATGGTTTCCGGCATGACGATGATGATGCGGTAGCCCCGGGCGGCGGCAACGGAGGCAAGACCGATGCCGGTATTGCCGGAGGTGGGCTCGATGATCACGGAGCCGGGTTTCAGCAGACCTTTTTCCTCGGCATCGTCAATCATGGCTTTTGCCACACGGTCTTTCACAGAGCCGGCGGGGTTGAAATATTCCAGTTTTGCCAGAATTTTAGCGTCCAGATGTTCATTCTGCTCCAGATGCACCAGTTCCAGCAGGGGAGTGTGTCCAATCAACTGGTCGGCAGAGGTGTAAATACGGCTCATGATAATTCCTCCTAAATATATTGCAGAGTGGTTGTTTTTAAAACTGTATTCCCTTGTGGGTTTATGGGGATTATAAGCCTTGTATCCCTATGTGTCAAGTAGAAAATAAATTTTTTTTCAAAAATTTTCCGTTTGTTCAGGAATTTCCGGGGGCTGCGGTATATTCTATGGTCGAAAATTCAGAAAGGCGGGAGCGCAATGCGGAAAGAAGTGCGTCAGGAACTGGTAGGCTTAAGCCGTCATGGGCGGCTGCGGCTGGAAGGAAAATATTTTCAGCACGGCACCACCACGGTGCTGGAGCACAGCGTGAAGGTGGCTGTGGTCAGCTTGTGGCTGGCGGAGCGGCTTGGACTGCGGGTAGACCGGCGTTCGCTCATTCGCGGGGCGCTGCTCCACGATTACTTCCTCTACGATTGGCACGAAAAGCATCAAGGGCATCGGCTCCATGGATTCCGCCACCCGCAGACGGCACTGCGGAAAGCCGAGGAAGATTTTACCCTCACCGACCGGGAGAAAAATATCATTGCGCGGCACATGTTTCCCTTGGTGCCGGTGCCGCCCACTTGCCGGGAGGCATGGCTGGTGTGTCTGGCGGATAAATACTGCGCCGCCGAGGAAACCGCGCAGGGCATGTACCGGAGATTCCTGCCCCGGCGGAGAAAATAAAGATTGATTGGATACATTATAATATATATAGAACAAACGCACCGGTTGGGAACCAGATATAGATTCCTCAGCCGGTGCGTCGTTTTATTTTCGGTAAGAAAAAAGACCGGAAATCTTTCGATTTCCGGTCTTGCTGGTTGCGGAGGCTGGATTTGAACCAACGACCTTCGGGTTATGAGCCCGACGAGCTACCCCTGCTCCACTCCGCGATATCTTTTTAGCTTAGTAAGTATATCACCTACAGGACGTTATGTCAAGGGGTTCTTATAAAAAACTTTTTGGGGTTCCGGCGCATGAAATGATGCCAAAATTTCAGCGCGGGTTCAATTTATGAACAAATTACGAACAGCCGTAAACAAATTATGCACAAAAAACAATGCAAGGAATCCGATTTTGGCGGGAACGATGGGAATTTCTCCGACAAAATGGAAAAGACCATAGATAAAATTGATAAATATAACACAATTCATAAAAATTCCGTTGAACTATTGTTAATATACATAAAAATAAAGTTGTCTATTGACTTTTTTAACGAATCTGGTTAGTATATTAACAAACAGGGCGTTCACAAACTTGACACATTTGTGAGCGCACAAAATTTCAAGGAGGTTCTTTTCTATGGCTGAAAAGAAAAAGTTTTCAGGTTGGGGCGTGCTGGTTGCCGCATTCCTGATGTCTTTCATTCCCACTGCAATGATGAACAACTGCTTCGCATTGTACATGAACCCGGTCTGTGCTGACCTGGGATTCAGCAACTCCAGCTGGTCCATGGTGAACCTGATTGCATCTCTGACGAGTGCTGTCGGCGCCATGATCATTTCCGGTAAGTATCAGAAGGGCAACATGAAAGTCTGGATGATCATCTGCTCCGTGGGCGCTTGCGCTTGCTTTGCAATCGCTACTTTCTGCACCGCTATCTGGCAGATGTACCTGGTGTTCGGTATTGAGAACATCTTCCTGGCTGGTCTGACTCAGCTGCCCATCTCCATGCTGATCACTGCATGGTTCGAGAGCAAGCGTTCCACCATGATGTCCGTGGCTATGGCCGGCGGCGGTCTGGGCGGTCTGATCTGGTCCCCCGTTCTGTCCAAGTTCATCGCTGCTGACGTTTCCGGCTGGAAGACCTCTATGCTGTTCACCGCTGTTGTGGTGTGCGTGGTTATGGTTCTGACTGCTCTGTTCCTGGTGAAGAGATCTCCCGTGGAGTACGGCCAGGAGCCTTACCGCACCGGCGATGCTTCCGAGGCTGAGGCTGCTGCTGCACAGGCTGCTCCCCAGTGGATTGGCGTTTCCAAGAAAGTCGCTACCAAGTCCGGCGCTTGGAAAGCTGTTATCGGTGTTGTTATGATTGTCGGCGCTCTGGCATCCGGCGTCACCACTCACGTTCCTAACTTCGTTACTAGCATCGCAAACGACCGTGGCGTTCTGCAGGGTACTGTCCTGTCCGTCTACTCCGTGGTCTCCATCGCCGGTATGGTCGGCGGCGGCGTTATCATGGATAAAGTCGGTATCAAAAAGACCGTTCTGCTGGCTGTGGTTCTGATGATCGGCGGTCTGCTGTGCCTGTTCGGCGCTGCTGTGACCCAGAATGCTAAACTGGCATTCGGCTACGCTGTCATCTTCGCTCTGGCAATGTGCCTGCCCAAGCTGCTGCCCGCTATCCTGATGTCCACCGTTTTCGGCGTGAAGGATTACGCTGGTATCTACGCAACCGCCAACATCTTCTTCCTGATTGGCGCTGCTCTGGGTTCTGTGCTGACCGCTATCCTGCAGGGTATCATCGGCTACTCCGGCGCTTGGATCTTCTACATCGTTCTGTCCGTGCTGTTCTTCCTGTGCGTCTCCGCTGCTCTGAAGGGCGGCGAGAAGCTGAAAGAGGAGTACCCCAACGGCGATCCCGACGAGGCTTAATTCGTAACCTTTATCTTCGGATACATAAAAATCCCGCGGCTTATGCCGCGGGATTTTTTTACGGGGAAAGGCGGGCTCCGTTTCATTCCCCGGAGAAAATTGAATGAAGAAAAATAATCCCCCGGCAGCGCCGGGGGATTTGCATATCATATACCGCTTTAGATAATCGTCCGGCTTTTTACCGGCAGACCGGTGAGATACCGGCGAACCATATCAAATGCGTGTTGGCTGGCATATTCCCGGACGTTCTCCCGGTCCCGACCGGGAACATTCAACGTGTCCGTGACAGTGCCCTCCGGGGTTGCAAGCCCCAGACAAACCGTGCCCACGGGGTGAATTCCGTCGCCATCCGGTCCGGCCAATCCGGTGACGGAGACGGCCAAATCGCTGCCGGTGAGACGGCGGACGTTTTCGCACATCTCTTTTGCCACCGGCTCGCTGACCACGTTGTAGGTTTCAATGGTCTCGGGGTTCACACCCAGAATCTTTTCCTTTACGCCGTTGGTGTAGCTGACCACACCGCCCAGAAAGGCTTTTGAGGCGCCGGGATAATCCGTAATGCGTTTGGCAATCAAACCGCCGGTGCAGCTTTCTGCGGCGCTGAGGGTCATACCTTTTTCCAGCAGCAGACGGAGCACACATTCGTCCAGACCGTTCAAATCCACGCCGTAAATCATATCGCCCAGCTCCTGCCGCACAGCCTGCGCTACGGGGGCAATCATGGCCTCCGCCTCCTCTACGGTGTTGGCTTTGGCGGTGATGCGCACCAGACACTCGCAGCTTTTGGCATAGGGGGCAATGGTGGGATTCACCGCGGCGTTCATCATGGGGCGGAGAATCTGCTCCATTTCCGATTCGCCCATGCCGAAAATTTTATAGTTGTGGCTGACGATGGTGCCACCGGATTTTCCGGCCAGATAGGGGAGCACCCGGTATTCCATCATCTTGCGGCACTCTTTGGGAGGTCCGGGGAGCATGATGACCGTCAGACCGTCTTTTTCAACGGCGCAGCCGGGGGCGGTGCCCCAATCGTTCACAAAACGGGTGCAGCCCTCCGGCAGATAGGCCTGCTGAAACATATTGGGGGTGATTTCCCGGTGACGGCGCTCAATGTAGGTCCGCAGGCGCTCTTCCTCTTCCGGGTGATACACCAAGGGCAGACCCAGTGCGTCGGCAATGACGTTTTTCGTCAAATCGTCGCAGGTGGGGCCCAGACCGCCGGTGGTGATGATGATATTCGCCCGGCTCATGGCAATTTCCATGGCTTGTTTCAGCCGCTCCGGGTTGTCTCCCACCACGGTGTGATGAAACACATTGATGCCGATGGTGGTGAGCATTTCGGAAATATCCCGGGCGTCGGTGTTGGTGGTGCCACCCAACAGCAGCTCCGTGCCAACGGAAAGAATTTCAACCGCGTGTCCGTTATTCACCGCACTTCACCTTGATTCTTTCAATGCCCCGGAATGCCTCGTCCACCAAGGCGTCCACGTCCAGAGCCAACTCGATTTCTTCCAACTCGGCCACGGTGGGTCTGGTTTTGGGGTGACGGGGGGTAAATACGGTGCAGCAATCCTCATAGGGGAGAATGGACGTATTAAAGGTGCCGATTTTCCGGGCGATGGTGACAATTTCCTCTTTGTCCATGCCAATCAGGGGCTGCAGCACGGGCAGCGGGGTCACAGCCTGGGTGCAGGCCATAGCCTCCATGGTCTGGCTGGCCACCTGACCCAGATTTTCGCCGGTGACAATGGCCTTGCAGCCGTTGGAATCGGCAATCCGGGTGGCAATCCGCATCATAAACCGGCGCATCACCAAGGTGAAATACTCCTCGGGGCATTTGGCGCGGATTTCTTCCTGAATGTGGGTAAACGGCACGATTTCCATGGTCATGCTGCCGCAGTAGTCGGTGAGCAGCTGAGCCAGCTCAATCACTTTCTGCTTTGCCATTTCGGAAGTATAGGGGAAAGAGAAGAAATGGACGGGAATCAGCTTGACGCCGCGCTTTGCAATCATATAGGTACTCACGGGGCTGTCGATACCGCCGGAGAGCAAGGTTACTGCCCGACCGTTGGAACCGATGGGCAGACCGCCGGCGCCGGGGGTGGGGGTGGCATGGACATACGCGGCATAGTCGCGAATCTCCACGTGAACGGTCAGCTCCGGGGTGTGGACGTCAACTTTGGTGTCCGGAAATGCGTCTGCCAGCTCGCCGCCCACGTACTGGGAAACCTGAATACTGGTCATGGGGAACCGCTTGTCGGAACGCTTGGTTTCCACCTTAAAGCTGGCGGCCCGGCGCATATCCTCGGCCAGATAGCTTTTTGCCAGCTCCACGATGGCGTCCTTGTCCTTTTCGCAGGCCGCGGCGCGGCTCAGGGAAATGATGCCGAACACCTTTTTCAGAATTTCAAAGGCGCCGTCCAGATCAGCCTCATCGTTTTTCGGCTCCACATAGACGGTGGACTGGGTGCAGTAGACGGAAAACTCGCCGTAGGGCTGCAGCTTTTTCCGAATATTGCTCAGCAGCTTTTGCTCAAAGCTGCGCTTATTCAGACCTTTCAGGACGATTTCGCCCTGTTTCAAAAGAATCATATCTCGCATATTGAACTACTCCGTTCTGCTTTCGAATCACGCAGTTCGAAAGGATATTTTCACAGCCTACAGTATATCCGTTTCCGGAAAATTCGTCAATCATCGAGGCCGGAAAATTCCGCAAAAAATCCCACACAAGCGGGTTGCCTGTGTGGGAAATGGCGGCGGGGTGTTACTCCGTATAGACATAGACGGTTTCGGCTTGATACGTGCCGTCTGCGTTTTTGTAGGTCAGTGCGATTACGGCATAATCCTCTTCCACGGCTGCTACGGCGCAGGTGGCATTCTTGAGTGCCTCGGGAACGGTATCCTGCTCTACGGCTGCGCTTGTGACCTGCAGCATTTCATTGGTTTCTGCGTTGTAGAGATAGTTTACTTCAATGGAGATACCGCTTTCGGTATCAATGACTTTGGAAACCGCAGTTCCGTCTGCCGGTTTTTGGGTTTCGGTTGGCGTAGGTGTGCCTTTCCCGCAGCCGGTCAGCAAAAGCAGGGAAAGCAGGATCAGCACGGTTACAAGAGAAAATTTTTTCATATCAACTTACACCTCGCAATCTCACAACAATATCTATGTGTTACCCTGCGAAAACATACAAAGCCTCACTTTCATATTTTCCAGTAGAAAGTACTTTGTAGGTTACTGTGATGATGGCACAATCATCTTCAACAGCAGAAACCGCACAAGTAACATTTGTGTATCCAGAAGGTATTCTAGTGATAACAGTTTTTTGTACACCGGTTATAGCATTGTTGCTATCGTTAAATGTATAGGTTACATCAATATAAATGCCAACGGTGGAGGAAATTGTTTTAGTGGTTGTACGTTGGAATCTTGCGACAGATTCGGATACAACAACGTCTTGGGAAACGGCGGAATCAGTAGCAAAGCAAGTAATACCTAAAGCTGCACACATGGAAAGAGCCAACAACAAAGAAATAACTTTTTTCATAAATACAATCTCCTTTTCATAGAATTTTAAAAACTTGATGCTCGATAGTTTTAGCGCTATAATCCTACCAATTGTATAGTATCATATGAATAAAATACATTAGTGAACGATTTATTAATAAATTGTGAATCATTTAACAGCGATATAATCATGTACTTCTTGCTCCATTGCAAATCCCATCTGCCCATGATACAATACGGTCAGAATCCTAAGAAACAGGACCGGAAACAGCATGAACATTTTATTAGCCGGCGGCGCCGGATATATCGGGTCGCACACCGCGGTGAGCCTGCTGGAGGCGGGGCACAGCGTGATTCTTGCGGACAATTACGAAAACAGCTCCCCAAAGGCGGTGGAGAGAATCCGAGAGATTACCGGGCAGCCGGTGGTCAGCTACACCGCAGATGTGACGGACAAGGCTGCCATGACGGAAATTTTTGCGGCGCATTCCATCGACTGCGTGATTCATTTCGCCGGGCTGAAAGCCGTGGGAGAATCCGGCAGGGTGCCCCTGCGGTACTATCGGAATAATCTGGACACCACTCTGACGTTGCTGGAGTGCATGGCGGAGCACGGGGTGCATCAGATCGTGTTTTCTTCCTCGGCAACGGTGTATGGAGATGAAAACCCCATTCCCTACGTGGAAACCATGCCCCGGGGCAGCAGCAGTCACCCCTACGGCTGGACAAAAATCATGATGGAGCAGATTTTTGAAGATGCGGCTAAGGCGGACCCCGCCCTTTCTGTGGTGCTGCTGCGGTATTTCAATCCCATCGGCGCCCACCCCTCGGGGCGATTGGGAGAAGACCCCCGGGGAGTACCCAACAATCTGATGCCCTATCTCACCCAAGTGGCGGTGGGTCGCCGGGACCGGTTGACGGTGTACGGCGGGGATTATCCCACACCGGACGGCACCTGCCGCCGGGATTACCTCCATATTATGGATTTGGCGGAGGGACATTTGAAAGCGGTGGAGTATGCCGGGGCGCACAAGGGCACGGAGATTTTCAATCTGGGAACGGGAACCCCATACAGCGTGTTGGAAATACTCCATGCCTTTCAGACGGCTTCCGGCGTGGAGATTCCCTACGTCATCGGAGCACGTCGGCCGGGGGACCTGCCGGAATTCTGGGCAGACGCCGGCAAGGCGGAGCGGGTGCTGGGCTGGCGCGCCCGGCGGAGTCTGACGGAAATGTGCCGGGATAGCTGGAATTGGCAGCATTTGAACCCCATGGGGTATGATTCCTGAAATAAGCGGGAAAAAATAGTGCAAAAAAAGAAACTCCCGGGAACTTTTCCGCGGGAGTTTCGTCTGATTCCATACGTTACGATTTCTTTTTGAACACACTCAGGTCCAGATGGCGGGAAGTATCTCCCTCTGCCCGGGTTACGAAGTTTCGGGAGGCAAAGCGCCAAGCGCCCTCCACCTTTTCCAAGGTATCGAATTTCCGGTCAATCCAAATGATTTTCGGTTCCATCTGACCGGTGATGCCCTGCAGCACCACGGTGTAGCTTTTTGCCGTGGCGGTCAAACCGTCGGGGGCAACCTCGATGATGGGGTCAATGCACATGTGGCAGGTTTTGGTGGTGCCGTCTTCATAGCGGCAGATGGGTTTCAGCGTCATCATGTACCCCTTGGGGTCCTTGTGATAGGTCAGCTTGCCGCCGTACAGAATATCCGCGTCTTTCAGCAGCTCGCATACGCCGTCGAAGTCACCGGAATCGATGCGCCAGCAGTATTCGTAAAGCAGATTGCGGATTTCGTGAACATCTTGCATGAACATAGGAAACGCCCCTTTACAGAAATGATTGTTTGTGAATAGTCTATCATTCTCGACGGTAGGGGTCAAGACATTTTGTGGAGAATCACTCCGAAAGGCGGAAAAATGATTCAGATTTTAAAACTGGAACGGAGCTATGCCCTATGCGTAAAACCCGTTGGGGTACTGTCGGAGGAGCCGGGAATGCCGGCGCTGCTCCGGGAGCAGCTTGGGGGCGAATGGTACTGCGCACATCGTCTGGACAAGGCGGTGGGCGGCGTAATGGTCTATGCCCGGACCCGGAAAGCGGCGGCTGCATTGTCCGCAGCGGTGGCGGAGCGGGAGCTGAAAAAAGAGTATCTGGCGGTGTGTCAGGGCGCTCCGGAGCCCCCGGCGGGAACAATGGAGGACCTGCTGTTCAAGGACAGCGGAAAAAACAAGGCCTTTGTGGTAAAACGAGAGCGGAAAGGGGTCAAGCCCGCCCGGCTTTCCTATGAAACCCTTGCCGCCGGGGAAGATTCCGCGCTGGTCCATGTGACCTTGGACACCGGGCGGTTTCATCAAATCCGGGTGCAGTTTGCCTCCCGGAAACACCCGCTGTTGGGGGACCGCCGTTACGGCGGACCGACGGCGCAGCAGCTGGGATTGTGGTCTTGGCGGCTGACGATCCCGGACCCGGACACCGGAAAACCGGTGACTGCCTGCGCCCTGCCGGAGGGCGAACCTTGGTCGGCGTTTGCCGAGAAAATGAATCTGATGGAATGAGAGAGTGCGATGCTGTTTAATTCGGTTGACTTTTTGGTATTTTTTCCCATTGTAACAATGGTGTATTTCCTGCTGCCCCATAAGGTGCGGTGGGTGTGGCTGCTGGTGACCAGTTATTATTTCTATATGTGCTGGAATGCCAAGTATGCCCTGCTGATGGCGACCTCTACGGCTATTACATGGCTCAGCGGATTGCTGATTGCCAAAGCCGGGGAAATTCAGGACGAAACCAAGCAAGCCCGCAGAAAAAAGCTGTGGGTGGCGCTGAGTTTTTTGCTGAATCTGGCCATTCTGTTCTTCTTTAAGTATTTCAATTTCTTCCTGAACAATCTGAACGCTCTGGCGGGATTGATTGGCATGGAAGTGCAGGTTCCGGCGTTTGACGTGATTCTGCCGGTGGGCATTTCCTTTTACACCTTCCAGGCGCTGTCCTACACCATGGACGTGTACCGGGGAGAAATCCCGCCGGAGAGAAATATTTTCCGGTATGCGCTGTTTGTATCCTTTTTCCCCCAGCTGGTGGCAGGTCCTATTGAGCGGAGTAAAAATCTGTTGGGGCAGCTGTATGAGTATCACACCTTTGACCCGCAGCGGGTGCGGGACGGCTTGATGCTCATGCTGTGGGGCATGTTCGAAAAGGTCGTCATTGCCGACCGGGTGTCCATGCTGGTCACATACGTTTATGACAATTATACCACCCTGCCCGGCGGTGCGGTGATTCTGGCAACGGTGCTGTTTGCCGTGCAGATTTACTGCGATTTCGGCGGGTATTCCGATATGGCCATCGGCGCGGCGCAGGTGCTTGGATTCCGGCTCATGGAAAACTTCCACCGGCCCTATCTGTCCCGGTCTGCCGGAGAATTCTGGCATCGGTGGCACATTTCTTTGTCCACGTGGTTCCGGGATTATCTGTATATCCCCTTGGGCGGCAACCGGAAAGGCACCGCCCGGAAATATCTGAACGTGATGATTACGTTTTTGACCAGCGGTCTGTGGCACGGCGCCAGCTGGAACTTTGTGGTCTGGGGCGGCTTGAACGGCGGTTATCAAGTGGCGGGGGCGCTGCTGAAACCTTGGCGGGAGCGGGTGTGCAACCGACTGCACATCAACCGGGAAACCTTTGCCTGGCGGTGCGTACAGACGGTGTTTACATTCTGTCTGATTGATTTTGCGTGGCTGTTCTTCCGGGCAAGCTCTTTTTCTGCGGCACTGGGTATGATTGCCCATACGGTTACCCACATGACGGCATTCGGCGCGGACAAGCTGTTTACCTGGGGTCTGGAAAAGCCGGACTTTCTGGTGGCGCTGGCGGCCATTGCCGTGCTGATTCTGGCGGACGTGCTGCGGGAGAAGTACGGCTCTCTCCGGGAAAAAATCGGCCGGCTGCGCCTGCCGGTGCGGTGGCTGATTTACTTCGCCGGCGTGTTTGCCATTGTGATTTTCGGCATTTACGGCCCCGGCTACGCAGAATCCCAGTTTATTTACTTCCAATTTTGAGGTGACGGCATGAAACGAGAAACGATGAAATTTTTAGGGAAAGCCGTCCTGTTTCTGGCAATTTTCGCAATGCTGCTGGCACCCTTGCAGCAGCTGCTGGAGCGGAAATCTCTGTCCGGTCCTTGGGATATGTCCAACAAGGTGGGCGGCTTTTACAACGAGCCGGAAGACGAGTTCGATTTGATGTTCTTCGGCTCCAGCCATGCCTATGCGGCATTCAGCCCCCTGCGGCTCTGGGAGGACACCGGAGTGAAAAGCTATGTCTTTGCCACCCAACAGCAGCCCTTGTGGGCCACCTACACCTATCTGAAAGAGGCATTCAAAACCCAACGGCCCCAAGCCGTGGTGGTGGAGCTGAATATGACGGTGATTGGCGACGAGCAGCCCAAAGACAGCGTGAATTACTCTGCGCTGGACTATTTGCCCATGAGCTGGAATAAGGTGCAGCTGGCATGGAACAGCGGGGAAAACTTGGAGAATCGGACGGCGCTGCTGTTCAATATCTTCAAGTACCACAGCCGTTGGAGCGAGCTGAAACGGGAGGACTTCACCTATGACCCGGATACCCTCCGGGACCCCTATAAAGGCTACGTGCTGCTGACCAAGGCGCGGGCGGAGCAGGCGCGGCCGGATATCACCGGCGTGACGGACCGGACGGCCATTTCCGAAAAGAAAATGTACTGGCTGCAGCAAATTGTGGACTTGTGCAAGGAAGAACAGGTGGAGCTGCTGTTTCTGAAATCCGCCTCCAACCTCTCTGCCGAGGAGAAAGCCATGCTGAACACGGTGGAGGACTTTGCCGCGGAAAACGAAATCACGTTCCACGATTTCAACGAGGATTACGACGCCATCGGGCTCAACGGCAAGATGTTCTATGACGAGCATCACTTGGACGGCACCGGTGCGGCGCTGTTTACGGATTATTTTGCCCGGTGGCTCATGGAGCAGGGCATTGACTTCAAAACCGACCCCGACAATGCCGATTGGGCAGCGGCTGCGGCGCAATATGATGCAGAATTGGCGAAACAAAGCGCATAAAGCGCAAAAAAGCCGGGAGCATTCGCGGGGCGTTCGTAAGACAGTTAACGGAGCGTATCGGTGCGGATGCGCTCCGTTTCTTTATGCTAATATGACATATGGCGCAGCTGCAGGCAGCCCCCCTTGGCTCTCCCAAAGGGAGAGCCAAGTTCCGCGCGTAATGCACTACACCGAACGGTGTATAGAAGTGCGCCTTTGTTATCTGTTCAACAAACTGGAAATTGTAGCATTATTGACTTACTACTGGTTTGCCATCTTTATCAAGTAACGGCGTAAATCCCGCTGCATTTCCGTTTCTATGGAAAACATAATTTACGCCTGTTTGTGTATCAACCCAAATTTCCACTACATCAATCTTACCTTGTTGATAAATTTTCTTAAAACGATCCATGAGTATTCCTCCTTAAAAATTCCGATTTGCAGGTCTGTTCGGCTCCATATTATCATATGGCCGGATAAACTACAAGAACAGCCACAGCAGTTTGCACTGCT
>CAKTAK010000016.1:0-41619 GCA_934527315.1 uncultured Oscillospiraceae bacterium
CGCAGGCGGAGCGGGACGATGCCAAGCTGGAGCGGGTGCGGAATATTCCACTGGCCGAGCTGCACCCGTTCAAGGGTTACCCCTTCAAGGTGCAGAACAACGAGGAGATGCAGCGAATGATCGAGAGCATCCGCAAAGTGGGAGCCATCACCCCGGCGCTGGCAAGGCCGCTGCCGGACGGCGGTTACGAGCTGATCTCCGGTCACCGGCGACTGGCGGCGTGTCAGGTGCTGGGCGTCGAGACGATGCCTGTCATCGTCCGGGAGCTGTCTGATGATGAAGCGGTGATCGCAATGGTGGACGCCAACTTACAGCGGGAGATCACCCTGCCCAGCGAAAAGGCGTTTGCCTACAAGATGAAAAGGGATGCGCTGAATCATCAGGGTATGACTTCTCCCCAAGTTGGGGAGAAGTTACTAAAGGCAGAAAAAATTGGCTTAGATGGCGGAGACAGCCGCAATCAGGTATTACGATATATCCGCCTGACCTACCTGATCCCCGAACTGCTTTCGATGGTGGACGACGGCAAGATCGCCTTCAACCCAGCGGTGGAGCTTTCCTACTTAGACTCGTATCAGCAGCGGGCGGTGCTGGACGCGATGGCGCTGAACGACTGCACCCCGTCCCACGCCCAGAGCATCCGCCTGAAAAAGCTGGCGCAGGAGGGCTTACTGGATGACCAGATAGTCTACGCCGTGCTGGCGGAGACGAAGCCCAACCAGCAGGAGCAGCTGAAATTCAAGCGGGAGGAGCTGCGGAAATACTTCCCCTCCGGCTACACCGAGGAGCAGATGCGCCGGGACATCATCAAGGGGCTGGAATTGCTGAAGCGGCAGAGAGAACGGAACCGGGATGCCCGCTGATTCGTACCGATACGGCTACGATAAAACAATTCGCAGAATAGAGAGAACCCCAAACCGATGGTATACTGATGCTGTCGGTTTGGAGTTCTGTTCTGCAAATACAAAGGACAGGAGGAAATGAAATTGGTAGCAGGACATCTGACTTTGAAAAACGGCAAGTATTACGCCGTGCTGAACTATAGAAACGCCGGAGGGCAGCGGAAAACGAAATGGATCTCGCTGGGGCTTCCCGAAAAGGGCAACAAGCGCAAGGCGGAGGCGGAGCTGGCGAGGCTTCGGGCGGAGTTTGAGCCGCCTAAAGAGGTGGGCAACCTGAGCCGCGATATGCTGTTTGTCGATTATCTGCGGGAATGGCTGGAAATCGCCAAGGGGCGGCTGGCTGTGGCAACATACAGTTCTTACGCCGCAATGATCAAGAAGCCAATCGGGCCGTACTTCCGCCAAAGGAATCTGACCTTGCGGGAGCTGGAAGTCTGACACTTGCAGATGTTTTATTCCGAAATGCTCAGAAAGGTAAAACCGAATACGGTCATCCACTATCACGCGATTATCCACTCGGCACTGAAATATGCGGTCAAGACCGATATGCTGGTGCAGAATGTGGCGGACAAGGTGGATAGGCCAAAGAAAAACAGCTTTCAGCCGGTTTTCCTTTCGGCAGAGGAAATACAGAAGATGTTTGAAACTCTCCGGGGCACCAAGCTGGAGCTGCCGGTGCTGGTGGCCGCTTTTTACGGATTCCGTCGGGGCGAAGTGTTGGGACTGAAGCGGGACGCCATCGACTTTGAGCGTGGAACGATTTCGGTCATACGAACCGTTACGACCATTACTCTTGATGGCAAGCAGACGGAAATTGAACAGCAGTCTGCCAAGACCAAGTCCAGTCTGCGTACACTGCCGCTGATCGGCAGTTTCCGGGAATACTTTTTGCAGGTGAAAGAGGCGCAGGAGCTGAATAAACAGGTCTGCGGCAACTGTTACAATCACGAGTATGATGGCTTTGTATTTGTGGACGAGCTGGGCGAGCGGATGCGGGTGGACTACCTGACCAACGCGTTTCCGAAGTTTCTGGAGAGCCACGGCTTGCGCCGGATGCGCTTTCACGATCTGCGTCACAGCTGTGCCAGCTTGCTGCTGGTCAACGGCGTTCCCCTCAAGCACATTCAGGAGTGGCTGGGGCACAGCGACTTTACCACCACGGCGAACATCTACGCCCACTTGGATTACAAGTCCAAGATCACCTCGGCACAGGCGATGGAGACAGGGCTTGTTCTGCCGGAGGGCGGCGACTTCGGAAGTCGTTGGAGGGAGGGCTAAGCCGAAAATCCGGAGAGAAAAACAAAAGTCTGCTTTGATCACTTACTCTTAGAAAAAGGCATAAGAAAAAAGCCCATAATCGGCTTGATTACAGGCTTTTTCGGTGGCGGAGACGGTGGGATTCGAACCCACGGACCCTTGCGGATCAAACGATTTCGAGTCGTTCTCGTTATGACCACTTCGATACGTCTCCATAATAATTTCCGTACCGATTTCGGTACAGCACTGTGAATTATACCAACCAAAACGGAAAAAAGCAAGATATTCTCCGGAAAATCTTAAGAAACACTTGACTTTTCTTGAAATACAGTTATAATTGGGTTCAAATTCATACCAGTTAAGATAGAGGCGCAGCTGACAAGAGTAGCCACGAGAAAACCGGCGGACACCGGCGTGGGAAAGGGGAGGCTGCCGAGGGGCTATGGTTGGTTCTGGACCATGGTTGCCGGGCACCGGGAGAAGATCCTTGTGACTGTCGCGAAAGCGGAGCGCTGTCGAGCTGCCGGGGAACTTGAGACCCGGTGTTTTCAGTCATGTTCTGTAATCGCACAGACATGGCTTTTTTCTTTGCTTAAATCTCTGTCGCTGGCGGGAAAAGAAAGAGAGAATGAGATTATGAATCAAAGACTGCGCAAGATGCTGCCGGTTCTGGCAGTTCTGGTGTTGATGGTGGGCCTGATGAGCACCACGGCATTTGCTGCGGATACGCCCTTTGAGGCCGGCGAAAGCACCAGCCATTTCTACAACACGGTGTGGGCACTGCTGCCGCCCGTGATTGCAATCGCTCTGGCATTGATTACGAAGGAAGTGTACTCCTCTCTGTTCATCGGTATTCTGGTGGGCGGTCTGCTGTACTCCAATTTCTCCTTTGAGGGTACCGTGCTCCATGTGTTCTCCGACGGCATTGTTTCCGTGCTGTCCGACAGCTACAACGTGGGCATTCTGGTGTTCCTGGTGGTGCTGGGCGCTATGGTCTGTCTGATGAACAAAGCCGGCGGCTCCGCTGCATTCGGCCGTTGGGCACAGACGCACATCAAGAGCCGCGTGGGCGCGCAGCTGGCATCGATCCTGCTGGGCTGCTTGATTTTCATTGACGACTACTTCAACTGTCTGACCGTCGGTTCTGTGATGCGTCCCATTACGGACAAGCATCACGTTTCCCGCGTAAAACTGGCTTATCTGATTGACGCTACCGCAGCGCCGATCTGCATCATTGCTCCCATTTCTTCCTGGGCAGCTGCTGTGGCTGGTTTTGCAGAGGACGGACAGGGTCTGAATCTGTTCATTCGCGCAATTCCCTATAACTTCTACGCACTGCTGACCATCGTGACCATGGTGGCGCTGACAGTGATGAAAATGGACTTCGGTCCCATGGCAAAGTATGAAGAAAACGCTGTTCTGAACAACGATTTGTTCTCCGGCAGCAACCCCTATGCAATGATGGACGAGGAAATCGACAACGAGAAGGGCCGCGTGATGGATCTGGTCCTGCCCATTCTGGTGCTGATTGTGTTCTGCGTGATCGGTATGATTTACTCCGGCGGATTCTTCTCCGGCGAGAGCTTTATTACCGCGTTCTCCAACTCCGACGCCTCCGTTGGTCTGATGCTGGGCTCCGCCTTTGCTCTGGTGGTATCCTTTATCTACTTCCTCTGCCGCCGCACCCTGACCTTCCGGGAAATGATGGATTGCATTCCCGAAGGCTTCAAGGCAATGGTGCCCGCAATTATGATTCTGACCTTTGCATGGAGCTTGAAGGCTATGACCGACTCTCTGGGCGCAAAGTACTTTGTGGCTGATTTTGTGTACAGCAACGCAGAAAGCCTGCAGGCTTTCCTGCCCGCAATCGTGTTCATCATCGGCTGCCTGCTGGCATTCGCAACCGGCACCTCTTGGGGTACCTTCGGTATTCTGATTCCCATTGTGCAGAGCGTGTTCCCCATGGACAACCCCTTGGCTATCATCTGCATCTCCGCTTGCATGGCAGGCGCAGTCTGCGGCGACCACTGCTCCCCCATTTCCGACACCACCATCATGGCATCTGCCGGCGCACAGTGCGACCACGTGAACCACGTGTCCACCCAGCTGCCCTATGCAATGACCGTGGCTGCCGTGACCTTTGTCAGCTATATCATCGCCGGCTTTGTGCGCACCGCTGTGATTGCCCTGCCCATTGCCATTGTACTGATGCTGATTGTTCTGTTTGTCATCAAGAAAACCATCGGCGTACGTACTGCCGACTAATTGAAAAAAGTTCCGTCTGCATAAGCATATCATGACAATGATATTGACCTGAACGAGGCGAAACGAACAGCGACCCGAGTAAGGCCAAAACATGGTTTACTTGGGTCGCTTTTTTGATAGAAATGCGGTTTTGAACCGCTTTCCATGAATAGAGTAAAGGAGTGTTATACAATGAAAATGGATTCTGTTCGGACGATTACCGTTGCCGGCGCCGGCACTATGGGCGCGCTGATTGCCCAGACCTTTGCGGCATACGGCTATGAGGTGTTTTTGTGGAACCGGAGCCAATCCGGATTGGACCGGGGCAAGGGCATTATGGCGGAGAATCTGGTGTCTGTCAGCCCGGATCGTCAAAGGGCGGCGCAAGCTGTCCGGCTGACGTTGGATACGGATTGCTTTGCAAAAGCGGATTTGGTGGTGGAAAGCATTGCGGAGGATTTGGAGGTCAAACACGCGTTTTACCGGCAAATCGAGCCCATGCTGAAAGAAAGCTGTCTGGTGGTCACCAACACTTCCGGCTTGTCCATTACCGCTCTCGGCGGGGCATTTGCCAACCCCGGACGATTCTGCGGAATGCATTGGATTAACCCCGCCAATCTGATTCCGCTGATTGAGGTCATCAGTGGGGAGAACACCGCCGGGGAAACCGCGGATACGGTGTATGCCCTTGCCGAGGCATTGGAGAAAAAGCCCATTCATGTGAAGGACGCGCCGGGATTCGCCCTGAATCGGCTGCAATTTGCGGTTTTGCGGGAGGCAATGCACATGGTGGAAAGCGGAATTGCCTCCATGGAAGATGTGGACAAAGCCATGAAGTACGGTTTGGGTCTGCGCTACGCCTGCATCGGTCCGTTTGAAACTGCGGATTTGGGCGGTCTGGACATTTTCTGCAACATTTCCGAGTACCTTTTCGCGGATTTGGCTGATAACAAGGAACCCCAGGACCTGCTGCGGGAAAAGAAAGCCCAAGGCAAGCTGGGATTGAAAACCGGGGAGGGATTCTTCGACTATTCCCAAGGGCGGGGCGCCGCTGCCGTGGAGGCGCGGAACCGCAAGTTGACCGCCATCAGCAAGGTGCTGTTTCCCCAAAAGTAAGCGCTGCCGAATTCCGTGAAACGGAGCGGAAATGCGGAAGAATACGTGAAATATTATTCAAGTATATGTAAACATTATACAACATATACCAGATTAAAACCGCCGTAAAATCATGAAACTGGGCATTTTTACAGTATTTATTCGTTTTGAATGAATAATTATTGACTTTGAAACATGGGGTGTTATAATGATACCCACAATCACCGATGAATGATTCTGAACGAATAAAATGATATAGAGAGGACGAACGCATCATGGCAAAAAAAGAAATCAAAAAAGTGGTTCTGGCCTATTCCGGCGGACTGGATACTTCCATCATTATTCCTTGGCTGAAGGAGAACTACAACAACCCGGAAATCATTGCCGTTTCCGCTGACGTGGGGCAGGGCGATGAGCTGGACGGTCTGGAAGAAAAAGCCATCAAGACCGGCGCATCGAAACTGTATATTGAAGATCTGACCGACGAGATGGTGGACGAAGTCATCGTTCCCTCTATGATGATGGGCGCCAAGTACGAGGATTACCTGCTGGGCACGGCATTCGCCCGGCCGATTATCGCAAAGCGGCTGGTGGAAATTGCCAAGAAAGAGGGCGCTGACGCCATTGCCCACGGCTGCACCGGTAAGGGCAACGACCAGGTTCGGTTTGAACTGGCGATTAAGCGGTTTGCACCGGATATGACCATCATCGCACCTTGGCGGGAATGGGACATCAAAGGCCGGGAAGAAGAAATCGACTATGCCGAGGCACACAATGTGCCCCTGAAAATCAACCGGGAAACCAATTATTCCAAGGACAAAAACCTGTGGCACCTGAGCCATGAGGGTCTGGATCTGGAGGACCCCGCAAATGAGCCCCAGTATGATAAGCCGGGCTTTTTGGAAATGAGCGTCTCTCCCGCTATGGCCCCCGATGTGCCCACCTACGTGACTCTGGATTTTGAAAAGGGCGTACCCGTGGCAATTGACGGCGAGAAAATGAAGGTCAGCGACATCATCAGAAAGCTGAACAAGCTGGGCGGCGAGAACGGCATCGGTCTGCTGGACATTGTGGAAAACCGGTTGGTCGGTATGAAAGACCGGGGCGTTTACGAAACGCCGGGCGGCACCATTCTGTACCGGGCGCACGAAGTGCTGGAAATGATTACGCTGGATAAAGACACCAAGCACATGAAGAGCAAGCTGGCTGTGGACTTTGCGGATTTGGTCTACAACGGCAAATGGTTCACTCCGCTGCGGGAGGCACTGACTGCCTTCGCTATGGATACCCAGAAACATGTGACCGGCACCGTGAAACTGAAACTGTACAAGGGCAATATGATTACCGCCTCCGTGACCTCTCCGGAAAGCCTGTACTCCGAGAATCTGGTGACGTTCGAGGAAAGCGATTACAACCAGAACGACGCAACCGGATTCATCAATCTGTGGGGTCTGCCCGACACGGTGCAGGCACTGCGGGAGCAGGGAAAGCTGTAATCCGAATAAAACAAATACACGCTGGGGGCACGTTGTTGCCCCCAAACGCGTCTGAACAAACCGTAATTCAGAATTGACAAGGGGAACAAGATTATGAAACTGTGGTCCGGAAGATTCCAGAAAGAGACCGATGAACTGGTCAACGCATTGAACGAATCCATCAGCTTTGACCAGCGGCTGTATCGTCAGGATATTGCCGGCAGCAAGGCCCATGCTGCGATGCTTGGCGCCCAGGGCATCATTTCTATGGAAGATGTGGCTGCCATTCAGACGGGTCTGGACGGTATTTTGCAGGATGTGGAGGCCGGAACGGTGGAATTTACCACCGAGAACGAAGATATTCATATGAATATTGAAACGCTGTTGACCCAGCGCATCGGCGACGCGGGCAAGCGTCTGCATACTGCCCGGAGCAGAAACGACCAAGTGGCTGTGGACTTCCGTATGTATGTGCGGGAGGAAATTCAGGCCATCATTCCGGAAATTCTGAATCTGCAGCAGGCACTTGCGGAGCAGGCAAAGCAGCATCAGACCACAGTAATGCCCGGTTATACCCATTTGCAGCGGGCGCAGCCCATTACCTTTGCCCAGCATCTTTTGGCTTATGCCAATATGTTCTGCCGGGACGTGACCCGTTTGGAGGATTGTCTGGAGCGAATGAACGAAAGCCCTCTGGGCTCCTGCGCACTGGCGGGCACCACCTATCCCATTGACCGGGCAATGACCGCCGAAACTCTGGGATTTGCAAAGGGCCCGATGATGAACACCTTGGACGGCGTGTCCGACCGGGATTATGCCTTGGAGCTGATGAGCGCGCTGTCCATTCTCATGATGCATCTGAGCCGGTTTTCGGAGGAAATCATTCTCTGGTGCAGCTGGGAATTCAAATACATTGAACTGGACGACGCCTACTCCACCGGCTCTTCCATTATGCCCCAGAAAAAGAACCCCGATGTAGCGGAACTGGTCCGGGGCAAAACCGGACGGGTGTACGGGGATTTGATGAGTCTGCTGACGGTGATGAAGGGTCTGCCTTTGGCGTACAACAAGGATATGCAGGAGGACAAGGAGCCGGTATTCGACGCCATCGACACGGTGGAAATGTGTCTGCCGGTGTTCACGGGCATGATTCAGACCATGAAGGTTCTGCCGGAGAATATGCGGGCAGCGGCCAACAAGGGATTCATCAATGCCACGGACTGCGCCGACTATCTGACCAAAAAGGGAATGCCCTTCCGGGACGCATACACCACCGTGGGCAATCTGGTTTACCATTGCACGGAGCAGGGCAAAACCTTGGAGGATATGACCTTGGAAGAGTTCAAGACCATTTCCCCGCTGTTTGAAGAGGACGTATTTGCGGCGCTGAATATGGAAAACTGCGCCGGACAGCGGAAGAGTTTCGGCGGTCCCGCAGTTTCCGAAACCACGCGACAAATCCAATACATTGAAACATTCATTGGGGCGCATCAGCTGCAATCGGAGGATTAAACACATGAAACCGAAAATTTACATAGATGGAAAAGACGGCACCACCGGTCTGCAGATTTATGACAGACTGGCGGGGCGGAAAGATTTGGAACTGCTGCTGATTGACGAGGACAAGCGGAAAGACACCGCGGAGCGGCAAAAGCTGATGAATGCGGCGGATATTGTGTTTCTGTGTCTGCCGGACGCAGCCGCCATTGAGGCTGTGGAGCTGGTGACCAACCCGGAAACCTGCATCATTGACGCATCTACCGCCCACCGCACGGCACCCGGGTGGGATTACGGATTCCCGGAGCTGTCGGCGGAGCACCGGGGGCACATTGCAAGCAGCAAGCGCATTGCCAATCCCGGCTGCCATGCCAGCGGATTTATTTCCGCGGTGTACCCGTTGGTGGCTCATGGCATTGTCCCCCCGGACTATCCCGTGACCTGTTTTTCCCTCACCGGATATTCCGGCGGCGGCAAGAAAATGATTGCCCAGTATGAAACGGACAAAACCGAGGAATTGTACGCGCCCCGGATTTACGGCTTGAATTTGCATCACAAGCACCTGCCGGAAATGCAGAAAATCTGCGGACTGCACAAGGCACCGGTGTTTTTGCCGGTGGTGGACGATTACTACAAGGGTATGGCAACCACCATTCAGCTGCGCAATGATTTGTTGGCGCCGGGCACCACAGCCCAAACAGTTTGGGAAACCCTGCGCGACCACTACGCAGACGCGCAGATGGTCACCGTGGCGCCTTTTGGCGGCACAACGCCGATGATTGCGGGCAATGCCATGGCAGGAAAAGACACCCTGCAGCTGATTGTTTACGGAAATGAGGAACAGACCGCTGTGACGGCGCTGTTTGACAACTTGGGAAAAGGCGCCTCCGGCGCAGCCGTGCAGAATATGAACATTCGGCTGGGTCTGGAAGAAAGCACCGGTTTGATAAAGGAGTAAGGCAACGATGAAAGAAATTACCGGCGGCGTTTGCGCCGCGAAAGGATATACAGCCGGCGGTGTACACTGCGGCATTCGGAAAAATCAGAGCAAAAAGGATTTGGCTCTGATTGTCAGCGAAAAAAAGGCGGCCGCCGCTGCCGTTTATACCTGCAATCTGGTGAAAAGCGCCCCCATTAAAGTGACCAAGGCAAATCTGGCCGACGGATACGCACAAGCCGTGATTTGCAACTCCGGCATTGCCAATACCTGCCGGGCAGAGGGCGTGGAAATGGCCGAGAGAATGTGCAAGGCTGTGGAAAACACGTTGGGGATTCCCGCCGGCGATGTGATTGTGGGCTCCACCGGCGTGATTGGCGCGCCCCTGCCTATTGAGTGCATTGAAAGCCACATGGAGGACCTGAAGGCGGCTTTGGGCGATTACAGCAGCGAGGCGGAGGCGGCGATTATGACCACCGATACCGTGCCGAAAGAGTTTGCCGTGGAATTTGACGTGGACGGTGTGACCTGCCACATGGGCGGCATTGCCAAGGGCAGCGGTATGATTCACCCCAATATGGCTACCATGCTGGTGTTCATTACCTGCGATGCGGCCATTACCCCGGAAATGATTCAAAAGGCGCTGTCTGCCAACGTGAAGACCACATTTAATATGGTTTCCGTGGACGGCGACACTTCCACCAACGATATGGTCTCCGTGATGTGCAACGGTATGGCAGGCAACCCGGAAATCACCGGAGCGGGCAGCGGCTACGATGCATTTGATGCGGCATTGAATGCAGTGATGACCGCGCTGTGCAAGAAAATTGCCGCCGACGGCGAAGGCGCATCGAAGTTTCTGGAGTGTACGGTGTCCGGCGCGGATACCTATGAGGCTGCCGCAGTGGCGGCGAAGAGCGTCATTTGCTCCAGCTTGTTTAAGGCAGCCATGTTCGGCGCAGACGCCAACTGGGGTCGGGCGCTGTGCGCCATCGGCTACAGCGGCGCCGATGTAGACGTGGACAAGGTGGCCATGACCTTCAAGTCCGCGGCAGGAGAGATTCCGGTTTGCAAAAACGGCGCCGGACTGGACTTTGACGAAGACCTGGCCAAGAAAATTCTGACGGAAACGGACATTGAAATTCTGATTTCCGTGGGAGACGGCCCCTATCAGGCAACGGCATGGGGCTGCGACCTGACGTATGACTATGTGAAAATCAACGGCGATTACCGGAGCTGAGCGAGGAAAAAACAATGGCAATCAATCATGAAGAGCGGGCACAGATTTTGGTAGAGGCTCTGCCCTATATCCAACATTATTACAATAAAATCATTGTGGTGAAGTACGGCGGCAATGCCATGGTTAGTCCGGAGCTGCAAAAAGCCGTGATGGACGATATTGTGCTGCTGCGGCTGATTGGCGTCAAGGTGGTTTTGGTCCACGGCGGCGGCCCGGAAATCAGCGATATGCTCCGCCGGGTAGGCAAGGAAAGCAAATTCGTGGACGGTCTGCGGGTCACCGATGAGGAAACCGCCGAGCTGGTGCAGATGGTGCTGGCCGGCAAGGTGAACAAAAATCTGGTGAATCTGCTCCAAAACGCCGGGGGAAAGGCCATCGGGCTGTCCGGTATGGACGGGCACATGATTGAGGCCAGAATGCAGGACGAACGTCTGGGCTATGTGGGAGAAATTACGAAAATTAACACGGCGCCCATTCTGGACCTGCTGGAAAAGGGATATATCCCGGTGGTTTCCACCATCGGCTGCGATGGGGAAAACCATGTGTACAATATCAATGCCGACACGGCGGCGGCCCGCATTGCCGGGGCGCTGAAATCGGAGAATCTGATTCTGATGACGGACATCAAAGGGGTGCTGCGGGATAAAGACGACCCGGAAACCCTGATTTCCCGTATCTACGTCAGCGAGGTGCCCCAGCTGATGAGCGAGGGCATTATTCAGGGCGGTATGATTCCGAAAATGGATTGCTGCGTGGATGCGATCCGCCGGGGCGTAAAACAAGCCTGCATCATTGACGGCCGGGTGCCCCATTCCATTCTGATTGAAACATTGACCAATGCCGGCATCGGCACGATGCTGACGCTGTAAAGGAGCGAACAACCATGACGAATCAAGAAATCATTTCCATGGGCGATGCATACGTTATGCCCACCTACGGACGGTTCCCGGTGGCATTTGAAAAAGGGCAGGGGGCAACTCTGACGGATTTTGACGGCAAAACCTATGTGGACTTTGCCTCCGGCATCGGCGTCAATTCCTTGGGCTACGGCTATACGCCTTGGGTCGAGGCCGTATCCCGGCAGGCTGCCGCGCTGCAGCATATCTCCAACCTCTATTATTCCGCGCCCATGGCTCAAGTGGCCAAAACCCTGACGGAGCGCACCGGCATGGCGGACGTGTTTTTCGCCAACGGCGGCGGCGAATCCAACGAGGGCATGATTAAGCTGGCCCGGAAATATTCCTTTGATAAATACGGCATGGGCCGGTCCACCATTGTGACGCTGCGGCAGTCCTTCCACGGCCGGACCATTTCCACTTTGGCTGCCACCGGGCAGGACGTGTTCCACAATTATTTCTTCCCCTTTACCCAGGGCTTTACCTATGCCGTGGCCAATGACGTGGAGAGCGTCAAAGCCGCCTGCACCCCGGACGTATGCGCCGTGATGATGGAACTGATTCAGGGCGAGGGCGGTGTGCTGCCGCTGGAGCAGGAATTTGTGCAGCAGGTGGCGGAATTCTGCAAGGAGCATGATTTGCTGCTGCTGATTGACGAGGTGCAGACCGGCGTAGGTCGGACGGGCAGCTTGTTCTGCTTCCAGCAGTACGGAATTCAGCCCGACGCGGTGAGCTTTGCCAAGGGCATTGCCGGGGGCCTGCCTTTCGGCGGCGTGATGGCCAATGCCAAGTGCGCGCAGGTACTGGGTCCCGGCACCCATGCCACCACGTTCGGCGGCAACCCCGTAGCCGCAGCCGGCGCCTGCGTGGTTCTGGATACCTTGGACGATGCATTCTTGCAGACCGTGGAAGAAAAGGGCGCTTATATCCGGGAAACCGTTGCCGGTTGGCAGCTGCCCGTGGTAACCGGCGTCCGGGGAAAAGGTCTGATGGTGGGCATCGGGGTAACCTGCAGCCACAAAGCGGCTGTGAGCGCCTGCCTGAGCGGCGGCTTGCTGGCATTGACTGCCGGCAGCGACACCATTCGGCTGCTGCCCCCGCTGAACATCTCGTATGAAGAAATCAATGCCGGTCTGCAGATTCTGAAGACCGTTCTGGAGGGAATCGCATGAACCGGAAAGAGCATTTCCTCACCTTGGGGGATTATTCCGGGGAGGAATTGAATGAGCTGCTGAATATGGCAGACCAATTGAAATATGAACAGAAACACGGCATCGAGCATCATCATCTGGCGGGCAAGACCTTGGGCATGATTTTTCAGAAACATTCCACCCGCACCCGGGTATCCTTTGAAAGCGGTATGTATCAGCTGGGGGGCATGGCCATGTTTCTGTCCGGCAAGGATTTGCAGCTGGAGCGGGGGGAGACCATGCAGGATACCGCCCGGGCGCTCAGCGGCTATCTGGACGGCATGGTGCTCCGCACGGAACGCCATGAGGACGTGGAGACCCTGGCGGAATACGCCCATGTTCCCGTCATCAACGGTCGCACGGAATTTGCACACCCCTGCCAGGTGCTGGCGGATTTGATGACCGTGCGGGAATACAAGCGCACCTTCCGGGGAAAAAAGATTTGCTACGTGGGCGCAGGCAGCAACGTGGCAAACTCTCTGATTGTGGGGGCGCTGAAGGTGGGCATGGAGGTTTCCATGGCCTGCCCGGAAGGCTATGAGCCCGCCGAAAGCGTACTGGAATTTGCTGCCGGTACCCAGCGGTTTACCCTCACGGAAGACCCTGTTCAGGCTGTTCAAGATGCAGACGCGGTGTACGCAGGGCTGTGGTTTTCCGGAGAAACAGAAAAAAATGAAAAAAATCTAAAAAAAGTCTTTTCAAATTACCAAGTAAATGATATACTGATTCGAAATGCCAAGCCGGACGCCATTGTCCTGCACTGTTTACCGGCCCACCGGGGTCAGGAAATCACCGCGGAGTTGTTCGAAACACACGCAAAGGAGATTTTCGACCAATCGGAGAACCGGCTGCATGCGCAGAAGGCGGTTCTGGTTCGTTTGTTGGGCGGCAGGTAATGCTGCTGCCCGGCAGGGCGCGCCGCGAAAGCGGTAAAAAATTTTACCCATTTTTCCGGTTTTACCGGGAAAACGGGAGGATATGAGTATATAAAAATAAGAGGAAAGGTGTGCCTGCATGGAGAAAGCTTATCTGATTCTTGAAACCGGCGAAGTCTTCGAAGGAAGAAGTTTCGGCGCGCAGAAAGAGAGCATTGGAGAACTGGTATTTACTACGGGCGTTGTGGGATACGTGGAGAGTCTGACGGATCCCAGTTATTACGGACAGACCCTGATGTTTACGTTCCCTCAGATCGGAAATTACGGTATGATGCCGATGGACGGCGAAAGCAGCGCCTGCCATGTGCAGGGCGTTGTGGTGCACGAATGGTGCGACGAACCCTCCAACTTCCGCTGCCAGGGAACGATTGACGCTTACCTGAAGGAGCAGGGCGTACCCGGCATCTGCGGCGTGGATACCCGCCGGCTGACCCAGATTGTCCGGGAGCACGGCGTTATGAATGCCATCATTGCAAGCAAGATTCCGGAAAACATGCTCTCCGAGCTGCGGGAGTACCGGGTGCAGGGCGCTGTGCAGGCCACCTCTACCAAAGAGCCGGAAATTCTGCTGCCGGACGGCGAAATCAAGCGGAATGTGGTGCTGATGGACTACGGCGCTAAGAAGAGCATTGCCGACCGTCTGCTGGACCGTGGCTGCAAGGTCACCGTTCTGCCTTATAATACACCGGCAGAGGAAATTCTGAATCTCCGTCCCGACGGTGTGATGCTGTCCAACGGCCCCGGAGACCCCACGGATAACCCGGAATGCATTGCCGCACTGAAACAGCTGCTGGGCAAGGTTCCCATGTTCGGTATTTGTCTGGGTCATCAGCTGCTGGCATTGGCTGCCGGTGCGCAGACCACCAAGCTGAAATACGGTCACCGCGGCGGCAACCAGCCTGTAAAAGACCTGCGGACCGGCCGGAGCTATATCACCAGCCAGAACCATGGCTATGCAGTTGTGGCAGACGGACTGGATAAAGTGGGCGGCAAGCTGTCTTTTGTAAACTTGAATGATAACACCTGCGAAGGCGTGGATTACCCCGACCTTGGCGCATTTTCTATGCAGTTCCATCCGGAGGCCCACGGCGGTCCTCGGGATATGGAGTCCGCATTCGACCGGTTTGTAACGATGATGGGAGGAAATAAGTAATGCCTAGAGATACGAGCATCAAAAAAGTTCTGATGATTGGCTCCGGCCCCATTGTCATCGGACAGGCTGCAGAGTTTGACTATGCAGGCAACCAGGCTTGCCGGGTTCTGAAAGAAGCCGGTGTTGAAGTCGTTCTTGTCAACTCCAACCCCGCAACCATTATGACCGATAAGAACATGGCTGACTCCATTTATCTGGAGCCTCTGACGGCCGAAACGGTTATGCGTATTATTGAAAAGGAAAAGCCGGACTCCCTGCTGGCTGGCCTTGGCGGACAAACGGGTCTGACCATTGCCATGCAGCTGGGAAAATCCGGCTTTTTGAAAGCCCACAACGTCCGCCTGCTGGGCACCTCTCTGGAGGCCATTGATAAGGCCGAGGACCGTCAGCTGTTCAAGGACGCTATGGCGCGTATCGGTCAGCCCACCATTCCCTCCGAGATTGCCAACGAGGTAGAGCAGGCTGTGGAAATTGCACAGCGCATCGGTTACCCCGTCATTGTGCGCCCCGCATTCACTCTGGGCGGCGCCGGCGGCGGTGTGGCATACAACGAGGAAGAGCTGCGTACCATCGCTTTCACCGGTCTGGATTTGTCTCCCATTACCCAGATTCTGGTGGAGCGCTACATTGCCGGCTGGAAAGAAATCGAGTTCGAGGTCATGCGTGACGGCGTGGGCAACGTCATTGCCATCTGCTCCATGGAAAACTTCGACCCCGTGGGCGTTCACACCGGCGACTCCATCGTGGTGGCTCCCGCACTGACTCTGTCCGACCATGAGTATCAGATGCTGCGCACCGCAGCGCTGGACATTATCACGGAAATGGGCATCGAGGGCGGCTGCAACTGCCAGTTCGCGCTGAATCCCGAGAGCTTTGAGTACGCGGTCATCGAGGTGAACCCCCGTGTGTCCCGTTCCTCCGCTCTGGCATCTAAGGCAACCGGCTATCCCATTGCAAAGGTGACGGCAAAGATTGCTCTGGGCTACACGTTGGACGAAATCAAAAACGACGTGACCGGCCAGACTACAGCTTGCTTTGAGCCTACGGTGGACTACATCGTGGCGAAGCTGCCGAAATGGCCTTTCGATAAATTCTCTTCCGCATCTCGGAAACTGGGCACCCAGATGAAGGCCACCGGCGAAGTGATGGCCATTGCACCCAGCTTTGAGATGGCCATTATGAAGGCCGTCCGCGGCGCGGAAATCAAGCAGGATACCCTGAACCGCAAGCCCACCAGCGGCAAGCCCCTGGAGGAGCGTCTGAAACGGGTAAACGACCTGCGTCTGTTCACCATTTTCGAGGCACTGAAGTCCGGCTGGACTGTGGACCAGATTCACGAAGTGACCAAGGTGGACGAATGGTTCCTCGCCAAGCTGAAACATCTGGCAGAGTTTGAGCTGGAAATCGAGGGCACCGGCGCTCTGACTGCGGAGCAGTATCATCAGGGCAAGCAGTACGGCTACACCGACCAGTCTCTGATGCAGCTGTCCGGCGCAGCGGAGCTGCCCTGCCACGAAAACGCCATTTACAAGATGGTTGATACCTGCGCAGCAGAGTTTGCAGCTGCAACCCCGTACTTCTACTCCACCTACGGCAACTACTGCGATTCCCGGAACTTCAAAAAGTCCGGCCGTCCGGTGGTCATGGTTCTGGGCTCCGGCCCCATCCGCATCGGTCAGGGCATTGAGTTTGACTACTCCTCCGTCCACTGCGTCCAGACGCTGAAATCTCTGGGCTACGATGTGGTAATTGTAAACAACAACCCGGAAACGGTTTCCACCGACTACGATACCGCAGACCGTCTGTACTTCGAGCCGCTGTGCCCGGAAGACGTGATGAACATCATTCATGCAGAGTCTCCTGTGGGCGTTGTGGTGGCATTCGGCGGTCAGACGGCAATTAAGCTGACCAAGTTCCTGGACGAGAACAATATTCCCATTCTGGGCACCTCCGCAGAAGGCATCGACATGGCCGAAGACCGTGAAAAATTCGATGAGCTGCTGGAAGAGTTCCACATCAAGCGCCCGAAAGGCATGGGCGTGAATACGCTGGAAGAGGCCATTGAGGCTGCGGAAAAACTGGGCTACCCGGTGCTGCTCCGTCCCAGCTACGTCATCGGCGGTCAGAATATGATGATTGTCCATGACCGCGAGGCTGTGGAGCGCTACATGAACGTGATTCTCTCCGGCGGCATTGAAAACCCCGTGCTGGTGGATAAGTACATGCCCGGCACGGAGCTGGAAGTGGACGTTATTTCCGACGGCACCAACGTGCTGATTCCCGGCATTATGGAACACGTGGAGCGGGCAGGCGTTCACTCCGGCGACTCCATTGCCGTGTATCCTCCCTATAATCTGACGGATAAAATGCAGGACACCATTGTGGACTGCTCCACGAAACTGGCACTGTCTCTGGGCACCAAGGGTCTGGTGAATATCCAGTATCTGATTTATGACGGCGAGCTGTACGTCATTGAGGTGAACCCCCGTGCCTCCCGTACCGTGCCTTACATCAGCAAGGTGACCGGCGTTCCCATGGTGGATTTGGCCTCCAAAGTTATGCTGGGTCAGAATCTGATGGATTTGGGATACGGCTCCGGTCTGTACAAAACACCTCCTTACTATGCTGTGAAGGTGCCTGTGTTCTCCTTTGAGAAACTGACCGATGCAAACTCCATTCTGGGACCGGAGATGAAATCTACCGGCGAGGTTCTGGGCATCGGCAAGACCACCGCAGAGGCTCTGTTTAAGGGTCTGACCGCTGCCGGTATCCGGGGAATTCCCAAGCACGGCGGTATTCTGCTCAGCGTGGACGACCACGATTATCTGGAAATTCTGGATCTGGCCAAGAAGTTCTACGACCTGGGCATCAAGCTGTACGCAACCTCCGGTACGGCGGAAATGATTCGCACGCTGGACATTGAAGTCACCTCCGTGGAGGGCATCAGCGAATCCGATCAGGTGTTTGACCTGATGGAAAGCGGCAAGATTCGCTGCGTGGTGTACACCGGCGCTTTGGTGGATGATACGTTGGGCGATTACATCAACCTGCACCGCTTTGCGCTGCGCCATGACATTCCCTGCCTGACCTCTCTGGATACGGCAAATGCATACGCAGATATCATTGCCAGCCGCTTTACCGAGCAGAACACCGAACTGGTGGACATCAACCACATGAGAACCCAGCGCCAGAAACTGACCTTCTCCAAGATGACCAGCTCCGGCAACGATTATATCTTCATCGACAACCGGGACGGCAGTGTGCCGACGCCGGAATCCATGTGCGCAAGCCTGTGCGACCGTCATACCGGCGTGGGCGCTCACGGTCTGATTCTCATTGAGAACTCCGATGTGGCTGACGCAAAAATGCGCATCTTCAACCAGAACGGTCTGGAAGGCGTGCTGATGGGCAACTCCATTCGTTCCGCAGCCAAGTTCCTCTATGATAACCGCATTGTGGTGAAAGAGGATATGGCCATTGAAACGAAAATCGGTGTGCGGAACGTGCATCTGTATATCACCGGCGGCAAGGTTTCTTCCGTCACGGTGGATATGGGCAAAGTGGACTTCACCCCGGCAAACATTCCCATGCTGGTGGATACGGATAAGGTAATCAACTATCCTCTGGAAGTGGGCGGCAAGCAGTGCAGCGTGACCTGCCTGTCTGTGGGCAATCCCCACTGCGTGATTTTTGTGGACCGTGTGGATAACAAGGACCTGCAGCAGATTACGGCAGAAATCGAGGATTGCGGCAAGTTCCCCGAGCACGTGAATGTGGAGCTGGTGCGGTACATCAATCCCTACACCCTGCGGATTCGCACTTGGGAAATCGACAACGGCGAGACCCGTGCCTGCGGCACCGGCGCCTGCGCTGCTGTGGCAGCAGCCGTGGAAAGCGGTCTGTGCAAGAAGAATACCGACATCACCGTAAAGCTGAAAGGCGGCGATTTGGTGGTCAATTACAATGACGACCGGATCCTGCTGTCCGGCGACACCAATCTGGTGTACGTTGGTGAACTGGAATACTAAGCGCAATCAGAACGTTCTGACTTTGGTTGGCGTTTATATGAAAACAACGAAAAGGCGTGCACTTGGGGCACGCCTTTTGCGTTGCGAAGAGTTTCCTGCGCTCTTTCACAATTCAACACAACGGGTGTTCCGTGTTGTTCTGTCGGCTGTTTTCCTTTGATATAATGCTATCATCAAATGAAGGAGGCAGAAAATCGTGAATACAGATAAAATTTATGCGGAACAACTGGCAAACGAGTACGCACCCAAGGACACTTCCAAAGTCGTCGCCTTGAAAAAACTGGACGCAAAGGCAAAACTTCCGGCCAGTATCTTCACATATACAGTGGGGATTATTTCTGCCCTTGTGTTCGGCACGGGAATGTGCCTTGCTATGGGGCAGATCGGCAGCGGGACCGGCGGCAGCTTTGTGCTGGGAATTATCATTGGCATAATCGGGTTGCTCGGTATTGGTATAAACTATCCGCTCTATAAGCGTATTCGGAAAAAATGCAAACAGAAGTATGCGTTCGAGATCATGGAGCTTGCCAAAGAAATCAGCGAACAATAAGCTGAAATCGGGTTTGCAGCATATGCTGGTAAAGCTGCACGGCAGAAACAGAAAAGAGGTGAAGTCGGTTGAACCGCGCGGAAAGTAAATATTTTGCAACTGCCGTTCGCATGGATCAGGCATTTCTGAAACTGCTGGACGAAAAGGAATTCGCTTACATCACGGTAAAAGAAATCTGCCAAAAGGCTGGTGTCAACCTCTCCACTTACTATTTGCACTACGAAACGATCGGCGATCTTCTGGCGGAGAGCAGTCAATACATCATTGACCAGTTTGTCCGGGCAATGCCCGACGATACAGAAGAATTTATGACAAAGCTCCGAACCCGTCCGCTGGAGGAATTGTATCTCATCACCCCGGAATATTTAGTGCCTTATCTGAACTACATTAAGGAACACAAGCGGATATTCCGTACCGCAAATGAACATGCGACAGTCCTGGGCATGAATGATGCTTACCTTGCATTGAATCGTCATGTATTCATGCCGATTCTGGATCGGTTTCAGGTTCCGCAGTCTGAGCAGAAATACTTGATGCCGTTTTACATCAACGGGCTGATAGGAATCATCAACGAATGGCTGAAGGACGATTGTAGGGACTCTGTTGAGCAGGTGATTGCCGTGATACAGAACTGCATTGCGAAACCTCGGTAAAAAGTGCAGAAATAACTGTCGGATACCCGTTCCATGGCATCTTGCAACAGAATCAAATGTAATGACAGCCACAGCCGATTTTTTTCGGCTGTGGCTGTCATTTTATGAATGAGGTACATTTGTCTGAAATTCGCGTTTTGTGCCGCAGATTTAAGAAACACGGCAAAATGGATAAAAAAACTCCCGCTGAAAACTCAGCGGGAGTTGATAAACGGATTGAGATTAGCCGTTCACGGTCTGCTTTGCAGCAACCTTGATGCCGGGGCCCATGGTAGAAGCGGTTACGCAGCTTCTGATGTAGGTGCCCTTTGCGGATGCGGGCTTTGCCTTGATGATGGCGTTGATCAGTGCATCGTAGTTCTCGAACAGCTTTTCGGGGCCGAAGGAGACCTTGCCGATGGGGCAGTGGATGATGTTGGTCTTATCCAGACGATACTCGATCTTACCAGCCTTGGACTCTTTCACTGCCTGAGCAATGTTGGGGGTCACAGTACCGGCTTTGGGAGAAGGCATCAGGCCCTTGGGACCCAGCACTTTACCCAGACGGCCAACGGTACCCATCATGTCGGGAGATGCGATGACCACGTCGAACTCAAACCAGTTCTCTTTCTGGATCTTCTCAACCAGATCCATGCCGCCGGCGTAATCTGCGCCTGCATCCAGAGCTTCCTGAATGCGCTCTTCCTTGCAGAAGACCAGAACGCGATTGGTTTTGCCGGTGCCGTGGGGCAGAACGATAGCGCCGCGGACCTGCTGGTCAGCATGACGGCCATCAACGCCCAGTCTCACGTGCAGTTCCACGGTCTCATCGAACTTTGCCTTGGAAGCCTTGCACACGATGTCGAATGCCTCCTGAGGGGCATAGGGAGTCTGTTTATCAAAAAGCTTTGCGCTTTCTTTGTAATTTTTACCTCTGAACAATTTCGTTTCCTCCTATTTTTGTGGTTTGCGGAAGCTGATTCCTCCCACGTTAAGGGGCGCAGCTTAGTCTCCGACGACGACGCCCATGCTGCGGCAAGTGCCGGCAATCATGCTCATGGCGGACTCGATGTCGGTGCAGTTGAGATCGGGCATCTTCTGCTCAGCGATCTTGCGAACATCTTCTTTGCTGATGGTTGCGACCTTATCTCTCTGGGGCACACCGGAAGCGTGCTCGATGCCGCATGCCTTCTTAATCAGCAGGGCTGCGGGAGGGGTCTTGGTGATGAAGGTGAAGCTGCGATCGGAATAAACCGTGATGACGACGGGGATCATCATGCCCATGTCGCCTTTGGTACGCTCGTTAAACTCTTTGGTGAACTGGCCGATGTTGATGCCGTACTGACCAAGAGCAGGACCTACAGGGGGAGCCGGAGTTGCTTTTCCTGCGGGAACCTGGAATCTGACATATCCAACTACTTTCTGTGCCAATTTAAGCACCTCTTTCTAATTATTCTTTAACAACCTCGACTTGATCCAGCTCGAGGTCAACCGGGGTCTCTCTTCCAAACATGGAGACCACTACGCGGACGCGGTTTTTCATAGTTTCCAGCTCCTCAACAATGCCGGAGAATCCAGCCAGAGGACCGTCGGTAACTTTCACCGTATCGCCCACTTCAAATCCCACCACGATCTCATGACGTTCCACGCCGAGAGCGACGATTTCTTCGTCTGTCAGGGGGACTGCTTTACCGTCGGAACCGACAAAACCGGTAGCGCCGCGCACATTGCGGACCAAATGCCAGCTGTCATCGGTGAGGATCATTTTGACCAGAACGTAACCGGGGAATACTTTCCGCTCGATTTCCTTCGGGCCCTTTTCGGTTACCTCAGTGACGGTTTCCAGAGGGATGTTCACTTCCTGAATCAAGTCCTGCATCCGTCTGTTTTCTGCAGCCTTCATAATTGCGGCTGCAACTGCGTTTTCATAACCGGAGTATGTGTGGACCACATACCACTTTGCTTCTTCTGCCATCTCAGCCCACCAAAGTGATCAGGGCTTTGACACCCATCTGAGCGATCTGGTCGAAGCCCCAGATGCAAATGGCGCTGATCAGCATCACGACCAAAGCGACCGTGGTGTTGTTCACCATCTGTTTCTTCGTGGGCCAGATGACCTTTTTCAGTTCGCCCTTCATGTCGCGGAACCACTTCTTGACTTTACCCCAAGTAGACAGTTCCTCGCCTTTCTTCACAGCTTGCGTCGTGGCCTGGGCGGGAGCGCCCTTCTTCACGGCCTGTTTGGTAGGCTGCGCGGGAGCGCCGGCTTTCTTCTGTTCTTCAGCCATTTGGACACATCCTTTCGAAAGACTTACTTGGTTTCGCTGTGCACAGTGTGCTTGCGGCAGAACGGGCAATACTTATTCAGTTCAAGACGATCCGAAGTGTTCTTCTTGTTCTTCATGGTATCGTAGTTACGCTGCTTGCACTCATTGCATCTGAGTGTGATTTTGACGCGTGCGCCTGCTTTAGCCATAAATTCGGCACCTCCTTATAGAATTTGCCCCGTTGCGGGGGCCGTTGCCTCCCTGTTCCTTGCGAATGGGCGCAAAAAAGGAAACCCATCTGCTGACAGGTGAAATAAGTTTACCACACGCGACCCCTGCGGTCAAGCCTTTTTTCACGGAAAATCCCTGATTTTTCAAGGGTTTGAGAGAAAGTTTTTGGGTAAATCAAACGAGAAAAGGATTAGCCGACCGGCAGGTCCGTTCCAAAGCAGACGATTGGGCCGGATGCGCTTGCGCAACCGGATAAAAAGATCGGTTCAGCCGGTTTTTTTTTCGACAAAAAGCAGGAAAATTCGATGGGTAAGGATTCCGATTGCCGGAGTGCGTCTACAACGGATTGCTCCGGGTCGGTGGATTCCGGCAGCAAAACATCGGCATATCCCAGATAGGATTTCCAGATGTTGGCATAATCGGATAGGGTCAAATCCGG
The DNA here is from genome assembly GCA_934527315.1 of uncultured Oscillospiraceae bacterium. GTDB lineage: Bacteria > Bacillota > Clostridia > Oscillospirales > Oscillospiraceae > HGM13010. The sequence continues at coordinate 22,969 of CAKTAK010000016.1, forward strand.
TGGAATGATGGCTTCAAACTGCGGGGAGTAAGCGGAATCTGCGGGATTGACTGCGTAGGAAAGGGCTGTCATGGTGAAACCGGTGATTTTTCCGGTATAGGGGTCCAACGTAGCATGGACCAGATAAGATTCTCTCTCATTGGTCAGCTTGGTGTTGAGGGTAAAGGAATTGTCCGTTTTCCAAGAGAACCACAGAAAATGATTGGTTTGCGCCGGACGGTGGGCGTCTCCTTCCCGGAATTGGATTTCGGGGAGAAAAAGACCCGCTTGCCGTAAAGTCTGCATTTCTCTGTTGGCGGCGGAAATTACAGTAACCTCGGACACACATTCTTTCGGCGCTTGTGCGGTGACGGAAAATGCCAGCAGCGCGGCAATCAGCACGGCTGCAATGAAAAACGGAAACCGCTTTACCTGCGTTTTTTTTCCCGGCATGGTGCAGCGCTCCAGAATTTTTTGCTCCAGCTGCTCCGGTGCCTGCACGGATTGGAATGTTTCACGAAAGAGATTTTGATTCATCAGATGCAGCCTCCTCTGTCAAAATTGTTTTCAGTGCTTGTCTGCCGCGCGCCAGACGGGTGCGCACCGTGGCGGGGGCAATGTTCAGTATTTCGCTGATTTCCCGGGTGGAGTAGCCCTCATAATAGAAAAGTATGAGGGGAACCCGATAAAGTCGGGGAAGGTCCATGACGGTTTCAAACAATGTACAGTGGCGGGGGGAGTCGAAAACGAATGCGCCGGTCAGCTCTGCCGTGGGAACCTCTCGGCGCCAAGGCAGTCGGCACAGTTTCTTGCAGGCATTGACGGTCACGCGAATCAGCCAGTATTTTTCGTGGGCCTCGTTTTCAAATATCGGGTGTTTTTGAAATGCCTGCAAAAAGACGGTTTGCGTGACGTCCTCTGCATCGGCAGGATTGCGCAGAAATCCAAGGGCAGTGCGGTAAATGGTGTGAATATGGCGCCGGAGAAATTGATTGAACTCTTCATGATTCCACATTTTGCCGCTCCTTTCTGTGTGATTCTGCTATACATATCCATCTTATCATGATTTTGTTTCATATCGGCAGAAAAACATTAAAAAAATTTCCCATTTACTTTGCCATTTCCTGCAGATGATGCTATAATCTATCTCAAAATGAGGGCCCGGTATCCATCGGGCCGGGGTATTGATTTGGAGAAAAATATGACATATCAAGAGGCATTGACGTATATTCACAGTATTTCCTGGCGGGGCTCCAAGCCCGGCTTGGAGCGTATCAGCGGAATGATGGAACAGCTGGGCAATGTGCAGGAGGACCTGAAGTTCATTCATATTGCCGGAACCAACGGAAAAGGCTCCGTTTCGGCTATGCTGTCTTCCGTTCTGACGGTGGCGGGCTATCGCACCGGTCTGTTTATTTCCCCGTATATTATGCGGTTTAATGAACGGATGCAAGTCAACGGCATGCCCATTTCCGATGAGGAATTGGCAGAAATTATTACAGAAGTTCAGCCTGTGGCGGAATCCATGGCGGAACGGCCCACGGAGTTTGAAATCATCACCGCGGCAGCCTTTGTCTGGTTTGCCCGGCAGAAATGCGACATTGTGGTGTTGGAAACCGGTTTGGGCGGACGTCTGGACGCAACGAATCTGATTACCAAAAATGTCTGCGCCGTGATTACCAATCTGGGTATGGACCATACGGAGTATCTGGGCAATACACTGGGGGAGATTGCCGGGGAGAAGTGCGGAATTCTGAAACCGGGCTGCCCGGTGGTAGCATACCGCAGTGCACCGGAGGCAATGAAAGTGATTCGGGCGCGGGCAAAAGAATTGGAGTGCCCGGTGCGTACGGCGGACTTCGGAAAAATCAAGGCGCTGTCGGCAGACCTGCAGGGACAGACCTTCCAATATAAGCAGTTCCCGGAGCTGACGGTGCATCTGTTGGGGGCACATCAGCTGAAAAATGCGGCGGTGGCATTGGAAACCGTTTCCGTGCTGCGGAAAGCCGGTTGGGAAATTCCCGATGAGGCCGTGGTACAGGGCATGGATGCCACCCGTTGGCCGGGTCGGTTTGAAGTGCTGCAGGACAATCCCTTGGTCATTGTGGACGGAGCCCACAACCCTCAAGGTGTGGAGAGCCTGATTGCGGCGGTGAAGGAATATCTGCCGGGACAGCACATTGTGTGCGTCACCGGTGTGTTGGCGGATAAGGATTGGAAACCGATGATGGACCGTCTGAAAACCGTGGTGTCGGATTTCGTGGCGGTGACGCCGGATTCTCCCCGGGCACTGGGCAATGTGCGTTTGGCCCGGTATCTGACGGACCGGGAGCACTGGGTTTCCGTGGCAGATGACGTGGAAAAGGGCTTGACCGGCGCATTGGAGCGGGCCAAAGCCACCGGCGGCATGGTGCTGGCCTGCGGGTCTTTGTATATGGCGGCAGACGTTCGCCGGTTTTTCGGGAGGAATTGAATGCGTATCATGGCGATTGATTACGGGGATCAGCGCATCGGCTTGGCGGTTTCGGACGAACGGGCCTTTCTGGTGGGCGATGCCTGGACCATGAAGGAATGGAATATGGAGCGGGCGGTAAAACGCATCGGCAAGCTGGTGACAGAACGGAACATTGGCAAACTGGTGTTGGGGCTGCCCAAAAATATGGACGGTACGGAAGGCCCGCGGGCGGCCATCAGCCGGGAGTTTGCGGAGCTGCTGCGGCAGGAAACCGGGCTGGAGGTTGTGCTCTGGGACGAGCGGCGGTCCTCCATTGAGGCTCACGCCATACTCCATGCCAACGGCAGAAAAGAAAAAGATCATCGGAAGAATGTGGACGCGGTAGCGGCATCTCTGATGTTGGAAGGATATTTGGGTTCGATTTAATCTAAATGGGAAATCTATGAAAGCGCAAGGAGACAACGAACATGAGCGAAACAAATTTTAACATGGCAACAGGCAGCATGGGTCGTACCATTGCCGTTCGGCTGAAACCCGGCACAGATGTGCTGGCAGGTCTGCAGGCCGCCTGCGAGCAGGCGGGCATCAAAAACGGTGCGATTGTCAGCTGCTTGGGCAGCTTGGCAAAGGTATCAATCTGCAATCCCACGGAGCAGCCGGAATCCAAAGCCGGTTATGGCTACGGCACTCCCCAGATTCTTCACGGACCTTGGGAACTGCTGGGCGCCTCCGGTGTGGTATGCCACGATTTGGACGGCAGCACAAACCTGCACGTTCACATCAATCTGAGCGACCCGGAGGGCAATGCTTACGGCGGCCATCTGGCACCGGGCACCACGGTACTGATTACGGTGGATGCAGTCATTGCTGAGGTGAAGGGCGTGGAAATGGAGCGCATTTACGATGACTCCATGGGATTCCCCATTCTGACCCCCAGACAGAGCGACTGAAACTGAATATAAGAAAAATGCGCCCCCGCAGATGATTTCGTCTGCGGGGGCGCTTTTTTGGGGAGGAGAAAATTATTTTTTGTAGGTTTCCGCCAAATAGGCAATGGCCTCTTCATATCCGGCAAAGCCGTGGCCTTTGATGGTCTTTTCGCAGTACATGCCCGGGTAAGAAATCTGCCGGAAAGGCTCCCGCTGATTGATGTCGGAGATATGGACCTCCACGGCGGGAATGGAGACGGCTTTCAGCGCGTCCAGAATGGCCACGGACGTGTGGGTGTAGGCGGCGGGGTTGATGACAATGCCGTCAAATACCCCGTAGGCTTGCTGAATTTTCGTGACAATATCGCCCTCGTAGTTGGACTGATACCGCTCAATGTCCACCCCGTAGGTTTTTCCGGCGGCATCGATGCGGGCACAGAGGGTTTCGTAGTTTTCGGAGCCGTAAATGGCCGGCTCCCGAATACCTACCATGTTGATATTGGGACCGTTGATGACCAGAATTTTCATACGCCCAACGCCTCCCGAATGGCGGCAACGGTGCTTTCCACGCCATTGCATTCAAAGCGGTATTCGCCCCATGCCTCGTACAGCGGTTTTCGTTTTGCGTACAGCGCGGCGGCGCCGTGTTTCTGAGACATGGGCCGGCCGTTGGTGGGCAGGTCTTCCACCGGGCGGTGGAGCAGCAGGGTGACGCTGTTTTGCCGCAGCAGAGGGAGATTTTCCGGACGGGTGACCACACCGCCGCCGGTGGCAATCACCAGACCGCTCTGTTTGGACACGTCCCGGAGTACGGCGGTTTCCACTTTTCGGAAGGCCTCTTCTCCGTCCTGCGCGAAAATATCCTGAATGGATTTCCCGGCATATTCGGGAATCAAATCGTCGCAGTCAATGAATTTCCGGCCCAGTGCCGCAGCCAAAGCGGCGCCGGTGGTGCTTTTGCCGCAGCCTGCCATGCCAATCAGGGCAATGTTCATGCTGTCCTTGGCCATTTTTTCCCGAATGGGCTCGATGATGCTGTCGTCCAGCTCCACGCCCTGAAAAATCTCGGAGCCCCGTTTGGCTTGGGCCACCAGCATCCGCAGACCGTTTACGGCGATGGCGCCTTTTTCCTCGGCCTGCCGGAGAAATTCCGTTTTGTGGGGGTTGTAAACCAAATCAAAGGCGGCCTCCAACCGGGTGAAGGGCTCCAGAGAAGTGACGGCAGTGCCGTTGTTGGGGTACATGCCCACGGGAGTGGCATTGATGAGGATTTGCGCGTCATAGTACGCGTCCAGCATGGAGAAGTTGACCTCACCTTTCCGGGAGACGGTGACAACCTTTCCGGCATGCAAATCCCGGAGCACCGTGCGAATGGTGGGGGCAACGCCGCCGTCACCGAACAGCAGGCAGGTTTTGCCGGTTACGTCCACACCGCTGTGGCGAATGGTGTACAGAAAACCGTAGTAATCCGTATTGTCGCCGTACAGACTTCCGTCCGGGCGGCGGACAATGGTATTGACGCTGCCGATGTCCCGGGCTTGGGGAGAAAGCTCGGCGCAGTAGGGAATGACGGCTTTTTTATAAGGAATGGTGACGTTGATGGCGTCAAAAGGACCGGAGCGGAGAAATTCCTCCAGCTCTTCCGGGCTGCGCTCGAACAAATCGTAATCGTAGCCGCCAATCATTTTATGAATCTGGGGGGAGAAACTGTGACCCAGATGTTCTCCCAGAAGTCCGTAACGGCGCATGGCATTGTCCTCCTTACACGATTTCAGAGTAGCTTCCGAAGTACCGGAAGTCCTCGCACATGGTCTCCAGCTCGCTGATGACCTGAACAAATTCTTTGGAATACAGGGGGGTGTCGAAATCGAAATACATCATATATTCGAAATCCCGGTCGGGAATGGGACGGCTTTCCAGTTTTTGCAGGTTAATGCCCAAGGCGAAGAATCGGCTGAGAACCTTATACAGAGAGCCGGGGCGGTGAGGCACCACGCACATAATGCTGGTGCGGTCGGCGCCGGGGTAAATTTCCAGATTTTTGGAAATGCAGATGAACCGGGTGTAGTTGTTGCCTTGGTCCTGCACACTGGCAGCCAGACAATCCAAGCCGTACAGACTGGCACAGCTGTGGGAGGAGAGGGCGGCGACGTCGTTCCGCTCAGACTCGGCCACCATTTTTGCGGCTACGGCGGTGTTTTCCACCACGGTTACGGTCACGCCGGGGAGAGATTTCAAAAAGGCCTCGCATTGATTCAGGGCCTGCTCATGGGAGTAGATTTCTTTAATCTGCTCTTTTTTCACGCCCTTTTTGGCCAGCAGGCTGTGGTCCACTTTCAGCCGGGCGGAGCGCACCACATAGCAATTGTGCTTTGCCATCAGATCGTAAATGCGGTTGACGGAACCGGCGGTGCTGTTTTCAATGGGCAGCACACCGTACTCGCACATGCCGTTTTCAATGGCGGAGAATACGCCCTCAAAATTGTTGAAATACATAATATTCGGGGTCTGGAACAGCTTTTCGCAGGCAATCTGGGAATAAGCGCCCTCCACGCCCTGACAAGCAACAACGGGGAATCGGGGGAACTGCTTCGGCGTGTTTTCGATGGCTTGGGTGATTTGCTCTGCCAATGCGGTGGTTTTGTTCATCACCTGCATCTGATGGGTGCTGCTCAGCTCAAACAGCGTGGAAAACAGCATCACCGCGCTGGTTTTCATATCCTCGGGAACCATGGAGGAAACCTCCACCAGTTTTTTCCGCTCCCGCTCCGGGTCGTAGACGGCTTTGCCCACAGATTGCTTATACGATGCAATGTTTTCGGAGATGGCCATGCGCTGCTTGAACAGCTCAATGATTTGCTTGTCCACTCCGTCAATTTCCGTTCTCAGTTCGTTGATATCCATAATGTTCCTCCGTTGGTGTTCTCTCGATTTATCGTTCAATGTGCAGTACTTCGCAGGTTGCCAGCGCGGCAGCAGCCTCAATCACCGGCAGCGCCCGCTTGACAATGCAGGGGTCGTGCCGCCCTTGAATTTCTAGAACCTCATCGGTTCCCCGGCTCAGGCTGACGGTCTGCTGCGCCCGGGCAATGGAGGGGGTGGGGCGAATGGCCACTTCAAAGGTGATGGGCATACCGTTGGTGATGCCGCCGTTGATGCCCCCGGCATGATTGGTCCGGGTGCGGACGGTGTCTCCGTCCATGTAAAAGGCATCATTGGCCTGGCTGCCCCGGAGATTCGCAAAATTGAATCCTTCGCCGAATGCCAGACCCTTCACAGCGGGAACCGCAAACAGATGCTTGGCAAAAATGCCCTCCACGTTTTCGCCCAAATCGGGTGCGCCGAATCCCACGGGAACACCGGTAACGGCGCAGGCAATGGAGCCGCCCACACTGTCGCCCTCGCTCTTTGCTGCGAGAATGATGGTGTCGCACTGCTCCGGGGTGGGGTCCTTCAATCCGCCCAAAACGGAAATCCGGGAGGTGACGGCAATGCCCCGTTGGGACAAAATCTGCTTTGCCACGGCACCGGCAAACACCAAAGGCGCCGTGAGCCGGCCGGAAAAGTGGCCGCCGCCCCGATAATCGTTGCAGCCTGCATATCGAACGGACCCGGCATAATCCCCGTGACCGGGGCGGGGCAAGTCTTTCAGCTTGCTGTAATCCCGGCTGTGGGTGTCGGTGTTCCGAATGATGCCGCACAGCGGGGTGCCGGTGGTTTTGCCCTCAAACAGACCGGAGAGAATCTCCACTTGGTCGGCCTCTTTCCGGGCGGTGGAGGTTGCATCTTGCCCCGGTGCCCGGCGGGCCATTTCTGCGGCCACGGCGTCTAAATCCAAGGCCAAACCGGAGGGAACCCCGGTGAGCACCACGCCGATGGCGGGGCCGTGGCTTTCGCCGAAAATCGTATAATTCATGGGGTGACCTCCCTGACAATGCCGCCCAAACGGCGGTAATCTTCAAAAAAGCGGGGATAGGATTTGCTGACCGCGCCGGCATCGGTCACGGTAACGGGCTGTCGGCTTGCAATGGCTGCCACGGCGGCTGACATGGCAATGCGGTGGTCGTTTCGGGAATCCACCGCGCCGCCGGACAGCCGGGGTACGCCGTGAACAATCAGCTCCGTTTCCGTTTCCTCGGCGCTGCCGCCCAAAGCGGTAATGACTTCCCGCATGGCGGTGAGCCGGTCGCATTCCTTAATGCGCAGCCGTCCGGCATTCCGAAAGACGGTTGTGCCCTGGGCCAATGCAGCCACAATGGACAGCACCGGAACCAAATCCGGGGTGTCGGTGGAATCGATTTCCATGCCCCGGAGTGTTCCCCGGGAGACGGTGGCCCAATCGGGGCCGGTTTCAACGGCTGCGCCGAACCGCCGGAGCAAATCCAGAACCGCCCGGTCGCCCTGAGGAGAAGAAAGGTTCAGATTCGTCACGATAATAGGACCGGCCAATGCCCCGGCACACAGCCAGAACGCGGCGTTGGACCAATCCCCCTCCACGTCGGAGCATTCCGGCGGGCGGTAGGTCTGGTTTCCGGGAATGAAAAAGTCTTCGCCGGATTCCGTCACCGTGATGCCGGAACGCCGGAGAGCGTCTAACGTCATATCCACGTAGGGCCGGGATTCCAAATGCCCGGTAATGTGCAATACGCTGTCGCCGCTTAAAAGGGGCAGGGCAAACAGCAGACCGGAGATATACTGAGAAGAAACGTGCCCCGCCAAGGTAAAGGTCCCGGGGCGGAGCCGTCCGCCGCATTCCAGGGGATTGCTCCCTTGGGGGGCAAGGACGGCGCCTTTGTCCGTCAATTCCTCATACAAAGGGGAGAGGGGACGCTGAGGCAGCCGGCCGTGGGCCATCATTGCGCTTTCGCTGCCCAATGCACAGACGATGGGGAGGAGAAACCGCAGGGTGGAGCCGGACTCGCCGCAATCCAGAACCTGCCCCATTTTCGGGGCGGCGGGATTGAGGGGGCGGACTTGATAGCCGCCGTCTATGGGGGTAATCCCGGCACCCAAACCGTTCAGGCATCGGACGGTTGCCTCAATGTCCCGGTTTGTCTCCGCGCACAGAATCCGGGAGGGGCGGTCTGCCAATGCCGCGCAAATCAAAAGCCGGTGGGCGCAGGATTTACTGGCAATGGCCCGTATGGTCCCGGTGAGGGGAGCGGGGGAAAGGGTTACATCCATGTCTGGTCCTCCAGTGCAGGTCGGACAAAGGCTTTCATAGCCTCCACCGACATTTTTTCGATACGGCATTTGCCGATTTCCTCCGGGAGAATCAGAGAAATGGAACTGCCGGAGCGTTTTTTGTCGCTGAGCATGGCCTCCAGAATATCATCGGGGGCAAAATCGGTGGTCAAGGGCAATCCATACTGCCGGATCAGCCCCACCACCTGCTCCAGACAGGCTTGATCGCACACGCCGTTCAGATAGGCTGCCCGGGTCATGAGCACCATACCCGTAGCCACCGCGGAGCCGTGAGAAATGCCGTAATGAGAGCATTTTTCAATGGCATGGCCGATGGTGTGGCCGAAATTCAGAATCCCCCGGATTCCGGTGTCGAATTCGTCGGCTTGGACAATATCCCGCTTGATGGAAACGCATTGGGCAATCACATCTTCCACTTGGGGGCGAATGGGCTGTTTCAGCTGCTGAAACAGCGCCGGAGACCAGATGATGCCGTATTTAATGACCTCGGCGCAGCCGTCGGTAAATACGTCTTCCGGCAGTGTATCCAGTGCGGCGGGGTCGCAGAGCACTTTCACCGGCTGATAAAAAGCACCGGCCAGATTTTTGCCCGCAGGCAAATCAATAGCGGTTTTTCCGCCCACGGAAGAATCCACGGCAGCCAGCAAAGTGGTGGGAACCTGCAAATAGGGAACTCCCCGTTGATACGTGGCGGCTGCAAAGCCGGACAAGTCACCGGTGACGCCGCCGCCCAAAGCCACCACGGCGTCGGAGCGGGTCATACCGTTTTCCGCCAGCGTATTCAGCAGGCGGAGATAGGTTTCCGGGGTTTTGGAGGCCTCGCCGTGAGGGTACACGAATCGGACCACCCGGCAGCCCGCGTCTTCCAGACTTTTTTGCACCCGGTCGGCATACAGACCGTTTACAATATCGCCGCACACCAGTAATACGGACTGGCAGGGGCAGACAGCTTGCAGCTCCGCGCCCACCCGGTCCAGAAGACCGGTATCAATATGAATTTCATAATGCCGGGAGGCATTAACGGGAACGATAGTCAATATTGTCCACTTCTTCCTTAATGAGTCTGCCCTCTTTCAGCAGGGCCTGCAGCCGGGGAGCGTCCTGATCGGCCAATGCCTCCCGGTATTGGGTTAAGCTTTGCAGGAGTACGTCAATTTCCTGCAGGAGAAAGTCCTGATTGTCCAGAAACAGCTCCGTCCACATGGTTTCATTCAGCCATGCCACCCGGGTCATATCCCGGTAGCTGCCGGCGGAGTAGCCTTTATGCTCCCGGGCGGCGGGGCTTTTGATGAACGCGTTGGACACCACGTGGGCCATCTGAGAGGAAAAGGCAATCATGCGGTCATGATTTTCTGCTGTGGTGATGGTTGTGCGGCCGAATTTGCAGGGCGCCAGCAGAGATTTTACTTCATCGAAGAATTCAATGCTGTCGAACGAGTCCGGCACCAGAATCATGGCGGCGTCCTTGTACAGAGAGGCGCGGCTGTATTTGTAGCCGGAGAATTGGGTGCCCGCCATGGGGTGGCCGCCCACAAAGCGGAATCCGTATTCCTTTGCAATGGGGAAACAAGCCTCACACACCACCCGTTTTACACCGCAGGTGTCGATGACCACGGTATGTTTGCTGATATAAGGGGCCATTTCTTTCAGATAGTCAATGGTGGTCTGGGGGTACAGGGCAATGATGACCAAATCGCACCGGCCGATGGTTTCCTTATTCAGCGCTCCGGAGACAACGCCGTTCATCATGGCCATTTCCAATGTATCCTTGCTGCGGTTCCATGCCAACACTTCGTGGCCGGCGGCGCTGTATGCTTTTGCAAAGCTGCCGCCCATCAAGCCAAGGCCCGCAATGCCTACGGTCAGTTTCCGAAAATCAGGTTCCATATCATTCGCCTTTCAATGCGGTGAGCACTTTGCCCACGGTTGCGGTAACTTGGTCGAACTGGTCGGGCGTCAAAGACTGCGCGCCGTCGCATTTTGCCCGGGGAGGGTCGTTGTGCACTTCAATCATCAGACCGTCTGCACCCACGGCAGCGGCGCCCAATGCCATGGTGGGCACCATCCAGGACAAGCCGGTTGCATGGCTGGGGTCCACGATAATGGGCAGGTGGCTCAGTTTCTTGATTGCGGGTACGGCGGACAGGTCCAGCGTATTCCGGGTGTAGGTCTCGTATGTGCGGATACCGCGCTCGCAGAGAATCACGTTGTGGTTGCCGCCGGCCATAATGTACTCGGCGCTCATCAGCCACTCCTGCAGGGTGTTGGCCAGACCGCGCTTAAGCAGAATGGGCTTGTCGCAGTGGCCGATTTCTTTCAGCAGCTCGAAGTTCTGCATATTCCGGGCGCCGATTTGAATGATGTCCACATCGTCAAACAGCTCCAGATGCTTGATGTCCATCAGCTCCGTGACAATGGGCATGCCGGTTTCTTTTTTTGCCAGAGACAGCAGGCGCAGACCCTCTTCACCCATGCCTTGGAAAGAGTAAGGGGAAGTGCGGGGCTTGAATGCGCCGCCCCGGAGAATCTGTGCGCCGGCGGCTTTGACCCGCTGTGCGCAGTAGACAATCTGTTCCTCGCTTTCCACGGAGCAGGGACCGGCCATGTATACAAAGTTGCCGCCGCCGATTTTGGTGCCGTTTTTCAGCTCCACCACGGTGTCGGCGGGGTGGAATTTCCGGTTTGCCTGCTTGAACGGCTCGGACACCCGCTTGACGGATTCCACGATGTCCAGCGCCTCCACCAGCTCGGTATCGATTTTGCTCACATCGCCCACCAGACCCATGATGGTGGTGTTGGTGCCTTTGGAAATATCGGGGGTTACGCCCTTTGCCAGGAACCAGTTGCTCAGGTTCTCGATTTGTTTTTCAGATGCATTTTGTTTCAGAACGACAATCATTTTCTTTTCCTCCTAAAAAAATAAGCCGTACAGCGATGTGGCTGTACGGCGTTCCGAGTTTGGGTGTGATAAGGTCCGTTTTTTATGCAGCACAAATCGCTATTACTTTTTTCTGCGTAAAGTAATAGTAAAAGTATGCAAATGCGAAAGAAACGAACTTCATGTCAAAACTCCTTTGAGTTGATGGGATTAAGATACACCTAACAGCGCCCTTTGTCAACTCATTTTTTTGTAAAATTCTCCTCTTTTTTTTCGGGTGTCTTTGCCTGAAAGACCCATTCCCGCTGAATGGTGAAAGCGATGAAAAACAAGGTCAAATCCACCGGTGCCTTCAGCAGGGTTGCGATCAGCTTGCTGCCCGGGGCAATCCATTGCTCCAGCAGGGTGACGCAGGCGGCGGACACCAGCATTTGCGGTATGGCCAGACAATAATATCGACGCATAGACCGCCGGTAATTTCCGGAATTCTGGAACACCATTTTTTTGTTCAGATTAAAGTTGCAGAACGAGGAGCAAATCCGGGCCAAAACGGTTGCGGCGAACACGGTATAGTCCCCGGTGGGGAGACAGTGGAGCAGCAAATAGAACAATCCGAAGTCGATTGCCGTGGAAGACAGAGAGGCGAGCATGAAGGTAAACACCAGCTGCATAATCTTCAGAGAGTCCAGAATGGGCCGGAAATGGGTGCCGCTGTTGTTGCCGTCATACACCGTGGCAATGGGTACTTCCAGAAAATCAATGCCCAATTTCCGCATGGTCAGCAGCATATTGGTTTCATACTCAAACCGCTCGCCCTTTACGGCGCAGAAGGGCTCCAGATATTTCCGGGGAATGGCCCGCAGACCGGTTTGGGTATCGGACAGCCGAATGCCGCAGCCGAATCGGAACAGAAAGGCGGTGAATTGATTGCCGCTTTTGCTCTTCGGGGGAACGTCCGGCCGGGAAAAATCCCGGCAGCCCAGAATCACTTCGTCCGGGTGGTCCAGCATGGCTTGCCCGCAAGCCATAATGTCCGGCAGCAGGTGCTGCCCGTCTCCGTCAATGGTCACGGCACCCAGAGAATGGGGGCGGTTGGCCAGAATGAATTCAAATCCGGTTTTCAGCGCCCGCCCTTTGCCGCGGTTGACTTCATGGGTCAATACGGTGACGGCGGGGTAGGTTTCCGCCTGCTGAAACCAGTGCAGCCGGTCCGGGTCACTGCCATCGTTGATAATCACGATGTCGGAAAATCCGGCATGCACCAAGCCGTCCACCACACCGGCGAATTTTTCGTCCGGGTTCAGGGAGGGCAGTACAATGGTGAGATCGGTTAAAAGCTCTGCCATAATCGGTCACAAGTCCTTTTTTTGATTCTTTCTCTTAAAATACATTATAATTAAAACATACCGATGTCAGCGACCCGCCAGCCGCTGTCTGTTTCGGTGAGCACAACGTGCATATTATTTTCCGTTGCATTTCCGCCGGAAATCAAGGTATACCGGGCGTCGCAAATGGCGGCGGAGCCGTAGTACCGGAAGTTGGAAACGGAAAGGTCTTCCACGGTGGCGGTGACGCCGTGCACCCAGCTCATACCGTCCAGAGAGGCGGTGATGCGCTGAGACAGCGGGCTGCCGGAAATCATATAGGCTTGCACCGCGCCGGGATTTCCGGAGGCATTGGAGGTGAAAGCCAGATAGGTCTGCACAAAGTTTTTGCTGTATTCCGTCAGCTGCGTTTCCAGCCCGGCGGGGCACTGATTGACAACGGAAACGGCGCCGTTTTCGTATTCCACGGTGCAGCGGCTGCCGTTGCTTACCACGGAAACTTCCGGCTCTGTAAACAGCGTTCCCACGGAGTAGGTAACGGTGCTCCCGGAGTCTGTGGGCAGAGAATCTGCGTAAGGCTCCAGGTCCGGATACAATCCGGTGCCGGTGATGTATTTGTCGGTCAGCTCCGTGCCGTTCAAGGTCAAAACAAGGTCTTTCGGCGCGGTCACGGTAACATTTTTTCCTAATTTGGAGAAGTCAAAGGCGGTGTCGGAGACTTCCCAAGTGTCAAAACCAAAGCTGAGCAGACGATGACTGCCCGGGGCAAGGCGCAGCGTACCGATTTCCGTTTTGTCCAGACGCACGGTGTAAACCGGCTGCTCCGAGGTATAGGTGCCGATGGCTTTCCGGCAGCTGAGGGTTCCGTTGGAAAGGGTTTCGGTGAGGGCTGCGGAAATGTCCTCTTCGGTCTGGAATGCTCCGGTTGTTTCCTCTTCGGCTGCGGCATAATTGGCCACTGCGGAGCGGAGGGAAACCTGAATATCATGCTTTAAATATTGATTCACCACACCGTCGGTTTGAGAGGCCTCGAAGGCGGACATAAAATTCCAGAAAAGGAAAAATCCCACGGAAATCAGCGCCAGCATGACACATATATAAATAAGAAGACCTTTCCAAAAGCTGTGTTTCTGTTTTGTTTTCATGGCGGTCTCCTCCTTACTTAACCAAAAATGCGGTGGGCAGCGGACGAATTCCGATGACGGAGGCGCAGCGGTTTACATAACCGTCTTGGAACCACATCACGGAGGAAGAACCGCCGTCCAGATTGCAGGCGTTTACCGCGCCGTATTCCAGCATGATGTCCACCAAATCATTGTAGGTGGCGCCCAGACTGTATGCCTGCCGGCCGTCCACCACCAACAGCAGCACCGCGCCGTCGGCCCGCTGTCCGATGGCTGTCCGGGGATTCACACCGGAGGTGAGCGTGTCCGTGGCATTGGGTTCGCCATTGGAAATCAGCACGGGGCCGAAGGAACAGCCGAACTGAATGTTCTTCTCCCGCGCCTCGGCGGGGGTCATTTTTCCGGTATGGAGAATATACTGGTCATCAAAGCCCACGAAGGGATAGGAAACACCCTCGCTGGCATAATAAATGGTTCCGTCCAGAATGGTCATGCCCTCCGGAATTCCGCCGGCGCCCTGCCCGTTGGGGTCATAGAATCCGCCGCCGTTTACACCGGCTACGCAGTGATAGGTCTGGACCATCTGCTCCACGGTCAGACCGGAGCCGCCGAAAGAGGAGGGGGTGCCCAACTGAATCCGGCTGGGGTCCTGCACGGTCATCAGATAGCCCACATAGCCGGGACCGCTGACGGTTTCCAGAATGATGCCGTCGCCGTCGGTATCTTTGGCGGCAAAGTCATCGTTGGTTTCGTTGATTTGCACCAGAGAGGTGTCGGTTTCCTCGGTGTCGGTGTCGGTATGCTTGCCGGCCTCGATGATTTCGATTTCCTCATCGGAGAAGTAGAGATTGGCCAGCCACCCCACGGCGCTGGTTTCCCGGACACTCATCACGAACAAATCCCGGGCGGTGGTACTGGGACCTTTGCAGATAATCCACAAAATACCGTAAGCGGTCACCAAAAGCAGGAGCAGCGTGACCAGAATGACGGATAAAATTTTGCCAAGAACGGAAAGAAACCGTTTTCCGGCGGAAGATTGAGGCGCAGGAGTCATGAAAAATACCTGTCTTTCGTCAAAATGTGTATTAAAATCAATATATCACGGTACTGTTCGATTCACAAGTGCCAATTTTTCAGTGATTTTCAAAAATTCAAAAGAAATGAGTTGTTTTTTTCAAAGGTGCAGATTATAATACTCTGATGTTCAATTTAGGAAACGCTTACATAGATTTTACAATTGGAGAGTTTTAGTGCATTTTCGGGAACTTTTTCCCGGAAAAAACGTCTGAAACTACGAAAACTTGTTACAAGAGCAAAGGAGGCTCTGATTTGAAAATCCAGAATTTGAAAACTCCGGAAAATCAGAAAATCTGTCGGACCCTGCTGTGGAACGTAATGTTCTGGTTCGTCACGTTGCTGTATCTGGAAACGGTACTGCACATTGCGCTGTTTCGGAGTATGTCCATTCGGTATCTGTATCTGATTGGATTTACCATGTCCATTTCTCTGGTGCTGACCGGTTTGACCCAGCTGTCCCGGAAAGCCAATCAAATTGTCAGCTTGATTGTGGTCATCGTGCTGTGTTTTCTTTATGAATCCCAGCTGATTTACGATGCCATCTTCGGTTCCATGTACTCCATTTCCATGGTGAGCATGGGTGGTCAGGCAATCACCAGTTTCTGGAAGGAAATGTTCTCCACCGTTTGGGACCACCTGCCGGTGGTGCTGTTGGAGCTGGTACCCATTCCCGTGACCTGCCTGCTGTGGAAACGCAAGGGCGAGGAAATTTTCGGCACCTGCCGGAAACCCCGGGCGCTGCTGCTGATTGCGGCATTGGTGTTCCACGGCATTATGGTGCTGACCCTGCGCATCGGCGGAACCGGATTCTACACTACATATAATACTTATTACGGCAGCGACGCAACCACGGATCAGGCAACGGAAAGCTTTGGCCTGCTGACGGATATCCGTCTGGAAGTAATTCATCTGTTCCGGGGCGAAACCGGCACGGATTACTTCATTTCTACGGAAACCAACGTGGAAAAAGACGATGAGTATGAGTACAACGTGCTGGACATCGACTTTGATGAATTGGCAAACATGTCTCAGGACGAGCAGGTGAAAAAGCTGAGCCAGTACTGTGCGTCTCTCAAGCCCACGAAGAAGAATGAGTACACCGGCATGCTGAAGGATTACAATCTGATTATGCTGTGCGGCGAGTCCTTCTCCACCGCAGCCATTGACCCGGTGCTGACCCCCACGCTGTATAAGCTCAGCCATGAGGGCATTGTGTTCAACAACTATTACAACAGTTTCCCCAATACCACCACCAACGGTGAGTATGCTCTGAACACCGGCTTGATGCCGGATATGAACCGCGGCAAGCGGGATTCCAGTTTCTATGCCTCTCGAAACAGCTATCTGCCCTTCTGCTTGGGCAATGAATTCAAATCCCAGAAAGACGTGCAGGCTTACGGCTACCACAACTACTACGGCAGCTATTACGGCCGGTATCTGACCCACCCCAACATCGGCTACAAGATGAAGTTTGCCGGTCAGGGTATGAACTTTACCACCTCCTGGCCCGCATCGGACCTGGAAATGATGGAGCAGTCCGTGAGCGATTACATCGGTCAGAAACAGTTCATGGCGTATTACATGACCTTCTCCGGTCACTATAAGTACGAGAGAGATCTGAACCCCATGGCTGCCCGGAACTACGAGGCTGTGGAAAATCTGGATTTGTCCGAACATGCAAAGTGCTACCTCAGCTGCAACATTGAGCTGGATAAGGCATTGCAGTATCTGCTGGAGCAGCTGGAGGCTGCGGGTGTGGCGGACCGGACGGCCATTGTTCTGGCCGGCGACCACTTCCCCTACGGTCTGTCTAAAGAGGAATACAGTGAGCTGATTGGCCACGAGACCGATTACTTTGAGCGGTATAAGGATACGCTGATTTTCTGGGTAGGCGGTCTGGAGGAGCCCATTCAGGTGGACGAATGCTGCTGCAACATCGACATTCTGCCCACCATTCTGAATCTGTGGGGCTTTGATTACGATTCCCGTCTGCTGCCCGGTACGGACGTCTTCTCCGACGGCACTCATGTGGCAATACTGGCAGACCAGAGTTTTGTGACGGATAAGGTGAAGTTCAACGCAAGCAGCAACACCGTGGAGTATCAGGTGGATTCCGATACCCTGGTGCCGGATTATCTCCGGAACATGCAGCAGATTGTGAAGAACCGGTTCAATGCGTCTGCGGATATTCTGAACAAAGCCTATTACAACATCGTGTTTGATCAAGGCGAGGTTGTTGTGGGCGATGACGCGTGGATCAGTGAGGCAGACTGGAACGGTACCAACCATACCGGATTCCAGACGAACCCCGATATGCCGGAAGAGGAAGATCCGATTCTGGAGCCCAATACCCCGGAAACCCCGGTGGTACCCGTAAGACCTACGGTGGACAATCGCGGCTCGGTCATCAACTGAGCGGAAATTATATTGCATCAAAGGGAACCGAATTTCGGTTCCCTTTTTGCGTGGAAGGAGCAGTATGTACTACCTCTATCTGATTCGCTGCGCCGGGAATCGGCTGTACACGGGCATTACCACAGACCCTGCCCGGAGATTTCGGGAACATCGGGGAGAAAAGCCCGGGGGCGCAAGGTTCACCGGGGCAAATCCCCCGGAATCCTTGGAAATGGTCTGGACGGCGCCGGACCGCTCCGCCGCTCAACGGGCGGAATATCGGCTGAAACATCGGACCCGGGCGGAAAAGGAACGGCTGATTGCCCACCCGGAGGAATTGCCCGGGCTGTTGGAGCTGCCGGAAACGGAATTTCGCCCTTGTTTGGAGCCGTGGCAGACGGCACTCAAGGAAGATAATCTTGAATTATAAGTAAATTAGAAATACAATACGACGAAAAAATCTCATGTTGGAAACTGTCAACATGAGATTTTTGCTTTTTTTATGATAAAAATCCGGGGAAAAATAGGAAAAATCAATCGAAAAAATCAATCGAAAAAATCAATCATTCCATATGTTTTCTCTATCAGCTCATGGCTTGCGCAACCTCTGCCTTGTTGAGATAGGGGCTGCTTTCCAGCACAAATTTCCGGAATTCCTGAGCCGCGGGGGAGAGGGTAACGGAGGGGTCGGTGACCAGATAGAATCGACGGTCCGGTACCGGCTTGGCAATTTGCAGCATTTTCACATTCAGCCACAGCAGCATTTCCATATAGGGCACCACGGCAATGCCGAACCCGTTGGAGACCATGCCGGCCACCACTTGGTCTTCCTGAATTTCGTAAGCCGTGGGGGGATTGATGCCCGCCTGCTGGAACAGCTCGTCAATGACGTACCGCAGACCGGAGCCGGGGGAGAACTTCACATAGGGCTCGTTCGCCGTGTCTGCAAGGTCTACGGAGTGCTGCTTTGCCAAGGGGTGATTGGTGGGAACAATCAGCACCAAATCCTGCGCCCGCACCGGCTCGCACTGGAAATGATAGGACTCCGGCGCTCTGGAACTGAACACCATGTCCAATTCCCGGGTCTTCAATTTGTCTAAAAGGTGATAAGTCACGTCGGTGTGGAATGTAAAATCAATTTGCCGGTCCGGGTGCTCCGCCATAAAGTCCGAAGCCAGCTTCGGTACGTAATCCACACCCAAAGTGCGCAGCAGACCCAGTCGAATCAGACCGTTGCCCTGAGCGCAGCGCTGCAAATAGGCCACGCTGTCGTCCAAAATGGCAA
>CAKTAK010000017.1:0-38596 GCA_934527315.1 uncultured Oscillospiraceae bacterium
ACTGTATCCGCCGGAGAGATGGACACAGGTGAAGCCGTACTGCGTCAAAAGCCGGCAGGCCAGATAACTGCGAAGCCCTGTCTGGCAATTCACATAGACAGGCTTAACCAGAAACCAGATGGCAGCATTGTTTATGGGTATTATAGAAAACATACCCATCGGACAGCTCGCCGCCAGGATGGGAGTCAGCAGATCCACAGCACACCGACACAAAATCCAGATTGGAGACATCTTGTACCAACGGATGGCAGAAAACCTCGGTGCTGTCGATGACAAAGGAAACCCGACGCTGGCATTTGAAGGAGTAACACAGTGTGATGAGTGGTATTGTCCAGTATCCTTCAAAGGTAAAAGAAATCCAGAGTTCTTTATCTGGAAGTTGAAAAGGTTTCCGAGGCACAACATGACAGTTGAGGAACAGAACGACTACTTAAAGAGGCATGGCCTATGGGAACAAGTCTTAGCGGTACCGGGTTTCTTACAGGAACTCCGAGACAATACTAAGGCTCACAAGAGAGGTATCAGCAATGAACAGGTATGTATCGTGGTAGCAGTAGACACGGAGAAGCAGATAATCGCTAAGCCACTGTCAGTCGGCAGACTGGAGACCTCAGATGCACAAAAGTTACTAGGAGGCCGATTTAGTAAAGGCTCAACACTGGTAACAGACAGTCATTCAACATATCCTGCATTAGCAAAGTGGGAGAATGTACCTCATGTTCAGATTGAGTCTGGTAAACATGCCAACGACCCATACAATCTGGGCGAAGTCAACGGAATACACTCCCAGATAGAGAAGATGCTCCCAGAGACAGCCGAAAGACTTCCGGCAACCAAGTATCTGAACCAGTACATGGCAATCTTTATCTGGATCTGGCAACATAAGGGTTTACCACTTGAGGACAAGGTTTATTTGCTCAAGAAAACCATCGCTGACAGCGCCGACTACAAGCAAAACTATGACCAAATCAAAGTCCGTCCACTGGACATCAACACCAAGGGAGAGTTCCCGACCAAGGTGTAAGAGAAGGGACTATCATTCAGAAATGGATGGTAGTCTTATTCTTATATACAGGGATGGTGGCAGTATGGTATTATGGAATAGAATAGGGTTGAAATTTTTGATTTTTTGATATAGCAACCAATGGTTGCGGAAGTTTCAATAGTAGTTGATAGTGTGTAACCGTAGATTGCGGTATAGTATTTCCAAGGAGGTAGAGAAAATGTTGTCTGAAAGAATATATAAGTTCAGACGCAAGAGTGGACTTTCTCAAGAGCAACTTGCAGAGAAAATAGGCGTTTCAAGACAGGCCATATCTAAATGGGAAAGTGGAACATCGACGCCTGAATTAGAAAAACTGTTGGCATTAAGCGAGTGCTTCAACATTACTCTTGATGACCTTGTGAAGGAAGAAACAATTAATCAGGGTACAACGGAAGCACCGCCGAAGGTAGAAGATGCCAAAGTTTCGAAAGCCATAGAGATGAAGGTAGGTATTGGCCTTTGTTTGATTGGTGCTGTATGTCTAATCCTTTTCGGAGTTTTGATGGTCATGAGTCCAAGCGCAACAGAGCAACTAAATACTGCTTCGACGATTACTCTAAGTGGATCTGGCGTACTCCTCATCCTATGTGTGCTTTCGATGGTTGTAGGCTTAGTACTAATACTACGCAAAAAATGAAATGGAGGTAAAGCGTATGAAAAAGCTGAGTTATTTATTTATTGCTATTGCAATCCTGCTATCTGACATTATGTGTTTCGTGATTGCCTATAATTATCGTGATATGCTTTGTGGCATTGAGCACGCATGTTATAGTGCACCCGCTAATGTTGCATTTCTTTCTGCCATTCCATTTGGCATTGGAATTATCATATGTGCTGTTGTGGCATACACACTTCACAAGAAAGCCCGATAATATGCATCAAGCCCACAGAGTAAATCCTGTAAATTTATGAGAGGCTCCACCAGATAAGGATGGAGCCTCATTTTATGTCCCCTAATGAATAAATCTACATTAGCCTACCCTGACCTATACTCCGGGAACACAAAAGGGAATTGGGCGTTTCAAAAATCGGGGTTCCTCTACGTCGTGCCATTGATATCATCTCCTACCATTATTTTAGTGCATAGAAGATAAAACATCAACCACACCATTTTCTCCTTGAGTTGATGAAAAAATGTGGCTACTAGCAACGATAGCAACCACACTATTTTCTAAACGGAGAGATTAAAAAAATTCTGCCGAAATCAACACCAGATTTAATATAGCCTCCCCACGCGGACACGTTGACTTTGCAGGGGGAAGTTGATATAATAACAAACGGCCTGTGAGACCGATTTTATCTCAAGACGGAGGTGAATCTTCATGGATAGTTGCGATTGTATAAGGCGGAACCGAACTTGCGGTGCGTGGAATACAGAGTGCGGAATGCGGTTGTCCATGAAGACGGAGTAACCACATTCAGTCTTGTTGTGTTCTCTTTTCACCGCATTGGGTTGCCTTACTGTCGCAATCATGGAATGCGGTGTATTTTTTATGCCCATTTTTGATTCGAAGGGAGGACACAACAATGATTTTTAAGAAGGACTATGCAAAAGAATTGGTGCGGGTGATTCGCAGCACCAAGGACACAAAAAAGCTGCCGCAGCTGCTGTCGGATTATCATGAGAAGGATATTGCGGAGGCAATGACCTTGCTGACACCCGCAGAGCGGAAACGGCTGTACAGAATTCTGGACACAGAAACGCTGTCGGAAATTATTTCCTATCTGGATGACGCAGAGCCGTATCTGGCGGAGCTGCCTATGAGCATGGCGGCAAAAGTGCTGTCCAGTATGGACTCCGATGATGTGGTGGACGTTCTGGATGACCTGCCGGAAGAAAAGCAGGCGGAATTGGTGGCGCGGTTGGACCGAGACGCGCAGGACGATGTGCGAAAGCTGCTGGCTTACGATGACGATGAAATCGGCAGCTGCATGACGAACAACTATGTTGTCATTTCGGAGTCTCTGACCATCCGCGGCGCAATGAGTGCGCTGGTGCGGCAGGCGGGGGAGCATGACAACATCTCCACCCTTTACGTTGTAGACAGCAATGAGCGGTTTGCCGGCGCCATTGACTTAAAAGACCTGATTATCGCCCGGCAAAATGACAATCTGGAGGACTTGATCAGTCGGTCTTATCCGTATGTTCTGGAGCATGAGAAAATTTCCGATTGCGTGGAACGGATTACGGACTACGAAGAGGACTCGATCCCGGTTTTGACCGATGACGGAAAAATTGCCGGTATTCTGACAGCGGCAGCCATGGTGGAATTGGTAGACGACGCCATGGGCGACGACTACGCAAAGTTGGGCGGCTTGACTTCGGAAGAAGATTTGAGAGAACCGGCTTTCGTCAGCATGAAAAAACGTCTGCCCTGGCTGATTGCGCTGCTGTTTTTGGGCATGGCGGTCAGCTCCGTGGTGGGCATGTTTGAATCGGTGGTAGCGGTGCTGCCCATTGTGATTTGTTTCCAGTCTCTGGTTCTGGATATGGCTGGCAACGTGGGAACGCAGTCTCTGGCAGTGACCGTTCGTGTTCTGATGGATGAAAATCTGAGCGTCAGGGAAGAGGCAAAACTGGTGACCAAGGAAATGAAAATCGGATTTCTGAACGGCTCCAGTCTGGGCTTGATGGCGCTTGTATTTTTGGGCATCTATGTGCATTTCTTCAAGCACTACGCATGGGGCGCGGCATTTCTGATTTCCGGGTGTGTGGGTGTTTCTCTGCTGGTGGCGATGGTGGTATCCAGCTTGGTGGGAACGCTGATTCCCATGATGTTCCATAAGATTCACGTGGACCCGGCTGTGGCGTCCGGTCCGCTGATTACAACGGTGAATGACTTGGTAGCTGTGGTTACGTATTACGGCTTGGCAACCTTGTTCCTGATTGAAATTTTTGCAATATAATCCATAAAAAACAGCCGGTATCAGCGAAATTGAACGGATACCGGCTGTTGCAGTTTTCAAATTCTATATACTACTAATACTACTATACTCAGAGAGAAAAGCATTGTCAGGTAAAATCAAAATTTACTTGACAATGCTTTTTATTCTATGTTCAACGCTTCCGCCAGCCTCCGCACTATCTGCTCTTGCGCGGCTTTGTCCCGCGCCAGCCCGCGCTCCCGTCTTACAGCTTTGTGCCGGACTGCTTGTCTATATACTCCTCGATCATGTATGAATATTTCAGCATGAACTGCGTGTTGAAATCATCCAGGTCAATGCCGGTCATCGCCGCGATCTTCTGTTTGCGGTAGGAAAGCGTATTGCGGTGCAGGAACATTTCCGCAGCTGTCGCGGCGCTGTTGAAGCCGTTCTTCGCAAGACAGTCGAGGGTCTCGTACAGCTGACTGCCGTTCTGTTTGTCATATTCCATAAGCTGGAGAAGCGCCGGGTGGCAGTAAAACCCGACCTTGCGGCTCTGCGCCACATTGTTTATAAGATCGTATAGCGCCACATTTTTATATTCATACAGGTTCTCCGGCAGGTTCAGCAGGCCATTCAATTCTATGGCTTTCACCGCCTGCTCGTAATAGTACTTCATAGATGTCACGGTAGAAAACGGGTTGCTGACACCGCAGATAAGATGCTCATGCTCGCACAGGGACAGGAGCTTGCTCATGTCCTCCTCCGCAAGCGCCGGAGCGTCATCCGAAAGCCCGAAGAGAATGACCATCATCTTGTTATAATACACATATCTCTCGCGCGGGAACATCTGGCGCAGTGTGCGCGGCATATCATCCTTGACATAGTCTGTTCCCTGGAAGAACCTCGGTTTCACTGCCGCAATGCACATGCGGTTCGGGAATTTCATTTCCCCGGCGTATATGCGCGCGTTTATCTGCTCCGACGGTATGCCGCGGAAAATATCAATAAGCAGATTGTTATATAGCCCGTTCTTCACGCTGTCCGCATTGATGTTTTTTAGCATGAACTCCGTCGCAGCATAGCTGATGTACGACAGCACATCTCCGCAGTACGTACTGAAGTTCTCTTCTTTCTGAAGCATGAACACATATCCGTAGAGTTCTCCGTTGATGCGTATCCGCTTGGCAAGGTAATAGAGCTGATTGTCCTTACAGTGGCGCAGCCGCGGACCATCATTCTGCTCGTCGCTATGCTGTGCGCTCAAATCATATATGTGCTTTATGAAAAATGGTGGGCAGAAGCCGCGCTCTACGCTCTCTATCCAGAGCGAATCATTGAGCGTAAACGGGTGCGAGTGCGTGATGATCTTGCCGCTCATGTCGATTATGGTTATGTTTATATTTAGCTCCTTCGCCATCGCATCCACGATCGCGTCGAGTCCCTTGCCGTACATGATCATTTCCATCACGCGCACCCGCAGGCTTTGGGACTTGTATTCATGCCGCAGAAGCTCCTCGGCAGCCGCCACCGCAGCATGCAGTTCGTCCGGTTTGAGCTCCGCCCAGCTGCACTGAGCCTCACTGAGTTTGCCGGAACTGTCTCCGCTCCACAAAAGGTATTCTCCAAGAGCTCCGGTGTTCACATCGCACAAATTGTCAGACCATGTCAGCGCATCTTCATCGGGCGTTTTCTGTGCATCCGCCTTATCAATATAATACACGTTGCCATCTTTCACAATTTGCTTTGACAAAATGGTATATTTCTCAGCTAATTCGCTGAGTAATTCGGAAAATTTCATATTGTCACCTCATTAACCATATTATGCCTTGGGCACAAAAACTTCAAGAACTTTTTGCGTTTCGGGTTTAACGCACAATATCACAGCATCGTTTGTGCGGCGCACACATTTACAGATTGGTCTCATTGTGATATTTTTTTAACAGCAAGCGGTACAAAACAAAAAAGTGAAATTTTAGGAGGTAAACATGAAATACGAAAAGCTTTTTGAAAAAGGTAAGATCGGCAAGCTCACGCTGAAGAACCGTATAGTCATGACGCCGATGGGCACCGGTTTTGCCGCAGCATCCGGCGAAGCATCCGAGGAGATCACCAAGTTCTACGAGGAGCGCGCAAAGGGCGGCGTCGGCCTCATCATCTGCGAGGTGTGCCGTGTTGATGAGCTGTCCGGCGTTGCTCAGGCCTGCCAGCTCCGCGCGACCGACATGAACGTCATCCCCAGCTTCACCCGTATGGTCGACCGGATCCACGCCTATGACACAAAGGTGTTCATGCAGCTGCACCATCCCGGCAACGAGGCATTCCCCATCACGCTGCACGGTAATCCCGTCATCGGCCCGTCTCCCGTGATGTGCAAGACCGTCGGCGCTGTTCCGAAGGAAATGACCACCGCCGAGGTCGAGGATATGGTTAAGAACTATGTCAAGGCCGCTGTCATCGCAAAGACCGCTGGCTTCGACGGCGTCGAGATTCACGCGGCGCACGGCTACCTCGTCAACCAGTTCATGAGTCCGCACACCAACCACCGCACCGACAAGTACGGCGGAGACTTCTTCAACAGGATGCGCTTCATTTCCGAGATCATCATCAGCATCCGCTTTGCCTGCGGCGCTGACTTCCCCATTTCCGTGCGTATGAACGGCACTGACTTCTGGGATGATGGCAACGATGAGAAGGAATGCCAGCACATCGCCCGCTATCTCGAGTCCCTCGGCGTTGCAGCCCTCAATGTCTCCAGCGGCTCCTATGAGTCCGGCTGGTCGATCATCGAGCCCTACCCCTATCAGGAAGGCTGGAAGAAGCATCTTGCAAAGGGCATCAAGGAATGCGTACATATCCCCGTCATCGCCGTCAATACCGTCAAGCACCCGGCTCATGCTGAGGCTATGCTTGAAGAGGGCGTGTCCGACTTCGTCGGCGTTGCGCGCGGCAACCTCTGCGATCCGGAATTCGGCAACAAGGCAAAGCGCGGTGACGATGCTCGTGTGCGCAAGTGCATCGGCTGCATGAACTGCTTCAAGCAGGCTGGCATCGGTCGCGCGATAGAGTGCGCAGTCAACCCCGTGCTCGGCCGCGAGACCTACCGCGGAGACGACAAGCTCGTAAAGAACGGCGACGGCAGGACCGTTGCAGTCATCGGCGCAGGCCCCTCCGGTCTGCAGGCTGCCATTACTCTTGCAAAGCGCGGCTTCAAGGTCGTTGTGTTTGAAAAGTCCGACCGCATCGGCGGTAACATGAACCTCGCTGCTGTTCCTCCCTGCAAGGGGCTTATCAGCGAGTTCATCGAAACTCTCGGTATTGAGGCCGCAGACCTCGGCATTGATATCCGTCTCAACACTCCCGGCACCGTCGAGGCTGCAAAGGCAGTCGGCGCAGTCGGCGTGGTCATCGCGGCAGGCGGCATCGATATCATCCCGCAGGTCGACGGCATTGACAAGACGTACACCTACAGACAGGTCCTCGAGAACGAAGTCGAGCTCAAGGGCAAGAAGATCGCCGTTATCGGCGGCGGCCTCACCGGTCTTGAGACCGCGGAATACCTCAGTGATTTTGACAATGAGGTCTCCGTTATAGAGATGGCTCCCGCTGTCGGTACCGCAATGTACCGCAGTGTTACCGACGCAGTTGTCGGCCACATCACCAAGAACGGCGGCCATATAATGACCGGCACGATGTTCAAGGCCGTCGGCGACGGATTCGTCACTCTCAACAGCCTTGCGACCGGTTATGATACCGACGCTCCCTTTGACGCATGTGTTATCGCAATGGGCGTAAAGCCCAACGATGCGATCGTGGCCGAGTTTGAAGCCGCATTTGATAAGGTCGCAGTTGTCGGCGATACAGTTGAGCCTGGCAACATCGCAGACGCGACCCACTCCGGTCTCAACAAAGCGTTCGTATTTTAAGTACTGGTGCAGCAGGAAAGGAGTATCATAATGAAAGAATTCAAGGATAAAGTCATAGTTGTCACCGGCGGTGCGCGCGGCATAGGCAAGGCCATTGCCGTCGAAGGCGCAAAGCGCGGCATGAACGTCGTCCTCAACGACATAGACCCTCTGGTCTGCGAGACCGCAAAGGAGATCGAAGCAATGGGCGTGAAGTGCGTCGCCCAGAACGCCGATATCTCCATCTACGAGAACATCGAAGCTCTTCTCAAGCTCACTCTTGATACTTTCGGCCATGTCGACATTCTCGTCAACAACGCCGGCTGCGCCGTCTCCGGTGCGATCTGGAAGCTGCCCAAGCGCGATATTGACTGGATAACCGAGCTCAACTTCCTCAGCCATCTCTACGGCATGAAGATATTCCTGCCGCAGATGATCGCTCAGGGCACTCCCTGCGAGATCGTCAACGTCGAATCCACCGCTGGTCTTATGACCTCCGGCAAGGCAACGATGTACCACGCGACGAAGGCCGCCGGTGTTGCGGCCTCCGAGAGCGTATACATCGCGATGAAAGAGAACAACTACCCCATCAATGTCCACTGCCTCGTTCCCGCGTATGTCAAGACCACCATCCACCTTGCCGACCTGCACCGCCCCGAGCGCTTTGCCATCAACGACGATCCTTACTATACCAGCGAGGAGTACAAGGCCGGTCAGCTCCGCGGTACGCGCGGCGTCATGAGCGGCATCCCCGATTGGTATGTCGGCGAGTGCGTCTTCACCGCCATTGAGGATGAGAAGTTCTATATCTTCACGCACCCCGAATCTCAGGTCGTTGCACAGCCGCGCGTCCAGCGCCTTGCATCCGGCATCAATCCCGAGACCTGATCGTACAGCATAAATCAAAGTGCCGCTTTTACGCGGCACTTTGATAAAACATGAAGTTCATATTCAGAAAGGCGGTAAATCTATGTTCACAAACTACGAAAACGCTAAAGTAGTCATCACCGGCGGCGCCAACGGCATCGGCAAGACCCTCGCTCTCGGTTTTGCCAAGCGCGGTTCTGATGTTGCGATAGTAGATATCCACGGCGATGAGGCCGAAGCCGTCGCAAAAGAGATACGTGGCATGGGCCGTAAGTCCTTCGCAATGCAGGCTGACGTTTCCGTCCTTGACGAGTGCAAAGCGATCCTTGAGAAGACGATGGCCGAGTTCGGCCGCTGCGATGTGCTCGTAAATAACGCGGGCGTCTCCGCGCTCTCCGATGTTGAGCATATCCCGGAGAAAGACATACGCTGGGTCTATGAGACTAACGTATACTCGCACTGGTTTATGATGCAGAGCTTTCTCCCGCAGATGCGCAGCCAGAAATCACACTGCCAGATAATCAACGTCTGCTCCATAGCCGGCCTCATTTCCATGAACGGCGCTCCCGCGTATTTCAGCTCCAAGCATGCCGCGGTCGCACTCTCCGAGTGCGTGTATAAGCAGCTCAAGGAAGACAAGGCCGATATAGACGTGTCCATCTTCTGCCCCGGCTATATAAACACTGAGATGCACCTGACCGACCGCCATCGTCCCGAGCGCTTCGCCATCCATGACGATGAGCCGTATTACCACACCGAGGAGTACGCAAAGTTTGTCGAGTTCAACAAGTATCTGCTTGAAAACGGCGCTGATGTAAATGTGGCTGTGGAGACGATCTTCAAAGCACTTGAGAAGGAGCAGTTCTATATTCTCGATACGCCGAAGTATGAGCGCCTGCTCTGCGAGCAGGGCGTCTTTGAAGCGGAGAAGATCCGTCCAGTCGACTATTACACACTGAACTGAATATCAAAATCTGAATAAACACGAGGAGAATTAACAATGGAAGAAAAAATCGGCAAGAAATTTTTGCTCTATTTCCGCCTCGCGCTTCTCTGCTGGATCCTCATTGCAAACGCGATCCTGCACATCATCGGTTTTTCCTACGGCTGGCTGATCTTCATCAGCAACATCATGCTCTTCACCCTTGAGGGCGATGTCAAGGAGCGCTTTCTCACCGTTGAGATAGGCGGCTTTGTCGGACTCGTGCTCACTGTGCTCGCAATGCTCGCCATCTCCGCCCTGACTCCGATCGTCGGCGATCTCTTTGGCCTGCTTATCCCGCTCGCCGCTGTTCTTGCGCTGCTCATCCTCGGCCACCCATATGCCCCCAAGGTGCTCAACAATGTCGGCTTTGCATATCTCACCTGCGCCTGCATAGATACCGCTTCATTCGCAAACAACATCGGGCTGTTCATTCTCGTTTTTGTCGTCGGCTCGCTGGTGTTCAACGGCGTATGCGTCCTGCTCATGAAGCCGATGAAGGCGCTCGCCGTCAAGAGTGTGACAAAAGCCGCAAGCAACGCATAAAGCAAATTTCACAGCATTGTTATATTTCGTAACAGGCAGCCGTCGCAATGAACCGCTCCCTGTCAAGTAGACAGACGAAAAAACAAAATATTTTCTCCAGGACCTCATCTCAGAGGTCCTGGTTTTCTTGTATTTCTAAAACCACTCGCTAGGCGAGTGGTTCGATAGAGATTACATCGATGAGTCATAAAAGGAAGGGAAATAAAAGAAAAACCTCTGTTATAATAGAAGAGCGGTCTGCCAACTGCAAAACTAAAATAACAGAGGAGTCATCCAAAATGAGTTTGAACGACATTCATAGTTTAAGAAAACGCGGGAACAGCTACCTGATCGTAGTCTCAATGGGCTATGACTGTGCCGGGAACAGGCTCAAATCCATGCAGCAGACGGTGCATCCTCCTGCAGGCATGACGCCGAAGCAGACAGAGAAATGGCTCAACGAGCTGACCGTTGAGGGAGTCCACGCATGTCTATGCGGGATACTCAGCGATGCAGTGGAGAGCGGTTTGTTGGATCATAACCCCGCGTGGCGCACCTACGCACCTATAAGTATTCAAATATCGATAAAAAGCAGCAGGTCGTTGCCGACGAAGAGATACTGCAAAAGCTGATCTGCGCGCTGGAGATATAAAGATAACACCCGCACGTCTCGCTTGAGTCGTGCGGGTGTGGTACGCCTGACTGGATTCGAACCAGCGACCTTTAGAGTCGGAGTCTAACACTCTATCCAACTGAGCTACAGGCGCATATTCAAAAAGCTTTCTCTCGAAAGCAGAATCTATTATAACAAACTCTAAAGAAAAAGTAAAGAGAAAGTTTTCAAAAAAAGAAAAATATGCTAAAATAGTCCAAGCATGAAATTCGGCAGGGAAAGGAAACTGCAAAATGATTCATTATAAACGGATAATCGGAACGATTTGTTTGGGGGCGGCGCTGCTGACATTGTCCGGCTGCGGCGGGGCATCGGCGGAGACGAAACCGGTGCAGAAACAGATTTTCGCAATGGATACGGTCATGGACCTGACTGCTTACGGCAGCAACGGAGAAAAAGCTCTGGAGGCAGCGGTGCAGGAAATCAATCAAATTGGCGGGGAATTGGACCCGGAGCAGACGGGCAGCGCGGTCAATCGGCTGAATGCCCACGAAACCGTGGAGCTGACACCGCTGATGCAGGATATGGTGGAAACTGCCGCAACGGTGTATACGCAAAGCGGCGGGGCATTGGATTTGACCGTTTACCCGGTGGTGAAGGCATGGGGATTTATTGACCAGGAATACCGCATTCCGGCGCAAACGGAAATTGACACGGCACTGGCAACGAAAAACTTCCCCGGTATCCAGATGGAAGAAACTGACGGAAAAACCTATATGACCCTGCCGGAGAACACGGAAATCAGTTTCGGTGCGGTTGCCAAGGGAGCAACCGCCAATGCGGTGATTGATACGCTGCGGGAAAACGGCGTGACCAGCGCGCTGATTTCTTTGGGCGGCAATATCCAGACCTTGGGGCAGAAACCGGACGGCAGCAATTGGAATGTTGCGGTGCAGGACCCGGAAAACCTGACGGATTATCTGGGGGTTCTGTCTGTGGGGGAAACTGCGGTGGTTACCAGCGGCAGCTATCAGCGGTATTTTGAGCAGGACGGAAAGATTTATCATCACATCATCGACCCCGCTACCGGATATCCGGCAGAGTCCGGCTTGACGGCAGTAACCATTGTCTGCACGGACGGCGCTATGGCGGACAGCTTGTCCACGGCAATGTTTGTTTTGGGGCAGGAGAAAGCATTGGACTATTGGAAGACCTACGGCGGATTTGAAATGATTCTGGTGCGGGAAGACGGCACGGTGGTGCTGACCCCGGGATTAAAGGATTGCTTTACAGGAAAAGGAGACCGATATACCTTCGTATATGCGGAAGAATGAGGCGGACAAACCATGGCATGGGATACAGACATTGCCACCTTATCGGGTGTGGGAGAAAAAAAGGCGGCTGCCTTTCATAAATTGGGTGTGTTCACCTACGGCGATTTGGTGAACGATTTTCCCCGGCGCTACGAGGACCGGTCGGTGATTCGCTCCATTGGGGAGGCGCAGCCGGAGGAAACCTGCTGCTTGCAGGCGATGGTGACCACACAGCCGACGCTGAGCCGGATTCGGCGGGGAATGGAGCTTGTGCGGTTCCGCGCTGCGGACGAAACGGGAACCGTGGAGATTACCTATTTCAATCAGCCCTACACAAAGCATCAGTTTCAAGTGGGGGAGACTTACTTCTTTTACGGAAAAATCGGCATGGTGGGGCATAAGAAAACCATGGCCAATCCGGTGCATGAAAAAGAGGATACCCGTCAGCTGACCGGACGGATTATTCCGGTTTATCGCACGACGGCGGGATTGAATCAGAAAACCATGCTGACGGCCATGGAAACCTGCCTGCGCAGCTGCCGGGAATCCTTTCCCGATACTTTGCCGGGGGAGATTGCGGAGCGGCATGAACTGTGTCAGGCGGAGTTCGCCTACCGGAATGTGCATTTCCCGGCGGATTTTCTTTCCCTGCAAATTGCCAGAAAGCGGCTGATTTTTGAGGAGCTGTTCAATTTGGCATGCGCATTGAAATTACTCCATGGAAAACAGACGCCGGAGAGCGGCATTCAATTTCAATCGGTGGACCCGGAGCGTTTTTACAGCGGGCTGCCCTTTCGACCCACCGGAGCGCAGGACCGGGCGATTCGCGCGGCGTTGGCGGATATGGAATCCGGCTGCGTGATGAATCGGTTGGTGCAGGGCGACGTGGGCAGCGGCAAAACGTTGGTGGCGGCAGCCTGCATTTGGGCGGCAGCGGAAAACGGCTATGTTTCGGTTATGATGGCGCCTACGGAAATTTTGGCGGAGCAGCATTTTCGCACACTCAGCGAAATGTTGGGGAGCAGCTGTATTCGCGTGGGTCTGCTGACCGGCTCCATGACGGCAAAAGAAAAACGGACGGTCAAGCAGCAGCTGAAAAACGGAGAATTGGAACTGCTGGTGGGAACCCATGCGGTGCTGACCGATGATGTGGAAATCCCCGGCTTGGCATTGGTGATTGCAGACGAGCAGCACCGATTCGGCGTGGAGCAGCGGGCGGCATTGGCAGAAAAGGGGAAAAAGCCCCATGTGCTGGTGATGTCTGCAACTCCCATTCCCCGGACCTTGGCGCTGATTATTTACGGTGATTTGGACGTTTCTGTCATAGATGAACTGCCCCCCGGGCGGCAAAAAGTGGATACGCTGCTGGTGAATGAATCCTACCGGCAGCGGCTGAACGGGTTTATCCGCAAGCAGGTGGAGGAAGGTCGGCAGGTCTTTGTGGTTTGTCCGAAGGTGGAGGAAGACGAGGAAACGCCCGAGAGCAGCGATCTGAAATCCGCGGAGGAGCATGCCGCGTTGCTGCAGGAGACCTTTCCGGATTTGCGGGTAGGCTGTATTCACGGAAAAATGAAACCGAAACAGAAAGAGCAAATCATGGCTGCTATGGTGGCAGGGGAAATCGACATTCTGGTTTCCACCACGGTGATTGAAGTGGGTGTGGACGTTCCCAATGCCAATTTGATGGTCATCGAGAACGCGGAGCGATTCGGCTTGAGTCAGCTCCATCAGCTGCGGGGGCGCATCGGACGGGGCTCCTATAAAAGCTGGTGCGTGTTGGTGTCCGACAGTACATCGGAAACAGCCCGGGAGCGGCTGAAAATCATGACAAAGCTGTCCGATGGCTTTGCGGTCAGCGAAGAGGATTTGCGTTTGCGTGGTCCCGGCGACTTTTTCGGAAACCGGCAGCACGGTTTGCCGGAAACGCATATTGCGGACCTGGGCGCGGATATGCAGGTTTTGCAGGCTGCGCAAAATGAGGCAGAGGCATTGCTGAAGCGGGACCCGGAATTGGAGCAATATCCCAACCTGCGCCGCCGGGTGATGGCGATGATTCAGCGGGCGGGAAACACTATGAACTGAAGAAAAGGATAAGTGAAAATTCCCGGAAATATTTTTCGGGAATTTTTTTGCGGCAAGGGGTTGACAAAATCCTACAAATCCTGTATAGTAGTCCCATGAGTTAGAAATGCCTAACAGCGAAGGGCGTTAGGTGCAGAACTCTAATTGGTACATCTCTCTTTTTTAACATCGGTGATTTTGCGGTCGCCATAACGCAGCATCACCAACTTTCCTCAAGACTCCATACATAATGAAACACACAAAGCGCATCGCAAGGTGCGCTTTGTGTGCGTGTTGGAGCGATTTGCAGCGCAGAAAAAATTCTAAAAAAGGGGATTGACAAATTCGATAGATTCCTGTATACTTCATATCGTAGTTAGAAGAACCTAACAAACAATCAACAGACCGGGAAACCGGCCTTAAATTTACAATGTATGTTAGAAGAGACTAACTAAAGGTGACCAGAAAGGAATTTCTTGATATGAAAAAAATTGCAGTTGTATATTGGAGCGGCACCGGCAATACAGAGGCCATGGCGAATGCCATTGCAGAGGGCGTAAAAGCTGCCGGTGGGGAAGTTGATGTACTGACCGCCGGAAACTTCAATGCCGGGGCTGTTGCGGGCTATGATGCAATCGCCTTTGGCTGCCCGGCAATGGGCAGCGAGGAACTGGAAGACAGCGAATTTGAGCCCATGTTTGCCGGCGTTGAAGGCGCATTGAGCGGCAAAACGGTGGCACTGTTCGGTTCCTGCGGTTGGGGCGATGGTCAGTGGCTGCGGGATTGGGCAGAACGCTGCGCGAAAGACGGCGCTGCTGTTGTGGATATGAACGGTCTGCACGTCATGGAGGCACCCGATGCCGATGGAATTGCCGCTTGCCAGGCTTTGGGCAAGCAGATTGCAGGCTAAACTGTTTCCCCTCTCTATTTTTTAACGACCATATTTCATATTTCTACTCTACTTACTACTATTTTACTACTACTTTGTTTTTCCCTGCGGAGATTGCATGGGCCATAACGTGTCATTTCCGTTTTCAAAAGACTCCATACATAATAAAACACACACGGTGCATCAGAAATGGTGCGCCGTGTGTGTTTTTGAATTTGTGTTTCTTATGAAACACTTGCCGGAATATCTGTTGAAGCAAAGCAGTCGGAAACGATTGCTTTCTCGTTGTTTCTGTGGCATAATCTTTGCAAGATAAATAAGAATTTGAAAGGTAGATTATAATGAAGAAAAAAATTTTTTTGATTTTAATGCTATCGTTATTTTTGATGACGGGGTGTTCTAAGGAAACTAAGTTTAAAAGTGTTGATAGAACAACTACTGGGTTTCATAAGGTAAATGTAGCAGAAAAAATTGATGATGGAGTACTATATTTTAAAGGTGATAAAATTCTTTATGATAAGGATGGTACTGTTATTAAGATTGCCGATAAGGTTAGTTCTTTGTGGAGAGAAAATGATGATATTTACTATGATAGTAATAATGTGTTATATTCGTTTAATTTTGAAACTCAAAAAACAAATAAGCTTGTGGATAAACCACATAGAATATTAGGAAAATATAACAGAAATATTATAACTTATTCTGGTAGGACTATCTATTCGATAAATGGTACAGAAAAAACAATATTATTTAAAGACGGATATTATTTAAATAAAGCGGTACTTTATAAAAATAAGGTATATGGAATACCCGCTAGTAATGTTTATGAATATAACCTAGACACCTTAAAAGTAAAAAAAATAACTAAAAATCCATATCATTCAGACTTTGAAGTAATAAATGGGGAATTATATATAATAACAGAAGAAAAGAAAAAAGAAAGAATAAACTATACTTATTCTAAATTAACAGATGATGGTTTAGAAAAATTATTTGATATTAAAAATATAACATGGGTATCAGATAAAAAGACGGTTAAAGATGGAATGTTTCTGGTAACTTCTAAAAGTTATAGTGATTCTGTGAAAGGCAATCAATTACTATATGTTAAAGATGGTAGGAAGATAGTTGTAGATAAAAACTACGGTTATGATATAGTTGGTATTATTAATAATAAGTTATGCTATTACAAGAATAAATATAATTATGGAACCTATGACGAAAATTTAAAAACTTTTTATCTATATGATGGAAAGAAGAGTATAAAGGTTTTTGATTTGGATTTAGGTTTTTTGAAGATATTACAGGTTACGAATATGATGGTGGGCTTGTAATCGAAGTTGCGTACGAATCTTCAACACAACTTTATAAATATGATGGTAAAGAGGTTTTAGTACTTGATACGCCAGAACATTTTTATAGTATTATGGGCTTAGATATAATAGATAATAAAGCGTATATTAAATATAGTGAAGGGGAAGAATCAATGGTTGCTTTGGGAACTATTATTGATTTAGACTAGAAAAATAAATATAAACAAATTCCGGTTTATATAACCGCTTTTAAGGCAACCTACGGGTTGCCTTTTTCGTTTCAGAAAATTTTTTGACGGTCTTTTTGTATGGTGATATCTGGCTACATTAAATCCGGCAAGCAGCCACACAATGCCGGCAATCAGCAACAGGGTTCGTTTGTTGACGCAAAAAATATTTTTCATTCTTTCACTCTGTGTGTTTCTTCAAATATTCATCGGCATTCTCGCAAATTTTATTAAAAGCGGTAATACAAACGCGTTTTTCTTCCTCGGTAAGCCCCTGCAACACGTTTTTTGCAAATTCCATCTGTGCCTGCAATCCGTCCTCAATAATCGGGGCGGCTTTGTCCAAGAGAATGATTTCAACATGTTTCTTATTCTCTGCATGCTGCGTTCGTTCAATCAATCCCTTATTTTCCAATTCCTTGAGGGAAGTGGACACATGGGATTTTGCCGATTTCCGAACCTTCACAATATCCGCGGCGGTATTGTGTTGGGGGCTGTTGTGCAGAAACATCAATATATCGTATTCCATTTGCGTCAGATGGTATTTGTCGCACACACGTTTGGCGAGCAATTCATAACAGCTGGTAATGGTTTTGTGCTGATCCCAGAAAAACATAGTCCTACTCCTTTTTGCGAAGTTCGAATTAGAACGATAGTATCGTATTTTGCCGGTTTTGTCAACCCGAACGCCGCAAAAAGCATCATGCATCGGCAAGATATCCGCCGAAAATACAACTCAAGAAAGTCTATTTGACTTTACCGGTGGATTCGCGTTATAATACCGTAACTGCAAGGATTGTATCGATGAGGGAGTGGGGCGTGTCATGACGCAAAAATTATATTATGCAGACAGCCATCAAAAGGCGTTTACTGCAAAAGTGCTTTCCTGCGAACAGGTGGGGGAGCAATATGAGGTGATTCTGGACCAAACCGCCTTTTTCCCCGGCGGCGGCGGTCAGCTGCCGGATACCGGTACGCTGAATGATGTCCGGGTGCTCAGCGGCAAGGAGCGGGGAGACGATGTGGTGCATATCACCGATGGTCCGCTGCCGGTCGGAGAAGAAGTCCGGGGCGAGCTGGATTGGATGCAGCGATTCCGGAGAATGCAGAATCATACCGGCGAGCATGTGCTGTCGGGCATCATTCATCAGCGGTTCGGCTTTGAAAATGTGGGGTTCCACATGGGGGAAGATGTTGTAACCGTGGATTATAATGGTGAACTGACCACCGGACAGATTTTTGAAATTGAATTGGCAGCCAACATTGCGGTGGCGGAAAATGTTCCCGTGCGGTGTTGGTTCCCGGAGCAGGAGAAGCTTGACGCACTGGACTACCGGAGTAAAAAAGAACTGTCCGGCGCGGTGCGGATTGTCTCTGTGGAGGGGTATGATACCTGCGCCTGCTGCGCACCCCATGTGTCCCATACCGGAGAAATCGGCATCATTAAATTATATACGTGGGCGCGTCACCGGGGCGGCACCCGAATTACCATGCTCTGCGGCTTGGACGCTTTGCATGATTACGGCAACCGCTGCGCTAACTTGACGGCCATTTCCGGAATTCTTTCCGCAAAGCCCTTGGAAACCGCCTCGGCTGTGGCGCAGCTTTGGAAAGAAAAGGAAAAGTATAAGCAGCGGCTGGCAGATGCCAACCGGATTATCACGGCGCAGAAGATTGAAACCTTGCCCTACTGTGACGGCGATATGGTAATGTTTGAGTCGAAACTGGACCGGGTTTGTCTGCGGGAATTGGTCAATGCCGGTATGGAGCGCTGCAGCGGAATTGCGGCTGCTTTTTCCGGAAATGACATTGACGGCTATGAGTATATTATCGGCAGCAAAACGGTGGACCTGCGGGTTGCGGCAAAGGATATCAATGCAGCCATTCACGGCAAGGGCGGCGGCAGCCGGGAAATGATTCAGGGAACCGCAAAAGCATCGGAGGCGGTTATTCGCAGCGCCTTTGACTGCTATGTTGAGAAATAATGACAGAAAACAGAAAAGCAGAAGATTTCGCGATTGAAATCTTCTGCTTTTTTAATTTGTTAATATGGTTTAGCTGTCGGCTTTCATTGCCAGATAGGCATTGATGAAACCGTCCAAATCGCCGTCCATGACATTGTTAATCTGGCTGTTTTCAAAACCGGTGCGATGGTCCTTTGCCAAGGTGTAGGGCATAAACACGTAAGAACGAATCTGGCTGCCCCATTCGATTTTTTGCTGCACACCCTTAATATCTTCGATGCGCTCCAGATTTTCCCGTTCCTTGATTTCTGCCAGCTTTGCTTTCAACATTGCCATACAGTTGTCCCGGTTCTGGTACTGGCTGCGTTCCACCTGGCTGGAAACCACAATGCCGGTGGGCTTGTGAATCAGACGCACTGCGGAAGAAGTTTTGTTGACCTTCTGACCGCCGGCACCGGAGGAACGGAACACCTGCATTTCAATATCGTCCTCGCGAATTTCAATGTCATTGTCCTCGGTCATTTCCGGCATAACTTCCACGGCGGAGAAACTGGTATGACGGCGGCCGGAGGCGTCAAAGGGAGAGACGCGCACCAGACGATGCACACCGTTTTCGCATTTCAGGAAACCGTAAGCATTTTCGCCCTCAATCATAATGGTTGCGGACTTGATGCCGGCCTCATCGCCTTCCAGCATATCCATCAGCTTGACGGTATAGCCATGGCGCTCTGCCCAACGGGTATACATACGATACAGCATCTGGGTCCAGTCCTGCGCCTCGGTGCCGCCGGCACCTGCGTGGAAGGTCAAAATGGCATTGTTGGCGTCGTACTCACCGGTCAGCAGTGTTTCCAGACGGGTTTCTTCCAGCTTGCTCTGGAAATCCTCAAACTCCTCCTGCAGCTCCGGCAGCATGGACTCATCGTCTTCTTCCAGAGCCATTTCGCAAATGGTCATCAAATCGTTCCACTGGTCGCACAGACCCTGGTAACGGTTGCACTTATCCTGCAGATTTTTCAGACGTTTCTGGCTCTTCTGGCTTTTTTCCACATCGTTCCAGAAACCCTCCTGCTCACTGGCGCGCTGCAGCTCTTCAATCTCGCGCCGGGCGGTATCCAGATGCAAAGCGCCCTCCAGATTATCCAGCGTCGGTTTCAAGTTGTTCAGTTTTACCTTATATTCTTCAAATTCAATCATAATTCAGTTCCACTTTCTTTATGAAATTCGTTTTCCATCCATAGTCTTCCTTATTATAAACAAAAACACGGCACTTGTAAATCAAAAATTTTGAACCTATTTTCAAGGAAAATTGTAAATTCCGTCTTTTCAATTCGAAAAAGTCTTGTTATAATGAAATGGAAAAAGAGATTACGGCGAAAGCCGCACAAAAAACAGGGAGGATACACAAAGTGATATCTCATGGCAAGGAAATCAAAGTTTTTACCGGAAACTCCAATCCCGCATTGGCTGCAGAAATCTGCAAGCTGCTGGGCGTAGAGCAGGGCAAGGTCCGGGCAGCCCAGTTCGCTGACGGCGAGTGCTCCATTTCTCTGGACGAGCCTGTCCGCGGCACGGACGTGTTCGTGGTGCAGTCTACCTGCAAGCCGGTCAATGACAGCCTGATGGAACTGCTGGTTATGATTGACGCAATGCGCCGCGCATCTGCCGGCCGTATTACTGCAGTCATTCCTTACTTCGGCTATGCAAGACAGGACCGTAAGGCAAAGGCGAGAGATCCCATCTCTGCAAAGCTGGTTGCAAACCTGATTACCGAGGCCGGTGCAGACCGCGTTCTGACCATGGACCTGCATGCAAACCAGATTCAGGGTTTCTTTGATATCCCTGTGGACAATCTGATGGGTGCTCCCATTTTTGCAAAGCACTATCTGGATCAGTTCGGTTTCGGCAACGAGGAATACATGGTCGTTTCCCCGGACGTGGGCAGCGTGGCCAGAGCAAGAAACTTCGCACTGAAACTGGGTCTGAACATGGCAATCGTAGACAAGCGCCGTGAGAAGGCAAACCAGTCCGAAGTCATGAATATCATCGGCAATGTGGCCGGCAAGAAAGTCATTCTGCTGGACGATATGGTGGATACCGCAGGTTCTCTGTGCGGCGCAGCAAAGGCTCTGATGGAGCTGGGCGGCGCAAAGAGCGTGATTGCCTGCGCAACCCACGGCGTTCTGTCCGGTCCTGCAATCGACCGCATCAATGACAGCTACATTGAAGAACTGCTGCTGCTGGATACCATTCCGTACCCTGCGGATAAGCCCGCTTGTGACAAGATTCATTACCTGTCCGTTGCTCCGATCTTCTCGGACGCAATTAAACGGATCTACGAGGAAGTTTCCATTTCCTCTCTGTTTGACTGATTCGGAATGTTTGGATTCAGTCAGAAACCAACATGGATCATTGCATTTCTGGGCAATCCCGGAACCAAATATGCCAAAACGCGGCATAACGCCGGATTCATGGCGGCGGACGCCATGGAGAAGAAAACCGGCGTGCGCATTGATCGCGTGAAGTTTCAGGCCTTAACTGCGGTCTGCCCACTGGGTGGGCAGACCGTATTGCTCATGAAACCCCAGACGTTTATGAACCTGTCCGGGGAGGCAGTGGGCGCCGCGGCAAAGTTCTATAAGATTCCGCCGGAGCAGGTGCTGGTCGTTTCCGATGAAATGAGTCTGGCACCGGGCAAAATGCGGATTCGCCGAAAGGGCTCTGCCGGCGGGCATAACGGTCTGAAAAACATCATTGCGCATTTGGGAACGGACCAGTTTCCCAGAATCCGTATCGGCGTGGGTGCTCCGGCCCCTCAGCACGATTCGGACGAGGTGATCGATTGGGTGATCGGAAAGGTCCCCGGGCAAGATTTGAAAAACATCGAGGAAACCGCCGCAAAAGCGGTAGATGCCTGCGAATGTTATATAGAACATGGTGCTGAACAGGCGATGAATCAGTTTAACTAAGCGAACCCATCAACGAAGAAAGTGGTGACATTCGTGAAAAAATCCTGTATCGCAATGCTTCTTGCCGGTGGTCAGGGCTCTCGGTTGTATGCTCTGACCCGTAACGTAGCCAAACCGAATATTCCGTTTGGCGGAAAGTATCGGATTATCGACTTCCCGCTGTCCAACTGTGCCAATTCCGGGATTGACACAGTGGGCGTGATGACGCAGTACCGCCCGCTGCTGCTCAATAGCTATATTGGCTCGGGACTGCCTTGGGATTTGGACAGCTCCGACGGCGGTGTGTACATCTTGCCGCCGTACATGGGTGCCGGAGAGAAAGGCTCCTGGTTTACCGGCACCGCCAACGCAATTTATCAGAACATGGACTTTATTGAAATGTATGACCCGGACAACGTCTTGATTTTGTCCGGCGACCATGTTTATAAGATGAATTATGCGGAAATGCTTCAGGAACATATCGAAAAAGACGCTGCCTGCACCATTGCGGTGCTGCAGGTTTCCATGGAAGATGCAACCCGGTTCGGTATTATGAACGTGGGGGAAGACGGATACATCAACGAGTTTGAGGAAAAACCGCAGCACCCGAAATCCGATCTGGCCTCTATGGGCATTTACATCTTCAACTGGAAGAAACTGAAACATTATTTGATTGAAGACGAGAAAAACGCGGAATCCGATAAGGATTTCGGAAAAAATATTATCCCCAGTATGCTGGCAGCCGGAGAAAAGCTCTGGCCCTATCGGTTTGAGGGGTATTGGCGGGACGTGGGTACCATCATCAGCCTGTGGGACGCCAATATGGATATGCTCTCGCCCACGTTGATTGACCTTTACAATGAGGATTGGCCGATTCGGGGCCGCAGCGCCATTCGGCCGCCCCAGTGGATTGGCGGTCAGGCAGAGGTCAGCCACTCCATCGTGACGGAAGGCTGCGAGGTGGAGGGTTCGGTTTCCAACTCGGTGCTGTCCAATTCCGTTGTGGTGGGAGAAGGCGCCGTGGTCAATTACAGCATTTTGATGCCCGGTGCGGAAATTGAGCCGGGTGCGGTTATTGAGTATGCCATCATCGGCGAGCGAACCCGTATCGGCGCCAATGCCCATGTGGGAACGCAGCCGGACGGCAGCGAAAGCTGGGGCGTTGCAACGGTAGGCCCGGGCATTTGCGTGGGGGAGAACGCTGTGATTCCCGCAGGTGCCATGATTTACGAAGATACGGAGGTGGAGCGCCATGACTAATCTTCACGGAATCATCAGTGCGTACCGGGATTCTCCGGAACTGGGCACCCTGTGCCATGTGCGTACGGCATCGGCGCTGACCTTTGCCGGTCGGTATCGTCTGGTGGACTTTGCATTGTCTTCCATGCGCCTTGCCGGAATTCGCAACGTGGGTGTTGTGATGCAGAAAGAATACCAGTCCTTGCTGGACCATATCGGCAGCGGCAAGGCATGGGATTTCTCCAGAAAATCCGGCGGCATTACGCTGCTGCCGCCGATGAGTCTGAACCGGGAGAGAACCGGCGAATACCGCGGACTTCTGGAGGCTCTGTTGGCTGTAGAGACTTATATCGAACAGATTCGGGAAGACTATGTGGTCATTATGCCGGGCAATCTGGCGGTAAACCTGGATTTGGCAGCCATGCTGAAAGAGCATATTGCCTCCGGCGCCGGCATTACCGCAGCGGTTACGAACCGGGTTCCCAACGGGGAGCATCACCGGTATATCGT
Source organism: uncultured Oscillospiraceae bacterium (assembly GCA_934527315.1). Taxonomy (GTDB): domain Bacteria; phylum Bacillota; class Clostridia; order Oscillospirales; family Oscillospiraceae; genus HGM13010. The sequence goes on from CAKTAK010000017.1 coordinate 23,267, forward strand.
GGACGAAAACGGAACGGTGGAGCAGACACTGTACCGCCGCAAGGGAGAAGGTCCCGGCGTGGTGGATATGGAAGTCTACATGATGGAGAAATCCGTTCTGTTGGAGATGATTGACCGGGCAGCGGCAGAAATGCGCTATCGGTTCCATGCCGACGGCATTGCAGGTTTTCTGGAGCGGGGCGGCGTGATGCATATTTATCGCCACAGCGGATATACCATGCAGATTAACAGCAGCCAGGATTATCTGGAGGCAAATATGGATATGCTGAAACGGGAGAATCGCCGTAGCTTGTTCCCGGTAGACCGTCCGGTGCTGACCAAAGACCGGGCCGATGTGAGCACCTATTACGGGGAGAATGCGCACGTGCGCAACAGTTTGATTTCCGACGGCTGCTACATTGAAGGAACCGTTGAAAACTGTGTGATTGCACCGGGTGTGCATATCGGAAAAGGCTCCGTTTTGCGCAACTGCATTATTATGCGCGACAGCCGAATCGGTGACGATGTGCAGCTGCACTATGTGGTCAGCGACAAGAATATCTGTGTGCGCGACGGTCAGCAGCTGATGGGCAGCGAAACGGTACCGGTAGTGATTCCCAGAGGTGTTACCGCATAAACTGAAAATGATATGGACACAGCACCGCTGTGCTGCGGCGCTGTGTTCATTTTTTTGTTGAGCAACCATGTTTCCGGTCATCCGGAAACCATTCCATTTTTCCGTCAGGGGAGGAAATCAGATGAATTGGAACCACATTTCAGCCGATGAAATGCGCAGTGCAATTGAAGATAAGCTGAATGCGTATTTTTCCATCACCAGTCAGCAGGCCAATCGGGACCAGATTTTCCAAGCAAGCGCTATGGTAATCCGGGAGCTGATGAGCCGATTAAAAAGCGCGAACCAGCAGGAGAATTCCGAAAAGCAGGTGCACTATCTGTCCATGGAGTTTCTGATTGGCCGTTCCCTGATGAAAAATGCCTATAATCTGGGCGTTGGCGATGCGTTGTGTCAGGCATTGGAGGACTTGGGATTCCATGCCGCCGATGTGTTTGAGGCGGAGCCGGACGCAGGCTTGGGCAACGGCGGTTTGGGCCGTCTGGCAGCCTGCTATATGGATTCCATGGCAACGGAGAAAATCAATGCCACGGGTTATTCCATCTGCTATGAGCTGGGCATTTTCAAACAGAAAATCGAAAACGGTTGTCAGACGGAAGTGGCCGACAACTGGCGTTTGGCCTCGGAGGGGTGGCTGGTGTCTCATTACGATGAGGCGGTGGAAGTGCGTTTCGGCGGCTATATTCGCCCGAATTGGGATGCAAACGGAAAGTATACGGCAGAGTATGCCGGCTATCAGTCCGTGATTGCCGTGCCCCGGGATATGCTGATTGCGGGATATGACAGCCTGCAGGTCAATACCCTGCGGCTGTGGGATGCTCACAGCAGTCAGGATTTGGATATGTACCTGTTCAGCAACGGACGGTATGTGGAATCCATGGAGCAGCGCACCATGGCGGAAGTGATTACCAAGGTGCTGTACCCAGCTGACGACCATCTGGAGGGCAAAATTCTCCGTTTGAAACAGCAGTATTTCTTTGTCTCCGCCACGGCGCAGACCATTCTCCGGGAGCATCGGAAACGGTGGGGAGATGTGCGGAATTTCGCGGAGCATCATGTGATTCAAATCAATGATACCCACCCCACGCTGATTATTCCGGAGCTGATGCGGATTCTCATGGACGAGGACGGCTTGGGCTGGGATGAGGCATGGAAAATCGTTACAGCCTCTGTGGCTTACACGAACCATACGGTCATGGCAGAGGCTTTGGAAACCTGGCCGCAGGACTTGATTCAGCAGACCCTGCCCCGGATTTGGGAGATTATCTGCGAGGTCAACCGCCGTTGGCGGGAACAGCTGGTAAGCTGGTACGGCGAAACCGAAACCGTGGGCCGGAATCTGGTGATTCGGGACGGTCAGGTTCACATGGCCAATTTGTGCCTTGCGGCTTGCTATCGGGTCAACGGTGTGTCCGGTTTGCACGGAGAAATTCTGAAACAGGATATTTTCCATGATGTTTACGAGAAACAGCCGGATAAATTTACCTATGTGACCAATGGCATTGACCATCGCCGTTGGCTCAGTCAGGTAAACCCGGAGCTGCACCGTCTGATTTGCGATTTGATTGGAGACGGCTATCTGCTCCACCCGGAGGAATTGCAGCGCTTGGAGGCATACCGGGGAGACCGGCAGGTACTGCAGCGGTTGGAAGAAATCAAGCGGAACAATAAGGTCCGCTTTGCAAACTTTGCAGCAAAACAGCAGCCGGATTTCCTGCTGAATCCGGACGCGGTTTTAGATGTGCAGGCGAAGCGGCTCCATGAGTATAAGCGGCAGCTGCTGTGTGCGCTGATGATTACCCAGCTGCGGGAGCAGATTCATGAAAATCCCAACGGGGAATTCCTGCCCCGGTCCTTTGTGTTTGCGGCAAAGGCTGCGCCGGGATATGCCGTGGCAAAGCGCATTATTGAGCTGCTTTGCTCCTTGTCCCGGGATATCAATCAGGACCCGCTGTGCAAGGATAAGCTGCAGGTGCATTTTTTGGAAAACTACCGGGTTTCCGCGGCGGAAATGCTGATGCCTGCCGCGCAGATTTCCGAGCAGATTTCCACCGCCGGCAAGGAGGCGTCCGGTACCGGCAACATGAAGTTGATGATGAACGGCGCACTGACCATCGGAACGCTGGACGGCGCCAACGTGGAAATGTATCAGCGTCTGGGCGATGAGAATATGTTCCTGTTCGGTCTGCATGCCGACGAGGCGGAGCAGCTGCGGACGCACTACGACCCGCTGTCCGTGTACCAGAGCAGCCCGGAGCTGCAGCGGGTATTCGAACAGCTGAACCGAGGATTCTCGGACGGAAAGAGCTATCACGATTTGACCAATATGCTGCTGTACGGCGGTGACCCGTATCTGTTGCTGGCAGATTTTGCATCTTATACGGCTTGCTCTCAGAAACTTTATCAGACCATGCAAGACACAGAAAAACGTGCGGCAATTTCATTGACGAACATTGCCCGCAGCGGCTGCTTTGCGGCAGACCGTGCAATTCGAGAGTATGCGGAGGACATTTGGAAACTATGAACACTCAACAGTATGTGGCAGTGGTAGGGGCTGTCAACATGGACATTTGCGGAACACCCTTTACCAAACTCATCAATCGGGATTCCAACCCCGGCACCGTGCGGCATAATCCCGGCGGTGTGGGACGAAACATCGCCCATAACCTGCGCTTAATGGGCGTACCGGTGAAGTTTCTGACGGCTTTCGGCAATGATATTTATGCCAATGAGCTGCGGACCTCCTGCGCCGAACTGGGCATGGATATTTCCGATGCGGTTTATACCGAACTGCCCACGTCCACCTATTTGTATATCACCGACGAAACGGGTGAAATGCAGCTGGCTGTATGCGATACCGATGTGGCTGACAGCATTGACGAGACCTATCTGCGCAGCAAATTGGAGGTTCTGAATCAGGCGGCTCTGGTCATTTTTGACGGCAATCTGACCGAGGGCAGCGTACAGTTTTTGTCGGAAAATGTGACGGCACCGCTGTTTGCCGACCCGGTTTCCAGCAAAAAAGCGCAGCGCCTGCGGGGGGTTCTGCCGAAACTGCATACCTTCAAGCCCAATGACATTGAGGCAATGCACCTGACCGAAACCGAAACCCCGGAAGACGCGGCGCGGGCATTGGTGGCACTGGGTATGAAACGGGTGTTTGTCAGCTGCGGCGGCAACGGCATCATTGCAGCGGAAGGGGAGCAGATGATTCACCTGCCCTGCGAGAAAACGGAAATTGTCAATACCACCGGCGGCGGCGACGCCTCTATGGCGGCGCTGGCATGGTCCTTTACCCAAGGCTTGAGCTTGGAGCAATCCGCACGGGCGGCGCTGAAAGCCGGCGCCATTGCGGTCAGCGCAGAGGAAACCATTGCCCCGGATATGGCACCGGAGCGGCTGCTGTAACGGAAAAAACCAACAGAACATATACTGCTATGAACTGTCAATTGCGGCAGTTCATAGCTTTTTTGTTTGATGGGGGGAGAAAACGTGTTGCCAGTTTATCTTGCGGCGTTGGGCATCGGTGCGGCCACCATTTGCGGCGCGTTGTTGGGCTGCGCAGTGGGGCAGCTGCCGGAGCGGACAAATGACAGTGTCAATTCATTGGCGGCGGGCATTATGCTCTGTGCGGCGTTTCTGGGCTTGGTGGTGCCGTCTATGGAGCGGAGCATGGAAAATTTCGGGCTGGTTACGGTTCTGGGAATTTTCTGCGGCGCGCTATTTTTGAGCCGAGCCAATCGCGCGGCGCCGGAATTTTTGAAACGGCGGGGAATTGACGGCAGCGACCCGGCCAAAGTTCGGACGGCTATGTTTGTTCTGGCCATTGCCATTCATCATTTCCCGGAGGGGCTTGCCGCGGGAGTGAGTTTCGGTACCGGCGATTTGTCTGATTCCATTACGGTGTGCGGCGGAATTGCGATTCAGAACATTCCGGAGGCAATGATGATTATCCCGGCAATGGTCCATGTGGGTGCCTCCCGCCGGAGCGCGTTTTGGATTGCATGGCTTAGCGGCTGCGCGGAAATGCTGGGAACATTTCTCGGATATTTTGCGGTGCAGACTGTGGAGAGTGTTTTGCCGCTGCTGTTGGCTTTTGCGGCGGGCACCATGATGTTTGTCATTGTGGACGATATTGTTCCCAACACCCACACCGGTCAAAATGCCAGAATGTCTACTTATTCCATGCTGCTTGGATTCTGTATGATGCTCACATTGTCCTGCTGTCTGGAGCATTTTTTCTAAAAAAATACCCGGACGCGTGAAAAACGTCCGGGTGATTGTGCAATATCGGGATTCAATGGGAATCTCTGGCGATGCGCTGCATCATCTATTTATTTTGCCGGCTCATGGCCGGTTTTGTTTTTCGTGTACCCCAGTGTACGGGGTGGCATCTCAGCGCTGGCTGGGACCGGGATTGACGGAACCGAAAATCAAATCGTCAATATCACTGTTCATCTTTTTGTCCTCCTAAACATATCAATCATTTTTTCATACGCCCTTTATTATATGCAGTCGGCTGAGAAAAAGATGTCAGATTTGTTTAAGAGAATGTAAAAAATTTATGAGCGTCTGTTAAGCACAATAGAGGTCCAGACAAAGAATTTCCGGCCGGTTCCATAACCGGGGAATGGGGAAATTGCCGCCCAATCCGCGGGAAACAACCATGGTATAACGATTGCAGGGAAACAGCCCGGCGTCATAAGTGGGGAACAATGTACGGGTTGTGCCCAACAAACCGCCCACAAAGGGGAGTCGAATGACCCCGCCGTGCCCATGCCCGCAGAGAATCAGGTCCGCCTGCAGGCTTGGGTATTTTTCCGGCCAATCATTTCGATGAGCCAGTAAAATCGTAAAGGTGTCCGGGTAAGCCAAAGCAATTTGGCCCATCAATTCGTCCGGCTGAATCATATCCGCATAGCTGTTGGGGTCTTCCACACCGGCAAGAATGATGCGGTCATTGTTTTTCGTGAGCTCCCGGCAACTGTTGCCCAACCAAACGCCGCCTGCGGATTCAATGGCAGCCCGCAGCTCGTTGGCAGCGCCGCTTGCCCAGTCGTGGTTTCCGCTGACCACGTAGACCGGGGCAATGTCCGTCAACTGTGCAATCAGCGTTTCCGTGACGGAAATATCGGATTCCTGCTCAATGAAATCTCCGGTCATGGAAATCATATCCGGGCGGAGGGCTTGAATTTTTTCAACCAGCTTGCAGTTGTTCTCTCCGAATTCCGCGGCATGGAGGTCGGTGAGCTGCACAATGCGGTAGCCGTCAAATCCCCGGGGGAGAGAAGACGAGGTAAGGGAATCATAGGTGATTTGCAGCCGGTATCGACTGCTGTATACGCTCCACACCAATCCCAGAAGAATCAGCAGGGTGAGGAGTAGAATACGGTGTTTTTTCATGAAAAGCCTCTTTTATCGGTTCATTGTTTCGATATTTCAATGAATACGAGACAGAATTATAGCACAAACAGAAGGCAAAAAACGGACAAAATTGTAAATTTCACAAATACGTAACATTTACATAGGGAAAACATCGTATGATAATAAAGTTTTTGGCGCACCCCTTTTCTGTGGCTGAAAAAAGATTATACTTGAAACTATGGAAGATTTGCGGTATAATACTTCAGCTATGTGTAAATAAGTAAAAATATATCCTTCGGGATTGAGTAAAGGATGAAACGAATGAGCGCATCAAGCGAAAAGAAAAGACGTCAGTCTGAGCGGGAGCAGGGCATTGATAAAGCAGCTGCTGCCAAGAGCGAAGAGGAAGCAAGAAACAAAAAGAGCAAACGTAACTGGACCATCGGAACGGTTTTGATTGCAGTTCTGTTGATTGCCATTTTTGTGCTGAACAGCAGCCTGATTTACAAGCTGCCCGCAGCAACGGTGGGTAACAGAACGTTCTCCGTTGGTTCCATGAACTATTTCTATACCAATGTTTCCAGCCCTTACAGCTATTACGGAATTGATACCTCCGGCGTGAAAGACAGCGAAACCGGCGAGACTTGGAATGATTACTTCAAGACGCAGGCTGTGGAGAACGCAAAGTATCTGGAAGGTCTGTATGAAAAGGCCGTTGCAGACGGCTTTACGCTGAGCGAGGAAGGCCAGAAGAGCGTGGACGAGACCATGAGCGGTCTGTCCGACACTGCTGCAAACTACGGCTATCCCAGTGTGAAGAAATTCCTGCGGGCAGCATACGGCAACGGCGTGACCGAGTCCGTGCTGCGTGATATTGTGACCATGAGCACTTTGGTGAATGAGTACACCCAGTCCATTCAGGACGGATTTACCTATTCCAACGATGAACTGACCAGCTACTTTAATGAACACAAAGCAGACTACGTGACCTATTCCTATCTGTACTACACCGTGAGCGCAGAGACCGAAGAGACCACCAATGCTGAAGGCGAGACCGAGACCACCGTGGTGGAAGGCGGCTTGGCTGCAGCAAAGGCAGAGGCAGATAAAATTGCCGCTGCTGCAAAGAATGAAGACACCTTCAACGCAGCTGTGAATGCATACAAGGAAGGCGCAACCGCTCAGACCGGTTCCAATGTGGCGTCCAGCATCAACGAGCTGTACCGTGACTGGGTGACCGGCGCACGTACCGCAGGCGATGTGACTGTTGTGGGTGATGACAACGGCTATACTGTGGTTCTGTATCAGGGTGTGGAAAATCAGCAGTACCATGAGGTTTCCGTCCGTCACATTCTGATTAAGGCAGAAGACACCGACGGCGACGGTTCTTACAGCGAGGAAGAGCTGGCTGCAGCCAAGGCAAAGATTGACGAAATCAATGCCGAGTGGGAGGCAAGCGACAAGACCGAGGAGACCTTTGCTGCACTGGCAGAGAAATACTCCGAGGATACAGGTTCCAACACCAAGGGCGGTCTGTACGAGGGCATCTACAAAGGACAGATGGTGCAGGAGTTCAATGACTTCTGCTTTGCAGCCGGCAGAAAGACTGGTGATACCGAGATTGTCCACGGCATCAGCTCCAGCTATGACGGATATCATCTGGTTTACTTCGTGGGCGAGGGCAACCTGCACAGCCTGGAGCTGGCAAGAGACAGCCTGGTTTCCGCAGCATACAGTGAGTGGGAAACCGCAGCTCTGGCAGATGTGACCAGCGCTACCAAGTTCGGCTACAAGCTGATTGGCAAGTAATTCCATCACACAACACAAACAAAACAGAGATTCGAGATTCTTCGAATCTCTGTTTTTGCTTTTACAACCGAAAATCCTGCACGAATTTCTATGCCATACCCAAGAAAAGCTTATGACAACATTCAAAAAAGATGTTGGACAAAAGTTTCACAAGGTGATATGCTATATTCATTAGAGAATGTTCACAAAAAGGAAGAGAATTTTGCCGCAATATTTGATGAAGTGTGGCGTGATTCCGATTCAAAAGCAACGAAAAGTGAATGAAATAGAAAAAATAAAATTGGAGGATGGTTGTAATGGCGAAATTTAATCCTGGTACGTACGAAGGCACCGGACGGGGCTATGGCGGCAAGCTGATTGTCAACGTTACGGTGACGGAAGACAAAATCGAAACTGTCAAAGTGGTCCAGCATAAGGAATACCGCGGCATTGCATGGGGCCTGAACACCACGCCCATGGAGCTGTATCCCAAATGGATTGCGGAATATCAGAGCTTGGGTCTGGAGAGCATCGTGGGTGCAGACCTGACCTGCGCAGCCATTCTGGATGCGGTTGCCGCAGCATTGAAGGCTGCCGGTGCAACCGAGGAAACCATTGCGGAACTGAAAGCGGCACCCGGCCCCGCAGAGCCGGATTACAAAGACGAAGTGCGCACGGTGGACGTGGTTGTCTGCGGCGCAGGCGCAGGCGGATTGGCAGCTGCCATTGAGGCAAAGCAGGCCGGCGCTGAGGTCGTGATTATTGAGAAACAGGGCGTGACCGGCGGCGCAACGGCCCGCAGCGGCGGCAAATTGTTGGGTGCCGGCACCAGATGGCAGAAAAAGCAGGGCATTTACGATACCCCGGAGATGGTCTATGACTATCTGATGGAAGTGGGCAACCGGAACGGCAAGTTCATGGATCCCCATAAGAACCGCTATCTGGTGGACCATCTGAATGAAACACTGGATTGGCTGAGCTCCATTGAGGCAACGGTAAAGGGCGACCCGGAGGAAGTGATGGCACAGCCTTGGCAGCCGATTCCCAAGCCCGTGGAAAAAGACGGCGTTCTGAAGACCCATTACGATGCTCTGGACGTGGAGCCGATTCACGTCAGCCTGCAGCCTTGGCGCGTACATAACGCTCCCGGCGGCGGCGGACAGACCAATGGTCAGGGCGGCGAAATTTCCACCCCGCTGACGCTGTATTATGAAAACGATCTGGGCGGCGAAATTATCTACAACACGGCCATGAACGAGCTGATTGTAGATGAAAACGGCGTTGTGACCGGTGTGATTTGCACGCGGAAGAACGGCGCAAAGCTGACCATGTACGCACGTAAGGGCGTGATTTTGACAACCGGCGGTTACGCAAGAAACAAGGAAATGGTAGCGCGGTATCCCGTGGCGCATTACTTCAGCAACGTGCCTCATGGCAACGTTGGCGAGGGCTTGGTAGCTGCTGAGAAAATCGGCGCACTGAACTATGAGCACCCCGCTGTGCAGGTGGTTTATACCAGCTTGACCTGCGGCATCGGCATCAACGATGAGTCCGGTCTGATTGTAAATGACAAGGGCGAGCGCGTTGTGAACGAATGGAGCTACCAGTACACCGTCAGCGACGCCATTGCGCGCACCGGCAGTAACTGCGGCTGGTATATCACCAGCGGCAACGAGCCGTACGGCGGCGTACAGTACGGCTACCGCAGCGCTGTGAGCGGAAAGTCCAAGGACCCCGCAGCAGACAGCATTGAAGAGCTGGCAGAGAAAATCGGCTGCGACCCCGCAACGCTGCGCAAGACCTATGACCGGTACTGCGAGCTGATTGCCAAGGGCGAAGACGAAGATTTCGGAAAGCCCGCAGAATTCCTGCACCCCATCAACGGACCCAAGTTTGTGGCATTGCGGATGCACCCCTGCGTCACCGTGACCTTCGGCGGCTTGGAAACCGACGTTTCTGCCCGCGTTATGAAACCCGACGGCACCGTCATTCCTCATCTGTATGCAGCCGGTGAGATAGCTGGTACCGGTATGTACGGCACCCAGTATCCCACTTGCGGCACGTCCATCGGCAGCGCACTGTTCTTCGGACGGATTGCCGGACGTATGGCAACCGATCAGGTCCTGCTGTAATTCAAAGGCTATTGAATTAAGAGGGGATACCGTGAAATATCGACGGTAAAGTCGACTGAGTCCGTGTTCAACTTTCCTTTTTCAATATGTGTTTCCCCGGCGGAACCCGCAGATTTCATTTCGAAATCTGCGGGTTTCTCTTTTTGTCAAATCCATAATTAAATACAATACCTATTGACAAGGTAGGGAAGTATGGTATAATCCTACTTGAAAGATAGATAATAACGGCGCTGAAACAATATGGCATAGAAATCAAACGCAGCAGCCGATTTCGTATGGAAAAAGAACAAAAAGGAGTCGAAACCTGATGAAAGATACATTGCTTGAAGTAAAAAATCTCCATGTGAACGTAGGGGAGAAGGAAATTCTCCGGGGTGTTAATTTGACCGTAGGCGCGGACGAAACCCATGTTCTTATGGGACCCAACGGAACCGGAAAATCCACCTTGGGCTACGCAATCACGGGCAATCCCAACTACACGGTCACTTCCGGAAAAATTCTCTTTCAGGGAGAAGATATTACGGACCTGCCGGTGAATGAGCGGGCAAAGAAAGGCATTTTTCTCTCGTTTCAGAATCCCTTGGAAGTTCCCGGCGTGACATTGAGCGCATTTATCCGTAGCGCATTGGAGCAGAAAACCGGGCAGCGGGTTCGTCTGTTTGAGTATCGGAAAAAATTGGCGGAGACCATGAAACTGCTGTCTATGGACCCGTCTTACGGAGACCGGGATTTGAATGTGGGATTTTCCGGCGGTGAAAAGAAAAAGGCGGAAATTCTGCAAATGCTGATGCTGGAGCCGTCTCTGGCCATTCTGGACGAAACGGATTCCGGATTGGACGTAGACGCAGTACGGACGGTTTCCAAGGGAATTTCCATTTATAAGGAACGGTGCAAGGGCAGTCTTTTGATTATTACCCACAGTACGCGGATTTTGGAATCCCTCCATGTGGATTACACCCATGTGATGGAAAAAGGCATCATCGTGAAAAACGGAGATGCGTCGCTGGTAGACGAAATCAACGCAAATGGCTTTGAAGAGCTTTCCGTGAATTCGGCTGAAGGCTGAAAACGCAGAAAGGAGCGGTGCAAATGAAAGAAAAAAGTCAGGTAGCGGACATCAACCGCAGCGTCTATGACATTCGGGACGAAGAAAAAGACGCCTATCGAATCGAAGAGGGTCTGACCCCTGCAATTATTGATAAAATTTCCGAAGAAAAGCATGATCCGGAGTGGATGCATCAATTTCGGCTGAAGGCGCTGGATATCTATAACAAAACGCCATTTCCCGATTGGGGTCCGTCCATTGAGGGCTTGGATATGGACCATATCGCCACGTATGTGCGCCCGAATACCAAAATGCAGAACGATTGGGAGAGTGTGCCGGAAGACATTAAGGATACCTTTGAACGCTTGGGAATTCCCCAGGCAGAACGGACATCTTTGGCAGGCGTGGGAGCGCAGTATGATTCCGAGCTGGTGTACCACAATGTGAAAGACGAGGTAGCGGAGCAGGGCGTGATTTATACGGATATGGAAAGCGCCTTGAAAGGGGACTATGCCGACATGGTCCGGGAGTATTTCATGACCTTGGTACCGCCCACAGACCATAAGTTTGCGGCGCTGCACGGTGCGGTTTGGTCCGGCGGTTCCTTTGTGTATGTGCCGAAAGGGGTCAAGGTGTCCATTCCCCTGCAATCCTATTTCCGCTTGAATGCAAAGGGCGCCGGTCAGTTTGAGCATACCTTGATTATCGTGGACGAGGGTGCGGACCTGCACTTCATTGAAGGCTGCTCGGCACCAAAATACAACGTAGCCAATCTCCATGCCGGCTGCGTGGAGCTGTTTGTAAAAAAGAATGCCAAGCTGCGGTATTCCACCATTGAGAACTGGTCAAAAAATATGTATAACCTGAATACCAAACGGGCATTGGTGGAAGAGGGCGGCACGGTGGAATGGGTCTCCGGGTCTTTTGGCTCTCATGTAGGGTATCTGTACCCCATGAGTATTCTGAAAGGCAAAGGCGCCAAAATGGAGTTTACCGGCGTGACCTTTGCCGGACACGGACAAAATCTGGACACCGGCGCAAAGGTGGTTCATGCGGCTCCGGATACCAGCTCCTATATGAACACCCGGTCCATTAGCAAAGACGGCGGCATCAGCACATTCCGCAGCAGCGTCGTGGTGCAGAAAGGCGCTGCCCGCGCCAAATCTGCCGTATCCTGCCAGTCACTGATGTTGGATTCCGTTTCCCGGTCGGATACCATTCCGGCTATGGACATTCGTACAAAGGACGCGGCAGTGGGTCATGAGGCGAAAATCGGCAGCATCAGCGACGATGCGGTGTTTTATTTGATGAGCCGTGGCATGAGCGAGGAAGATGCCCGGGCATTGATTGTCAGCGGATTTGCGGACAACGTGTCCAAGGAACTGCCGTTGGAGTACGCGGTGGAAATGAACAATCTGATTCGTCTGGAAATGAAAGGCAGCATCGGATAAGCAGGCGCAAAGGATAAGGAGAACAGGATTATGGCGAATGAATTGAAAATCAATCGGCTCCCTGCAAAAACATGGAATTGGCTGCATGTGAATGAAACCAAATTGGAATGGGATTTGGAGCAGACCCAATGGCAGGCAGAGGAGACGATTTTTGCGGCAGCGGGGGAGCAGAAAGCTCCGGTGCAGCTGTCGATTACGGGAGAACATGCTTACAACGGCAAGCGGGTGCATCTCCGGGCGGAAGAAAACAGCAGTATGACGGTTCTGATGGACCTGCGCACGGCAGCCCATTTGGCGGTGCATACGGAGGTTCAAGCGGAATCAAACGGAAAAATTCGACTGATTCAAATACAGTACACCGGGGAGCAATCTGTGTTGTACAGCGACATTCAAGGCGTCTGCGGCGCAGGCGGGCAGATTGAACTGATTCAGATTTTTCTGGGTAAGGGCGATGTGTATGCCGATTGTACGGTGAATCTGGTTGGAGACGGCAGTGATTTTCAGGCGGATATGGGCTATTTGGCGCAGAAAACGCAGAAACTGGATATGAATACCGTGGTGAACCATATCGGCAAAAAGACCACCAGCCGGATTCAGGCAGACGGCGCTTTGAAGGATTCCGCGGAAAAACTGTTCCGGGGCACCATTGATTTCAAACAGGGTGCATCGGAGTCGGAGGGCAACGAGCAGGAAAATGTGATTCTTCTGGGAGAAGACATTGTGAACCGGACGGTTCCCTTGATTCTCTGCGCGGAGGAATCCGTGGTGGGCAATCACGGCGCCACCATCGGTGAATTGGACGATGACCTGCTGTTTTACTTTGAAAGCCGGGGAATTGACCGGAAAACGGCAGAAAATATGATGGCGCGGGCGGCATTGGACCGCTTGATTCGATTGATTGATGATGAATCGGTGCGGGAAACCGCAGAACGGCAGTTGGAGGAGGTGTTGGTGTCATGAGTCGAAATTTCAAAGAGGATTTTCCTTTGCTGATGAACGACCCGGTGATTTATCTGGATAACGCGGCAACGGCACAGCGCCCGCAGTGCGTACTGGACGCGGAGCGGGATTTTTATCTCCATGATAATGCCAACCCCCTCCGGGGAGCGTACCCATTGAGCGTGGCGGCTACGGAAGACTACGAAAACGCCCGGAAAACGGTACGGGATTTCATTCACGCAAAATCAGCCCGAGAAATTATTTTTACCCGGAACACTTCCGAAAGCATCAATTTGATTGCATATAGCTATGGCTTGAGCCGGGTCAAAGCCGGGGACGAGATTTTGGTGTCCATTATGGAACATCACAGCAATCTTCTGCCGTGGCAGATGGTATGCCGGCAGACCGGTGCGGAATTGAAGTTCATGGAGTGCGCCCCGGACGGCAGCGTAGATTTGAACGTGATTGAGGAGCAGATTACGGAGAAAACCAAAATTGTGGCCATGACCCATGTTTCCAATGTGTTGGGGCGGGTCAATCCCATTCGGGAAGTGGCGGCAATGGCACACCGTGTGGGCGCGGTGATGGTGGTGGACGGTGCCCAAAGCACACCCCACATGCCCATAGACGTGCAGCATCTGGGCGCGGATTTCTTTGCATTTTCCGGACACAAGCTGATGGGTCCCATGGGCATCGGTGTTCTGTACGGACGGGAAGAGCTGTTGGAGCAGATGCCCCCGTTTCTCACCGGCGGGGAAATGATTGACAGCGTTTCCCGTTACGATGCAAAATATGCTCAATTGCCCCATAAATTCGAGGCCGGCACGGTGAATGCAGCCGGTGCCGTGGGATTGCAGGCAGCCATTGCATACATCGGCTCCGTTGGCTTTGAAACCATGGAGCAGCGGGAATTGGCGCTGACCGCAAGAACGCTGAACGGTTTGCGGAGTATCCCCCATGTCCACGTTCTTGGGTCGGAAAAGCCGGAGGAGCACACCGGGATTCTGACATTTACCATTGACAACGTACACCCCCACGATGTGAGCGAAATTCTGATTGCAGACGGCATTGCCGTGCGGGCAGGGCATCACTGCGCACAACCGCTGCTGCAGCATTTGGGTGTCAGTTCCGCCACCCGGGCAAGTTTCATGTTCTACAATACGGAAGAAGAGGCAGACGCATTTCTGGCAAGCGTTGCCACAGTAAGGGAGCGGATGGGCTATGACAAGTAGAAGTTTTTACAACGAGGTGCTCACGGAGCACAACATTCGTCCGGAATTCAAGCGCGATTTGCCGGACGCGGATATTGTGCTGGAGGGGGTAAATCCCAGCTGCGGCGATGACATTTGGCTGAAACTGAAACTGGACGGCGATGTGATTGCCGACGGTGCGTTTGTGGGTGACGGCTGCGCCATTTCTCAGGCATCGGCAGATATTATGCTGGGCATGGTCATTGGCAAAACCAAGGACGAGGCGCTGCGGTTGGGCAAGCTGTTTATGAAAATGATTCAGGGCGAGGCCACCGAAGAGGAAATCGACTCTCTGGAAGAGGCGTCGGCGCTGAAGGACATTGCCCACATGCCCGCCCGGGTGAAATGCGCGGTGTTGGGCTGGCGAACGCTGAAGGAGGCCATTGACATTCCGGCTTCCACGGCGGTTTGAGGTAGAAAATAGAATGTAGGTTCTCCGGAAATGACATGCTTTTCGGAGAACCTTTTTTCGGAATTGGAAACAAGCATTGTCCCGGGACGCTTTTACGCCTTGGGATTTGTTCAGAACGGATATTGCATTGCAGCCGGTGCTGTGCTATCATAATCCAAGCTGTAGACTGGATAAAATGGGGTAGTTTCGGCCCGGAAATGAATTGAAAGAGTAGGTAAACTATGCTGAATCAATTTTCAAGAACAGAATTACTGGTTGGCGCAGAGGGAATGGCGCGGCTGTACGGCGCGCGGGTCGCGGTGTTCGGTATCGGCGGCGTGGGCGGATATACCGTGG
>CAKTAK010000018.1:0-38429 GCA_934527315.1 uncultured Oscillospiraceae bacterium
TGCACCTCGGCCAATTCCGCCTCGATGGTGGCAATATTCCGCTGCACCTCATCAATATCCACCAGTTCTTCTTCCTCAAAGGTATCCACATACCGGGGGATATTCAAGTTGAAGTCATTCTCCTTGATCTCGTCGAAGGAGGCCACATAGCTATACTTATCCTCATTCTGACGCGCTTGATAGGCATTGACAATGCGGGTAATGTCGCTGTCCCGCAGGATGTTCTGGTTCTTACCCTTCTCAAAGTTCCCGTCACCGGAAGCGTCGATGAACAGCACATCCCTGCATGTCCGGTTCTTCTTAAATACCAGAATACAAGCTGGGATTCCAGTGCCGTAAAACAGGTTAGCAGGGAGGCCAATGACTGCATCCAGCAGATTCATTTCCACCAGCTGACGGCGGATTTTTCCCTCGCTGGCTCCACGGAACAGAACACCATGGGGCAGCACCACTGCCATGCGGCCGTTTTCCGCATCCAAGCTGGAAAGCATGTGCAGAACAAAGGCATAATCGCCTTTCGAAGTGGACGGCACACCCCAATCGAAACGATGGTATGGGTCCAGTTCAGCGGACATTTTCTTCTTGCCCTTGCTGTCCGCTTCGGCCTCTGAGAGGAATCCACTGTCCCACTTATCCAGACTGAACGGCGGATTTGCCACCACAACCTGGAACTTCATCAAATTATCATCCTCAACGTTCTGAGGATTGGAGAGGGTATCTCCCTGCCAAATTCGGGCGTCATCCACACCGTGGAGGAACATATTCATAGTGCAGAGAGCCCAAGTCTGAGCGTTGAGCTCCTGGCCATAGATAGCCACCTTGCCACTGGGTACTTTTTTATAGGCTTTCAGCAACAAACCCCCGCTGCCGCAGGTAGGGTCGTAGATCCGGTCGTTCTCCTTGGGTTGCACCAGAGAGGCCACCAACTCAGAGACCTGACTTGGGGTGAAGAACTCGCCTCCCTTCTTTCCGGCATCAGAGGCGAACATAGCAATCATGTACTCGTAGGCATCTCCGATGATATCGGCAGAACCTAGCTGACTGGGGCGTAGGTCCAGACCGTTGAAATCCTCTAGCAGGTTGCGCAGGGTAGCGTTCTTCTCTTTGGGTTCACCAAAATCCACTTGGGAGTTGAAGTCAATAGCCCGGAATACATTGCGCAGCTTCCCACTGTTATGTTCCTCAATATGGTTCAGTGCCACATTGATTTTCTGACCGATTTCAGCATCATTCCGCTTGGCATAGAGATAATCGAAAGTGGACTGCTCGTCCATTGCAAATCTCTCACGGCTCATAGCCCGTTCCACCCGACGCATATCGCCGTCATACTGTTTGATGTACTCTTCGCGCCTCTCTTTAGAAACATCGCTGAGGTACTTCACAAACAACATGGAGAGGATATAGTCTTTATAGCGAGAACTGTCGATCTTGCCGCGGAAACTATCACAAGCGTTCCACAAAACCTGCTCAATATCTTTTCTTGTTGTCATCTTCATTTCCCTTTCTTTGCTCTTTTGTACGCCCGATTTAGTACGCCCGTATAATACTTTTCTTTTTCATCTGCCAAAGCCCTAAGTAATTGGCGCTCTCTTTTGGACAACAGATTAAGCTGGGAGATTTTGCGCTGATCCTCCACTGAAAGAGGGGCCAATTCAAAGTCAGCTAAAAATCTCGCGTTAACTGCGCCAAGCATATTGCTGGTTGCATTCTCGTAAATTTTTCGTTTTATCTTTTCTGTATTCAACAACCAAAAAAGATACTCTGGCAATAGGCATTTATCTTCAACTCGAATTACTACAAAATTTGAGGAAATCACCATTCCAGATGTAGTCTCATCAATCAGAACTGCTGTATAGGGAGCTGTAAGGCGGACAATGATATCTCCGCTTTGCGATAGGTATTCTGCTTTCAGTGGTTCTTTTGCTTCATAGATATCCGCCTCATTCAATTGAATTGTCCCGTCCTGCTGGACACACCGCAGATTAATCAAAGGATATCGATACTCACTTGACTCTTTGGCCTGCTTTCTTGACAAGACCAGGCCGCTGCGAACACTCGCAAGGTCCTGCAATTTCATTTTTTCGTCTCGTTTGTCATGGTCTATAAATAACGAATTCATTTTAAAAAAATCCTCCCTCGAGTTACTCTTATTGTATGCTAACCAGTCGAATTTGTCAATAACAAAATTGTCATGGACATAAAATAACAATTTCCTGATGTGCTTAACTTCTGTCATTCACATAGCTGACGCTTTTTAGGTAGTTGGCGATGTCACCATCCAAAATCAACTCTGCATAGGCCAGCGGATCATTATAGATCAGCCAGTCTAGTTCTGACCGCTGGTACATACTGTTCGCCACCTCATTTTCCACGGCGGTGCAGTCGATGGAGAGCAACGTCCCATCGTCCAAACACAGCTCCACGCAGGCGGTGTCCAGGTTGAACTCACAGGACAAAACCTTTCTCATAGTCGTTACCTCCTGATATTTAAATTTCGCTTAGTTTTCCGCAGCGGCACAAGGGCCGTTTCGGTTGTTTTAGATACAGGCAAGCAATGCGAGTGTTAATACACACTCACATTTCCTGCTGTCTGCTTGTTGAGGGCAGCGCCCCCAAGCCCTTTCTGAACACAGAATTTCATTCTGTGGCTGCGCGTCCTGCGAATGCTTTCAAAGGGTACACCAAAACGGTGTCTCCTTTCAGATCTCCTGGAATAAATCGTTCTACCCCTATTGCCTGATGGCTGCCGCGAAGCACAGTAGCCCTCGCTAGTGCGTGGACAAAATGCCTACCCATCGTTCTCTTTTACTCCGCACACTGTACCCTGGTTCAGGGCATAGGGCGTCGTGAATCGCGACATCCTCTGGTACTTTTAGGGTGCCCTAAAATAGGGCTCACCTGGAAAGATGGGATAGCGAAACACCACCTCATATTTTCTTTTCCGCAACAATGGCGACGGTCGCGCTTTACTCGATTACTTCAATCGCAGGTGCCTCTACCAGCATACAAGTCAGCCGGATACGCCGCCCGGCGAGCTTGGTTTTGTTCTCATACTTCACCTAATACTCCTCCAGCAGGCGGCTGGCATTTACATTTAGATGCTTCCTTGTATGGTGGACAATCAGGATGTAAACCCCATGCCGGTCTGCAAATTGTTTCAGTTTTCCAATCACCTCATAGTCGCTAGAATAACTGTAGTTATCGCTCACCATCTCCCGGACTTTTTGGAGGGTATCCACGATAATCAATTTGGTATCACTGTGTTCCCGGATAAATTTTTCAAGTTGTTCATCTAGACTGCTGCCGATCATCTTGGCACTGCTAGCAAAGTGGTGGGAGCTTGTCCCCTCCACACCGAACATACAGAACATCCGGCGCTGCAAACGGCTCTCGTCATTTTCCAGTGCAAGGTAAAGTACCATCCCCTGATGGACTTCATACCCCCACAAATTCTGCCCGGTACTGACATGGTAGCCAATCTGGGCAATCAGGAAGGACTTGCTGATTTTGGGCGCTCCGGCAAGGATATATGCTCCCTGCGTAAAGCAGACCTTCCACCGTCGAAGGTCTACTCTTATAGGTGGTTTGGAACAGCTCTGTCATCGTGAGTGTTTGCAGGTATCGGGGAGCTGTCATACGCTGTATCTTGCGGTACATTTCTTCCAGAGGGAAGAAATATTGTTAAATAAATTTGCCTAGATTATCTTGTCAAAGCTAAACAAATATGCTATGTTCGAATAAAGGCAATCATAGCCTAGAGTTGGTTACACGGCGGTTGGTGAACGCATCCACTTTTTCCGCACGATGCGGGGCATGACGTAGAAATATCTTGGTATAGCGCTGGGTTTTCCGGAGAAATCCGCAGATGTGCGCCTAGCACAGTACGAAACAGGATCAAGAACCCCTAAGGCTGACCTGACCGCCGCCTTAGCCGAGGTACTGGATGTCTCTCCCCATGCCCTCTCCGTCCCGGACATAGACTCCTATGTGGGTCTCATGCACACTCTGTTTACCCTTGAGGACAACTACGGGCTGAAAGTCAGTGAGTTGGATGGGGAAGTCTGCTTGAAGGTCGATGTACGCAAGAACAAGGATGCCGCACAGCTTCATGAAATGCTGTGTGCTTGGAGACAGGCTGTTGCCATGCTCAAAGCAGGTGAGATCACTCAGGAAGAATACGACCGTTGGCGTTATCGCTATCCCGAATTTGATACCACTCAGCGTTGGGCAAAGGTGCCTTCGCAGGAACTCAGCGATATGCTCGTTGAGGAGTTTAAAAAGAGCAACGATTGAATGGAGAACTAAAATGTACAAAAGCAATACACCGTATATTTCTTTTCAATACAAAACTCAAGATTATCTAAATTTGAATCTTTCTACTAATAGTGATGAAGCAACATTTAGAGTAGCAGTTGATATTTTTATTGATAGAATTCGTAGTCGTTTTTTAGATCAAATTCATATTCTTGCTACGGATTGCGATAGGAATGGTTTCTCGATTATGGCGCTTGAGTGTTTGCTTGTTGAGACTTTTGCTCAGTTTTATGATGGGATTGATGATACCGTTGGTGTATCAAGAACTAAATATGTGGATTTTCTAACAAACAATCTTCATTGCTTTCCTTCACGAACTGCAGCGTATAGATTCTACTCAGATATTCGTTGTGGAATATTGCATCAAGCACAATCAAAGCCTCGCAGCGCATTAACATTTAATAAAACAACAGCTATAGATTTTGCAAATTCTTTTCTAATGGTATCTGTTGACCGATTTGTTGAAGAAATGGACGCATATTTCCACAATTACTGCCAAGACTTGCAAAATCCCAGTAAAGTACTGTTGAGAAGAAACTTCATACAAAAGATGGATTATATCTGCCATCGCTAATAAGACAAAAAGAGCTAACTGATTTAACCAAAATCAGTTAGCTCTCTTTTTATGAATCATGAAATTCTGTTGCCAAATCGTTGCCACGAGGGGCATCAAGGCTCAAAAAGTCCAGTGTTTACGGGCTTTTTTGACCTATAAAATTATTCCCACTCGATGGTTGCGGGGGGTTTGGAGGTAATATCGTAAACGATGCGGTTGATACCGGGGACCTCGTTGACGATACGGGTGCTGGCGCGGTCCAGCACTTCATAGGGAATGCGGGCCCAATCAGCGGTCATAAAGTCGCTGGTGGTCACGCCGCGGAGCGCCAACGTATAATCATACGTCCGGCCGTCGCCCATCACGCCCACGCTGCGAGTGTTGGTCAGCACGGCAAAGTACTGGTTGATGCTCTTATCCAGACCGGCATTGGCAATTTCCTCACGGAAAATCGCATCGGCGTCCCGGAGGGTGTCCAGCTTTTCCTTCGTCAGGTCGCCAATCACGCGGATTGCCAGACCGGGACCGGGGAAGGGCTGACGGTTCACCAGATAATCCGGCAGACCCAGCTCGCGACCCAGCTCGCGCACCTCGTCCTTAAACAGCAGGCGCAGGGGCTCGATGATTTCCTTGAAGTCCACGAAATCGGGCAGACCGCCCACGTTGTGGTGGCTCTTAATCACGGCTGCATCGCCGGTGCCGGACTCAATCACGTCGGGATAAATGGTGCCCTGTGCCAGGAAGTCCACGGCGCCGACTTTCTTTGCCTCTTCCTCGAACACGCGAAT
The DNA here is from genome assembly GCA_934527315.1 of uncultured Oscillospiraceae bacterium. Lineage (GTDB taxonomy): Bacteria > Bacillota > Clostridia > Oscillospirales > Oscillospiraceae > HGM13010. The sequence continues at coordinate 5,659 of CAKTAK010000018.1, forward strand.
GAACTCTTCGCCGATGATTTTCCGCTTGCGTTCCGGCTCGGTCACGTCTTTCAGCTTGGTCAGGAAACGCTGCTCTGCGTCCACGCGGACAAAGTTCATTGCCCACTTGCCAAACGCAGCCTCAACCTCGTCGCCCTCGTTTTTCCGCATCAGACCGTGGTCCACGAACACGCAGGTCAGCTGCTCGCCGATAGCCTCTGCCAGCAGAGCTGCGCAGACAGAGCTGTCCACACCGCCGCTGAGCGCCAGCAGAACCTTGCCGTCGCCCACTTTTTCACGGACCTGTGCAATGGCGGTCCGCTTGTAATCTTCCATGGTCCAGTCGCCTTCTGCATGGCAGACGTTGTACAGGAAGTTCCGAATCATATCCATACCGTGCTGGGTGTGATTCACTTCCGGGTGGAACTGCACGCCGTAGAAACCACGTTTCTCGTCGGCAATTGCCACGTTGGGGCAGTTGTCGGAATGTGCCACCAGAGAGAATCCCTCCGGCACCTTTGCCATGTAATCCCCATGGCTCATCCAGCTGATGCCCTGTGCCGGCAGATTTTCGAAAATCTTGCAGGCATTATTGTAATAAGTCTCGGTTTTGCCGTATTCCCGGGCGGAATCGTCCTGTGCCTCGGTCACCTGACCGCCCAGTGTATGCGCCATCAGCTGGCAGCCGTAGCAAATACCCAGAATGGGCACACCCCAAGTGAAAATTTCGGGGTCCACATGGGGAGAAGTCTCCAGATACACGGAGTTGGGACCGCCGGTGAAGATAATACCGATGGGGTTCAGCGCCTTCAGCTCCGCAATGGGAGTGGTGTAGGGCTTTACCTCGCAGTACACGCCGCACTCGCGCACACGGCGGGCAATCAGCTGATTATACTGACCGCCGAAATCCAGAACCAAAACAAACTGATGATTGGTCATACTCGTTCCTCCCGATTAAAACAGCTGAATGTAGCTATCCCGGTCTGCACCGGTGGAAACGTACTGAATGGGGCAGCCCACAGCCTGCTCCAGATAACGCACGTATTTCTGTGCATTCTCGGGCAGCTCCTCAAACTTGGTCACGCCGGCAACCTTGCCGCCGAAACCGGGCAGATACTCATAAATGGGCTTTGCATTGGTCAGTGCATCACCGGAGGGGAACACCTCAGTGCGCTCGCCGTTGACTTCATAAGCCACGCACACGGGAATCTGCTCCATATCCTCCAGCACGTCCAGCTTGGTCAGTGCCAGAGAATCCACGCCCTGAATCTGCACGCCGTAGCGAGATGCCACCACGTCAAAACCGCCCACGCGGCGGGGACGTCCGGTTGCTGCGCCGTACTCGCCGCCTGCCTCGCGCAGGGCATCGCCCTCTGCGCCGAACAGCTCGCAGGTGAAGGGACCCTCGCCCACGCAGCTGGAATATGCCTTCATAATGCCCAGTGCATTGTTCAGGCGCTTTGCGGGAATGCCGGCACCGATGGGTGCGTAAGCAGCAATGGTGGAAGATGCGGAAGTATAGGGGTAAATACCGAAGTCGATATCACGCAGAGCGCCCAGCTGTGCCTCGAACATAATGTTCTTGCCCTCAGCATCTGCCTTGGTCAGATACTCGGTGGTGTTCACGATGTAATCCTTCCAGGGATTGCCGTAGGTTTCCAGCCACTCCAGCATCTCCTCGGTTTTGATGCCTTCGTGATGATAGCCGCCCTGCACCATCAGATTCTTCCACTCAATCAGACCGCCCAGACGGTTGCGAATGGTATCGGGGTGCAGCAGGTCGCCCATACGCAGGGTTTTCTTCATGTACTTGTCTGCGTACACGGGAGAAATGCCCCGGCGGGTGGAGCCGAACTTCTGGTCTGCCAGACGGTCCTCTTCCAGACAATCCAGCAGCTTGTGGTACGGCATGCAGATGGTTGCGCGGTCGCTGATTTTCAGATTCTCCGGGGTGATGGAGATGCCCTGGCTGCGGAGCTTTTCCACTTCATGGCACAGATGCTCCAAATCAATGACCATGCCGGGGCCCATGACGTTCACAGCCTCGGGACGCAGGATACCGGAGGGCATCAGGTTCAGAATGAACTTGCCCCGCTCGTTGACCACAGTATGGCCTGCGTTGTTGCCGCCCTGATAACGGCAGATAATATCATATTTCTCGGACAGCAGGTCCACCATGCGGCCCTTGCCCTCGTCGCCCCAGTTAATTCCAACAATTGCTGTCAGCATAATCTGTTCCTCCTTATACGTTCACAGTGGCTTCGGCGCCCAGTTCTGCGCCGTATTTTGCCAACACCGGCTGCACATAGTCGGCAAGGAAATCTTCCGTCTGTTTCTGTGCCAGACCGGTAATCCGACCCTCGGACACGATGAACTCCAGTTCCTCTTTGCTCAGGCCGAAGATGGGGTCCGCCAGAATCCGGTCGTACAAATCGTTTTCTGCACCGTTCTGCTTGATATTGATGCCGGCTGCCACGGAATGCTGCCGGATATGCTCATGGAGTTCCTGACGGTCGCCGCCCTTGTGGGTCACGCAGTACATCATAATGTTCTCGGTGACCATGAACGGCATTTCAGCGTCCAGATGCTTTTTAATCACAGCCGGGTACACCCGCAGACCGCGAATCACATTGATGTACAGCGTCAGCACACCGTCGGTTGCCAGAAATGCCTCCGGTACGCTCAGACGGCGGTTTGCAGAGTCGTCCAACGTCCGCTCAAACCACTGACCGGCAGCGGTGAATGCGGGGTTGATGACATCGCTGATCACGTAGCGGGACAGAGATGCAATCCGTTCGGAGCGCATGGGGTTCCGCTTATAAGCCATGGCGGAAGAGCCGATCTGTTTATCCGTAAAGGGCTCGTCCACCTCTTTCAGATGGCTCATCAGACGAATGTCATTGGAGAATTTCGTTGCGCTCTGGCAAATGCCGGAGAGCACGGAAACAATATCATAATCCACTTTCCGGGAGTTGGTCTGACCGGAAACGGGGTAAGCGCCGTCAAAGCCCATCTTATTGCAGATAATTTTCTCCAACTTCTGGGTCTTTTCCACGTCGCCCTCAAACAGCTCCAAGAAACTTGCGCAGGTGCCGGTTGCTCCGCGGCAGCCCAGCAGTTTCAGCTTGTTCTTCTGGAACTCCAGATTTTCCAAGTCGCTGAGCAGGTCCTGAATCCACAGGCAAGCCCGCTTGCCCAGAGTAGTGGGCTGTGCTGCCTGGAAATGGGTGTATGCCAGCGTGGGCAGTGCCTTATATTCCTCTGCAAAGTCGCTCAGCGCCTTGATGGTGTTCACCAACAGAACCTCAATGCGGTCCATGGCGTCCCGCATACGAATCAGCTCTGCGTTATCGCCCACGTAGCAGCTGGTGGCGCCCAGATGAATGATGCCCTTTGCGCTGGGGCAGCAATCGCCGTAGGTGTGCACATGCGCCATAACATCGTGGCGCAGCTGAGACTCGTACTCCGCAGCCTTTGCATAGTCAATATCGTAAATGTGCGCCTTCATATCGTCAATCTGTTCCTGACGAATATCAATGCCCAGCTCTTTCTCTGCCTCTGCCAGTGCAATCCACAGCTTGCGCCAAGTGGAGAACTTCACATCGTCAGAGAAGATGTGTTTCATTTCCTTGCTTGCATACCGGGCGCTCAGAGGGCTTTCGTACATATCCTTGCTCATTTGCTTTCGCTCCTTTTCACAGCAGCCGCGATGAAGTCGCGGAACAGGGGGTGAGCCTTGTTGGGACGGCTCTTGAACTCGGGGTGGAACTGCACACCCACAAACCAGGGGTGCTCGGGAATCTCAACGATTTCCACCAGACGCTTATCGGGGGAAACGCCTGCCAGCTGCAGACCCTTCTCGGTGAGAATCTCACGGTAAGCATTGGAGAACTCGTAACGATGACGATGGCGCTCGGAAATTTCGGTGGTGCCGTATGCCTTTGCGGAGAAACTGTTTGCGTCCAACACGCAGGGATACTTGCCCAGACGCATGGTGCCGCCCATTTCGGTGATGCCCACTTGGTCAGCCATCAGATCGATGACCTTGTGCTCGCCGTTGATGACGAACTCGGCAGAATGTGCGTCTTCCAGGCCTGCCACGTGGCGGGCATACTCCACAACGCTCATCTGCATGCCCAGACAGATACCGAAGAAAGGCACCTTGTTTTCCCGGGCGTACTGAATAGAGGAAATCATACCCTCAATGCCCCGGTCGCCAAAGCCGCCGGGCACCAGAATGCCGTCCACACCGGCCAGCTTTTCAGCCACGTTGCCGTCGGTGACGGTTTCGGAATCCACCCAACGGATATGCACGTTGGCGTCATTTTCCGTACCGCCGTGGTTCAGAGCCTCCACAACGGACAGGTATGCGTCATGCAGCTGCGTGTACTTACCCACCAGTGCAATGGTCACGTCCTTGCTTGCGTTCAGCGTGCGCTCCACCATGGCGCTCCATGCAGTCAGATCGGGTGCCTTGGTTTCAAAGCCCAGACGGCTGCACACCACGGTATCCAGACCCTCTTTTGCCATCAGCAGGGGCACTTCGTACAGCGTACGAGCGGTGGTGTTGGGGATCACGCACTGAGGCGCCATGTTGCAGAACAGCGCGATTTTCCGCTTGATTTCCTGGGTCATGGGCACATCGGTACGGCAAACCAGAACGTCCGGCTGAATGCCGAAGCCCTGCAGTTCCTTCACGGAGTGCTGCACCGGTTTGCTCTTCAGCTCGCCGGTACCGGGAATGGTCACCAGCAGGGGCACATGAATGAACATCACGTTCTCTTTGCCCTGCTCCTGCGCCACCTGACGAATGGCCTCCAGGAACGGCTGAGATTCAATATCGCCCACGGTGCCGCCGATTTCGCAAATCACCACGTCGGTGTCTGCCTCGGGCACGGCATAAATGCGGCGCTTGATTTCATCGGTTACATGAGGAATAATCTGAATGGTTGCGCCCAGATAATCGCCCCGGCGCTCCCGGTTCAGGACTTCCCAGATCACTCTGCCGGAGCTGACGCTGGACTTGCCGGTCAGGCTCACATTGGTGAAACGCTCGTAGTGGCCCAAATCCAAATCCGTTTCCGCGCCGTCATCGGTGACGAACACTTCACCGTGCTGATACGGGCTCATGGTGCCGGGGTCCACGTTATAATAGGGATCGAACTTCTGGTTGATTACGTTCAATCCGCGCTGCTTCAGCAGCCGGCCCAGAGATGCGGCGCAAATGCCCTTACCCAGACCGGATACCACGCCGCCTGTTACAAATACAAACTTCGCCATAGCCTTTTGATTCCTCTCTTTATTTCATTTCTTAGATTCAACTGTCTCAATTATTCCACCGTGACGGATTTTGCCAGATTTTTCGGTTTATCAATATCGCAGCCGTTTTCCTTTGCCACATAGTATGCAAACAGCTGCATGGGAACGATTGCCGGAGCCGCAGCAAACAGCGGCTCGCACCGGGGAATGTAAATGGCTTTGTCCGCCTCGGTCAGAATCCGGGTATTGCCCTCCATGGCAACGCCCAAAACTTCTGCCCCCCGGGCTTTGACTTCTTTGATATTGCTCATGGTTTTATCGAACAGCCGTTCCTGGCAAGCCAGCGCAATCACCAGCCGTCCCGGCTCAATCAGAGCAATGGGTCCGTGTTTCAATTCTCCGGCCGCGCAGGCCTCGGAATGAATATAGGAAATTTCCTTCAATTTCAGAGAGCTTTCCAGACAAACCGCGTAGTCCAGATTGCGCCCGATGAAGAACATATTTTGATTGTCGTGATAAGCCTTTGCAATGTCCGGCAGACCGGGGTTCAGGTCAACGGACCGCTGCATCTGCTGGGGAATTTTCTGAATTTCCCGCACCAGACGGCGCTCCTCCCCATCATCAATGCGCGACAGCCGCCGGGCCAGATAGACCGCCAGCAAATCCAGAATGGCAACCTGCGTGGTGTAACCCTTTGTGGTGGCCACGGCAATTTCCGGGCCGGCCCAGGTATACAGCACCGTATCTGCCAGACGAGCAATGGTGGAGCCCACCACGTTGCAAATCGCAAGGGTTTTCGCCCCCCGCTCCTTTGCCTCCCGCAAAGCGGCAATGGTATCTGCCGTTTCGCCGGACTGGGAAATGACAATCATCAGCGTGTGCTCGTCCACGATGGGGTCCCGATACCGGAACTCGCTGGCAATGTCCGTTTCCACGGGAATCCGGGTCAGGGATTCAATCACATATTTTCCCACCTGACCGGCATAAAATGCCGAGCCGCAGGCCGTGATGTAAATTTTCCGCAGATTTTTCAGTTCCTCGTCCGTGAGGTTGAAATCGTCCAGAACCACCCGACCGTTTTTCACCCGGGGGTCGATGGTAGCTTTCAGTGCCCGGGGCTGCTCAATGATTTCCTTGAGCATAAAATGCTCAAAGCCGCCCTTTGCCGCAGCCTCCACGTCCCAAGTCACCCGAGACGTTTTTTTCTGAATGGGCCGTCCGGTGCAGTCATATACCGTCACGCTTTGGGGAGTCAGCTCCGCCAACTCGCCATCGTCCAGATAAATCACGTTTTTCGTATACGCAACCAGCGCGGTGACGTCCGATGCCAGGAAGTTTTCTCCCACGCCCAGTCCCAGAATCAAGGGGCTGAACTGCCGGGCGGCAAACACCCGCTCCGGGCAGTCGGCGCAAATAGCGCCGATGGCATAAGACCCTTCCAGCCGGGAAATGGCTTTCAGAATGGCCTGCTTGAAATCGCCTTCGTAATAATACTCCAGCAAGTTCACAATCACTTCCGTGTCCGTTTCGCTTTTGAACACGTAACCCTTTGCCTGCAATTCTTCCCGCAGGGCCAGATAATTTTCAATGATGCCGTTATGGATTACGGCAAAGCGGCCGTCATTGGAAACGTGAGGGTGGGCATTTTCGTCCGTCGGTGCGCCGTGGGTTGCCCAGCGGGTATGCCCGATGCCGGCGGTACCGGAGAACACAGCGCCCTCCTTGGTTTTTTCACAAAGGTTTTTAATCATACCGGCAGACTTGACCATGTGAATTCCGCCCTGCTCATTGACAGCAATGCCTGCGGAGTCATAGCCTCTGTATTCCAACCGTTTCAGACCCTCCAGCAAAATGGGAGCCGCCTGATGCGGTCCGGTATATCCAACAATTCCACACATAGGAAATCCCTCCTGTTCCGAACAGCCTGCTTGGGCTGTTTTTTTCCGTTAACAAAAAGAAAAAGCGCCGGTCTTATCCTGAACAGGAAGAGCCCGCCGCTTAGCGTAGTGCCTATATTAGTATACCCCAGTGTTCAATCCTGTGTCAACAAGATTTTGCCCGGGGCGCAACGGAAATCCGACAGAAAAAGGCCGCCATTTTTGGCGACCTTTTTTCAGATTCATCAAATTTTCTCAAAAGCAGTCCGTCTGCCTTAAAAATCGCTCTGGGGAATCAGCTTGACGGTCTTCTCCAGAAACGTTCCGTTCCGCCAGATTTTCAGCGTTACCGTATCCCCGGCATGGAGCTCCATCAGCAATTCCGTCACCATATCGAAGTCTTTGATGGGCTGCCCGTTGATTTCCGTGATAATATCGCCGGTTTTCACGCCCTGCGCCGCCGCATCGGAATTCCGGCTGACGGAATTCACTTCCAAGCCCGCGGGACCCAAATCGTCGGATTTCTCTTTGACGTACACATACACGCCCAGACAAGGCCGCATTTCACCGTCTTCCAGCAAATCCTTTACCACCGTCTGCACCGTTGCGGTGGGAATGGCAAAGCCGATGCCCTCCACCGTAGCGTCTGCCGTGGTCATCATTTTCATATTGGTAATGCCGATGACCTGCCCGTAGCGATTGAACAGCGCGCCGCCGGAGTTGCCCTCATTCAGCGCCGCATTGGTCTGCAGCAGGGTTTGGGTTCTTCCGCCGTAGCTTACATTCCGACTCACGCCGGAAATAATGCCGTCGGTCATGGTGCCGCCGAATTTTCCGCTGAGGGGATTGCCGATGGCGACCACGGAATCTCCCACCCGCACATTGCCGGAATCCGCAAATTCCGCCGGGGTCAGGTCCGTTGCCTCCACCTTCAGCACCGCAACATCACTCACCGGGTCGCAGCCCACCAGCTTTGCCGGGAAAATCCGTCCGTCAGTCAGGGATACCTGCACATCGGAGGCTTTCTCCAGTACGTGGGTGTTGGTCAGAATATATCCGTCCGCCGTCATCACCACGCCGGTGCCCCAGGAATATCCGGAGTTCAATCCTGCCGCCACGCCCACAATACTGGGAATGCACTTCTCATACAGCTCCTGCAATTCCAATTCGGTATCGTCTTTGCTGTCCGTAAAGGTCAGCGTCACCGCCGGATTGGGGTCCGCCCGGGCAATGGTATTCTCGCCGGTGATTTTGTATCCGTTTTCCGACTGGAAAAATCCGTAATCGGAGTAATCATCGCCTTGCGCGGTGTCATCGGAATCGGCAAACAGCAATGCGGTTCCCACAATCAATGCCAACAGCAGCGCAATCCCTGCCGTAATGCCCACAATCAGACCCCACCGCCGTTTTTTCACCGGGGCAGGGGGCTCCGGGGTACCGTATGCCTGCATCAGCTCTTCTTTTGCCCCCACCGGGTCATGTTCCCGCGCTGCCGGGGTTTCCTCAGTCTGCGCCGGGCGGTACCAATCCTTCTGTCTTTCTTCCATATTCGGTTCCTTTCCGAAATTTCCCACAGAATTTCAATTATTTGGTCAAGGTCATGGTAAACACGAACTTGGTCACGCCGTCTTTACTGGTCACGGCAATGTCCTCATCGTGGGCATTCAGAATGGACTTTACCAAATACAAGCCCAGACCCACGCCGTCTCGGTCCAGACTCCGGGAGCGGTCCGATTTATGGAATCGGTCAAAGATAAACGGCAAATCCTCCGGCGGAATGGTCTCGCCCTCATCGGAAATGCTGACGTAAGCCTTTTCTCCCTGCTGCCACAAAGACACCCCCAAGGTGCCGCCCTCTTTTGCAAACTTGATGGCATTATCCAGCAGATTGTAAATCACCCGGCGAATGGCATCTTCGTTGCCCCGAACCGTCAAGGTATCGTCCGGCAGATGCAGCTCCACGGCCAGTTTTTTGTCTTCCGCCCGGGTTTCGAAGTTCAGGAGCGTGGCAATAATGGCCTCGTTCAGATTGAAATCCTTCATATTTTCCGGCGCCGCCACATGGTCGGACATCCGGGACATATCCAGCATTTCCCGCACCAGACGGGACAGCCGGCGGGTCTCATCGGCAATGATGGTCAGATATTTGTTTTCGTCCTCTTTGGGAATGGTGCCGTCCAACAAGCCCTCTGCAAATCCGGCAATGGTGGTCATGGGCGTTTTCAGCTCATGGGACACATTGGCAATGAATTCCTGCCGGCTGCGTTCCGCTTTTTCCAGAGAATCCGCCATTTCGTTGAAGGAATCGGTCAGCGCGCCCATTTCGTCCGCCCGGTCCGTGGTGCTCACCCGCATGGAAAAATCCCCGTGGGAATATTTCCGGGCTGCCACGGCCATTTCGTCCAGACTTTTCGTCATTTGCTTGGAAAACACCAACGAAAGCACCATGGCAAGGCTCATCACCGCCGTAATCGTCAGCACGAATACATACATAAAGGTTCCGTAAGCGCCCACAATCACACTGGAATCTTTGGACACAAACACATATCCCGCCAGTGTATTGTCGATGTCGATGGGCTCTGCCACCACCACCCGGACGGTATCGTAAAATCCGTTCAAATCCGTCAGCTGCTCCAGCTGACCGTTGCTGTTGATGGCGGTGATGTAAGTTCTGGGAATCTGCTTGCCGATATGACCGCAGCCCAGAGATTTATCCGAGCAGGAAATCACCACACCGTTTTTATCGCACAGGAAAATATGGTTGCCGGTGGCCTCGGAGAGCATACTGATGCTCATACGGGTATCCCAATCCTCCAGCTCATCTACATCGGTCATGGCTGCGGCATTCCGGGAAATCTGCTCAGCATTGGCCACCATATTTTCCCGGGCATCGTTCATCACAAAGTAACGCAGGATAAACACAAAGGAAACGCCCACAATCAGAAAACTGGTCAGCACAATGACAGCCATGGCCATAAAATTTTTGAAATAGATACTATTCAAAGGTTCTTCCCCCGGTTCCGTTCCGATTCCGGCATACCGCCGGTGTTCAATTTGCCGGTCGGAGAACAGCATCCGGCCGGCAAATCATTAAGTTTCTTCGTTCAGTTTGAATTTGTAACCAACGCCCCACACCGTGGTCAGCTCCCACTGGTCGGAAACGCCCTCGATTTTTTCCCGCAGACGTTTCACATGCACGTCTACCGTCCGGCTGTCGCCGAAATAATCGAATCCCCAAACCTCGTCCAGCAGCTGATTCCGGGTAAACACCCGGTTGGGGAACGATGCCAGATGGTACAGCAGCTCCAGCTCTTTCGGCGGGGTGTCGATTTTCTTGCCGTCCACAATCAGCTCGTAGGAATCCAGATTGATAATCAGCTTATCGAACACCAGTTTTTTGCCCTGGGGCTCGGCAGGCTCTCCGCCGTCGGTACGGCGCATCACCGCGTGAATCCGCGCCACCAGTTCCTTCGGGTCAAAGGGCTTGGTAATATAATCGTCCGCGCCCATTTCCAAACCGGAAATCTTATCCGTGCTCTCGCCCTTGGCGGTGAGCATGATAATCGGCACCTGAGAAATTTTCCGCACTTCCCGGCATACCTGCCAACCGTCCATGACGGGCAGCATAATATCCAGCAGCATAATATCCGGCTGGAATTCCGCAGCCATCTCCACGGCTTTCTTGCCGTCGTATGCATTCTGGGTGTCAAATCCGTCTTTCTGCAAATATATCTTCAGGAGTTCTGCAATATTCACATCGTCTTCGACGATCAAAGCTTTTTTACTCATAAGGCTACTCCTCCATTCTTTTTTGTAACCATCACTTGATAAGGGCAGACACGCTTGACAGCGCGCCTTTTCGGCGCTTTTTGCCCTTGTCAAGTGATGGTATGGTAACCCAATTATACCGCGGATTGCAAGTCAAAAGTGAATAATCTGTAAAAAGAAAATTTTCTTACACGAAATGGGTTGAAATTGTGAAAAAAATAGCATAATATAGTGTTGCTGGTATTACTTGTATGTAACGTATCAAATATGTCGAGTGTACGAAAAAGGAGGATTCTCTATGACAAAGCATACCCCCGTTTCCGCTGAAACCCTGCAGCACATGGACGCCTATTGGCGGGCATCGAACTATCTTTCCGCCGGGCAGCTGTACCTGCTGAGCAAACCCCTGCTCCGGGAAAAGCTGACCATGGACAATATCAAAAAGAAAATTGTGGGCCACTGGGGCACTGTACCCGGCCAGAACTTCATTTATACTCACTTGAACCGGGTCATCAAAGAATATGATTTGGATATGATTTACCTTTCCGGTCCCGGTCACGGCGGCAATGCCATGGTGGCGCAGGATTGGCTGGACGGCTCCTACACCGAGGTGTATCCCAACATCACCCGGGACGAAGAGGGCATGCAGAAACTGTTCAAGCAGTTTTCTTTCCCCGGCGGCATTGCCAGCCATGTGGCGCCGGAAACGCCGGGCTCCATCAACGAGGGCGGCGAGCTGGGCTACAGCTTGTCCCACGCATTCGGCGCCGTGGCGGATAACCCCGGTCTGATTGCCGCCTGCGTGGTGGGCGACGGCGAGGCGGAAACCGGACCGTTGGCCACTTCCTGGCAGCTGAATAAGTTTCTGGACCCGAAAACCGACGGTGCCGTGCTGCCCATTCTCCATCTGAACGGATTTAAAATCGCCAATCCCACGGTTTTGGCCCGCATTACCCACGAAGAGCTGGAGCAGTTCCTCCGGGGCTGCGGCTGGACCCCCTATTTTGTAGAGGGCAGCGACCCGGCAGAAATGCACCCGAAAATGGCCCAGGCATTGGACACCTGCATTACGGAAATTCTGGAGTATCAGCGCCGTGCCCGGGAAGAGGGCGTGGACCAACGCCCCCGTTGGCCCATGATTGTGCTGCGTACCCCCAAGGGTTGGACCGGTCCGAAAGTGGTAGACGGCAAGAAAATCGAGGGTTCCTTCCGGGCTCATCAGGTGCCCATTCAGATCACCGACGAGGAGCATCTGCATCTGTTGGAAGACTGGCTGAAAAGCTATCGTCCCGAGGAGCTGTTTGACGAAAACGGCGCCCCGAAAGACTACATGATGGACTTTGTTCCCGAGGGCACCCGGCGCATGGGTCTGAATCCCCACGCCAACGGCGGTCTGCTTCTCCGGGACCTGCGGATGCCCGATTTCCGGGACTACGCATTGAACGTTCCCTACCCCGGCGCCGTAGACGCACAGGATATGATTGAACTGGGCGCATTCGTCCGGGATATTCTGAAACTGAACAGCGAGCGCCGGAATTTCCGGGTATTCGGCCCCGATGAAACCCAATCCAACCGTCTGGGCAAGGTCTTTGAGGTCACCGGTCGGGATTGGAATGCCGACACTGACGAAGACGACGAATTCCTCTCCCGGGACGGCCGGGTTATGGACTCCATGCTCTCCGAGCACGTGTGCGAGGGTATGTTGGAGGGATATCTGCTCACCGGACGGCACGGATTTTTCAACTCCTATGAGGCCTTTATCCGCGTGGTGGACTCCATGTTCTCTCAGCACGCAAAATGGCTGAAAGTGTGCAGTCAGCTGCCTTGGCGGCAGGATATTGCCTCTTTGAACTATGTGCTGTCCAGTAACGTCTGGCAGCAGGACCACAACGGTTTCACCCATCAGGACCCGGGTTTCCTGGACCACGTGAGCAACAAAAAGGCAGACGTGGTGCGGATGTACCTGCCCCCGGATACCAACACCCTGCTGTGCTGCTTTGACCACTGCATCCGTTCCCGGAACTACGTGAACGTGATGGTCACCAGTAAGCACCCCCGCCCCCAGTGGCTGACCATGGACCAAGCCGTGAAACACTGCACGGAAGGTCTGGGCATCTGGCAGTGGGCCTCCAGTGACCAAGGCGCCGAGCCGGATTTGGTCATGGCTTGTGCCGGTGAAACCCCCACGTTGGAGGCATTGGCCGCCGTGATGATTCTCCGGGAGCACTTCCCCGAGCTGAAAATCCGGTTCGTAAACGTGGTGGACCTGTTCCGTCTGCAATCCAACGAGCAGCACCCCCACGGTCTGACCGATGCGGACTTCGATGCCATTTTCACCACCAACGTGCCCATTGTGTTCGCATTCCACGGCTATCCCTCCCTCATTCACAAGCTGACCTACAAGCGGCATAACAAGAATCTCCATGTCCGGGGCTACGTGGAAGAGGGCACCATTACCACACCCTTTGATATGCGCGTGCAGAACTATCTGGACCGGTATCATCTGGTCATGCTGGCTTTGCAGCAGCTGCCTTGTCTGGGCAACCGGGGCGCGGCGCTGAATCAGGAAATGAAAGACAAACTGGTGGAACACGCCCAGTATATCGCAGAGTACGGCATTGATATGCCGGAAATTGCCGATTGGCGCTGGAAAGCAATTTAAGTTTCCGGTTTTCCACCGAATATGCACAAATGCGGGAAGTCACAGCGACTTCCCGCATTATTTTTTCACAGATTATCCATGGAGCTCCCGCAGCAGTGCAATTTCTTCCCCGTAGCCGGAATCCGCCGTCTGGGGCGTTTCCAAAATAAACGGAATTCCCTGCAGCGCCGGGTGGCAGATGATGCGCCGAATGGCGTCTATGGACAGTTTTCCCTGGGTGATGCGGGCATGGCGGTCCTTGCGGCTGCCCCGGTCATTCAAGCTGTTGTTCAAATGCACCGCCTTTAAGCGCTTGAGCCCCACAACCTTGTCGAATTCCGTCAGCACACCGTCCAAATCGTTTTCCACATCGTAGCCCGCGTCCCACACATGGCAGGTATCCAGACAGACTCTCATCTGCGCCTGATGCTCCGTTCCGTCCAAAATGGCTCGGAGTTCTTCAAAGCGGCTGCCCACTTCGCTGCCTTTTCCCGCCATGGTTTCCAGCAGCACGGTGGTATGCATTTCCGGCCAAAGCACCTGATTCAGCAGAGCCGTTATCTCCCGGATTCCCGTTTCCACTCCTTGCCCCACATGGCTGCCCGGGTGAAAATTATAAAACTGTCCCGGCATCGCCTCCAGCTTTTCCAAATCCTCTGAAAAGGCCCGGTGGGCAAATTCCCGCACGGTTTCCTTGGCACCGCAGGGGTTCAGGGTATAGGGCGCGTGAGCCACCATCGGTGCCATGGCATGTGCCTGACAAAAGGCCATAAATTCCGCTGCGTCCGCCGGGTCCAAGGGCTTTGCGCTGCCGCCCCGGGGATTCCGGGTAAACAGGGCCAAGGCATTGCCGCCCAATTCTGCGGCATGGCGGGCTGCCGGGGCATATCCGCCGGCAGAAGAAACGTGACATCCGATATAAAACATAACTGCAAACCTCCCATAGACTGCATCGTCCAAACAAAGCAATATCCCCCCGGAAAAACCGAGGGGACACCGCTGCAATGGAATAAGAAATATGAAAGAAGGGGAAGAAAAACAGCAAATATGCGTCACCGTGACTTCCCTATGTATCCCTTCGACAAGGGCAGGGTATCACGTTTTCCCGGCGGGGTCAATTACTTTCCCTTGGACCCCCGGAGATATTCGTCAATGGCCGCCGCGGACTTCTTGCCTGCGCCCATTGCCAGAATCACCGTTGCCGCGCCGGTAACCGCGTCGCCGCCGGAGAACACATTCTCCAGAGAGGTCTGACCAGTTGCCTCGTCCGCCTGAATACCACCCTTGGGCGTGAATTCCAGACCTTCCGTGGTCTTGCGAATCAGCGGGTTGGGATTGGTGCCCAACGCCATAATGACCACATCCACGTCCAGCTCTTCAAACTGTCCTTCCACAGGAACGGGCTTACGGCGGCCGCGCTCGTCCGGCTCGCCCAGCTCCATGACCTGACACTTGATTTTAGAAACGCCCACCTTCGGGTCGCCTTCGATTTCCACAGGGTTGCGCAGGGTGCGGAACACAATGCCCTCTTCCTGTGCATGCTCCACTTCCTCTTTCCGGGCGGGCAGCTCTTCCATACCTCTGCGGTAAACGATGCTCACCTCTTCGGCGCCCAGACGGAGCGCGCAGCGCGCTGCGTCCATTGCCACGTTGCCGCCGCCTACAACGGCTGCCCGTTTCGGACGCTTAATGGGAGTGTGGCTGCCTTCCTGATAGGCCTTCATCAGATTGATGCGGGTCAAGAATTCATTTGCGGAGTAAACGCCTTTCAGGTTTTCTCCGGGGATATGCATGAACATGGGCAAACCGGCGCCGGAGCCGATGAACACGGCATCGTACTCTTCCCGCAGCTCATTGACGTCAATGACCTTGCCCACCACCATATCGGTGAGAATTTCCACGCCCAGAGCCTTCAGACCCTCGATTTCCCGGGCCACAATGGCTTTCGGCAGACGGAATTCGGGAATGCCGTAGCTCATCACGCCGCCGGGCAGATGCAATGCCTCGTACACGGTCACGGCATAGCCACGCTTTGCCAAATCACCGGCGCAGGTCAAGCCTGCGGGACCGGAGCCGACCACAGCTACCTTGTAGCCGTTGGGTTCTGGTTTCTGAATATTTTCCAGAGGTTTCTCATTGTGACGGTCCGCCACGAAACGCTCGATCCGGCCGATGGCCACGCTTTCGCCCTTGATGCCCCGGGCGCAGTACTTCTCGCACTGATTTTCCTGGGGGCAAACACGGCCGCACACGGCGGGCAGGCTGGAATCAATGGAAATGATGCGGTAAGCCTCGTCAAAATCGCCCTCGCCGGCGGCGCGGATAAATGCCGGAATGTTCAGAGACACCGGGCAGCCTTCCCGGCAGCGGGGATTTTTGCATTGCAGGCAGCGGGCTGCCTCGTCCTTCACCTGTTCTTCGGTGTAGCCGGTGGCCACTTCGTCAAAGTTTCTGGCCCGCACCAGAGGTTCCTGGGTGGGCATGGGATTTTTCGTCATAGACATATTGGCCATCTTATTTCACCTCCATTTTGAATAGGTTGCAGGCTGCGTCCCGTTCTTTCTTCTCAAAATCCTGATACATGGTGCTGCGGCAGATTGCCTCGTCGAAGTCAATCAGATGACCGTCGAATTCCGGACCGTCCACGCAGGCGAATTTGATTTCGCCGCCTACGGTCAGCCGGCAGCCGCCGCACATGCCGGTGCCGTCCACCATGATGGGGTTCATAGAGGCCAAGGTTTTAATGCCGTACTTTTTCGTCAGCAGGCAAACAAATTTCATCATCGGCAGGGGGCCCAGCGTAATGACCTTGTCATACTTCCGACCGCTGTCAATCAGACTCTGCAGACCCTCGGTTACCAGACCCTTGGTTGCGTAGCTGCCATCGTCGGTCATCACAACACAGTGGTTGGTCATTGCGGTGATTTCCTTTTCCAGAATCACCAGGTCCTTGTTCCGGAAACCGATGACCGCGTCCACATCTACGCCCCGGTTATGCAGCTCCCGAATGACCGGGAAACCGATGGCGCAGCCGGAGCCGCCGGCTACCACGCAAACGGTTTTCGCATCGTCCAAATCCGTGGGGTTGCCCAGAGGACCCACCACGTCTGCCAGATACTCGCCGGGCTTTTTATGATTCATCGTCTCCGTGGTTGCGCCGGCGACCTGGAAAATGAAACTGATCGTTCCCCGTTCAATATCCCAATCTTCAATGGTCAGGGGAATTCGCTCGCCGTCATCGGTGACGCGGAGAATACCGAACTGGCCGGTTTTTACTTTTTTTGCAATATGAGGCGCCTCCAACGTGATTTTTGTCAGAGTCGGGTTCAGCGGTTCCATATCTACGATTTTTACCATTTTTTGACTACCTCCATACCGAAAATAATTTGTTTTTCCCCTTCTGTGTGAAAAATTTTTCAATTACGTCAAACTTTTTTCACATCATGCACAAATACACTTTTGTCTTCCCATGAATTCGTTATAACAATTGCCAATGGCTTTTACCCGTCATTTTCAAACTTTTTATTAAACAGAACCATTTTTCTGATATAGATTTTTCATTTTTTGTCTTAAATTATTGTTAAAAATTTGATATAACTGAAGAAAAATGGGGGAGATAGCAAGTTTTGCCAACAAAAGTTGCATTTTTGCCCCAAATCCGGTTTCTGACAGGAGGCGATTCCATGTCCAGTGCGGCTTTACCGGAGAAAAATAACATGACAACCGGGCCGGAATGGCGCCGTCTGCTGCTGTTTGCCCTGCCGATTATGGCCGGGCAATTTTTGCAGCAATTATACAACACCGTGGACGGCATTGTGGTGGGGCGATACGTCAGCGCGGCAGCTTTGGGCGCCGTGGGTTCCTGCACCACCCTCGCCTTTCTGTTTCTTGCCGTGGCGTTGGGTCTGGGCAACGGCTGCGGCATTTTCATTGCGCAGCTGTTCGGCGCTCAAAAAACGGAAACGCTGAAACGCGCCGTCGCCACCGCTCTGATTCTGTTCACCGGTTTGGGCATCGCCTTCAGCGCATTGGGTTTTTTTGCCGTGCGCTGGTTTGTGGTGACCCTGCTGCGGATTCGGGAGGCGCATTTGATTGCCTTGTCCGTGGGGTACTTTAAGGTCTATGCATTGGGGCTGCTGTTCCAGTTTTTATACAACTGCATTGCCTCCATGCTCCGCGCCGTGGGCGACTCCAAAGCCACCTTGTATTTCCTGCTGGTGTCCGCCGTGGGCAACCTGATTCTGGACCTGCTGTTCGTGGCAAAATTCCGGTGGGGCATCGTGGGCGCAGCGGCTGCAACCGTGATTTCCCAGTTCGTTTGTGTGATTTTCTGTTTCAGTTACTTTTTCGGAAAATACCCTATCTTTCGTTTTCAATCAAATGAATTTTCCTTTTCCACGGAAGATTGTGTATACATATTAAAATTAGGCATTCCCATGACTTTGCAGCAATGCATCGTCTCTTTCGGCAATGTTTTCATGCAGCGATTGGTCAATTATTTCGGTGAAGTGACCATGGCTGCGTTCACCTGTGGACTACGCATTGAGAACTATTGTATGATTCCCGCGCTGTCTCTGAACAGCGCTATGGCCATGTTCACCGGGCAGAATATCGGCGCCGGAAAAGTGGACCGGGTGGAGCGTGGATGGCGCAGCGCCGTTGCCATGGCGGTGGGCATTACCTTCGTGATTGCAACCGTTCTGTTTCTGGGCGCGTACCCCTTGGCGGGGCTGTTCGGCGTCACCGGCGAGGCATTGGAGCAGTCCGTGGATTACATTCGTTTTATCAGCTATATGATGATTCTTTTTTCCGTATACCTGACCACAAACGGCGTCATTCAAGGCAGCGGCGATGTCCTTTATGCCAGTTTGTGTTCTCTGTCCACGTTGGGCGTCCGTGTTTTGATATCGTATATTCTTGTATTTTGCTTTGATTTCGGGTATCATGTGATTTGGCGGTGTATTCCCATCGGTTGGGTGTGTGCGCTGCTGCTTTCCTTTGTCCGATTCCGCACCGGCAAGTGGAAAGAAAAAGCCGTGGTAGGAGGAGAAGTGCATGACTGACAGCCCTTTTTTCGCGCTGATTTCCCGCATGAAATACATCGAGCGGTGGAGTCTGATGCGGAATTCCGTTCCGGAAAATATTCAGGAGCACAGCCACATGGTGGCGGTGCTGGCCCATGCTTTGGGTATGATTCGTCGGGAGATTTTCCATCAGCCCTGCAATCCGGAGCATTTGGCTGCTATTGCGCTGTATCATGACGCCACGGAAATTCTCACCGGGGATATGCCCACCCCCATCAAATATCAAAATCCGGAAATCCGTCAGGCTTACAAGCAGGTGGAATCTCTGGCGGCCCGGCGGCTGTTGGAATTTCTGCCCCCCGTTCTGCGCCCCGCCTATGCCGAACTGTTGGACGAATCCGCCGCAGGGGAAGACTACCAACTGGTAAAGGCTGCCGACAAGCTTTCCGCACTGGTGAAATGCATGGAAGAGCGCAAAGCCGGCAATACAGAGTTTCTCTCCGCGGAGCAATCCACCTTGGCCGCCATTCAGGCCATGGAGCTGCCGGAGGCGGACTATTTTCTGGAACATTTCCTGCCCGCATTCGGGCGGGATTTAGACAATCTCGGCAAAGGAGTATAACATCATGGAACAGTGGAAAAAAGACCGGATCAGCGAGCTGACCCGTATCTCCCGGGAACGGGAATTGACCGAGGCAGAGCAGGAGGAGCGAAAATTGCTCCGTGCGGAATATCTGCAATCATGGAAAGAGAGCGTCATCGGCACCTTGGATAACACCTATCTGGTGGACGAAGACGGCAACAAGCGGAAACTGGAGCGGAAAGAACGCACCTGAGTTTTCCACAAAAGGCAAACAAAAGACGGAAGATTCCCGAGAAATCTTCCGTCTTTTTGTCATTTTGTTACTCCGTTTCCGGCTGTACCTGCCGCAGCAGCTCTTCCGCAGAAACGCCGTACAGCCGCGCCAGCGCCAGAAGATTGGACGTGCTGGGGTCGGAGGATCCGTTTTCCCATTTGGAGACCGCTTGACGGCTGACCCCCAGAGATTCCGCCACGAATTCCTGAGTCATTTGGCAGCGCTGCCGCTGTGCCTTCAATGTCTCGCCCAAGGTCTGCCGGACTTCCCTTTTTTCTTCCCGGGCATCTTTACTGTTCAGGTATTTTTTCAGAGCCTTGGTCAGCAGATAAAACAGGTAGATTACCCCGGCAAATATTCCCCCATAGATAACCAGTGCGAAAAGTCCCATGAAATTGGACATCAACATAATTTGCTCCTTTCCGTCCGATTCCCGGACCGTGTTTTCTCCAAAAATGTAGCAAATTTTCCCGGTTGCTGCCAGCAACCATTCCGCAACTTTCGGTTACCCCGGCAAATATTCCCGCAGGCAGGCGGTCAACTCCTCGTCTGTGGCGGGCACACTCCAGAATTTCAGTTCCCCGTTCACTTCCACGGCAGGCAGATTCCGCACGTTGGGGTCATCGTGCATTGCCTTGCAGCCGGGGCAATAAGCAAACAGACAGCCCTCTTCCAAGCCCAGCTTTTTCCACACGGTTTCATCTGTCACCATTTCCACGGTGCAATCCAGACCCAAATCCTTGGCCGCATCTTCAATGCGTTCCTGATAATAGGTGTTCCGCCCGCAAATGGAGCAGTACAATTTAATTTCCACAGCCATACCGTTTTCCTCCCGCAAGTAAAAAAGAATGACTCCCGATGCCGGGAGCCATTCCATGGAATATTCAGAAATTATGCGCGGTCAATGGGCAGACCGGCAGCCTCCCGCTCCTTGATTGCGTCCTTGCGGCTCAGGTTTACCCGGCCGCGGTCGTCAATCTCGGTGACCTTGACCCAAGTCCAGTCGCCGATGTTCAGAACATCTTCCACCTTCTCGGTGCGCTTGAACTCCAGGTCCTTAATGTGGCACATGCCGTCCTTACCGGGCACCAGCTCAATGAATGCGCCGATGGGGATAATGCGGACCACCTGACCATAGTACATCTGGCCCACTTCCGGCTCAAACACGATGTTCTCAATGGTCTTGCGGGCAGCGCGGCAAGCCTCGATATCCTCGGAGGCAATGAAGATCATGCCCTCGTCGGTGATGTCGATTTTGCAGCCGGTATCGGCGGTGATTTTCTGAATCACTTTGCCGCCGGAGCCGATGACTTCGCGAATCTTCTCGGGCTTAATCTGCATCTGAATCATCTTGGGAGCGCTCTTAGCCAGCTCCTTGCGGGGTTCGGGCAGAGCCTTCAGCATGACCTCGTCCAGAATCTGCAGACGCGCCTCGCGGGTGATTTTGAAGGCCTCTTTCACAATTTCGTGTTTCAGACCGTCGTTCTTCAGGTCCATCTGAATGGCGGTGATGCCGTCCACAGTACCGGCAACCTTGAAGTCCATTTCGCCGTGGAAGTCTTCCACGCCCTGAATATCGATAAAGGTGGTGAAGTCATCGCCGTCCTGAATCAGACCGCAGGAAATACCGGCAACGGGAGCCTTCAGAGGCACACCGGCGTCCATCAGAGCCATGGTGGTGCCGCAGATAGAACCCTGAGAGGTGGAGCCGTTGGAGCTGAGAATCTCAGACACCACGCGGATTGCGTAGGGGAACTCCTCCACGGGAGGAATCACGGCCTCCAGAGCCTTTTCTACCAGAGCGCCGTGGCCGTACTCCCGGCGGCCGGTGGAGCGCTGTGCCTTTGCCTCGCCGGTGGAGTAGCCGGGCATGTTGTAGTGGTGCATAAAGCGCTTCTCGTCCTCTTCCCAGATGGTATCCAGTTTCTGGGCCATGGACAGCGTATTCAGCGTTGCAATAGACAGCACCTGGGTCTGACCGCGGGTGAACAGTGCGGAGCCGTGAACCACGGGAATCACGCCGACCTCGGTGCCCAGAGGACGAATCTCGTTCATCTTACGGCCGTCCACGCGCTTGCCCTTCAGCAGCCAAGTCTTCACAACCTTCTTCTGCATCTTGTACAGGATTTCGTCCATGTACTGCATCATGTCGGGGTGGCTCTCTTCGTATTTTGCCTGCATAGCGGTAATCCACTCGTTCACGCGAGCCTCACGGACGTTCTTGTCGTCGGTATCCATGCAGTATTCCATGCCGCTCATTTCGTTCTCGCACAGGGTGTCGAACAGCTCCTGGTCGAAAGATGCATGCTCATAGGAGAACTTGGGCTTGCCCACTTCCTCCACCATCCGGTCAATCATGTCCAGGACAGGCTGCAGATGCTCGTGTGCCTGCACGATGCCCTCGTACATCACATCTTCGGGAACCTGGTCTGCCTCGGACTCGATCATAACGATTTTCTTGTGGGTTGCGGCAATGGTGGTGATCATGCGGTTGTTTTCCCGCTCTTCCTTCGTGGGGTTGAAGAGGAACTTCTCGCCGTCCCAGCCCAGCACGATGCCGGCAATGGGGCCGTTGAAGGGCACATCGGAAATGGAAACTGCTGCGGAGGCACCGATCATTGCGGTAATCTCGGGGGAGCAGTCACGGTCCACGCTCAGCACTTCGCAGGCGATGACAACGTCATTACGCAGGTCGGTGGGGAACAGAGGACGCATGGGGCGGTCAATCAGACGGGAAGCCAGCACAGCGTTCAGACTGGGCTTGCCCTCACGGCGCATGAAGGAACCGGGAATCCGGCCCACAGCATACAGCTTTTCGTTGAAGTCCACGGACAGAGGGAAGTAATCAATCCCGTCTTTGGGACGAGCAGATGCGGTGCAGGTGACCAGCACGGTGGTCTCGCCGTACTTCACCAGAACAGACGCATTGCACAGCTCAGCCATCTTGCCCACTTCCATGGACAGAGGGCGGCCTTCGTACATCATTTCGAATTTCTTGTAATTGGGAAATTCTTTGTGCGTAATAATCATACAAATTGCTCCTTTTCTTTTGTTTCCGGAGCCACCTGACTTTTTAGCACTTGAACCTGCCGCCACGGCATGGCGCCGCGTTCAAATACTAAACAATCAAGCAGCCCGGTTTCGAATTGTTTCACAGCTGGTTGGCTGGTCGGACCGGAAAAAATCCGTGGGAAATGAAAATAGGGCAGGACAATATGGAATTGTCCTGCCCTAAAACCTTCATAAACCTCGGAAGATTACTTGCGGATGCCCAGCTTGGCAATGCAAGCACGATAGCGCTCGATGTCCACCTTTGCCAGGTAGTCGAGCAGACGGCGGCGCTTACCAACCATCTTGTGCAGACCCATACGGCTGTGGTTGTCGTTGGGGTTCTGTTTCAGGTGCTCGGTCAGCTGCTTAATGCGCTCAGTCAGAATAGCAATCTGAACCTCGGGAGAGCCGGTGTCGCCTTCGTGGGTGCGGTTAGACTCGATAACCGCGGTCTTCTGTTCCTTCGTAATCATAATGGAACCATCCTTTCATTTTTCTTGTCCGATGCCTCAGTTTCGGGTGGAAAGGAATACCGGATAACATTCCGGCAGTCTCCCGGAACCGGGAACACGGACATAAGCGGATTGTATTTTATCATAGCATTTCCATGATGTCAAGAAAAATGCGCCCCAAACCCGTGGTTTTGAGGCGCGACGCATTATGTTTTGTCTTCTTTTTGCGGCAGCAAGGCTGCAGCGGCAAATCCGACGGGCGCCGCCAACAGCAGCGCTCCCTGCGAGCCGAAATACAGCAGCGCGTTCAGAACGGTGAAAATCATTTCCTCCCGATGCTGATACAGCAGGTCAACGCCGTAAAGGCTGTATCCCATCTGCACCAGCGGCAGCAGGATTCCCAACACAATCAGCAGCCATTTTCGCTCCCCCCGCAGCTTTTTCAGCAGGAGCACACCCAGAACAATCAAAAGGATTACCGCCAGATACCGCACGGAATATACCACCAACGGCAGCATTCGCGGTGCTTTCAATTCCTGAATCTGCACATTCGCCCACAAAGTAAATCGATTCAGCGCTTTTCCGCTAAGGAAACAGATAATGTAGTAAAGAATCATAAGCAGCAGCTCCTTTCGTCTTGATTTTAACATTTTTTTGCAGCACGTCAATCTTTTCAAACGAAAAAACTCCCAAGGCTTTTTCGGCCTTGGGAGTTGGAATATTACGATTTACTTGTTGCCTTTCAGCGCTTTCATACGCTGGCTGTGGTCCAGAATCCGTTTCCGCAGACGCAGATTTTTCGGAGTCACTTCCAGCAGTTCATCGTCTGCCAGGAACTCCAGGCACTGCTCCAGAGACATGTTCCGGGGCGTAACCAGACGCAGAGCCTCGTCGCTGCCGGCAGCGCGCATGTTGGTCAGCTGTTTCCGCTTGCACACGTTCACGCTCAGGTCCTCGGCTTTGGGGTTAAAGCCCACAATCATGCCTGCGTACACCGGCACACCGGCACCGATGAACAGCACACCGCGCTCCTGTGCATTAAACAGACCGTAAGCCACGGACTCGCCGGTTTCGAATGCCACCAGAGAACCGGTGGAACGGCGGGCAATTTCGCCCTTGAAGGGCTCGTACTTCTCAAAGACGGAGGCCAGAATGCCCTCGCCCTTGGTATCGGTCAGAAATTCATTCCGATAACCGAACAGACCGCGGGAGGGAACCAGGAAGGTTGCCTTGGTGCGGGCGCCCACGGGAATCATTTCCAGGAACTCGCCTTTCCGGCGGCCCAGCTTTTCAATGACGGAACCCACGTACTCGGAGGGAACGTCCACCACCACGCGCTCGATGGGCTCGCACTTTTTGCCGTCAATGGTCTTGAACAGCACACGGGGGGGAGAAACCTGGAATTCATAACCCTCGCGGCGCATAGTCTCAATCAGAATGGACAGATGCATTTCGCCGCGGCCTGCCACAATGAAGGAATCCATTGCGTCGGGGTCGTCCTCCACCTTCAGAGAAACGTCCTTCAGCGTTTCCCGGTACAGACGCTCACGCAGCTGACGGGAAGTAACGAACTTGCCTTCCTTGCCCGCAAAGGGAGAGGTGTTGATGGAGAAGGTCATTTCCATGGTAGGTGCGGAAATCTTCACGAATTCGATGGGCTCCACCCGCTGGGTAGCGCAGATGGTATCACCGATGGTAATATCGCCGATGCCGCTCATTGCAATGATATCGCCGGCGCTTGCAACGGTGATGGGCACACGCTGCAGACCCTCGTACTCGTACATGGACACAGCCTTTGCCTTTTTGGCCGGTGCGTCGGGATCATGGTAGTTGCACACAGCAATTTCCTGATTCTGCTTGCACTGGCCCCGCTCCACGCGGCCGATTGCAATACGGCCCACGAACTCGCTGTAGTCCACAGAGCTGACCAGCATCTGGAACGGCTCGTCCACGTTGATTTCCGGTGCGGGAATATAATCCAGAATGGTGTCGAACAGCGGCGTCAGGTCCGTGCCCGGCACATCGGGGGAATAAGATGCAGTGCCCTGACGGCCGGAGCAGAACAGCATGGGGCTGTCCAGCTGCTCGTCGGTTGCATTCAGGTCCATGAGCAGCTCCAGAATCTCGTCAATGACCTCGTGAATACGCTGGTCGGGACGGTCAATCTTGTTCAGCACCACGATAACCCGGTGACCCAGTGCCAGAGCCTTGCTCAGCACGAAACGGGTCTGGGGCATGGGGCCCTCGGCAGCGTCTACCAGCAGGATAACGCCGTTTACCATTTTCAGAACACGCTCCACCTCGCCGCCGAAGTCGGCGTGGCCCGGGGTATCCACAATGTTGATCTTAGTTCCTTTATAACGAACAGAGGTATTCTTTGCCAGAATGGTAATACCACGTTCCCGTTCCAGGTCGCCGGAGTCCATAACGCGATCCACGACTTCCTGATTTTCATGATACACGCCGGACTGTTTCAGCATCTGGTCCACCAGGGTAGTTTTACCGTGGTCAACGTGAGCGATGATGGCGATATTTCTCAAGTTCTCCAAAAATCCGCACTCCCTTGCATTTGCTTATCATTAAAATATTTGTTTTCCGTTTTTTGAACCGCACAATTATACTCTACTGATTTTCAAAATGCAATGGGCAAACTTGTATTTCTTTGCCATTTTCGCTATAATATTGCCACAAAATCACTTTTTGGCAAGTATGGAGGCCTGAATTATGAAAGTATTGCTGCTCAACTGCAGTCCTCATGCCGACGGAACCACCCATGCCGCGTTGGCGGAGTTGGGCCGTGCGCTGGCGGAAAACGGCGTGGATTCCGAAATTTATCACATCGGCGGCGGTCCCATTGCCCTGTGCGGTGCCTGCGGCGGCTGCGGAAAAACCGGGCGCTGCGTGAAGCAGGACGGTGTGAATGAAGTCATTGAAAAAATGGAGCATTGCGACGGTTTGATTGTGGGCTCTCCGGTGCATTATGCCTCCGTCAGCGGCGGTGCCTCCGCTTTTCTGGACCGGCTGTTCTTTGCCGGCGGCCGCTCCTTCCGGCTGAAACCCGCAGCCGCCGTGGTCTGCGCCCGTCGCGCCGGCTGCACCAATGCCTTTGACACGTTGAACAAGTACTTCACCTTCTCCCAGATGCCGGTGGTGTCCTCCCAATATTGGAACGTGGTGTACGGCCGCTCCGCCGAAGACATTCGGAAAGACGAAGAGGGCTTGCAGATTCTCCGGACATTGGCCCGGAATATGGCATGGCTGCTCCGGTGCATCGATGCGGGCAAGCAGGCAGGTGTTTCCCTGCCGGAGACAGAACCCGTGATTCGCACGAATTTTATCCGCTAAGCAAGGACAAATCTCATAATTTTCCCAATGAAAACTCGCAGAACACACGGCAGTTCTGCGAGTTTTTTGCCGTGAATAGTGGTAATTTATCTCTTTTTTGTGAGAATTTACAAATTCGTCCCCACCAAATTAGTAACTTTCAAAATTTATCCTTTTCCAAAGAATGTTTTTTATTGAACGTCCATAAATCGCTTGGTATAATCATTGTATATTGGTCACAAATGACCTTTTGGTTCAATCCGATGATTAAAGGAGGTGCATAGATTGAAATCATTGGCCGAAGAACTTTTGGCAGAACTCAATGTGGATACGGCTTTTACCATTCCGCTGTTCGGGGGAATTCCCGTGGCGGAGTCCGTGGTAGTCACATGGCTGATTATGGCAGTGTTTCTGGTGCTGATGCTGGTGATGACCCGTGATTTGCGGGTACAT
Source organism: uncultured Oscillospiraceae bacterium (assembly GCA_934527315.1). Classification (GTDB taxonomy): domain Bacteria; phylum Bacillota; class Clostridia; order Oscillospirales; family Oscillospiraceae; genus HGM13010. The sequence continues at coordinate 32,344 of CAKTAK010000018.1, forward strand.
AACATCACGAAACGGCAGGCGGCGCTGGAAACTTTCGTCACATTTATCCAGAATCTTACCCGCAGCTTTGTGGGTGAACACGGAGAGGGCTTTGTCAGTTACCTGAGCACGATTCTGATTTTTGTGGGTGTTGCGAACATCGTGGGCATTTTCGGACTGAAACCGCCTACCAAAGACCTGAACGTTACCGCAGCGCTGGCATTTATGAGCATTGCGCTGATTGAGGCGGCATCGTTCCGCTCCAAGGGTGCAAAGGGATTCCTGAAGAGCTTTGCCCAGCCTTCGCCGGTCATGGTGCCCATCAATTTGATGGAAATCGTAACCCGGCCCCTGTCCCTGTGTATGCGACTGTTCGGCAACGTTCTGGGTGCATTCGTCATCATGAAACTGCTGGAGCTGTTTGTTCCCGCAGTACTGCCCGCCATCTGCAGTCTGTATTTCGACTTTTTCGACGGACTGATTCAGGCCTACATTTTCGTCTTCCTGACGGGATTGTTCATCCGGGAGGCCATCGAGTAATGCCCGGTTCCCCAGATGCCGATTCGCGGCATCTTCATTCAGTGTAATTTTGAAGAAATTGAGAGAGCAAAGGAGAAACAAACTATGACCGCAATTCTTGCATTGGGCGCTGCTATCGCCGTATTCACCGGCGTGGGCGCTGCTATTGGTATCGGCATCGCCACGAAGGGTGCCGTTGACGCCGTCGCTCGTCAGCCCGAGGCTGACGGTTCTATCACGAAGCTGCTGATGCTGGGCGCTGCTCTGGCAGAAGGTACCGCCATCTTTGGCTTTGTCGTGGCCATTCTGATTATTCTGTTCCTGGCCTGATTGGAAGGGACGGCGCACTATGCTGAAATTTGATATCAATGTCGTGTTCACCATCATCAACCTGCTAGTTCTGTATTTTCTGGCCAAAAAGTTTCTGTTTGACCGGGTCAATCAGGTTATCGACCAGCGGCAGCAGATGGTAGACGATGAATATAATGCCGCAAAGGCCGCCCGGGAGCAGGCTGAGGCGGATCAGAAAACCTATACCGAGGCTCTGGCGCAGGCAGAATCGGAAGTGGATTCCATTCTGAAAGACGGCAAAGAGAAGGCTCGGGTGGAATACAACCGCGTTCTGGCGCAGGCGCAGGCCGAGGCACAGACGGAAATTGCCAAGGCACACGCAAGCATCGCCCGGGACAAAGAGGAAACCATGCGTTCCATTCAGACGGAAGTGGGCCAGCTTGTGGCTCTGGCTGCTGGAAAGGTGATGGAAACCGAGGTTCCCGAGGAAGTGGGTCAGCGGCTGTATCAGGAAATGATGACGCAGGCAGGTGAGGGCGCATGACAGACTACGCCGCATTGCTGCCGGACGATCCCCAAGCAATTCACGAGGCGGTTACGCTTTTGAAAACCCACCCCGGTGTTCTGGCGGAGTTGGAAAACCCGCTGGCCAGCCGGGACAGCAAATATCGTCTGATTGAGCAGGTCCTTCCGGAAAAGCTCCATCGTCTGGGCAAGGTGCTCAGCGATCACGATGACATTTCCCTGCTGCCGGAGCTGCTGGGCTTTGCCATGGGCAAACCTCTGGACCCCAACATTCCCACCGCAGAAATTTATTACGCCACCGCCCCCACGGACGAACAGCGCCGGGGGCTCAAGCGCTTTGTGAAACAGCAGGCCGGTGCCCGCCATGTGCAGATTATCTACCACAAAGACCCCTCTTTGCTGGGCGGTTTTCTGGTGCGCGTGGGCGGTCGGGAGCTGGATTGGAGCTTGCGGGGCCGTCTGAACGCCGTGACCCGCGCTGTTTCCGAGCCCAGCGCCGGATTCAATTCCCCCGGACAGCTGATCAGTATCCTGCAGGAAGAAATTGAGCAGACCGTGTTCGATACCGGCTGGCAGGAAATCGGCACCGTGCTCCGTGTGGGCGACGGCATTGCCATTGTCAAGGGCATTGAGCATGCCGCATACGGCGAAATCGTGGTGTTCGATTCCGGACTCCGGGGTATGGTGCAGGATATCCGCACCGACTATGTGGGCGTTATTCTCTTCGGCCGTGAGTCCGAGGTTTCTCAGGGCAGCCGGGTCATTCGTACCGGCAAGCGGGCCGGTGTGCCCGTGGGCGATGCATTCCTCGGCCGCGTGGTCAATGCACTGGGCGCACCCATTGACGGTCTGGGCACCATTCCCGCCGCCGGATTCCGCCCGGTGGAAAGCCCCGCCCCCGCCATTCTGGAACGAAAAAGCGTCTCTCAGCCCATGTCCACCGGTATTTTGGCCATTGACGCCATGTTCCCCGTGGGCCGCGGTCAGCGCGAGCTGATCATCGGCGACCGTCAGACCGGCAAAACCGCTCTGGCGGTGGAGGCCATTCTGAATCAGCGGGGCAACGATGTGATTTGTATTTATGCCGCCATCGGACAGAAATCCTCCAGTGTGGCGCAGGTGGTGCGTACCCTCCGGGAGCATCAGGCTATGGACCAGACCATTGTGCTGTCCGCACCGGCCTCCGACCCTGCCTCCCTGCAGTACATTGCCCCCTTTGCCGCAACGGCTATGGCGGAATACTTCATGCGCATGGGCCGGGACGTGCTGATTATCTATGATGATTTGAGCAAACACGCCGTGGCTTACCGCGCGCTGTCTCTGCTGTTGGGACGTTCTCCCGGCCGCGAGGCATACCCCGGCGACGTTTTCTATCTTCACTCCCGGCTGTTGGAGCGCTCCGCTCGATTGGCCGCAGGCGGCTCCATTACGGCGCTGCCCATCGTGGAGACCTTGGCAGGCAACGTGTCTGCTTATATTCCCACCAACGTCATTTCCATTACCGACGGCCAGATTTTCCTGGACAGCGCCGCTTTCGCATCGGGTCAGCGTCCGGCTGTGAACGTGGGTCTGTCCGTGTCCCGTGTGGGCGGCGCAGCGCAGTCCAAAGCGCTGAAAACCGCCACCGGCTCTCTCCGTGTGGATTTGGCGCAGTACCGGGAAATGGAAGTGTTCACCCAGTTCTCCGCAGACTTGGACGCAACGACAAAAGCCCAGCTGGATTACGGAAAAGGTCTGATGGAGCTGCTTAAGCAACCGCTGCACCGTCCGCTGTCCATGCCGGAGCAGGTTATGAGTCTGGTCATTGCCATCGGTCGGAAACTGATTGACCTGCCCATTGCAGAAATCAAGCCGTTCCAGCAGGGATTCCTGGACTACATGAACACCTATGAGCCGGAAGTGGCTGCAACGCTGCTGGACACCGGTGTCATGCCCGATGATCTGAAAGAAAAAATCCTTGCCTGCTGCGACACCTATAAAAGGAGCGGGGCATGGCGGGAATAAGTAATCTGCAAAACCGCATGAAAAGTGTGCGGGATACCCGAAAAATCACCAATGCCATGTACCTGATTGCGTCGGCGAAAATGAACCGCGCCCGGCAGGATTTGGAGCTTTCCCGGCCCCATTTTCTGGCCTCGCAAGCGGTCATTGCCGACCTGCTGGCCCATTTGCCGGACATTGCCCACCCCTATATCGGGGATACGCTGACCGCAGCCCGTCCCGGAAAAACCGCTTATCTGGTGGTGTCCGGCGACAAGGGTCTGGCCGGGGCTTACAACATGAACGTGCTCAAGCAGCTGGCCTCTCTGGATTTGAATCCGGAACGGGCGGTGCTGTACACCATTGGCGAGGTGGGGTATCACTCCGCATTGAACCGGGGCGACCCGGTGGACGAATCCATGCATTTCCCCTCTCAGGACCCCAACATCACCCGCGCCCGGGAGCTGTCGGCGCAGCTGTGCGCCCGGTATCTTTCCGGAGAGCTGTCGGAGATTTACGTGCTGTATACCACGTTGGATAAGCTCAACACCGCACCGGTATGCCGCCGGCTGCTGCCGCTGTATCATTCCGATTTTACAGCCTTTGCTTTGCCGGACGACGGCAAGCCGCCGGTGTATCTCCCCGGCCCGCAGGAAATTCTGGATACCGTGGTGCCGAACTACATCACAGGTTTTCTGTTCGGCATGCTGGTGGAATCCTTCTGTGCCGAGCTGGACGCCCGTATGGTGGCCATGAAGTCCGCAACGGACAATGCAGATGAAATGCTGGAACAGCTGACGCTGGACTGCAACCGCGCCCGTCAGGAGGCCATTACCCAGGAGATTACGGAAATCTCCTCCGGTGCCCGGGCGCAGAAGAAAGGAGAATCCCTTTTATGACAGGGACCATTGTACAAGTACTGGGTCCGGTGGTGGACGTTGCCTTTGAAAGCACTCCCCTGCCCCGGATTCGGGACGCATTATATACCGAGGCCGACGGCCGGCAGGTGGTCATGGAAGTTTCTCAGCATTTGGGAAACGGCGTGGTCCGCTGCATTCTGCTCTCTCCGCCGGAAGGCCTGAGCCGGGGCATGACCGTTGACGCACCCGGCGGCGGCATCACCGTGCCGGTGGGCCGTCAGTGTCTGGGTCGTTTGTTCGGCGTTGTGGGGCAGCCTATGGACGACAAAGCCCCCCTCACCGGTGACCGTTGGACCATTCACCGGGAGCCCCCCTCCTTTGCCGACCAGAGCCCCGTGGTGGAGCAGCTGGAAACCGGCATTAAGGTCATTGACCTGCTTGCCCCCTATGCCAAGGGCGGCAAAATCGGTTTGTTCGGCGGCGCAGGCGTGGGCAAAACCGTTTTGATTCAGGAGCTGATTCACTCCGTCGCCTCCGAGCATGACGGCTATTCCATTTTCACCGGCGTGGGCGAACGTTCCCGGGAGGGCAACGACCTTTACGAGGAAATGACCGAAAGCGGCGTCATTGAGCACACCGCACTGGTATTCGGTCAGATGAACGAGCCCCCCGGCGCCCGTATGCGCGTGGCAGAAACCGGTCTGACCATGGCGGAGTACTTCCGTGATGTGGACCATCAGGACGTGCTGCTGTTCATTGACAACATCTTCCGTTTCCTCCAGGCAGGCAGTGAGGTTTCCGCATTGCTGGGCCGTATGCCCTCCGCCGTGGGTTATCAGCCCACGTTGGCAACGGATATGGGCGAGCTGCAGGAGCGTATCGCCTCCACGAAAAACGGCTCCATCACCTCGGTGCAGGCCGTTTACGTCCCCGCCGATGACCTGACCGACCCGGCCCCCGCCACCACCTTTGCCCATTTGGACGCAACCACCGTGCTTTCCCGCTCCATTGCTGAGCAGGGCATTTACCCCGCCGTGGACCCGTTGGAGTCCACCTCCCGGATTCTGGAACCGGACATTGTGGGCGCAGAGCATTATGCCGTGGCCCGTCAGGTGCAGGCTGTGCTGCAGAAATACAAGGAATTGCAGGACATCATTGCCATTCTGGGTATGGAAGAGCTGGCGGAAGAAGACCGTATGCTGATTTACCGCGCCCGGAAATTGCAGAAGTTCCTGTCCCAGCCCTTCCATGTGGCAGAGAAGTTCACCGGCACCCCCGGTGTGTACGTTCCCGTCAGCGAAACCGTTCGCGGATTCAAGGCCATTTTGAGCGGCGAGTGCGACGATTGGCCGGAGGCGCATTCTTCAATGTGGGTACGCTGGACGACGCAAAGGTGAAGGCTGACAAGCTCCGGAAAGAAATGGGGGCCTGAGATGGCCGCCACAACCTTTCCCCTGCGGGTCATCAGCACCTACGGGACGTTTTTTGACGGTGACTGCGTGGGCGTTTCTCTCCCCTGCCCCGACGGCCGCAGAGGGATTCTGGCCCGGCATGAGGACTGCATTGTGTCCGTCATTCCCGGCACCATGAAAATCACCCTGCCGGACGGCACGGAATCCTTGGCGGTGGTCACCGCAGGATATGCCCATATCGACCGCGGCGTTCTGACGTTGATTGTGGACACCGCCGAGCGGCCGGAAGACATTGACCGGCTCCGGGCAGAAGAGGCCCGTCAGCGGGCGGAAGAAGAGCTCAGCCGGCAGCAGAACCGCTTTGAATATGAGCAATCCAAGGCAAGTCTGGCCCGGGCGATGGCTCGACTGAAAGCCACACAGAAATAAGAAAAATCCTACCCGATTTTGAAGTGACCCCAAAAAGTTAGACAATATTTTGAAGTAAAAATTGTTCAAGCAGCCGAGCGGGCTTGCTGTC
>CAKTAK010000019.1:0-37235 GCA_934527315.1 uncultured Oscillospiraceae bacterium
GATTGCGGAGCTGGTGCAGCGGGGGCAGGAATTGAATCTTGCGTTTCTGACCTTGGAAGTTCGGGCAAGCAATGAACCGGCGCAGGCGCTTTACCGTAAGCACGGCTTTGAAGTTGTGGGATTGCGGAAACGATATTACGAGAAACCCAGAGAGGACGCGCTCCTCATGACACTTTATTTGAAGGAAGAACGGACATGATTATTTTATCGGTAGAATCGTCTTGTGACGAAACGGCAGTGGCATTGGTAGAAGACGGCCGCCATCTGCTGACGGACCAGATTTTTTCTCAGGTCGACCTCCATAAGATTTACGGCGGCGTGGTGCCGGAAATTGCCTCCCGCTCCCATACGGAAGTCATCAGCATTTTGGCGGAGCGGGCCATTCAGGAGGCAGGAATTTCCCGCAGCGACATTGACGCCGTGGCCGTAACCTATGCGCCCGGCTTGATTGGCGCGCTTTTGGTGGGCGTCAGCTTTGCAAAGGCGGTGGCGATGTCTTTGAACGTGCCGCTGATTCCGGTGCATCATATCCGCGGTCATATTGCCGCAAACTATCTGGCATTCCCGGAACTGGAGCCGCCGTTTCTGGCTTTGGCAGTTTCCGGCGGCAATACCATGCTGGTGGATGTGCAGGGATACACGGATATGAAAATCATCGGCGCAACCCGAGACGATGCAGCAGGGGAATGCTTTGATAAAACCGCCCGGGTGTTGGGTCTGGGCTATCCCGGCGGCAAACCCATTGATGATTTGTCCAAGGGCGGCGATGACAGCAAGTATAAGCTGCCGTTGGCCCATGTGGCGGATAATCCCTATGATTTGAGCTTTTCCGGTCTGAAAACGGCGGTGATCAATCTGGCCCATCAGGCGGAGCAAAAGGGCGAAACGCTGGATCGGGCGTCTTTGGCAGCCTCTTTCTGCAAAGCGGTCAGCGACAGCTTGGTGCCCCGTGCCATTCGCGCCGCAAAGGATTTGGGACATACCAAGATTGTGGTTGCCGGCGGCGTTGCAGCCAACTCCCGGATTCGCAGTGATTTTGAAAAGGCTTGTGCCGCTGAGGGCTTGGAGCTGTTTGTTCCGCCGCTGAAATGGTGCGGTGATAACGGCGCCATGATTGGTGCGCAGGGATATTATGAATATCTGGCGGGCAGTCGGGCCGATTTGGATTTGAATGCCTACGCCAACCGCACGATTTAATTGTGAAGGGAATCTGAACCATGGGAATTCATTCCGGACACCGTGCCCGGGTTCGGCAGAGATTTCTGCAAACCGGGCTGAACGGATTTGACGATGTGAATATTTTGGAATTTCTGCTGTTTTATGCCATGCCGCAGCAGGATACCAATCCCATTGCCCATGCGCTGTTGGACCGGTTTGGGAGTCTCCATGCGGTGTTTGAGGCCAGTGTGGAGGAATTGGAAACGGTTAAAGGCATCGGAGAGTATTCCGCAATTTTGCTGCGGTTGGTGCCGGAAATTTGTCGACGTTATATGTTCAGCCACCGCGTAAAAAATCCCGTACTGGGATCGTTGGAAGAACTGTATGCCTATGTCATTCCGCTGTTTGCTTTCCATGGGGAGGAGCACTTGTTCATGCTGTGTCTGGACAGCAGCAATAAGGTGCTGGATTGCTCCGAAATTGCCAGCGGCGCTGCGGACGAGGTGAATGTAGACAGTCGGAAAATTCTGGAAATTGCGGTTGCCAAACATGCAAGCAGGATTGTTCTGACCCATAATCACCCCAGCGGAATTCTGATTCCGTCCAGTGCGGATATCCAGATTTCCAATGTATTGGAAAAAGCCTTTGCGGTTTTCGGCATTGAACTGTTGGACCATATCATTGTGGGTGACGGCGAATGTTTGTCTATGCGCAACTCAGGGTTCTTTTAATGGCAGAATCGTTGAATCATTTAAACTTCAGAAAACAGGCGTACCTTGATACCAGGGGACGCCTGTTTTTTGCCGTTCAGAACAAAAAAGGAACAGAGGCGAGCTTGCCTCCGTTCCCTATGCTTTGGTTTTACTTCATGCCGTTTTCGTAGGCCTGAATCATCTTCTTAACCATCTGACCGCCCACGCTGCCGGCCTGGCGGCTGGTCAGGTCGCCGTTATAGCCCTGTTTCAGGTTAACGCCGACCTCAGCGGCTGCCTCCATTTTGAACTGGTCCATAGCCTCTCGTGCGTTGGGGTTCATAATGCTGTTAGAACTGGAATTCGTCATCTTCTTTTCACTCCTTTTTGAATTTGGTCATCAATTAGATGAACCGAGATTAGTTTGACCGAATCAAAAAGTGATATTCTGCTGAATCGTGGCAATTTCTGTTAAGGAAAATTCTACAACGCAGCTGAAAAGGTATGCTTTCGCAAGATTCCGATTGCAAAAAAATCATGAACATTGCAGTGTTTTTGTTGACTTTTTCTATGTCGGAAGGTAATATATTTCTGTATTTTTTATTTGGAGGTAACAATTTATGAATCTGAATGCATATATGGATGTCAACCCCGAAGTACAGAAAGCACTGGACGAAGGCCGTCCTGTTGTGGCTCTGGAGTCTACGATTATTTCTCACGGCATGCCTTATCCCAAAAACGTGGAGACTGCTCTGAAGGTGGAAGAAATTATCCGCGCAGAGGGTGCTGTTCCCGCAACGATGGCAATCATCAAGGGCCGTCTGAAAATTGGCTGCACCAAGGAAGATATTGAATATCTGGGCAAGAAGGGTCTGGAAGTGAACAAGACCTCTCGCCGTGACTTGGCTGTTCTGGTGGCAGAAGGCGCTGACGGCGCTACCACCGTGGCAACGACCATGATTCTGGCTGCTATGGCAGGTATTAAGGTGTTTGCAACCGGCGGTATCGGCGGTGTGCATCGCGGTGCAGAAGTGACTATGGACATTTCTGCTGACCTGGAAGAACTGGCAATGACGCCTGTGATGGTTGTCTGCGCCGGTGCAAAGTCCATTCTGGATTTGGGTCTGACTCTGGAATATCTGGAAACCAAGGGTGTGCCCGTCATTGGCTATCAGACCAGCGAGCTGCCTGCATTCTATACCAGCAAGAGCGGTTTCGGCGTGGATTACCGTCTGGATACCCCCGCTGAGATTGCAAAGGCATTCCACGTCAAGCAGGAACTGGGCTTGAAGGGCGGTATGCTGGTGACCAATCCCATTCCCGATGCATATTCCATGGATCCCGAAGTAATTAACACGGCCATTGACGAGGCTGTGAAAGAGTCCGTTGAGCAGGGCATCAAGGGCAAGAAGATTACGCCGTTCCTGCTGGACCGCGTCCAGAAGATTACCGGAGGCAACAGCTTGGAGGCAAACATTCAGCTGGTGTTCAACAATGCGCATCTGGCGGCAAAAACTGCCGTGGAACTGTCTAAACTGGCAAAGTAATTTCCAAAATCAACTGAATACGAACTTTGAAATGCCGTATCTGCAGCAATTGCTGTGGGTGCGGCATTTTTGTCGGCTTGTACTAATTTCCGGAGCGGATTCATAGTCTGTACCACCAAGGAAAAGCGAGGGACAAAAGATGGAAGTCGATTTGATCTTCAAAATTGCGGCAGTAGGAATTCTGGTGGCGGTACTGAACATGCTGCTCTCCCGTTCCGGGCGGGAGGAGCAGGGGCTGTTGGTGACTTTGGCAGGGCTACTGGTGGTTTTGGTAATCATTGTGCAGAAAATCAGCGACCTGTTCCTACTCATCAAAACACTGTTTGATTTTTGATATGAGCGCGGTAGTGAAAGCGGCAGTAGCGGCTGTTATGGCATCGCTGCTGGGATTGACCATTCGGAAGAACAACCCGGAGCTTTCCTTGCTGTTGGGAATGGCGGCTGCGCTGCTCTGTGTGGGATTGACAGCAGATGTTTTGCGCCCGATTCTTGCCTTTTTACAGGAACTGCAGAAAACCGCGGTCATATCCTCGGACTTGTATGTGCCGGTGTGCAAATGTCTGGGGATTGGAATTCTCTCTCAAATCGGAGCGGGAATTTGCCGGGACGCGGGACAGAGCGCTGCTGCGACCGGGGTGGAATTGTGCGGCACCGCCGCGGCAATTTTATGCAGTCTGCCGTTGGTGCAGGGAATTTTACAGATGATTGGGAAATTGTCATGAAGAAACGATGGATTGTTGCACTGTTGTTGCTGATTCTGCTGCCGTGTACGGTTGCTGCCGGGGATTGGACGGAGCAGGCATTGCAGGACAGCGGTGTGAATAAGATAAAAGCGGGACTGCCGAAAGCGGCGGAGTCGATTCTGTCGGATTACGATTTTTTGCAGCCGGGTGACGTAACCAACCTGACGGACCGCATTGAGCAACTGTTATGGAATGCATTGCGGCAGGAGTTTGGCGGAGCGGCACGGTCGGCGGCAATTCTGCTGGTTTTGGTGATTTTATGCAGCTTAGCCTCATCGTTTTATCCGGACGGAAAAGCGCCGGGGTACGTGACGTTGGGCGGGGTGTTGGCCATTGCGTCGGCAACCGTTGCCGATGCCGGTTCCTTTTTGCAGGCGGGGAGAGAAGCCTTGACAGAGCTGCAAAATTTCTCTGCGTTGCTGCTGCCGTGTTTGGCAAGCGCAGCGGCAGCCGGAGGCGCGGTGGTATCTGCCGGAACGAAATACGCGGCAGCCATGCTGTGCATGAATGTGCTGCTTACAGTCTGTGTGCAGGCCATTGCGCCGCTGATTGAAGTCTATCTGGCATGTGTCATCGGCAAAGCGGCGTTTGAGAGCAACGCATTGTCTGCAATGGCAAATCTGATTAAGTGGCTGTGCAATACCTGCCTGACCTTTCTGGTGGTGGTTTTTACAGCCTATCTCAGCATTTCCGGATTGATTTCCGCAACGGGGGACATGGTACAGACCCGATTTGCAAAGGCGGCGATTTCCACGGCTTTGCCGGTGGTCGGAAAAATGGTGTCCGATGCGGCGTCTACGGTGGTTGCGGGTATGGGATTGGTACGCAATTCCATCGGCGTATTCGGCATGATTGGGGTGGTGTGTTTATGTCTGACACCGTTTGTTTCCATGGGAATACGGTATCTGCTGTTCAAGGCTGCGGCTGCTGCGGCAACTATTTTCCCGGACCAACGGTTTTCCGGATTGATTGACGGCATCGGCTCCGCGTTCGGCATGATGATGGCAATGACCGGAACGGGGGCGTGTATGGTGTTTCTCTCTATTATTTCTTTGATTCAGGCGGTGAGTGTTTGATGCAGGAATTTCTTCACAATTGGGTATACGGTGTAGCCTGCGCCGGGGGATTTTGCGCGCTTTGCTTTTATCTTTGCCCGGCGGGGCGGGTCAAGCAGGTCTTGCAGATGGCTTGCGCCTGTGTGATGCTGCTGGCCATGTTCGCGCCCCTGCGGAAACTGAATCCGGCGGCTTATGGAAAGCATCTTGCCCGGTACCGTACAGAGGCTGCGGCATTGGAAACGGAGAGTGACGCGTTGGCAGAAAGATTGAATCGTCTGGTCATAGAGCAAGAGTACCGGGAATACATATTGGATAAAGCTGCGGAAATCGGACAGCCGCTGACCGATGTAACCGTGCGTGTGCAATGGAACTCCGAGGGGTTCTGGGTGCCCCAAGCGGTCTACTACAGCGCGCCGGAGGGAAATGTGACCCCGGCTTTCCGGGAGCTGATGGAAACGGAGCTTGGAATTTCAAAAGAGAGGCAGATTGCAGATGAAACCAACGAATGAAACGTGGCAGAATTGGACTCGGCAGCTTGGGAAATACCGATATGTTTTATTGGTCTTTTTGGTGGGGCTGCTGCTGTTATTGCTCCCGGAGCGAAAGCGGACGGACTCTGTAACGGAGCCGGCAGCGGAAACGGCACAAGCTGCGCCTGCGGGATTTTCCGTGGAGCGGGAGGAACAGCGGTTGGGCCGGGTGTTATCCGAAATTCGAGGGGCAGGGGATTGCAGCGTTTTGCTTGCGGTCGATGCCACAGAGAAAACGGAATTGGCCCGGGATGGAGAGAATACCGTGGTTCTGTCCGGGGGCAGCGGTCGGGAGAGCACCGTAACGGTTCAATCGGAGTACCCAACGTATCTGGGAGCGGTGGTGGTCTGCACCGGAGCGGGGGATGTCCGGGTACGGTACGATGTGCTGAATGCGGTGATGTCCTATACGGGGCTAACCTCGGACGAAATTTCAATTTGCGTCGGTAATACATCAAATTCATAGGGAGGCAATTGTATGAACAAAGTCAAACGGAATGTGGTTGCAATCACCGTGCTGCTGTTTGTCTGTGCGGCGGTCTATCTGAACTGGTCTTACAACAACCGTTGGGGGACCGCGGAAACGGAGCGGGTGAGCGCAGAGGATGCGGCAATGGCGGAGGCAGATGCAAAATACGAGGCGAGCATAGGAGTGGAGAACAGCGAGGATACGCAGCCGGTTTCTTCCTACTTTGCCTCGGCGCGTCTGACCCGTCAGCAGGCGCGGGATGACGCGCTGAGTCTGCTGGAGAAGGCGGTGGATTCCGAGCATGCATCGCAGGAAACCATTGATTCCGCCATGAGCGCCATTTCTGCCATGGCAACGGACTCTCTGACGGAAACCCAGATTGAGAACACCTTAATTGCCAAGGACTATGCCGATTGCGTGGTGATGATTGGGGATGACGGCGTGACCGTTACGGTTCCGGCACCGGTGGAAGGCTTGAGCGTAGATGCCGTGGCGCGCATTACGGATACCATTTTGGCAGACACAAACTTTACCATGGACCAGATTCATATTATCGAAATCAAAGAGTAATCGGCTGCCCCGGATTCTTTTCAGACTTTGGAAGAATCCGGGGCGGATTTCTTGCGATTTTTTCTTTCCTTTTCCGGGAATCTGTGCTATAATACCATCGATTTATTTTATGCAGTAAAAATTACTCAATGATATAGACCAATCGGAGGTACAAGCATGGCGGAAAATTATATTACGCGTGTGGAAGAAGGCGGCAGCATCAACATCTCTGACGATGTGATTGCGACCATGGTAAAGCTGGCTGTTCAGGAAGTGGACGGCGTGGCAGCGATGGCCGTAACGGCCGGTCCCGCAGTGGCAGACCTGTTGGGCATCAAGAGCTCTGCAAAGGGCATTAAGGTGCAGTTTACGGAGGATACGGTAATCATCGACGTGGTGATTATGGTGAAATACGGCTGCAATATTCTCAGCGTTGCCAAGAATATTCAGGAAGCGGTGCTGAATGCCGTGCAGGCTATGACCGGCATTGATCAAGTGATCGTGAATGTACACGTTTCCGGCGTGGCATTTGAAAAGTAAGCGCGGAGGAAAGTGGAATGACAAGATCAGCAGCCCGGGAAATCGCAGTACGTCTGTGCTTTTCCGCAGAAATGATGGATAACGGAACTGACAACGCAGCGGACGTTGCCCCCGTGGATTTTGTGGGTGATTTCTTTGAGCCGGAGCACTATGCAACGTTGGGCAAGGAAGATGCGCTGTATGCAGAGCGTCCCACGGAAGAGCAGATGAATTATATCCGGAATCTGGTGTCTCTGGTAACGGAGCATCAGGAAGAATTGGACGGTCATATCAGCCGTCACGCAAAGGGTTGGAGCCTGAACCGCATTTCCAGAGTCTCTCTGGCGGTGATGCGCTGCGCAATTTGCGAGATTCTGTATCTGGATGATGTGCCTACCGCAACCGCAATCGATGAGGCCGTGGAAATTGCAAAGCGTTATGAAGAGCCGGAAACGGTCAGCTTTATCAACGGTGTGCTGGGCGGCTTTGTCCGGGAGAACCGGGAGCAGGCATGACAGCCATGCAAACCTTTACGGTCAGTGAACTCAATACAAGAATTGCCGGACTTTTGGACGCTGACCCCGTCCTGAGTTCGGTCTGCGTCCGGGGGGAGTTATCGAATTACAAGATATATCCCTCCGGTCATCATTATTTCACCCTGAAAGATGCAGCCAGCACCATCAGCTGCGTGATGTTCAAATCCAGTGCCTCTCGTCTGCGATTCCGTCCGGAAAGCGGCATGAGTGTTCTGGCGGCGGGCCGGGTGCAGGTGTATCAGCGGGACGGAAAGTACCAATTGTACTGCTCTCAGCTGATTCCGGAGGGCGTCGGCGATTTGCAGGTGGCCTTTGAACAGTTGAAGGCCAAACTGGGCGGCGAGGGCCTGTTTGACCCGGACCACAAAAAGCCGCTGCCGGAGGTGCCGGAGCGCATTGCGGTGGTTACTTCATCTGCCGGAGCTGCGGTGCATGATATCATTCGGATTCTGCGCCGTCGCTGGCCGATGGCCAAGGTTCTGCTGCTGCCGGTACGGGTGCAGGGCGCGGAGGCACCGGCAGAAATTGTAGGCGCCATTCGATACTGCAATACCCACAAGCTGGCGGACGTGATGATTGTCGGTCGGGGCGGCGGCTCCATAGAGGATTTGTGGGCATTTAACGATGAACGGGTTGCCCGGGCAATCTATGCCTCAAAAATCCCGGTGATTTCCGCGGTGGGGCATGAGCCGGACGTCACCATTTCCGACTATGTGGCCGATGCCCGGGCGTCTACGCCCTCCAACGCGGCGGAAATTGCCGTGCCGGACCGTCTGGAAGAACGAGACCGACTGATGGGAGCGCAGATTCGTCTGGCGCAGACCATGCAGCAGAAGTTGAATCGTCAGCGGGCCCATTTGGAGGATTTATCCGCTCGCCGGGTGCTTTCGGTGCCCACGGCATATATCGACACCAAACGTATGGAATTGGACCATGAGCGGGACCGTCTGATTGCAGTGTCGGAGAAGGTTCTCTCCGCAAAGCACCGTGAGTTTGCAACCTATGCGGCAAAATTAGATACGCTCAGCCCCTTGAAAGTTTTGGCCCGGGGATATTCCGTGGTCCAGAATCAGGCAGGGCAAACGGTGCTTTCCGCGGAAGAGGTTTCCGTGGGAGAAACCGTCAAAATTCAACTCAATCGCGGCCGATTGACGTGCTGCGTGGAAGAGAAGGTGGAGGAACATGGCTAAAAAAATGACCTATGAGCAGTCCATTCAGCGTTTGGATGAGATTGTGCGGAGTATGGAACAGGGCGACGCAACGTTGAGCGAATCGCTGAAACTGTTTGAGGAAGGCGCAGCGCTCATCGCTTCCTGCACGAAAATGTTGGACGAGGCGGAGCAAAAGGTTGTAAAGCTGAAAAAAGGCATGGACGGCGAGCCCATTGAAGAACCGTTTGAGGATGTGGAAGTATGACAGTTTCTGAAAGAATGCAGGACTATAAACAGCAGGTGGAGGCCTATTTGGACGGCGCATTTGTGCAGCCCGATGCCCCCTATGAAACGCTGCTGAAGGCCATGCGGTATAGTCTGCTTGCCGGCGGCAAGCGGCTGCGCCCGGCATTGGTACTGGAATTTTGCCGGGTGTGCGACGGTGATGTAACCGCGGCAATGCCCGTTGCCTGCGGTGTGGAAATGCTGCATACCTATTCTTTGATTCATGATGATTTGCCCTGCATGGACAATGACGAGCTCCGCCGGGGCAAGCCCACCAATCATGTGGTGTTCGGCGAATTTACCGCCACATTGGCGGGAGACGCGCTGCAAGCGGAGGCATTTGCCTCTGTGCTGTCGGCAAAATTGCCGGACAAAGCCTTGGCGCGCTGCGCCCGGGCATTGGCGGAGGCTGCGGGAGCCAACGGCATTTGCGGCGGTCAGCAGTTGGATATGGACGGTGAGGGCAAGGCGCTGACGGAACAGCAGCTGATGGAAATTCATGCCCGGAAAACCGCTGCGCTGATTCGCGGAGCTTGCTTGATGGGCGTTTACGCCGCCGATGGAACTGTCGAGCAGGAGCAGGCGGCAATCGAATATGCCAATGCATTGGGCCTGGCATTCCAGATTCGCGACGATATGCTGGACGTACTGAGCACCGCGGAGGAGTTGGGCAAAACCATCGGCTCCGATGCGGAAGAGGGCAAGACAACGTTTATGACCCTGTACGGTGCGGAAGAATGTGAGCGCCGGGTATTGGCATTGACGGAGCAGGCAAAACAAGCGGTATCTGTCTTTGAAGATTCCGAATTTTTGGCGGCGCTGGCGGATAGTATGGCGGTTCGCCGGAACTGATTGCAGGGAGTGAATGCCGATGTACAGACCATTAGCCGATGAACTGCGGCCGAAAACACTGGACGATGTGGTGGGGCAGCGGCACATTCTGGGTCCGGACGGATTGCTCCGCCGAATCGTAGATTCCGGTCAGATTCCCAACATGGTTTTTTACGGTCCCTCCGGAACGGGAAAGACCACCGTAGCCAGTATCATTGCGGCGCAGACCAACCGCACTTTGCGGAAACTGAACGCCACCACGGCGGGAATTTCCGATATTCGCCAGATTATCAGCGAGTTGGATACCATGCTCACCCCCGGCGGGGTGCTGCTGTATCTGGACGAGATTCAGTATTTCAATAAAAAACAGCAGCAATCCCTGCTGGAATTCATAGAAGACGGACGGATTACGCTGATTGCGTCTACCACCGAGAACCCCTATTTTTACGTTTATAATGCATTGCTCAGCCGGAGTACCGTGTTTGAATTCAAGCAGGTGCCGGCGAAAGAAATCGAACGGGCGGTTACCCGGGCGGTGGGCATTATGGAGCAGCGCAGCGAACTGCCGGTGACGGTGGAGGAGGGCGTTGTGCCGACCATAGCCATGAGCTGCGGCGGAGATGTGCGGAAATCCATGAATGCGGTGGAATTGCTGTTTTCCTCCGCTCGGCGGAAAGATGGAAAACTGCTGCTGACCGTGGAAGATGCCAAAGCGGTGGCGCAGAAGAGTGCCATGCGCTATGACAAAGAGGGCGATGACCATTATGACATTCTATCGGCGCTGATGAAGTCTCTTCGTGGCTCGGACCCGGACGCGGCATTGCATTATCTTGGCCGATTGTTGGAGGCAGGGGATTTGCCCGCTGCTTGCCGGAGAATTCTGTGCTCGGTCTGTGAAGATGTGGGTCTGGCATATCCCCAAGCAATTCCCATTGTGAAAGCCTGCGTGGATTCCGCTTTGATGCTGGGTTTGCCGGAGGCGCGGCTGCCCTTGGCAGATGCGGTGCTGCTGATTGCCACGGCGCCGAAATCCAATTCCGGTGTGATGGGCATTGATGACGCCTTGGTGGATATTCGTGCCGGGAAAACCGGTCCGATTCCCAGACAGCTGCAAAATGTCCATGCCGACGGCACCGGATTTGAACGGGAGCAAGGGTATCTGTACCCGCATAATTTCCCGGGGCATTGGGTGCAGCAGCAGTATTTGCCGGACGAATTGAAATCCGCCCATTACTATCAGCCCGGTCCCAATAAAACGGAGCAGGCGGCGGCAGCCTACTGGAAGAAAGTCAAAGGAGAGGATTAAAATGCCCATGGATATTCAGGTTGGCGATGTGCTGACCATGAAAAAAGCCCACCCCTGCGGCAGCAGCCAATGGACGGTTCTGCGCATCGGTGCAGATTTTAAGCTCCGCTGCAACGGCTGCGGTCATGAGGTCATGGGTCCCCGCAGCAAATTCGAAAAGAATATCAAGCAGGTGGAACGGTAAAACACCATACATCAGAAACAGACAGATTCTGCGGGATTCAAGCGCGGGGTGTGTCTGTTTTTCTTGTCAAAAAGCAGCCTTAATTGTCAAAAAAACGCAAGGCAGCTGTCGAAACAACCGCCTTGCGTTGGATTTTGTATCATTCTTTTTCCGGTAATCTCAAAGGAACCGTCCCCGTGATTACTTATCTCACGAAGTAATTGTTGGATGCAAACTCCTTAACATCTGCGAACCCGTTAGGTCCCCAAATAGTCATTACCCATACGCTACCGCAAGACGCCACGCATGTGGTATATTCCTGATATCCTGCGCCGAGCATTGTTGACGCATGTCCACTGGAGTTCTCCCATGCTTTAATAACGTACTCTGCTACACTAGCACCTCTATACAAATTCTCACCAGAAATAATATAGGACCCATCAGGGCGTTCATGCTCAAAATAAGAACATGCCTCTTTCGCGCGAAGAAGAGTATACTCTTCCTGCTCGTCGGTCGTCACCCAATGCATGGTTGTATCCCAAGGTTTGTAATCTTTATTTGCCTCAATTTGGTCAGGGTGTTTCGCAAGGAATGCATTGACGTAAGGAATCACATCATACTGAAGTTTTGCCCCGGAAATATCCACGTTTGCATTCGTGTAGAACCCGTTGGCATTGGGAGTAGACGTATCTCCGGTTGTCGGATAGTTGTTGCTCTTTCCTACGTCGCAAAGGCTATTTACGTAGGCTGCATTTGTTGTTCCGTCAGCATTCAGACCTTTGGTATCCCGCGTAGGAACCACCACCTCCGGCAATGAATCTCCTTGGACATTTTCTATATAGCGAGTTAAGATCACCGCCATCTGTGCTCTGGTTGCAGTTCCTTGCGGACTCAGCGTTGTGTTACTGGTGCCGCTCACCACGGAATTTGAGATAGCCCAAGAAAAGGCATTGACTGCGTAGTCTGCCACTTGATCCTTGTCGCTGAACCGATCCAGTGCAGAGGTGCCCGTGGCTGGTCTGCCGGCTGTGTTGTACAGAATCGTGACCATTTGTTCTCGGGTCAGATTATCGTATGGACCAAATTTTCCATTTGAATAACCGCTGATGATTCCCTTCTCTCCTGCCCAAACAATGGCTGTTGCGCTCAATCCATCATGAGGCATATCGGGGAAATAATCCAAGCGTACAGTGGCGGGGCGCTCTCCACAGTAGTTGTACAGACTCTTCACAATCTGAACACGGGTGAGGGGGTCATTCTTGCCAAAATAATTTCCTCTGAACCCGTCCATCAGACCTGCTTTCGTCACTTTCATCACCTGCGTATAGCACCACGCGTCTTTTGTCGGGGAAACGTCGGTGAACTGCTGAATTGCAAATGCCGGAACTGCCAGCGTAACCGTCAGCACCGCCGCAGCCGTTGCGGCTATCAATCGTTTATGGATTTTCATAGTTTTTTATTCACTCCCTAAATGGTTTGCTTTTTAAGACTATTTTACACGTTGTTTCAGCCATTTTCAATATAAAATCAGACACCCACAAAAAATGCGGGTGTCTGATTTCGTATGGATAATGTTTACTCGCCCTTTTCCATTTCGGAAACGTGCATGTAATCATCGTAAGAGCAAATGCGGTCGATGATGGTACCGTCATCCTGAATGTCAATGATGCGGTTTGCAACGGTCTGAGTCAGCTGATGGTCATGAGAGGAGAAGATGATGTTGTAGGGGAAAGCGGTCATGCCGTTGTTCAGTGCGGCAATGCTTTCCAAGTCCAGATGGTTGGTGGGCTGGTCGAACAGCAGCACGTTGGCGCCGGACAGCATCATTTTGGAGAGCATGCAGCGAACCTTTTCGCCGCCGGAGAGCACCTTGACCTGCTTGTAAACATCATCGCCGGAGAACAGCATACGGCCCAAGAAGGTACGCAGGTAGCTTTCCCGCTTGTCTTCGGAGAACTGACGCATCCAGTCAATCAAGTCGTAGTCGCAGTTTTCAAAATACTCATTGTTATCCTTGGGGCAGTAGGTCTGGGTTGTGGAAACGCCCCACTTAATGCTGCCGGAATCCGGCTCTTCCTCGCCCATGAGGATTTTGAACAGCATGGTCACAGCCAGCTCGTTTCTGCCGATAATGGCAATTTTATCTTCCTTGTTCATGATAAAGCTGACGTTGTCCAGCAGCTTTACGCCGTCCACGGTTTTGGAGATTTCCGTCACGAACAGACGGTCCTTACCGGGCTCCCGCTGTGCCTGGAATCCCACCCAGGGATACCGGCGGGAGGAGGCGGGCATTTCTTCCACAGTCAGCTTGTCCAACAGTTTCCGGCGGCTGGTTGCCTGGCGGGATTTGGACTTGTTGGCGGAGAACCGCTGAATAAAGGTCTGCAGCTCTTGAATCTTCTGCTCGGCCTTTTTGTTCTGGTCTTTCATCAGTTTCTGCATCAGCTGGCTGGATTCATACCAGAAGTCATAGTTGCCCACGTACATTTTAATCTTGCCGTAGTCAATATCCACAATATGGGTACATACGTTGTTCAGGAAGTAACGGTCATGGCTGACCACCAGAACGGTACCCTCGTAATCCATCAGGAAGTCTTCCAACCAGACAACGGAATTCAGGTCCAAGTTGTTGGTAGGCTCGTCCAGCAGGATAATGTCCGGGTTGCCGAACAATGCCTGTGCCAGCAGAACCTTGAACTTCAGACGGGGGTCCATATCCGCCATCATGGTCTGATGCATATCCGGGGAGATACCCAGACCCTGCAGCAGTCTGCTTGCATCGGATTCAGCCTCCCAGCCGCCCAACTCGGCAAACTCTTCTTCCAACTCGGCTGCCCGCAGACCGTCCTCATCGGAGAAGTCCTCTTTCATGTAGATTGCGTCCTTTTCCTTACCGCAATCGTACAGACGCTGATTGCCCATAATCACGGTGTCCATGACGGTGTAGTCATCGTACATGAACTGGTTCTGTTTCAGAACGGACATCCGGGCTTTCGGAGCAATGGACACATGACCGGAGGTGGGTTCCAGCTCTCCGGACAGAATTTTAATAAAGGTTGATTTACCGGCACCGTTTGCGCCGATGATGCCGTAGCAGTTTCCGGCCGTGAATTGCAGGTCTACCTTGGAAAACAGAACGGAGCCGCCGAATTGCATGGTCAGATTTTCTACTGTAATCATTTCATTCCTCCTGAATGGAAATAGTCAAAATTCACAATTTAATATTATATCATAGAAATTCCCGTTACGATAGTCAAAAAAACAAAAATAATCCATAAAAATTGGGCAGGAAAACCGTGGTTTTCTTGCCCAATCGCGGGATTTTCGATGTTTCCGAGATTATTTTGCGAAACGAATCATATCCCGGGAGATTTCCTCCAGAGAATGTGCGCCGCACATGGTCATGGTGTCTTTCAACTCGGCAGCCAGCTTTTCCACCAGCAGACGAACGCCCTCTTTGCCGCCGCCGTACACAGCGGGAACGAACGGACGGCCAATCAGCACAGCGTCGGCGCCCACAGCCAGAGCGCGGAAGATGTCTGTACCGGAGCGGATACCGCCGTCCACCAGAATGGTGACGTCCTTACCCACAGCGTCTACGATTTCCGGCAGAACCTCTGCGGTACCGGGGCAGCTGCCCAGCACGCGGCCGCCGTGGTTGGAAACCACAATGGCTTTGGCACCGGCGGCAACGGCCTTTTCCGCGCCCTTAACAGTCATAATGCCCTTGAGAATGAAGGGCTTGTCGGTGTACTGAATAATCTGCTGCAGCTCTTCCACGGGCTTGCTGCCTGCGTTGGGGTTCAGTGCCTTCAGGAAAGGCAGACCTGCGCCGTCAATGTCCATAGCCACGGCAAAAATGTTGGTTTTGTTCAGAATATCCAGCTTTTCCTGCACAGCCTCAATGTTCCAAGGCTTGATGGTAGGAATGCCGATGCCGTCCACCAACTGGCTGTCTTTTGCTGCGTTAATCATCACTTCCGGGTCCACACCGTCGCCGGTGAATGCAGCAATGCCGGCCTCATAGCAGCCGGGAATCAGCAGATTGTTGTAGGTCACGTCGGTGAGCTCTCCGCCGTAGTGCATTTTCAGACCGCCGATGGGCGCGGCAAAGAAAGGATACCGGAACGTTTTGCCGAACAGGTCATACTGCGTGTCGGGGGTATCGTTGGCGCAGATGGTGTCCATATTCAGCAGAATTTCCTGCCATTTGTCATAGTTCCGGGCAGCGGTCTGTCCGGGAGCCTTGCAGCCGGGACCGGGCACACGGTTGCCGCAGGCTTTGCCGTTGCAGACCGGGCACACGGTGCAATGACCGTCAAAAATCTTTCTTGCGGTGTCGCATACTTCTTTGTAATCCATGTTGTTCCCTCCGAACTCCTAAATATTCTGTATGGTTCCAATATTCTACCATATATTCGGAGGAGACACAACGAAATTTTACTGCATACGCTTTACCATTTCCCGCCGCAGCCGGCCGATGGTTCGTTTTTCCAACCGGCTGATATAGCTCTGGGAAATTCCCATTTTCTGAGCCACTTCCTTTTGCGTCAGCTCCTGCTTTCCGTTGAGACCGAACCGCAGCTCGATAATGCATTTTTCCCGGGGAGAGAGGGCGTCAATGGACTCCCGGAGCATCTGCCGGTCGGCATCGTCCTCCAATGGGCGGGAAACCTCGTCTTCATCGGTACCCAACACATCGGAAAGCAGCAATTCGTTCCCGTCCCAATCGGTGTTCAATGGTTCGTCAAAACTGACCTCCGTTTTCTGGTTGCTGGTTTTCCGCAGATACATGAGGATTTCATTTTCAATGCATCGGGAGGCATAGGTGGCCAATTTGATGTTCTTTCCGGCATTGAATGTGTTGATGGCCTTAATCAGACCGATGGTGCCAAGAGAAATCAGGTCTTCCAAACCGATTCCGGTGTTTTCAAAACGTTTTGCAATGTAAACTACCAAACGGAGATTGTGCTCGATGAGCAGCTGTTTGCTTGCTTCATCGCCGTTCATCAAACCTTGAATGGCGGCAGATTCCTCTTCCTTTCCCAAAGGTGCCGGGAGAACGTCGCTGCCGCCGATGTAATGGACCGCAGGCGGGCGGAATCCATGGAGCCGGAGCCAAAAGTTTCCCAGAATACGTTTCCAATTCCAGAGATGGGGCATAATCAAAATCCTCCTAAAAAATTCCTTGATACATGTTTGCTGGAGAAAGTCTGGCATTCGTAACAGCCGCCAGCGTATTTTCCGAGGGAATTCCGTCAATGGTGATGCTATCCGGACGAAACGCCAACAGCAGCCCGCTCCCGCCTACGCTGCTGAAGGGAATCAACCGCAGCCGACCGGAAAATTCCGGGAGCTCCGACAATGCCCGGAAACTGCCGGAGGGGTCATCTGCCCGGAGCAGGGTGCCGTGGTCGCCAAACAGCGGGAGTATGGTTTTTGACTCCAGTACCATCACGCCGCAGTTGCTGACCGGGTCATATAGGGTGTTCCCGGTGTCTTTCAGTACGGTGCAGGAGACGGAGCGCCCCTGAAATGTGATGGTAACGGCTTGCAGCTCCTGCCGTGCCACCCGGTCGAATCGGCGAAACAGCAGGGAAATGACCGCATAGGACCCGGCAAAGGAGAGAAACAGCACTTTGCGGTTCATGGGCAGGTAGAGCTGTCTTCCGGAAAAAGGCACACTGCCGAACAGACACAGCGCCCATAAAATCCCGCCGAATCCCGCTGAGGTCAGAAGAAAAATCAGGGTACACCGCAGCAGCTGCGTTTCCTTGTGAAAGGCAATCAGACACATGGCTGCCCCGGCGCAGAATTTTATGACCGGGTGACTGACCGGCTCCCAACCCGGGAGAATGCAGACACAGGCATACAGCGCCCCGAACAGCGCGCCCAACGCAATCCAAACGCGAAATACCCGGGCAGAGGCTACCTTTGCAGAGCATAACAGCAGCAGATAGTCAATGATGAAATTGATCAAAAATAGGCTGTCTATGTAAATTGTTTCCATACCGGAATTATAAACTTTACAAGTTAAGAAATTTGTCATTTGCAACGAGCGAATTCTGTGGTAGAATAGGTACGATTAAAATTGCGGTCACTATGGGATCGCGGCGCCGGCGGGGCGCATGAGAGTACAGATAAAGGAGTTGATTGCATTGACACAGGAGAAACCGGTTTATCATCGTGTCTTGCTGAAACTGTCCGGAGAGGCACTTTCCGGAGATAAGGGAACAGGTCTGGACTTCGCAGTGATGAAGGAAGTCTGCCTGGCAATTAAAGAATGCACGGAAAAGGGTGTGCAGGTCGGCATTGTGGTCGGCGGCGGCAATTTCTGGCGCGGCGTGAAAAACGGTGAGGGCTATATGGACCGCTCCCGGGCAGACCACATGGGTATGCTGGCAACGGTGATGAACGCACTGGCATTGTGCGATGTGTTTGAGCAGAACGGCGTGGACGCACGGGTGATGACCTCTGTGCCCATGCATGGGTTCGGCGAGGCATTCAGCAAGGAAGAGGCTGTGCGCCATCTGAATGACGGTTGCGTGGTTATTTTCGGCTGCGGCACCGGCAATCCCTATTTCACCACCGATACGGCAGGTGTGCTGAAAGCATTGGAAATCGATGCAGAGGCAATTCTGCTGGCAAAGAATATTGACGGCGTGTATTCCGCAGACCCCAATAAAGACCCCGGCGCCGTGAAGTATGACACGATTACATACGATGAGATGCTGGCAAAGCATCTTGCCGTTATGGATACCGCAGCCACCTCCATGGCAATGGAAAACAACCTGCCCGTGGAAGTGTTTGCACTGAAAGACCCCCAGAATATTGTTCGCGTCGTTTGCGGACACAAAATTGGCACCTCTGTGACCAATTGAGCCGGCATACAAAACAAACTATTTTAGGAGGATATCAAAATGGCCGATTATAAGGAATTTGAACACAAAATGCAGAAAACCGTGGAGTATCTGGAGCAGCAGTTTGCAACTGTCCGCGCAGGTCGCGCCAACGCAGGCGTTCTGGACCAGATTCAGGTGATGTACTACGGTTCTCCCACGCCCATTCAGCAGGTGGCATCCGTTTCTGTGCCCGACCCCAGAACGCTGATGATTCAGCCTTGGGACAGCAGCGTGCTCAGAGAAATTGAAAAGGCAATTCTGTCGTCCGATTTGGGCATCAACCCCCAGAATGACGGCAAAGTGATTCGTCTGGTGTTCCCGCAGCTGACTGAGGAGCGCCGTAAAGAGCTGGCAAAGCAGGTGAAGAAGTACGGCGAGGAAAGCAAGGTTGCCGTGCGGAACATTCGCCGTGACGCAATGGAGAAATTCAAGAAACAGCAGAAGGCCTCCGAAATCACGGAAGACGATTACAAGGGCATTGAAAAGGACATCCAGAAGATGACCGACGATTACATCAAGAAAGTGGAAGCTCTGTCCGAAAAGAAAGAGAAAGAGCTGTTCGAGATCTGATTCAGGCGGCATAGAGTATGAGTTTGTTCTTTGGTAAAAAACAAAAAACAGCGGAGGCGGAGAAGGTTGATTTTAACAACCTTCCCCGCCACATTGCCATTATTCTGGACGGCAATGGACGCTGGGCGCAAAAGCGCGGTCTGCCCAGAACGGCGGGCCATGCAGCGGGGGCAGAGACGTTTCGGAAAATTGCCACCTACTGCAAGGAAATCGGTTTGGAATATCTGACGGTCTATGCCTTTTCCACGGAAAACTGGAAACGGCCCCAGCAGGAAGTGGACACCATTATGTCCTTGCTGGAAAAGTATCTCTATGAGGCCATTGACCAAATGGAGAAGGACCGCGTAAAAATGGCATTTTTCGGGGATACCACGGTTTTGAGCCCGAAACTGCAGGAGCTGATTGCCCGGACCCGGGACATTTCCAAGCATTACGAGGGCTGTCAGGTAAACATCTGTCTGAACTACGGCGGTCGTGATGAAATTCTTCGCGGCATTCGGAAATATGCCGAGGAATACAAAAACGGTACAGCCGAGGAACTGACGGAAGAGAGTTTCAACCGCTATCTGTTCTCGGCCGGAATTCCGGACCCGGACCTGCTGATTCGCCCGGGCGGAGAGCTGCGGCTTTCCAACTTCCTGATGTGGCAGTCGGCCTATTCGGAGTTGTATTTTACGGATACCCTGTGGCCGGACTTTACGCCGGAGGATATTAACCGTGCGATTGCGGTGTATCAGCATCGTGACCGTAGATATGGAGGCATTAAAACTTGAAAACGCGCGTACTTGTGGGTGTTGTTGCGATTCCCATTATTGTTCTGATTATTTTCTTTGCACCGGTTTGGGTATTCGGTGCCGTTTTGGGTGCTGTGGCTGCCATCGGTGCATGGGAGCTGCTGCGCTGTGTGATGCCGGACCTGCCGAAACGCATGGTGGGCTATGCCTGCGCGGGCGCTTTTCTGCTGCCGCTGGTGACCAGTTTGGGTCATTACGAACTGGTGGAGCGGTTTGTGCTGTGGGCGCTGGTTGTGGTAATGTTCTGTGAACTGATGCTCACCTTCCGCGGCGAGAACCGCATGGACTTTACACCGGTGACCTTGGTGGTGTTTGCGGGCTTTGTCCTGCCCATGCTGTTCACCTCTCTGGTGCGTCTGCAGATGATGGAGCACGGCCCGGTCTTTGTGCTGCTGCCCTTGGTTGCGGCATTCTCCAGCGATTCCGGCGCATATTTTGCCGGTATGTATCTGGGCAAGCACAAGCTGGCACCGGCACTTTCTCCGAAAAAGACCATCGAGGGCAGCATTGGCGGCTTTGCGGCAGCCATTGTGCTGATGTTGGTGTACGGATTGATTCTGAAACTCAGCGGGTTGACGGTAAATTTCCTGATTCTGGCAATTTACGGTTTCCTCGGCAGCTTGGCCGGACAGCTGGGCGATTTGGCGTTCTCCGCCATCAAACGTCTCCATGGCGTGAAGGATTATAGCCACATCATTCCTGGTCACGGCGGCATTTTGGACCGCTTTGACAGTATGCTCTTCATCGCTCCGATGATTGAGCTGTTGCTGATGTGGGTTCCTGCAATTCTGTGAGGTAACGAACATGGTAAAAGCAATTTCTATTTTGGGTTCCAGCGGTTCCATCGGTCGGCAGACGGCAGCGGTGGCGCAGCACCTGCATATTCCCGTAAAGGCCATTTCCGTCCGGAAAGACATTGCCAGGGCGGAGGAGCAGGCGCGTCTGTTTCGGCCGGATTTGGTTGCGGTGTTTGATGAAGACGCCGCTGCAGCGCTGCGGGAGCGGATTGCAGACCTGAAAATTCCGGTGCTGTCCGGGGAAGAGGGCCTGATTGCCGCGGCAACAGTGCCTACGGCGGATTGCGTTGTAACGGCTGTGTCCGGAGCAATCGGTCTGAAACCCACGTTGGCTGCCATTGATACCGGACGGAGAATTGCCCTGGCCAATAAGGAAACATTGGTGTGCGCCGGACCTATTGTAATGGACCGCGCAAAAAAAATGGGAGCGGAAATTCTTCCGGTAGACTCGGAACATTCCGCAATTTTCCAGTGTCTGACCGGTCGGGACCGGTCGGAGCTGCATAAGATTCTGCTGACCGGCTCCGGCGGTCCGTTCCGGGGAAAATCCGTGGAGGAATTGGAGAACATCACACCGGAGCAGGCTGTCAAACACCCCAACTGGAGCATGGGCGCCAAAATCAGCGTGGACAGCGCCACCATGATGAACAAGGGTCTGGAATTCATTGAGGCGATGCATCTGTTTTCCTGCACCCCGGATGAAATTCAAATCATCGTTCACCCGGAGAGCGTCATACACTCTATGGTAGAGCTGGTAGACGGTTCTGTGATTGCTCAGTTGGGTGTGCCGGATATGGGTCTGCCCATTCAGCTGGCGCTGACTTGGCCGGAGCGGAAAGCCTCTGCATCGGAGCATTTGGATTTCACGGCGCTGCGGAAAATGACCTTCGAAGAGCCGGATTTGAAGAAACTGCCTTGCCTTGCTCTGGCATTGCAGTGCGCTCGAACCGGCGGTACGGCTACGACCGTGCTCAGCGCAGCCAATGAGGTTGCGGTGGCCAAATTCCTGAACCATGAAATCGGTTATAATGACATTTATCGCAGCGTGGAGCAGGCATTGAACCACGTGGAGCTGATTCGGAATCCGAATCTGGAAGAAATTCTCGGGGCAGACCAGGCTGCCCGCGCATATATCAGGGAGCATTATTAACGCATGTATATCATCATTGCCATTTTAATTTTCGGTATTCTGATTGCCATTCATGAGTTCGGCCATTTTATGACGGCAAAGCTCTGCGGTGTGCGGGTGCTGGAATTTTCCATCGGTATGGGTCCGGCGCTGCTGAAAAAGCAGGGCAAGGAGACGTTGTATTCTCTGCGCTTGCTGCCCATCGGCGGCTATTGCGCCATGGAAGGGGAGGACAGCGATTCCGATGACCCGCGGGCCTTTACCAACCAGAATCGATTGAAAAAAATCTTGATTTTGGTTGCAGGCGCCGGCATGAACTTCTTGCTGGGACTTGTGCTGATTATCGTGGTCTTTTCCTGCGCGTCCGTGCAGATTCCGGAAATTACCGGGTTTATGGACGGCTGCCCCTATCAGGGCGAAACGGCTTTGCAGCAGGGCGATGTGTTCTGGAAAATCGACGGCCACCGCATTTACACTACAAGCGACGTGTCGGTGTATCTGAATAACGGCGACTCGACCCATGACATTGTGGTAAAACGGGACGGGAAACAGGTGCTGCTGTCCGATATGACATTGGAAACCAGACAGTATGAGGGGGAGAAGAACCCCTTGTATGGATTCCAATTCGGAAAAATGGCAAAGGGTCCGGTGCAGACGCTGCAATATGCATGGTATCAATCCTTGTATTTTGTCCGGGCGGTTTGGTCCAGTCTGGCGGAGCTGATTTCCGGTACCTACGGGGTAAAGGATTTGAGCGGTGTGGTCGGCATCGTCGGCTTGATGAACGATGTGGGCAAGGAATCCGGATCGATTTACAATGCCTTTTTGAATTTGGCGTATTTGTCGGCCTTTATTGCCATCAACCTGGCTGTGATGAACCTGCTGCCGATTCCGGCATTGGACGGCGGACGGATTTTCTTCCTGCTGCTGTTCTGGCCCATTGAAAAACTGATGGGTCATAAAGTGGACCCGAAATACGAAGGATACGTCAACTCCGCATTTCTGGCATTGCTCATGGTACTCATGGTGTACGTGATGTTCAATGACGTTGTAAGAATCGTAGGGTGAAAATATGAAACGGAACGAAACAAAAGTCATTCACGTGGGCGGTGTGGCCGTAGGCGGGGAAAACCCGGTTACGGTCCAGTCCATGTGCAACACAAAAACTTGGGACGTGGACGGAACGCTCCGGCAAATCAGCGCAATGGCTGCTGCCGGCTGCGATATTGTCCGTTTGGCTGTGCCGAATATGGACGCCGCCCGTGCTCTGAGTGATATTAAAGAACGTTCTCCGCTGCCTATCGTAGCGGATATTCATTTTGATTACCGTCTGGCATTGGAGGCTGTGGCCCGCGGCGTAGACAAGGTGCGCATCAATCCGGGCAACATCGGCAGCGCCGACCATGTGAAGGCGGTGGCAGATGCCTGCCGGCTGAAGGGAATTCCCATCCGCATCGGTGTAAACGGCGGCAGTCTGGAAAAAGGATTGTTGGAGAAATACGGCCGTCCCACGGCGGAGGCTATGGTGGAAAGTGCCCGGAACGAGGTGGCGCAGCTGCATCGTTTTGATTTTGATGACATCTGCCTGTCTTTGAAGACGTCTTCCGTGCCGCTGACCATTGACGCGTACCGTTTGGCGGCAGAGGAATTTCCCTATCCGCTGCACTTGGGTGTAACAGAAACCGGAACGGTCCATAACGGCACCATTCTGTCTGCCGTGGGCATCGGAACGCTGCTGTGCGAGGGCATCGGCAACACCATTCGCGTTTCTCTGACCGGGGACCCGGTGGAGGAAGTGCGTACCGGAGTTTCCATTTTGAAAGCAGCCGGGCTGCGTACCGGCGGTGTACGGTTCATTTCCTGCCCGACCTGCGGTCGAACGGAAATTGACTTGATTTCTCTGGCCAATCAGGTGGAACAGCGCCTGACGGAGATTCAAAAGAATATTACCGTGGCTGTCATGGGCTGCGTTGTGAACGGCCCCGGAGAGGCGCGGGAGGCCGATTACGGCATTGCCGGCGGCAAGGACTGCGGTATGCTGTTCAAAAAAGGCGAAATCGTTGCACGGGTACCGGAAGATCGGCTGTGCGACGCGCTGATTGAGATGATTGAGAAGGGCGAATAAGTTTCATGGCGAAAGTACCGTTTTTTGATATTTTTCCCGGCTGCAGCAGCATGGACGATTTGTGCGGCGGCATGAGCAAAGCAACGGTCAGCGAGGTGCTGATTACCAAAAGCGAAATGCTCATGGAGATTCAGGCGGACTTTACCCGGGCGCCGGCGCAAGCGGAGCTTACCGCGGTGGAATCTCGGATTGCCGAGGATTACGGTCTGCGCCGGGTGACCATTCACCCGTCTTACCCGAAAGAGAATGAAAAAGGCGGCAATGGCGGCAGCGGCGATGTGCTTATGGGCCGCAAGGTTGCCGTGAAAGCGGCAATGCCGATTGCCGACTTGACCCCGGATTCCGGCAATGTGGTTGTGTGCGGCAAAATCTTTTTTGTGGAGTCGCGAGACATTGCCAAGCGGAATGCGACCATTCTGACGTTTGATATTACGGATTATACCGGGTCTGTGCGATGCAGCAAATTTCTGAAATCCGAGGAAGAAAAACAGGTGGTCGATAAAATTCGGGAGGGTGATTACGTCACCGTAACCGGATATATGAGTTACAGCAAGTATGAAGAAGATATGGTGCTGGAACCCAAGAACGTCTGGAAGAGTAAGCGGGAGAGCCGGAAAGATACCGCGGAAGAAAAGCATATTGAACTGCATCTGCATACCCGGTTTTCCAATACCGATGCGCTGACCGAGCCGAAAGAAGTGGTGAAACGCGCCGCAGAGTGGGGGATGCCTGCCATTGCGGTGACGGACCACGGTGTGGTGCAGGCGTTCCCGGATATGTGGCATGCGGGCAAAGACTACGGCGTAAAAATTATTTACGGCGTAGAAGGCTACTATGTAGATGACATGAACATCAAGCAGCCGGTGAAAGGGGATTGCAATCTGCCTTTGACCTCGGAGTTTGTGGCATTCGACATTGAAACTACCGGATTGAGCCCCATTCATGACCGCATGACCGAAATCGGCGCTATTTTGTTCCAAGGCGGGGAAATCAAACAGAATTTCCAGTGCTTTGTGAATCCGCATATGCCCATTCCGGCGGAAATCAAGCGCTTGACCGGTATCACCGATGAAGACGTCAAGGACGCACCGGACGAGGACGAGGCCATGCGCCGGTTTCTGGAATTCGTGGACGGCCGGCCGATTATTGCCCACAATGCGGATTTTGACAGCAGCTTTATGCGTGAGGCTTGCAAGCGGTCGGGCATTCCCTTCCGTCCGGTGGTTATGGATACATTGGTGCTTTCCCAGTGCTTGCTGCCGGAGCTGAAACGGTTTAAGCTGGATGTGGTTTCTCATAAGCTGAAACTGCCGGATTTCAATCATCACCGGGCGTATGACGATGCTGCGGTAGTGGCGCGGATTATGGATAAATTTATCCCCATGCTTGCCGAGCGCGGCGCGAAAACCGTGAACGATATCAATGCCGCGGTGTCGGATTTGCACCGTCTGGACATCGGAAAGACCCGGCACATCTGTCTGTTGGTAAAAAATAAGGCGGGTCTGAAAAATCTGTATAAGATTATTTCCTCTTCCATGATTGACCATTACAATAAGAGCCGAAAGCACCCCACCATGCCCCGCAGCTTGATTCAGCAGTACCGGGAGAACATTTTCGTGGGCTCCGCCTGCGAAGCGGGTGAGCTGTATGACGCGGTTTTGCGGGGAAAAACGGACAAGGAATTGGAAGAGATTGCGGATTTCTACGATTATCTGGAAATCATGCCGCTGTTCAACAACCGATTCCTCATTGAAAACGGAACGGTCCACAGCGAAGAGGAATTGAAGGAATTCAACCGGAAAATTATTTCCATCGGCAAGAGACTGGGCAAACCGGTAGTAGCCACCTGCGATGTCCATTTCCTGGACCCGGAAGACGAGGTTTACCGGAAAATTCTCCTTTCCTCCAAGAAGTTCTCCGATGCGGATAAGGATTTGCCCATTTATTTCCGCACCACCGACGAGGTGATGAAGGAATTTGCCTATTTGGGCGAGGATTTGTGCAGGGAAGTGGTGATTACCAATCCCCAGTGGATTGCCGACCAAGTGGAAGAGTTTGAATTACTGCCCAAGGACCTGTTTGCGCCGAAGATTGAAAACTCCAAGGAAGAGCTGGAACGTCTGGTCATGGAGAAAATGCACCGTATTTACGGTGACAATCCCAGTTCCATTGTGACGGACCGTGTAAATACGGAACTGAAAACCATTCTGGACCACGAGTATGACGTCATTTATATGAGCGCCCAGAAACTGGTGCAGAACTCTTTGGAGCATGGCTATCTGGTGGGCAGCCGAGGCAGTGTCGGTTCTTCGATTGTGGCATATATGTCCGGTATTACGGAGGTAAACTCTCTGCCGCCCCATTACATTTGTCCCAACTGTAAAAATGCGGAGTTCATTACCGATGGCTCTTACGGCTGCGGCGCGGATATGCCGGATAAAGATTGCCCCGTTTGCGGAACAAAGTACCGAAAAGACGGCTTTGACATTCCTTTTGAAACGTTCTTGGGATTCCCCGGCAACGAAAAAACGCCGGATATTGACTTGAACTTCTCCGGTGAATATCAGGCGAACGCCCATAACTATACCCGTGAGCTGTTCGGTGCAGACCATGTGTTCAAAGCCGGTACCATCGGTACGCTGGCGGATAAAACCGCATACGGCATGGCGAAAAAGTATCTGGAAGAGCATAATATGCAGGTGACCAAGGCGGAAGAAAACCGTCTGGCAAAGGGCTGCGTGGGTGTAAAACGCACCACCGGTCAGCACCCCGGCGGTCTGGTTATCATTCCGCAGGATAAGGAAGTTACGGATTTCTGCCCCATTCAGTGGGCGGCAGAGGACCCGGATTGCGGCATTATGACCACGCATTTCGAATATCACTGCATGGAAAGCAACCTGCTGAAGTTGGACGAGCTGGGTCATGATGACCCCACTATGATTCGTATGCTGGAAGATATGACCGGAGTGGACGCGCAGACCATTCAGTTGGACGACCCGGAAACTATGGGAATTTTCAAATCTCCGGCGCCCCTTGGCTTGACGGACGATGATCCCATCGTAGGAAAAACCGGTACCTTGGGAATTCCGGAATTCGGAACGGGCTTTACCCGGGGCATGTTGGTGGATACCCAGCCGGAACAGTTTGATACCTTGGTCCGTCTGGCCGGTCTGGCCCATGGTACGGACGTGTGGAACGGCAATATCCACGACATCGTAGTCAACGGCATTGCAACGGTTAACGAATGCGTCTGCTGCCGTGACGATATCATGCTGTATCTGATTCAAAAAGGCATGGAGCCCAGTCTGGCATTTAAGACTATGGAGGCTGTGCGAAAAGGCAAGGTGAAAAAGAGCGGCTCGTTCCCCGGTGATGCAGAGGCTATTATGCGGGAAGAGGGCGTTCCGGATTGGTATATCGAGTCCTGCCGGAAGATTGCCTATCTGTTCCCGAAAGCACACGCAGTGGCTTACGTGATGATGGCATTCCGCATTGCATGGTTCAAGGTTCATTATCCCTTGGCATTTTATGCGGCTTATTTCTATCGCCGCAGTCAGAAAAACAGCTTTGATGCGGAGCTGATGACCCAAGGTATCGATAAGGTCAAGGCGAAAATCACCGAGCTGCGGAACAAGCAGACCTCCGCAACGGAAGATGATACATTGACCACGTTGGAGTGCGTGTACGAATTCTATCTCCGTGGATTTTCCTTTGCACCGATGAGCGTATCGGAAAGCAGCGCCACCAAATTCTTGATTGTGGATGACAAGCACCTCCGGGCACCCTTTGTGTCCATTGGCGGTTTGGGTGAGGCTGCGGCCTATGACCTTGCTGCTGCGGCGCAGAACGGACAAAGCTTTGTGTCCATAGAAGAACTCTCTGCGGCTTGCCCGAAGGTCTCTCAGACGCACTTGCAGGTTCTGAAAGATATGGGCGCGTTGGGCGATTTGCCCGACACCAGCCAGATGACCTTGTTTTAAAACATAGCATAAACAGAAAATCGGTAGAATCCATTGTGGGTTCTACCGATTTTTTATGTTGTGTGTGGGATATAAAAACAGTGCCGAAAGCGTTTGCTCTCGGCACTGTTAAAAGGATTCATTGTGTGAAAACTCAGGACTTCAGGTCTACCCAGTACTTATCGTACAGCTCCAGAGTTGCCTCGGGCAGGTTGGTGTATACTTCGCATTTTGCCAGCTGCTCGGAGGAGGGGAACATCACGCTCTTCGTGTAATCGTCCATCTCAGCGGCTGCTGCATCGCATGCCTCCTGATTGGGGCTTGCGTAGCCGGTAGCCTCCATGTTCGCCTCTGCGATGTCGGTACGGCACATGAAGTCGATGAACTTCTGTGCATCGTCCTTGTTGGCGGCACCCTTGGGAATGACCATAGCGTCAAAGAACTTGTTGGAGCCTTCTTTCGGCAACACGAACTTCAAATCGGGATTGTTTTCCAGCATCATCAGATAGTCGCCTGCGTAGTAAGCGCCGATGGTAGCCTCGCCGCTCTCCAGCTTGGAGTACATCTGGTCCTGGAAATAACCCTGCACCAGAGGTTTCTGCTGCTCCAGCAGCTCGTAAGCGGCTTTCAGCTCTGCCTCGTCGGTGGTGTTCACGCTGTAACCCAGATACTCCAGAGCGATTGCCATAGCGTCACGGGAAGATTCGAACATCAGAATGTTGCCGGAGTATTTCTCGTCGAACATAGCAGCCCAGCTGTCCAGATTCTCGGAGATTTCGGCGGTGTTGTAAATCATGCCCACGGTGCCCCACATGTAAACCACGGAATAGTTGCTTTCGGGGTCATAAGCCAGATTTTTGTAATCATCGGACAGCTTGCTGTAGTTTTCCATGGAAGAAGTATCGATGGTTTCCAGCATATCCTCGTTGATCATGCGGTCGATCATGTAATCGGAGGTGATGATGACATCGTAATCGGCGCCGCCGTTTTTCATGACGGAGTACATTGCCTCGCAGGTATCGTAGGTCTTGTAGTTCACGCGAATGTTGTATTCCTCGCTGAACTGCTCCAGAATATCCTCGTCGATGTATTCGCCGAAGTTGTATACACTGATTTCGCTGTCGTATTTTTTACCGCAGCCGGTCAAGCCAACAGACAGACCTGCGGCCATGGAAAGTGCCAGAGTGACGGAAATGAATCTTTTCAATGCAGTAAGTCTCCTTTAGTAATAAATTAATTGTAGTAGTTTAACCGTTCAGGGCGGCAGCTTCCTGCGCCTGCCTCTTTTCTTGATGAATCTCCCGGAGGTTGATGATAACCAGCAGAATCAGCACTGCAGAAAACAGCAGGGTAGACACTGCGTTGATTTCCGGGGTGACGTTCTTCTTCGTCATGGACCAGATAGCCATAGACAAGGTCTGCACCTTGGAACCTGCGGTGAACAGACTGATTACGAAGTCATCAATGGACATGGTAAAGGCAATGATTGCACCATTGACGATACCTGGTTTGATTTCGGGAATGATGACCTTGTAGAATGCCTGAAACCAAGTGCAGCCCAAATCTTCCGCAGCGTGGACCAAATTGCCGTCCATCTGCCGCAGCTTCGGCATGATGGCCAGAATGACATAAGGCACGTTAAATGTGACATGGGCAATCAGCATGGTCACGAATCCCTGCTTAAAGTTCAGCAGGGAACCGGCAGATACAAACAGCAATGCCATGGACACACCGGTCACAATATCGGCGTTGGTCATGGGAATGTTGTTGATGGCCATCAAGGGCGCGCGCCAACGGCGTTTCATATAGAAGAAACCGATGGCGGCGAAAGTGCCGAGAATGGTTGCCAGCGCAGCTGCCAGGAAAGAAACTTCCAATGTTGTGGTCAGCGCGCTGAGAATCTGGGCGTCTCCGAACAGCTTTTCATACCATTTCAGAGAGAATCCGTTCCAGATGCTGCGGCTTTTCGATGCGTTGAAAGAGAACACAATCAGCACGAAAATCGGCAGATACAGGAACAGCAGCACCAGATACATCAAAATTTTTCCGGAAACGTGACGTTTTGTCATAGCATCACCGCCTGTTCTTCGCCGGCACCGAATTTATTCATAATCCACATGCACAGCAGGACGATAATCATCATCACAAAGGAAATGGCAGAACCCAGATAGGGGTTATATGCAGTGCCAAGGAACTGCATTTCAATCAAGTCACCCAACAGCAAGTTCTTTCCGCCGCCCAGCAGCTGGGAGATAACAAAGGTACTCACAGCGGGGACAAACACCATGGTAATGCCGGACAGAACGCCGGACAAAGACAAGGGGAAAACAACTTTCCGAAACACCTCAGACGGGGTTGCGCCCAAATCTTCCGCAGCTTGAATCAAAGACGGGTCGATTTTTGTAATTACGGAGTAAATCGGCAGCACCATAAACGGCAGGAAATCGCAAATCATGCCAATGACAATGGCGGTTTCCGTGTTGATAATGCTCACCGTGGGCAGATGCAGCAGTGTCAGCAGCTGATTCAGCAGACCGGTTTTTTCCAGAATGGACATCCAAGCATAGGTACGCAGCAGGGAGTTCATCCACATGGGCAGCATAATCAGCAGAATGGTTACCCGCTGAAACCGAGCGCTTTCCTTTGCCAAAGCGCAGGAAAAGGGATAAGCAATCAGCAGGCAGACAGCCGTTGCAATCAGAGCCAAACGAAAGGACCGGATAAACACACCGGAATAGTTGAGCATATTCTGGAAGTTTTCGAAAGTGAATCCGCCGTTTTTCGTGGTGAATGCGTACATCAACACAAAGAAAATCGGCGCAACCACAAACAGCGCCATCCAAATGACATACGGGAACGCTAAATACTTAGGTTTCATCGGCTGCCACCTCATGCTCATGGGCAAGGGCTTCGGATTCGTCATACTCCACATCGGACAGCTCTTCGTATTCTTCACTATAAGAACTGTAGTCGCCGAACATACCGGAGTACTGGCTTTTTTTCATGATATGGAATCCGTCGGGGTCAATCTTGATGCCGATTTTTGCGCCAACGGGCACAAAGTCCGTTGTCTGAATCAGCCATTTGAAACCGCGGAAGTCCACAATCATATCATACATCATGCCCTTGAAGGTTACGCTGGTAACGGTGCCGATGAGCTTGCCCTCTTCCGGAGACACAATATCAATGTCCTCCGGACGAATGACAACGTCAACGGGTTCGTTGGGGGCAAAGCCCTTATCCAGACACTGGAATTTCCGTCCGTTGACTTCCACCACAAAGTCCTCGCGCATATAGCCGTCCACGATGTTGCTTTCACCGATGAAGTCGGCCACAAAGGCATTTTTCGGTTCATTATAAATATCTTCCGGCTTGCCGATTTGCTGGATTCGGCCGGAATCCATGACAACCACGGTGTCGGACATGGCAAGCGCCTCTTCCTGGTCGTGGGTGACATATATAAAAGTGATTCCCATCTGCTGCTGGATCCGTTTCAGCTCCTGCTGCATATCCTTCCGCAGACGCAAATCCAATGCGCCCAACGGTTCGTCCAGCAAAAGGACCTTCGGACGGTTCACCAAAGCCCGGGCGATTGCAACACGCTGCTGCTGACCGCCGGACAATGCTGTAACGCTGCGATGCTCAAAACCGCGCAAAGAAACCACGTCCAACATTTCAAGTACGCGGTTCTCAATTTCTTGTTTGCTCAGTTTCGGGCGGACCAGCCGCAGTCCGAAGGCGATATTGTCGTATACGTCCAGATGAGGAAACAATGCATATTTCTGGAATACGGTGTTGACCTGCCGCTTATGGGGCGGCACATCGTTGATTCTGACGCCGTCAAACAACAAATCACCATGAGTAGGTGTTAAAAATCCACCGATGATTTTCAAGGTTGTTGTTTTGCCGCAGCCCGATGGACCCAGCAGTGTCAGGAATTCGCTGTCGTTAATATAGAGATTAATATCATGCAGTACCGTCTCGCCGTCGAATCTCATTCCACATTCGGCGAGACGAATCAGTTCTTTTGACATTATCCTCCCCCTCTCCAAGTATTGAGACAAGAATAACATTTTATAGAAAAAAGTCAACAGGATTCTTTCATGTAAAGTATTTTTTTACAAAATCAATATCCGTTTCGGGAACAGAAAACTCTTTTTCGTTCAGATAATTCAGAATTCCGGCATCGGTTGTGAATTTGAAAATCAAGCGGTAGGAGTACAGCGCCTGACCGTCTGTCTCCCCATATTTTTTATTTCTGCGCTCGCTGCCGTACTTTCCGTCGCCAAGCAGCGGCCAGCCTGCGTCAGCCATTTGGGCGCGAATCTGGTGAGTCCGTCCGGTGAGCAGCTCGCATTCCACCAGAGACAGACCGTCTCGGGATTGCAGCACCTGATATTTGGTCTGAGACAGCTTTGCCCCCGGCTCCGGCTGATGGCGGACATAAACCTGATTTTTCTTGGCGTCTTTGAACAAATATCCGGTCAGTGTGCCGGAAGACGGTTTCGGTGTTCCGTGAACGGCACAGAGATAGTATTTCTCAATTTCCCGGTTTTTAATTTTATCATTCATGATGCGCAAAGATTCCGCATTTTTAGCGGCAATGACAATGCCGCCGGTGTTCCGGTCGATGCGGTTGCACAGTGCGGGAGCGAAGGAATGTTCCTCTTTCGGTTTCCATTCGCCGCTTTGATAGGCATGGGCCTGAATATTTGCAATCAGCGTGTTATAATCCCATTGTCCGGCGCTGTGGCAGAGCACACCGGGGCGCTTGTCGGCCAGAAGGATATTTTCGTCTTCGTATATTATATTTAAATGTGGCGTGGAAACTTTCAGATAAGAATTTTCTTCCCGGGGTTTCTCGAAAAACTCATCATTGATATAGAGCTGAATCACATCGTTCTGATTCAGACGATAATCCCGTTTGGCGCCTTTTCCGTTTACTTTGATTCGTTTCAGCCGGATATATTTCTGCAGCAGAGATTCCGGCAGAAGGGGAACGGCTTTTCCCACAAAGCGGTCCAATCGCTGACCGGCATCGTTTTTTGCAATTGTCATTTCTTTCAAGGTTTTTCAGCCTCCAATTCCCGTCTATTATGCGAGATAAAATAGATTCTGTCAATTGATTTACAGCCCGTTCGGTCAAATTCTTCCGGCTGCGCGAATGGTTATTGACTTTTTGACCAATGCGCGGTAGAATCATAGGCAAGATTTCACAGATTTTTCTGTAAATCATAGTTGACAATGGCAACGTTTTCTATTATAATACTTTAGCGACTGTGTGAGGGATTGAATTTTATGAAACTAAACTTACG
The DNA here is from genome assembly GCA_934527315.1 of uncultured Oscillospiraceae bacterium. Taxonomy (GTDB): domain Bacteria; phylum Bacillota; class Clostridia; order Oscillospirales; family Oscillospiraceae; genus HGM13010. The sequence goes on from CAKTAK010000019.1 coordinate 33,129, forward strand.
CGAAATCATTGAAGTTCCCGGCAGTCGTTTACCGTTCACCTGCATCATTTCGCCGGAGGGTTTGGAGACTCCGTCTGTACTGCGGTACAATGGAGACATTCAGGCAGAGGGCACAGTGGTTAATACTGCAGGAATTCTTACCATCGAGGGCAGCATCAAGGCAGAAATGACTTGTATCTGCGATCGGTGCGGAACGGAATTCGACCGGGAGAAAATTGTGCCCGTCCGTGCAGGCATTGCAACGGATCCGTCTGAAGAGGATCTCTTCCAAATGGAAGATGATGAAATCGACTTGGACGAGGTTCTGTATACGTGCTTTATGCTGGATATGGATGCAAAGGTTCTCTGCAAGCCGGATTGCGCCGGACTTTGTGCCGGCTGCGGTGCAAATCTCAACTATGAGAAATGCACATGCAAAAAACAGGTAGATCCAAGATGGGCTGTGCTTGAGCAGCTTTTGGATAAAAAGGAAGACTAATGATAGCTGCTCAAAACAGCTGAACGATCAGGAGGTGTCACGATGGCTGTCCCTAAAAGTAAAGTATCTCGTCAGAGAAGAGACAAGAGACGTTCTTCCACTTGGAAGCTGGAGGAGCCCGGTCTCGTAAAGTGCCCCAGCTGCGGCGAATATAAACTGTCTCACCGCGTTTGCAAAGCTTGCGGCAAATACAATGGCCGTGTCGTCCTCAACGTCGACTAAGTAAAAAAGTAGCTTGAGAAGATGGTCATCGGCCATCTTCTTTTGCTATCTACGGAAAAGAAAGAGGTGATTCGGATGAGTCATTCCGTGATTAAAGAAGTTTCCGCTCATAGCGCGCTCCGGGGAAAGGCACACCCGGGTGACCGTTTGCTTTCCATTAACGGCAATGTAATCCATGACGTATTGGATTATATGTACTATTCCTACGATTCCAATCTGATTGTAGAGCTGGAATCTCCCGAAGGAGACGTGCGCAAGATTCACGTCCGGAAACCCAACGGACAGGATTTGGGTCTGGACTTTGAGGATTATCTGATGGACTGCGCCATGGAGTGCACGAACAACTGTAAGTTCTGCTTTGTGGACCAGATGCCGCCGGGCATGCGGAAATCTCTTTATTTCAAAGATGACGATGCCCGCATGAGTTTCTTGACCGGCAGCTATATTACCCTGACGAACCTGACCGACCGGGAATTGCAGCGTATCTGTGATTTGAAAATCAGTCCGGTGAACGTGTCTGTGCATGCAACGAATCCGGAATTGCGGGCGGACCTAATGGGAAATCTGGCTGCCCAGGATATTCTGGAGCGTATCAAAAAGCTCAGTGATGCCGGAATCACTATGAACTGTCAAGTGGTTTGCTGCCCGGGATTGAATGACGGGGAGCAGCTGCTGAACACAATCCATGATTTGGCAGCCTTTTACCCGCAGGTGAGCAGTGTGGCTGTGGTGCCGGTGGGATTGACGAAATACCGCGCAGGATTGGCGCCTTTGAAGGTGTTTGACCCGGTTGGCGCCGGAAAAACCATTGACTTGGTGGAGCATTTTGCGGCGCAGTGTCTGGAGTACTATGGCAGCCGCATTGTGTATTGCTCCGATGAGTTTTATTTGAAAGCCGGCCGCCCGCTGCCGGAAGACGCATACTATGAAGATTATATCCAGTTGGACAACGGCGTGGGTATGCTGCGGCTGTTGGAAGTGGAATTTAACACGGCACTGAAGATGGTAGACGCCTCGGAAGGGGACGGTGTACCTTTTTCAATTGCCACGGGTATGGCGGCAGGACCCCATCTGCAAAAACTCTTGATGACAGCCATGGAAAAGTGTGCTAAAATAAAAGGACGGGTTTTTGCAATTGAAAATGATTTTTTTGGACACGATATCAATGTGGCGGGTCTGATTACCGGACAGGACCTTATCGGTCAGCTGAAAGGAAAGGACTTGGGGCAGCGTCTGCTGATTCCCACCAATATGCTCCGCCACGGAGAGACGGTCTTTTTGGATGATTACACAGTAGAAGATGTAGAAAAAGCCTTGCAGGTGCAGGTTGTGCAGGTCCCGCAGGACGGCGCGGAGCTGCTGTTTGCCATGCTGGGTGACGAATGCTGAGAAACAAAGGAGGCGAACGCAGATGTCAAAACCCCTTGTTGCGATTGTTGGACGTCCGAACGTGGGCAAGTCCATGTTGTTTAATAAGTTGATCAATAAACGGGTTTCTATCGTTGAGGATACCCCCGGTGTGACCCGTGACCGGATTTATGAGGAATGTGATTGGAACGGCCGTGTGTTCGATTTGGTGGATACGGGCGGTATTGAGCCGACCAAGGACAACGAAATCCTGCTGTTCATGAGGGAGCAGGCGCGGATTGCCATTGAGTCTGCGGACGTGGTGATTCTGGTGACCGATTTGACCACCGGTGTAACCGCAGCGGACAAAGAAGTGGCCAGTATGCTGCTCCGTGCCAAAAAGCCTGTGGTGCTGGCCGTGAATAAGGCAGACTCCACCGGTACGATTGACCCCACCATTTACGAGTTCTATGCTCTGGGCTGCGGAGACCCCATTCCGGTATCCGCTGTGCATGGCCATGGCACCGGCGATTTGCTGGACGAATGCGTCAGCTATTTCCCGCCGGAGGAAGAGGAAGAGGACGATTCCGACTGCATCAAAGTTGCGCTGATTGGTAAGCCCAACGTGGGCAAATCCTCTTTGACCAACTTGATTCTGGGCGAGAAACGGGTGATTGTCAGTGATGTGGCGGGTACCACCCGCGACGCCATCGACAGCCGCTTTGAAAATGAATTTGGCAAGTACATTTTTATTGATACTGCCGGTATCCGCCGGAAATCCAAGGTGGATGACCGGGTGGAGAAGTTCTCCGTCATGCGGGCAAAGATGGCCATCGAACGGGCAGACGTCTGCTTGATTATGATTGATGCCCGGGAGGGCGTGACCGAGCAGGATACCAAGATTGCCGGCTTGGCTCACGAGGCGGGTAAAGCCTCTATCATCGTGGTAAACAAATGGGACTTGGTGGAAAAAGACTCCAAGACCATGGACACTATGCGCAAGGATATTCAGCGGGATCTGGGCTTTATGACCTATGCACCCATTCTGTTTATCTCTGCACTGACCGGTCAGCGGACCAATCGGATTTTTGAGCTGATTAACTTCGTCAACGATCAGAGCAATATGCGCATTTCCACCGGTATGCTGAACAACGTCCTGGCAGATGCCCAGGCGCGTGTGCAGCCGCCTACAGATAAGGGCCGTCGGCTGAAGATTTATTACATGACGCAGACCGGCATTAAGCCGCCCAACTTCGTAATTTTCTGCAATAGCAGAGAGTTGTTCCATTTCTCCTATCAGCGATATCTGGAAAATCAGATTCGTTCCGTGTTTGGCTTGGAGGGCACTCCCATTCGGATTGTCATCCGGCAGAAAGGGGATAAGGAATAATGCGGATTCTCGCCTTGGTCGTTACGGCGGTTGTCTCTTATCTGTTGGGCAGCTTGAATGGTGCGATCATTGCTTCTAATCTTGTTTTTCATGATGATATCCGAAATTACGGCAGCCATAATGCGGGACTGACGAATTTTTACCGAATTTATGGGGTAAAAGGCGTTGCCTTTGTGATTGGTATCGACATCGGAAAAACGGCGGTTGCAATTTTGCTGGGCCGCCTGCTCATGAGCTTTTTCGATGCATCGGATTTCGGTATGTTTTTTGCAGACCTTTGTCTGGTTATAGGACACATGTTCCCGGTATTTTATCAGTTCCGGGGGGGTAAGGGTGTAATGTGCGCCGGAATTGCGCTGTTCTTTATTGACTGGCGTATGGGGATTCTGTGTGCCATTCTGTTTTTTGGCATCATTGCGGCTACCCGGTATGTGTCTTTGGGCTCTGTGGTCACGGCGGCATTTTTCCCCATTGCCGCGCTGCTGACCCGTCATGGTCTGCAATGTGCCGGGATTGCCTTGGTGATAGCGGTGCTTGTGATTGTCAAGCACCATGAAAACATCGGCCGGCTGCTCCGCCATGAGGAGTCCAAATTGGTAATCAAAAAAGACCTCAGCGATAAATTCGATGAAAATTTTTGATGGAGGATAGAGGAATAGTATGCTTGAAC
>CAKTAK010000020.1:0-36546 GCA_934527315.1 uncultured Oscillospiraceae bacterium
ATGGAGGGCAGGGAGTATGCCATCACATACAGCTCCCGCAGCGGCTCGGTCAGCTCGGCGATGTGGAGCTGGAGGGCTGTTTCCACGGCGTACAGGAGCACAGGGTCTTGTTCCCCGCCGTACTGCCCCGCCAGAGCGAATTGCCCGCTGAACATCCGCTTTACCAATTCCAGCAGCAGCGCCTCCTTACTGGGAAAAACATGGAAGAACGAGCTCTGTCCGATGCCTGCCGCCTTTGCGATCTCGCCGGTGGTGGTTTTCGTGTAGCCGTTTTCCAGAAACAGCGTTACCGCCGCCCGCAGCACCTTCTGCTGGGTCACCAGTCCGTTTAACAGTTTTCCTCTTGGCAAAATGATCAGCCCCCTTAATTGCACTTGCGATTACACTTTTATAATAGCACGAGCCATTCCATCACGCAAGGAAAATTTTGGACATGCCGGTAAAATCGGAGTCTGACGTAATCGTCAGAATGCCCCACGGTACACAGCAAATTGATTTCTTTTCTCATGCCACAGAAGTCGAAACGTTATTTGAAACAGATGAATAAAAAAGACCTGCCGGGGCAGGTCTTGAACATTCAATTTCCTATGAAAAATGGGCAATCCAAACGGACTGCCCATTTTTATTTGCAATTGTGCGAATGAGGTTATCTTACCACCGTTTTTTCACCAATTGGTGTAAGTTTGGTGTAAATCCCCGGGATTTCATTTTTCCGACAATGAAATCCGTTCCCTTTTTGAGTGAAGAAACTATCTTAATACAGCTTTGCGCCGGCGGGGATATGGGGGTCCACCATCAGCAGGTGCAGACGTTCCTCATCATTTTCGTGGTGCACGGCGGAAATCAGCATACCGCAGGAATCAATGCCCATCATAGGTCTGGGGGGCAGGTTGGTGATGGCAATGCAAGTCTTGCCAACCAGCTCTTCCGGCTCGTAATACTCATGAATACCGCTCAAAATCACGCGGTCTGTGCCCGTTCCGTCGTCCAAAGTGAACTTCAGCAGCTTTTTGGACTTCTTCACAGCCTCGCAAGCCTTCACCTTCACGGCACGGAAATCGCTCTTGGAGAAGGTGTCAAAATCCACCTGATCCTGGAACAGCGGCTCAATCTGAACATTGGAAAAATCGATTTTTTCCTCCACAACCGGAGCCGCTGCAACAGTGGGCTCTGCGTTTGCGCTTGCACCACTCTTCTTGCTTACATCATCGAGGGGTTTCATTGTCGGGAACAGAATGACATCACGAATGGAGTCGCTGCCCGTGAGCATCATAACGCAGCGGTCAATACCGATGCCCAAACCACCCGTGGGAGGCATACCGTACTCCAGTGCATTGATGAAGTCTTCGTCCATCATGCCTGCCTCGTCGTCGCCGCCGGCGCGCAGCTCCACCTGTTTCTGGAACCGCTGTTTCTGGTCGATGGGGTCATTCAGCTCGGAGAATGCGTTGCCCATTTCGCTGCGGCAAATGAACAGCTCAAACCGCTCGGTCAGACGCGGGTCTTTGGGGCTGCGCTTTGCCAGGGGAGATACGTCCACCGGGTGCATGGTGATGAACGTCGGCTGAATCATCTTCTCTTCCACCTTCTGGTCATAGCACTCGTACAGTGCGTGACCCCAAGTGGGCTCTACGCCGTCCATATCCACGCCCACGGACTTTGCAGCAGCCACAGCCTCTGCATCGGAATCAATGGCCATGAAGTCCACGCCCAGATATTCCTTAACCGCCTCAGCCATGGTCATGCGGCGGAAACCGGGTGCCAGAGAGATTTTCTCGCCCTGCCACTCAATGTCATAGGTGCCCAGAATTTCCATAGCAGCACCGGACAGCAGTTCCTCAAACAGGTCCATCATGTCATTGAAGTCTGCGTAGGATTCGTACAGCTCCACGGTGGTAAATTCCGGATTGTGTTTCGTATCCATACCTTCGTTCCGGAAGATACGGCCGATTTCGTACACGCGCTCGATGCCGCCCACAATCAGACGTTTCAGATTCAGCTCCGTTGCAATGCGCAGATACATATCAATATCCAGCGTATTGTGGTGGGTGATGAACGGGCGGGCGGTTGCGCCGCCGGAAATGGTGTTCAGCACCGGAGTTTCCACTTCCATGTAACCGCGGTTGTCCAAAAATCTCCGGACATAGCTGATGAACTTGGTGCGAACCTCGAAATTGCGGCGGGTCTCGTCGCTCATAATCAGATCCACGTAACGCTGACGATATTTCAGCTCCACGTTGGTCATGCCGTGGAACTTCTCCGGCAGGGGGCGCAGAGATTTAGACAACAGCGTCACCTTTTCCACGTGGACGGAAATCTCTTCCGTCTTGGTTTTGAACACATAACCGGTCACGCCGATGATGTCGCCGATATCGTACTTACGGAAATCGGCAAATTCCTGTGCAGCCACGGCGTCGGAACGGACATACAGCTGCAGCTGACCCTTATCGTCTTTAATATGGCAGAAGATGGCCTTGCCCATGCCGCGCTTGGACATGATACGGCCGGCAACGGAAACCGTTTTGCCCTCAAATGCCTCGTAGTCGCCCTTAATTTCAGAACTCCATGCGGAGCGGACAAACTTGGTCTGCTGGAAGGGGTCGCGACCCTCGTCCTGCAGTGCTTTCAGCTTATCCCGACGAACCTGCAGGATTTCAGACAGCTCCTGCTCTTCGTTCTTGATTTCTTCACTCATGTTTCTCTATTCCCTTCAGTTGCTCTCCACGGAGAGAATCTTAAACTTCATGGAGCCGGCAGGAGCCTCCACAGTCACCACTTCGTTCTTCTTGTGGCCCATCAGAGCCTTGCCAATGGGGCTGTCATCGGAAATCTTGCCCTGCATGGGGTTTGCCTCCTGAGAGCCGACCAGCTGGAAATCGGTTTCGGAATTGTCTTCCATATCCAACACGCGGACCTTGCTGCCGATGCCTACAACACCCTTGGCAACCACTTCCACTTCCACAATCTCTGCATTCTCCAGCAGATTTTTCACTTCGGCAATCTTGGAGTACAGCTTGCCCTGCTCTGCCTTTGCCTCATCGTATTCGCTGTTCTCGGACAGGTCACCGAAAGAGCGAGCCTCTTTAATCTGCTCTGCAACTTCCCGTTCCCGAACGGTTTCCATGTAATGCAGTTCGTCCTTGAGCTGGTCATACCGCTCCTGACTCATTTTAAACTTTTCGACAGCCATTCACTTGTCTCCTTATCTATTACAATCGTTTTGATTCCTGGTTTTCGCCGGTTTGGTTATAAAATACCAAAAATATTATAGTGACATCTTATCGTTGTGTCAACAAAAATTCCTTGGCAGCGGCCAGCTGCGCGTCATCTTCTCCCTTTTCCAGCGTAATATCCGGCACAATGCCGCCGATTTCCGACAAATCCACCCGATCCGGGGTCAAATACCGCCGACTGGAAATATGCACCGCGCTGCCGTCTGCCAGTACCAAGGTAATCTGGCTCCGGCCTTTTCCGGTGGTCGGCTCGCCCACCGTAGCCGCTGCGCCGTAATAATGGAGTGTTTCCGCAAAGTATTCTGCCGCGCTGTAGGTGTTTCCATTCACAAGCACCACCATGGGCAAATCCACGCAATCTGCATCGGAGGTGGTAACGGTTTCCTTTCCCTTTCCGTTCACGCTGACGAAAATTTCTCCCTCCGGCAGCAAACGGTCCAACAGCTTGGTCAGCTCCGTCACGTAGCCGCCGCCGTTATCCCGCACATCGAAAATCAAGCCCTCCGCGCCTTGGGCAATCAAATCGTCCAGTGCTTTTTCCGCTTCTTCGTCGCACTTGTCGTCAAAGTTCTTAATCCGGATATATCCCAAATTGCCCTCCAGCATCTGATAGGACACGGGGTTGCTGTAAATGGACGCCCGCTGAACCATGAAGTCCTTGGACTCACCCTCCGGGGTTTTGGCGGTCAGGACAAATTCTCCCTCCATGGAACGGATTGCCTCGCCCAGTTCCTGGGTGGTCTTTCCCTCCACCGATTCCCCATTCAGCGCAGTAAGCACCAATCCCGGGATCATGCCCGCTTGCTCCGCCGGAGAGTCCTTCAGAACGTCCAGAACCACCAGATTCCCGTTTTCATCGGTCTGCAAGGTAATTCCAATGCCGGAGTAGGTGTTGGCGCTGTGGTCCTTGTACTGCTCGTATTCCTCCGGGGTCATATAGTAGCTCCATCGGTCTCCCAAGGAATCCACCATGGCGGAAAATCCCGCGTCCGTCACCGTTTCCAGATCCGCGTCGCCGATGTAGGTATGCTCTACAATGGACAGCATCTGCACGTATTTGGTCAGATAGGTCAGGTTATGAAATCCCCCCACGGCAATGGTGATGCCGCCAAGCAAAATCACCACCGTTGCCAACATAGTAATACTGCAGGAGAGCAGAACATGGTCGTAAGTGGTTTGCTTTGCCCAAAATTTGTTCCATTTTTCTTTCAAGATATTTCCTCCAAGAGCCAAGGTCCGATTTCCGTTTCTTATACCATCGCTTGATGAGGGCAAACGCGGTTTTGACAGGCGGAAATGCGCTCATACTTCGTCAAGCCCCTTGACAATACGGCAGTATTCCCTGCGGGTCTTTTCTCGTCTGAACACATTTCCGCTCTGGCAAAACTGTTTCGCACCTGACAGCGATGGATTTTCGAGTGATTTTTGTTTTTTTAGATGCAGGCGGGCTGGCGCCCGCCAAAGCGAAAAGGGCAAAAAGCGCCGAAAAGGCGCGCTGTCAAGCGTGTCTGCCCTCATCAAGCGATGGTACCAGAACCGGAAATAAAAGCAGGCGCGGCGTTCTCTGTTTCACCAGATTCGCCGCGCCTTGTTGCCGATACCGGCGCCTAATTAAGCATCAGGTGCCAAACTGTAATTGCTGAAATATGCCAGCGGGTCCAACGTTGCGCCGTCCTTCCGCACTTCGAAGTGCAGGTGGGGGCCTTTCGCCCAACCGGTTTCGCCCACATAGCCGATGGTGCTGCCCTGAGACACGGTCTGTCCGGCGCTGACCGCCAGAGAGCTCATGTGTGCATAAAGGGTCGTGGTGCCGTCGGCATGGTAGAGCATCACGTAGTTGCCGTAGGAAGAGCTGTAGGTTGCCACGGAAACCGTGCCGCCGTCAGCTGCCAAAACAGCCGTACCGGAGGCGGCGCCGATGTCAATTCCGGAGTGGAATTTCTTGGTGCCGAAAATGGGATGAACCCGATAACCGTACTTGGACGTTACGTAAGTACTGTTGGCCGAGGGCCAGACAAAGGAACCCGTCACCTGCGTGCTGCCGGGAGTCACCGGCGTATTGGTTCCGGAGGTTTCATTGGCCTTTTTGTTGGCCTCTTCCTGGGCTTTCAGCTGCTGCGTGATGGTGCTGATTTGAGAATTCACCGCCTGCTCGTCCGCAGCAGCCTTATTATATTCTGCCGTGTAAGCGTCGATATCATTCTGCAAGCTGACGATCATATTGCCCGCCTGCTGAATTTCTTCCTTCAGCTGCTGAATCTGACTCTGCATCTCGGTCTGCTTTTCTCCCAATTCTGCCTTGGAATCCTCGTATTCCGCTTTGGCGTCCAACGCAAAATCCCGGGCCTGCTTGTAGGAATCCTCGATCGCCTGGTCATTTTCCATGACTTCCGAAATCATATCCATCCGGCTGAGCAGGTCGCTGAAGTTCTTTGCGCCGAACAGAACGGACAGGTAGAAGTTGAACGTTCCGTTTTCTTCCATTGCCCGGAGATGATCTTTGTACAGCTCCAGCTGCGCGTCTGCCGATTCCTGAGCAGCCTGCGCCTCGGATTCCTTCTCCGCAATCATATCATTGCAAGCCTGAATCTGCTCCTCAATGACGTTGATTTCCTGCTGGGTCAGCGTGCTCTGCTCGTCCAGCGCCGCTTTCTGGGTCATAAAATCCGCCTGCTGCGCTTTCAGTGTGTTCAGCGTCGATTTCTTTTCCTGCTTTTTCCGGCTCAATTCGGTTTTCTGCTGTTCCAGTGCGTCCAAATCGCTTTGAGACGCAGCCGAGGCAAACACGGCGCCCAGAGAAGAGAAAACCAGAGAAAACAGCATCAATCCTGCCAGCAACGCGGCAATAATCGACACAAACGCCTTTCTTTTCTTCACCGTTCGGCCCTCCTTAGACCTTCAGGTAATTGCGAATTGCAATATTACCTCCGAAAACACCGATAATCACGCCGACGCCAAGGAACACAGCCAGCATCGGCCACATCACCATGCCGAAGGGCACGATGGAAATAATGCCGCCCACAACACCGGACAGCAGGTTCTTGCAAACCGCCTCATACAAGCCCCACACGCACAGGAAGCCCAGACCGCCGCCGACCAGACCCAGAATCAGACCCTCAATGATGAAGGGCATCCGGATAAAGGCATTGGTTGCGCCCACCATACGCATGATAGCGATTTCTTCCCGGCGGGTAAAGGTTGCCAGCTTGATGGTGTTGGACATAATGAACAGAGACACCACAGCCAGAATTGCCACCAGAGCTGCGGAAACTACGCTCACCACGTTCCGCACCCGGATAAAGCCGTTGGCATATTCCAGATGGGCATTGACTTTCACAATGCCGTCCACGTTCATCAGTTCTTTCTGCGTCTGCTCGGTTTTGGCAATGTCTGCCACATGCACCACATACCGGTCGCGGAATACAGAGGAATCGATTTCATCGAACAGACCGTTCTCGTAATCTTCCTCAAAGGTCTTCATGGCCTCGTCTCTGGTCACGAATTCCACGGATTCCACATTGTCGATGGACAGAACGGAATTCTTCAGGTCCCGTGCCTGCGCCTCCGTGTAGTTCTCGTCCACAAATGCAACGATTTCATTCTGTTTTTCCAGTTCGGAAATGATATTGTTGATGTTCAGTGCCAGCAGGCTGAAAATGCCCATGATAATCAGGCAAGCCATAATGATGGTCACGGAAGCAAAGGACATGAAACCATGTTTAAAGATGCCCTTAAAGCCCTCTTTGGTGAGGTATCCAAAATTATTCAGTCCCATATGCGTAATACCCATCCATTCCGTCGCCAATGACCTTGCCGTCCTCAATTGCAATCACGCGCTTGGAGAAGGCATTCACCAGCTCCTTTTCATGCGTTACAACCAGCACGGTAGTGCCCAAAGCATTGATTTTTTCCAGCAGCAGCATCAAGTCCAGGCTGCGGGCCGGGTCCAGGTTGCCGGTGGGCTCGTCTGCAATAATCAGACTGGGGTTGTTCACCAAAGCCCGGGCAATGGACACACGCTGCTGTTCGCCGCCGGACAGCTCTCTGGGGTACCGGTGTTCTTTTCCTTCCAGTCCCACCAGATTCAGCACAAACGGCACACGCTCTGCAATGTCCTTTTTCTTTGCGCCCACAACACGCATGGCAAAAGCCACGTTGTCATAAACCGTCATTTTGTCAATCAGCCGGAAATCCTGGAACACAACGCCCAGTGTTCTGCGATACTTCGGCATTTTCCGCCGCTTAATCGCCCGCAGATCAAATCCGTTGACAACAATCATACCGGAAGTTGCCCGAATCTCACCGGTCAGCAACTTGATGATCGTTGTTTTGCCAGATCCAGAAGGTCCCACAAGAAACACAAACTCGCCGTCGTTGATGGTAATATCCACACCATTCAGCGCTTCCGAGCCGGTGTTCTCATACACCTTATGGACTTCACTCATCTGAAGCATAAGCTTACCTCCAAAATTATTTCGTTCGGCACTCCAAGAACACCGAACCGCCAAACGGAAACCGCAGCTCCGAAAGGCTCTATCAAAAAACGCCCGTTCCCAAAAGAATGCTAAAGATGGAAATACGGGCCGTGGCCCGTATTTTCCTATGGATTGGGAACTTATTTAGCGTTCTGATATTCCAGATAACGATTGACCATCATCGCGACCTTGAACACGATGGCGTGGTCGAATTCCCGCAAGTCCAGACCCGTCAGCTTTTTGATTTTTTCCAGACGGTAAACCAGCGTATTGCGGTGCACGTACAGCTTTCTGGACGTTTCGGAAACGTTCAGATTGTTCTCAAAGAATTTGTTAATGGTATCCAATGTGTCCGCATCCAGAGATTCAATGGGGTTCTTCTTGAACACCTCGGACAGGAACATTTCGCACAGGGTGATGGGCAGCTGATAAATAATACGGCCGATGCCCAGATTCTCATAGCGGATAATATTCTTCTCCGGCTCGAAAATCTTGCCCACTTCAATGGCAACCTGCGCCTCTTTATAGCGGTCTGCCAGCTCCCGCAGATGTCCGGCTACCGTACCGATGCCGATGATGACCTTCACCATCAGCTCGGAGCGCACCGCGTTTTCAATCTGCTGCGCCAGCTCCTCCACAGCGGCTACATCGTCGCCGTTTGCCAGTTCTTTGATGACCACAATATCGGTCTCGCTGACGCTGAACACAAAGTCAGACTGCTTATCCGGGAACAGACGCTGAATCACGTCCAGCACCATCACGTCCGTCCGGTCTACCTGCTGCACCAGCATAACAGCCCGGGGAATATCCGTGATAAACCGCAGTTCCTTTGCTCTTGCGTACACATCGCCGGGAAGAATGTTATCGGAAATAATATTCTTCACGAATGTTGCCTTATTGTATTTTTCCTCGTAATTGATTTTTGCCTCATTCAGCGCAACGCCCATGACAATGCACAAAGACGCAGCCATCTGGTCATTTCCCTTGACGAATGCGGCATACTCAAAACGGGAACCCATTGCGCCGAGCAAACGATACGTTCTCTCCGGCAAAACAATCACCTGATCGGTCACTTCGCCGTTGACTTCAAGAATATCGTTCAACTGTGTTCCAATCATCGAAAGTTCATTGCATGCGACCACGTAGCCCTGGTCGTCAATCACGCCAACCTGACGGTCCGTGGCGTCTTTCATCTGATTGATGACGCTCTGGAACACTCTGTTTGACATAACATTTCCTCCCACTCCATCTTACGGTATATCTCTAAATGCGCTCTAACTCATTGTGCATTTCATAATACAATATTTTTGTCCAAATTTCAATATTTTTTTGCTGTTTTTTTGTATATTTCATTCCAACCCTTGTTTCTGATGTAAAATCATGGGTTTCAAAATTGTAGAATTGTTACAAATCGATCGTTGTCAGCGCAGCCGTCAATTCCTCTGCCCGCAATGGACGGACACTCCCGGGTTCCAATGCCGGGTCCAATTCCAACTGCCCGATGGACAGCCTACACAGCGTCTGAACCGGTTTTCCGCAGGCAGCCAGCATTCTCTTCACCTGATGATACTTTCCTTCCATGACGGTCACGTAGCAAATGTCCGTTCCGGTGCATCGCAGGGCCGCAGGCAGGCATTTTGTGCCGTCCCGCAGGACAATGCCCTCCCGAAAACGCAGGGCGTCGCTTTCGTCGGCAATCCCATCTGTCCGTGCCTCATAGACTTTTGCAACATGGGATTTGGGCGCAACCACCTGATGGGCAAAATCGCCGTCATTGGTCAGCAGCAAAAGTCCCGTTGTGTCCTTATCCAACCGCCCCACGGGGAAAACGCCCTGCCGCACAATATTTTTCGGCAGCAAATCCAAAACCGTTTTCTGCTCCCGGTCCTCCGTGGCGGTCAACACCCCCGCCGGTTTGTTCATCATATAGTAAAACAGCGTTTCCGCCGCAATGGGCTCCCCATCCATGGTGATAACCGCCGTGGTTTCATCGATTTTTCGGTCCGCCTCACGGACTACAACACCGTCCACCGTGACGCGCCCCGCTTTGATGATGCCTTTCAGCTCCCGCCGCGCTGCTACGCCGGCATCGCTGAGGATTTTGTCCAATCGTTTCATAAGGTTTTCCCCCGTTTCGTTGTTCACAGTATAGCATATCCCAGCAGCATTTTGAATACACTTCATCAGAAACAACCCGGGAGGATTTGCCTATGGAACCGCATACTTGGAAATTGACCCGAAAATCCGCCGTCTGCATTGTGCTGTCCGTTGCGGCGGTGCTGTGTCTCATGGTGGTGCTCAGCGGAATTCGCCGGACCGCAGCCTTGGAGCGCGTCAGCTGTCAGCAGGAGGCTGCGGACTATCTGGAGCGCATCGGCTGGCAGGTGGACCGGGAATCCGGGCAGGTGCAATCCACCGTTCTTCCGGATTTTTTCGACCGGACCTTGGACACATACAATCAGCTCCAATTGGACCAAGGCTATGATTTACGGGAACATCGGGGTCAGGAAATCGTCGTCTACACCTTTTCCGTTATCAACTATCCCAACACCGCCGACGATGTTCTGGCTTGCCTGCTGACTTGCAGAAATCGGGTCATCGGCGGAGACTTACATACCGCTGCATTGGACGGTTTTATGCACTCTCTCCGGTAAAATGTGGAAAACCTGCTGTCTGATTCGCACCGGACAGCAGGTTTTCCACATTTTTTGATTAGCCCAGAGGGGATGCCTGATAGAGGGACGCCGCGTATGCCACAAAGAATTTTGCGTTGATGTCATTCAATGCCGCCATGCCGTCACCGGTCATGTGTTCCCGCACAGCGTTGAAATTCTCCCACGACTCCGTGATATAAACCGTGTCGGAATCCGATGCAGAGGCAGACACATCATACCGCAGGCAGCCCTTTTCCTGCCGGACGGTCAATACAGCTCCGCTTTCCGCAACCGCTTTCAGATAAGCCTCCCGCTGATTGCCGGGAACCTTGCCTTCCGCAAAAACCATAATCATCTTACATTCCTCCAAATATAACAAAAAGGCCGCCCGAAAGCGGCCTTTTTTAGGGTCAATTACTTCTCTTCGACTTCGATAACAACGCCGGAACCAACGGTACGGCCACCCTCACGGATAGCGAAACGCAGGCCCTTCTCGATTGCGATCGGGGTGATCAGCTCAACCTTCATGTCGACGTTATCGCCGGGCATGCACATCTCGGTGCCTTCGGGCAGAGTGATGACGCCGGTCACGTCAGTGGTACGGAAGTAGAACTGAGGACGATAGTTGTTGAAGAAGGGGGTGTGACGGCCGCCTTCGTCCTTGGACAGAACGTAAACCTGGCCCACGAACTTGGTGTGGGGATGAATGGTTTTGGGAGCAGCCAGAACCTGACCACGCTCAACGTCCTTCTTAGCGGTACCACGCAGCAGGCAGCCAACGTTATCGCCAGCTTCTGCGTACTCCAGAGTCTTGTGGAACATCTCGGTACCGGTAACAACGGTCTCCTGGGTGTCCTTAATACCAACGATTTCAACCTTATCGTTGACTTTCACGACGCCACGCTCCACACGGCCGGTAACAACGGTACCACGGCCGGAGATGGTG
This sequence comes from uncultured Oscillospiraceae bacterium, assembly GCA_934527315.1. Taxonomy (GTDB): domain Bacteria; phylum Bacillota; class Clostridia; order Oscillospirales; family Oscillospiraceae; genus HGM13010. The sequence continues at coordinate 11,309 of CAKTAK010000020.1, forward strand.
AACACGTCCTCGATGGGCATCAGGAAGGGCTGGTCAGCCTTACGATCGGGGGTCTTGATCCAGGTGTCAACAGCGTCCATCAGCTCTTTGATGCAAGCATACTCGGGAGCGTCGGGATCGGTGGACTCGGAAATCAGAGCGTTCAGAGCGGAACCCTTGATGATGGGGGTCTCGTCGCCGGGGAAACCGTACTGGTCCAGCAGCTCGCGAACTTCCATCTCAACCAGCTCCAGCAGCTCCTCATCGTCGACCTGGTCGCACTTGTTCAGGAACACCAGGATGTAAGGAACGTTAACCTGACGAGCCAGCAGCAAGTGCTCACGAGTCTGAGCCATGGGGCCGTCGGTTGCAGCGATAACCAGAATGCCGCCGTCCATCTGAGCAGCGCCGGTGATCATGTTCTTGATGTAGTCAGCGTGGCCCGGGCAGTCAACGTGAGCGTAGTGACGAGCGTCGGTCTCGTACTCAACGTGAGCGGTGTTGATGGTAATACCGCGTTCTCTCTCTTCGGGAGCCTTATCGATAGAGGAGTAGTCCTCGTACTCAGCCTGGCCCTTCAGGGACAGATACTTGGTGATAGCTGCGGTCAGAGTGGTCTTGCCGTGGTCGATATGACCGATGGTGCCGATATTGACATGGGGTTTGGTTCTGTTGAACATCTGCTTTGCCATGATAATTTCCTCCTAAAATAATTTTAGTTTTTAAGGTTTTGAACGGATTGTCACCAATCAGTTGTTCTTGTTGCGCTCGCCGCAAATAGCGGTCTGCAGGTTTTTGGGCAGCTCCACATAGCTGTGGGGCTCCATGCTGTAGTTTGCACGGCCCTGCGTCTTGCTGCGCAGGTCAGTTGCATAACCGAACATGTTAGCCAGAGGCACTTCCGCATGGACCATAGCGGTACCATTGTGGATATCGGTGCCGGTAACCTGGCCACGACGAGAGTTGATGTCGCCCATAACGTCGCCCATGAAATCATCGGGGGCGGTGACGTCAACCTTCATGATGGGCTCCAGCAGGGTTGCGCCTGCTTTTGCGCAAGCATTCTTGAATGCCATGGAACCGGCAATCTTAAATGCCATTTCGGAGGAGTCGACTTCGTGGTAAGAACCATCCAGCAGGGTGACTTTCACGTCAACCACGGGGAAGCCAGCCAGAATACCGGCCTGCATTGCACCCTGGATACCTGCATCGACGCTGGGGATATATTCTTTGGGAATTGCACCGCCGGTGATGGCGTTGACAAATTCGTATCCCTTGCCGGGCTCGTTCGGCTCGACCTGAATCTTGACGTGACCGAACTGACCTTTACCGCCGGACTGACGCTTGTAGGTCTCGTCCTGAATAGCGGTCTTGGTGATGGTTTCCTTGTAAGCAACCTGAGGCTTACCAATGTTCGCCTCAACCTTAAATTCACGCAGCATCCGGTCTACGATAATGTCCAGATGCAGCTCGCCCATACCGGCAATGATGGTCTGGCCGGTCTCTTCGTCGGTATAGGTTTTGAAGGTGGGGTCTTCTTCTGCCAGTTTCTGCAGAGCGACGTCCATCTTCTCCTGACCTGCTTTGGTCTTGGGCTCGATAGCCACGCGGATAACGGGCTCGGGGAACTCCATAGACTCCAGGATAATGGGATCCTTCTCGTCGCACAGGGTATCACCGGTGGTGGTGCTGCGCAGACCAACAGCTGCTGCAATGTCGCCGGAGTAGACATGATCGATGTCTTCACGGTGGTTTGCATGCATCTGCAGGATACGGCCGATACGCTCTTTCTTACCCTTGGTAGAGTTCAGAACGGAAGAACCAGCCTCCAGCTGACCGGAGTACACGCGGAAGAATGCCAGCTTACCCACAAACGGGTCAGTCATGATCTTAAAGGCCAGTGCGGAGAAGGGAGCGTTGTCATCGGAAGGACGTTCTGCCTCTTCGTCGGTCTTGGGAATGGTGCCCTTGATGGGGGGCACGTCCAGAGGACTGGGCATATAATCCACGATGGCGTCAAGCAGCTTCTGCACGCCTTTGTTTTTGTAGGAAGTGCCGCAGACAACGGGAACCATCTCGTTGTTCACGGTGGCATGACGAATGATAGCACGGATACGGTCCGTGGGGATATCTTCGCCTTCCAGATACATTTCCATCAGTTCATCGTCGAACATGGTGACAGCGTCCATGAGTTTCTCGCGATACTCATTGGCCAGATCAACCATATCTTCGGGAATGGACTCGACACGCATGTCCTTGCCCAGGTCGTCATAGTAGACGTCGGCATTCATCTCCACCAGGTCGATGATGCCTTTGAAGCCCTCTTCAGCGCCGATGGGCAGCTGAATGGGAACAGCGTTGCACTTCAGACGGTCATGGATCATGTCCAGAACATTGTAGAAGTCAGCGCCCATGATGTCCATCTTGTTGACGTAAATCATACGGGGGACTTTGTAATGGTCTGCCTGTCTCCAAACCGTTTCGGACTGAGGCTCGACGCCGCCCTTTGCGCACAGAACGGTCACAGAACCGTCCAGCACACGCAGAGAACGTTCGACCTCAACGGTGAAGTCAACGTGGCCCGGGGTATCAATGATATTGATGCGGCGGCCTTTCCAGTGGCAGGTCGTAGCAGCAGACGTAATGGTGATGCCGCGCTCCTGCTCCTGTGCCATCCAGTCCATGGTGGCAGTGCCTTCATGGGTTTCGCCAATTTTGTAATTGACGCCGGTATAGTACAGAATACGCTCGGTGGTCGTCGTCTTACCAGCATCGATATGGGCCATGATACCGATGTTTCTGGTGTTTTCAAGTGAATACTCTCTTGGCATGAATTGTAACTCCTGATACCCGGCGTAACCGCCGGAAATTCAAAATCTTCTGTTTCCTGTTTCTGAGAAGAATTACCAGCGGAAATGAGCAAAAGCCTTGTTGGACTCTGCCATCTTGTGGGTATCTTCACACTTCTTGACAGCGGCGCCGGTACCGTTAGCTGCGTCCATAATCTCGCCTGCCAGACGCTCTTTCATGGTCTTCTCGCCACGTTTACGAGCGAACATGGTCAGCCAGCGCAGACCCAGGGTCTGACGTCTCTCGGGACGCACTTCAATGGGAACCTGATAAGTAGCACCACCCACACGGCGGGCCTTCACTTCCAGGGCAGGCATGATATTGTTCATAGCCTCGGTGAACACTTCCAGAGGATCTCTGTCAGTCTTCTCCTTGATGATGTCAAAAGCACCGTAAACGATCTTCTGAGCAACACCCTTCTTGCCGTCCAGCATGATGCTGTTGACCAGCTTGGTCACCAGAACGCTGTTATATACGGGATCGGCAAGCACTTCTCTTTTGGGAACGTTACCTCTTCTGGGCACTATTACTTCCCTCCTTCATTCAAAAATGATTTCATAGGTACTCGAATGCAATCAGCATCCGTTTGCGCCCCGGGGTTTATTCCTTATATTATATATGAATAAACAACAGGGCATGTTGTTGGTATCTTACTTCTTGCCGGCTTTGGGCCGTTTTGCACCGTACTTGGAGCGAGCCTGCATACGGTTTGCAACACCCTGGGTATCCAGAGTACCGCGGATGATGTGGTAACGAACACCGGGAAGGTCCTTGACACGGCCGCCGCGGATCAGAACAACAGAGTGCTCCTGCAGGTTGTGGCCAATACCAGGGATATAGGCAGTGACTTCGTAGCCGTTGGTCAGCTTAACACGGGCAATTTTACGCAGAGCGGAGTTCGGCTTCTTAGGAGTGGAAGTACGCACAGCGGTGCACACGCCTCTCTTCTGAGGGCTGGACTGGTTCGTCTCTTTGTTCTTCAGGCTGTTCAGACCCTTCTGCATAGCAGGAGAATTGGACTTGTAGGTAGCCTGTTTTCTGCCTTTTCTCACCAGCTGGTTAAAAGTAGGCATAGTTTTCCTCCTTTCATCAAGAAATATGAATTTATTTTATCGGAGTTTCTCCGGTAAAATCAAGTTTCTTTTTCCGATTTTCTTCGGAAAAAGCGCACGGAAATACTGCGCGAGCAGACTACACCCGTACAAGCTGAAATTTTAGCACAATCACCAAAATTAGTCAAGTTTTTTTCTTCAAACTCCCGAAAAAATTTTAGCCGTTTCCGTCACGAAATAAACGAATCGCGGCTGTTTTTTCTCCGTCATAGGCGCGCTTTTTATATTCTTCCCACAGAATGGATATTTTACTACATTTCACCGGCATTTTTTCAAAAAACGGGCAAAATCCTGCATATTCACTCATAAGAACAGCCGCCGCATTTTTCAATGCAGCGGCTGAAATCTTATATCAGATTGCTTACAGAGCGTTGTTTCTGCCAGTAAGAACAGACAGATCCACGAACTCTGCAGGACCGGAGATGCTTTCGTCCTTCTCGGTTTCGAAATCGCGATACATCTGCAGACCGGAGCCGGCAGGAATCAGCTTACCGATAATGACGTTCTCCTTCAGACCGGTCAGGTGGTCAACCTTGCCCTTGATGGCGGCGTCGGTCAGGACCTTAGTGGTCTCCTGGAAGGATGCAGCGGACATCCAGCTTTCGGTTGCCAGAGATGCCTTGGTAATACCCATGAGCAGCTGCTCGTAGGTTGCGGGACGCAGGGGCTCACCCAGTTCGTTCCGCTCACCGGCCTCATTCCGAGCCTGAATCTGGCGGTTTGCCTCTTTCAGATCGCCGATATCAACGGTAGAGCCGCTGAGCAGGTTGGTGTCGCCGGCATCTTCCACTTCCACCTTGCGCATCATCTGACGCACAATGACTTCGATGTGCTTATCGTTGATATCTACGCCCTGCTGACGGTACACCTTCTGGATTTCCTGAATGATGTAGTTCTGGCAAGCCTCGGGTCCCAGAATCCGCATAACGTCTCTGGGGTACTGAGAACCGGCAGACAGCGGGGTGCCCTTCTTGATGGTCTCGCCGTCATGCACCAGCAGTGCGGAGTGGGGAATGTTGTAGGTTTTGACTTCGCCGTCCACGGGGTTGGTCACGTTGACAGCGGAGATTGCAGCCTTCTTGGTTTCCTCGATGGTAACCTTGCCGTCGATTTCTGCCAGAACTGCCATCTTCTTGGGCTTTCTTGCCTCGAACAACTCTTCGACACGAGGAAGACCCTGGGTAATATCACCGTCGCCACCGCCGCCGGCAACGCCGCCGGTATGGAACGTACGCATGGTCAGCTGAGTACCGGGTTCGCCGATGGACTGTGCAGCGATAACGCCGACAGCCTCGCCCGCATTGACGGGGCGGCCCAGAGCCAGGTTGATGCCGTAGCACTTTGCGCAGACGCCGCTCTTAGCCTCGCAGCACATAACGGAGCGGACTTCCACCTGGGTAATGCCGTGCTCGGTGAGCAGCTTCTCGTCGGATTCCATGAGCATATCGTCTCTGGTGAACAGCACTTCGCCGGTTTTGGGATCCACAACGTCGTTGACGGGGAAACGGCCGTGAATGCTCTGACCGAAGGTCTGAGCGACCTGTCCTCTGTCGTAAACGGTAGATGCCATGATACCTTCGGTTGCGCCGCAGTCCTTCTCGCGAATGATGACTTCCTGAGAAACGTCAACCATTCGACGGGTCAGGTAACCGGAGTCAGCGGTACGCAGAGCGGTATCAGCCAGACCCTTACGAGCACCACGAGAGGAAATGAAGTATTCCAGAACAGACAGACCTTCACGGTAGTTTGCCTTAATGGGAATCTCAATGACCTGACCGGAGGTGTTGGCCAACAGACCACGCATACCAGCCAGCTGACGAATCTGAGCCATAGAACCACGAGCACCGGAAGTTGCCATGATGTTAATGGGGTTGTACTCCTCCAGACCGCCCTTCAGAGCGTCTGCGACTTCGTTGGTGGCTCTTTCCCATTCGGTGATGACCAAACGGTACCGTTCGTCGTTGGTGATAAAGCCGCGCTTGTACATCTTTTCGATGTCCAGAACCTTCTTCTCGGTGTCTGCGATGATTTCGTACTTCACGGGAGGCACGGTCATATCAGCCACGGAGATGGTGATTGCTGCGCGGGTAGAGTATTTGTAGCCCAGTGCTTTCACGCTGTCCAGCACTTCGGCGGAAATGGTGAATCCGTACTTCTGGATGCAGCGGTCAATGATGTTGCCCAGCTGTTTCTTACCGACGGTAAAGCCGATTTCCATATCCAGATAGTGGTCCGGGTTGGTTTCCGGATTGCGGTCCACGTAACCCAGATCCTGAGGAATGGGCTCGTTGTAGATAATCTTGCCCACGGTGGTCTGGATCACACCCTGATACATCTCGCCGTTGATTTCCCGACGGACACGGACGCGCACGGGAGCGTGCAGGCCCACATCGCCGTTCTGGTAAGACATAATTGCCTCGTTGAAATCACGGAACAAGTGCAGGGATTTGTATTCGGCAGGACGCTTGCCCTCTTCCTTGGCCTTTTTGTTGGCCTCGTAAATCTCATCGCCGTCGCACAGCTCGTTTGCAGGCAGCTCGGTATCGCCGGGGTCGGTGACAAACAGCGTTTCTGCGCCCTTTTCAGCCTTGCCGATACGATCCATGGTCAGGTAGTAAGCACCCAGAATCATATCCTGCGTAGGCACGGTAACGGGATGACCGTCCTGAGGACGGAGCAGGTTGTTGGCAGAGAGCATCAGCAGACGCGCCTCAGCCTGTGCCTCAGCGGACAGAGGCACGTGAATTGCCATCTGGTCGCCGTCAAAGTCTGCGTTAAATGCGGTACATACCAGAGGATGCAGCTTCAATGCACGGCCTTCCACCAGCACGGGCTCAAATGCCTGAATACCCAGACGGTGCAGGGTCGGTGCACGGTTCAGCAGAACGGGATGTTCTTTAATCACCACATCAAGGGCGTCCCACACCTCGGTACGCTGCTTATCCACCATTTTCTTAGCGGATTTGATGTTATTTGCAACGCCGTCCTCCACCAGTTTCTTCATTACGAAGGGGCGGAACAGCTCGATTGCCATCTCTTTGGGCAGACCGCACTGATACATCTTCAGCTCGGGGCCGACAACGATAACGGAACGGCCGGAGTAGTCAACACGCTTGCCCAGCAGGTTCTGACGGAAACGTCCCTGCTTACCTTTCAGCATATCGGAAAGGCTCTTCAGTGCGCGGGAGTTTGCACCGGTCACCACTCTGCCACGGCGGCCGTTATCAATCAGCGCGTCCACAGCCTCCTGCAGCATGCGCTTTTCGTTGCGGACAATGATATCCGGAGCGTTCAGCTCCATCAGACGTTTCAGACGGTTGTTGCGGTTGATGACCCGGCGATACAAATCGTTCAGGTCAGAGGTGGCAAAACGGCCGCCGTCCAGCTGCACCATGGGGCGCAGTTCGGCAGGCAGAACAGGCAGAACGCTGATAATCATCCATTCCGGTTTCTGGCCGGAGATACGGAATGCCTCCACAACTTCCAGACGTTTGACCAACTTGGCCTTTTTCTGGCCGCTTGCGGTTGCCAGCTCTTCTCTCAGCTGGACAGCCAGCTTTTCGCAGTCGATCTGACGCAGCAGTTCCTGGATGGCCTCCGCACCCATGCCGGCGCGGAAGTCATCTTCATATTTTTCACGGTAATCCCGGTATTCCCGCTCGCTCAGGAGCTGGCAGCGCTGCAGGGGGGTATCGCCCGGATCGGTCACAATGTAGGAACCGAAGTACAGCACCTTTTCCAGAATCCGGGGGGTCAGATCCAGAATCAGACCCATCCGGGAAGGAATGCCTTTGAAATACCAGATATGGGAAACGGGAGCAGCCAGTTCAATGTGGCCCATCCGTTCCCGACGCACCTTAGCGCGGGTTACTTCCACGCCGCAGCGGTCACAGACTTTGCCTTTATAACGAATCTTTTTGTACTTGCCGCAGTGGCATTCCCAGTCCTTGGTCGGTCCGAAAATACGCTCGCAGTACAGACCGTCCCGTTCGGGCTTAATGGTACGGTAGTTAATGGTTTCCGGCTTTTTCACTTCGCCGTGAGACCATGCCCGGATCATCTCCGGGGAAGCCAAACCGATTTGAATCGATTCAAACTGCTGATAAGCCATCTGTTACTCCTCCTCTCCGTCTTCTTCATCCATGGCGTAATCCTCTTCTTCGGGGACGTCCTCAATGAAGTAGCCGCTGGATTCAATCTCTTCATCGGAAGCGCTGTACTCTTCCTTGAAGTTCGGAATCAGATCATCATCTTCCTCGTCATCCTTCAGCTCGATTTCGTTGCCGTCCTTATCCAGAACGCGCACATCCAAACACAGAGACTGCAGTTCCTTAACCAGAACCTTGAAGGATTCGGGCACACCGGGTGCGGGAATGTTGTGGCCCTTGACAATGGCCTCGTATGCCCGGACACGGCCGGTGGTATCGTCGGACTTCACCGTCAGGATTTCCTGCAGGGTGTAAGCCGCACCGTAAGCCTCCAGAGCCCAAACTTCCATTTCGCCGAAACGCTGGCCGCCGAACTGAGCCTTGCCGCCCAGAGGCTGCTGCGTCACCAAGGAGTACGGGCCGGTGGAACGAGCATGAATCTTATCATCAACCAGATGGTGCAGTTTCAGGAAGTACACCCAACCAACGGTAACGTCGTTGTCGAACTTCTCGCCGGTACGGCCGTCATACAGAACGCTCTTGCCGTCTTCACGCAGACCTGCGTCCACCAGAGTCTGGCGGATGGTAGCCTCGTTTGCGCCGTTGAAGATGGGGGTTGCCACCTTCCAGCCCAGAGCATGTGCTGCGTAGCCCAAATGGACTTCCAGAACCTGTCCGATGTTCATACGGGAAGGAACGCCCAGGGGGTTCAGCACAATGTCCAGCGGCGTACCGTCGGGCAGGTAAGGCATATCCTCACGAGGCAGAATCCGGGAAACAACACCCTTGTTGCCGTGACGACCTGCCATTTTGTCGCCCACGGAGATTTTACGTTTCTGTGCGATGTAAACGCGGACAACCTGGTTCACACCGGGTCCCATTTCATCGCCGTTTTCACGGGTGAACACTTTCACATCCACCACGATGCCGGCCTCGCCGTGAGGCACTTTCAGAGAGGTGTCGCGCACTTCCCGTGCCTTTTCGCCGAAGATGGCGCGGAGCAAACGCTCTTCCGGAGTCAGATCGGTCTCGCCCTTCGGAGTGACCTTGCCCACCAGAATATCGCCGGGGCGCACTTCAGCGCCGATGGAGATAATGCCGCGTTCGTCCAGATATTTCAGTGCATCGTCGCCCACGCCGGGAATATCACGGGTGATTTCCTCGGGTCCCAGCTTGGTGTCGCGGGATGCGCACTCGTACTCTTCCAGATGGATAGAGGTGAAGACGTCGTCCATGACCATGCGTTCGCTCAGCAGAACTGCGTCCTCGTAGTTGTAGCCTTCCCAGGTCATAAATCCGACCAGAATGTTCTTGCCCAGTGCCAGCTCGCCGTTGTCGGTGGACATACCATCGGCAATTACGTCGCCCTTCTGCACACGGTCGCCCACATTCACAATGGGACGCTGGTTGATGCAGGTGGACTGGTTGCTGCGGGTGAACTTAATCAGTTCGTGGGTTACCTCGCCCTTGTTATCGTAGCGGACGGTAATCTCGGTGCCGGACACGCGCTCCACAAAGCCGTCGTCCTGTGCCAGAATCACAACGTTGGAGTCCACTGCGATTTTGTGCTCGATACCGGTTGCAACGATAGGAGCCTCGGTCACCAGCAGAGGCACAGCCTGACGCTGCATGTTAGCGCCCATCAGTGCACGGTTTGCGTCGTCGTTTTCCAGGAAGGGAATCATGGAGGTTGCCACGGAGTTCATCATTCTGGGAGACACGTCCATGTAGTCCACCAGCTCGCGATCCACTTCCACGATTTCGTCTCTCTGACGGCAGGTGATACGCTTGTTCACCAGGAAACCGTTCTCGTCAATGGGCTCAGATGCCTGTGCAACAATGTGATCGTCTTCCACGTCAGCGGTCATGTATTCCACTTCATCGGTAACAAAGCAGCCGATGGTGCCGTCGGGCATTTCGCGGTGCTCAATCTTACGATAAGGTGCGGTCAGGAAACCGTAATCATTGACCTTTGCATAAGCAGCCAGATAGGAAATCAGACCGATGTTGGGACCTTCGGGGGTCTCAATGGGGCACATACGACCGTAATGGCTGTAATGAACGTCACGCACGTCGAAAGATGCGCGCTCACGGGACAGACCGCCGGGTCCCAAAGCGGACATACGGCGCTTGTGGGTTACCTCAGACAAGGGGTTGGTCTGGTCCATGAACTGAGACAGCGGGCTGGAACCAAAGAACTCTTTGATGGCTGCCGTCACAGGACGGATGTTAATCAGAGACTGGGGCGTGACAATGTCCATATCCTGCAGCGTCATACGCTCGCGGATCACACGCTCCATACGGGCAAAGCCGATGCGGAACTGGTTCTGCAGCAGCTCACCCACGCTGCGGACGCGGCGGTTGCCCAGATGGTCAATGTCATCTGCATTGCCCACGCCGTGTGCCAGATTGCACAGATAGTTTACGCTGGCGAACACATCGTCAACCACAATGTGTTTCGGAATCAGAATGTCCAGATTCTCGCGGATTGCACGTTTCAGTGCGTCGCCCTCGTACTGCTGCATCAGCTGACGCATTACGATGCCGCGGACCCGTTCCTTCACACCCAGTTTTTCCAGCTCTTCGTCGCTGTAATCCACAAACAGACGAATATCCACCATGCCGTTGGTGAAGATGCGGATCTTTGCACCGTCGGCAGCTTCCACAACAGCGTCGGTGACGCCCATAGCCTCAATCTGCTCGGCGCGGGCACGGTTCAGCACCTCACCCGGCTCTGCCACGATTTCACCGGTGAAGGGGTCGGCAATGGGCATTACCAGCTTGTGTCCGGCCAGACGACCGGCCAGAGCCAGTTTCTTATTGAACTTATAGCGGCCCACATGAGACAGCTCGTAGCGGCGGCGGTCAAAGAACAGACCTTCCAGCAGAGCCTCGGAGGAATCCACCGTCGGGGGGTCACCGGGACGCAGCTTGCGGTAAATTTCCAACAGAGCGTCTTCACGGGTCTTGATGGTATCCTTATCCAGAGTGTTGCTGATCAGCTCATCGTCCATGAACAACTCTTTCAGCTGCTCATCGGTGGTTGCGCCCAATTCGGGGCTGGGCAGGCAGGACAGCCAGGTCTCATACTTGCCTGCATCGAACTTGCCCATTGCCTTCAGCAGCAGGGTTACGGGAATCTTACGGTTCTTATCGATGCGGACATAGAAAATGTTGTTGGCGTCAGTCTCAAACTCCAGCCATGCGCCGTGATAAGGAATCAGCGTTGCGCCGTAGGTGGAAGTCTGGGTCTTGTCCACGCGCTCATCGAAATAAGCGCCGGGGCTGCGGACCACCTGAGAAACGATAACACGCTCGGCACCATTAATAATAAAGGTACCGCCCTCGGTCATCAGGGGGAAATCACCCATAAAGATTTCCTGCTCCTTCAGCTCACCGGTCTCTTTGTTGTGAAGACGAACATTCACCTTCAAAGGAGCAGCGTATGTGGCGTCCCGCGCTTTGCATTCCGCCTCGCTGTACTTCGGTTTCTCGTTCATGGAATAGTCCACGAAAGTCAATTCCAAATTGCCCGAATAATCGGTCACGGAATCCACGTCCTGGAACACCTCATGCAGACCTTCCTCGATGAACCACTTATAAGAGTTCTTCTGAACCTCGAGCAGGTTGGGCATATCCATGATTTCCTGTGTCCGGGCAAAAGACTTACGCAGCGTTTTGCCGTAATACACGTCATGTGGCATGGTCCTACACTCCTTTTTAATGAATTGCGAACACCCGGATGGGTTGCTTGCTTTTTAGATTAGATATTGCATTTTCATGCAATTGTGTTAAAATAATCGCTGTAAGAACCTTGGGGATAGTCTTGCTATGCCTAAGGATACGTAGCGTGTTATTTTATCATTTTAGATATATGTATGTCAAGTAATATTTTGTAAATTTGGGATTTTTCGGCGGGATATTGAATCTACCGCCGTTTTTTTATTGCAAAATGACCGGAAATTTGCTTTTCATGGCGATTTCATCGGTCGGGGCGCAATAGAACAAATTCTCTCGAAGGAGTGATTTTATGGACTTCCGGGTGTGGTTTGGAATTTTCCTGCTGTTTGTGGCAGCGATTTGTTTGCTGGCTTTTTCCGGCTGTATGTACCGGCCGCGGAACATTATTTTATGTACCACGCTGACCGTACTGGCATTGGGGATCCGGGTCTGGTGCCTGCCCCATGTCACCGGGGATTACCGGGATTTTCTCTCCGTCTGGATTCAATATTTCCGGGACCACGGCGGTGTGTTTGCACTGAAGGATTCCATCGGAAATTATAATGTGCCGTACCTTTATTTTCTGGCGCTGTTTTCATACAGCAGAGTGGACGGGCTGTACCTCATCAAGCTGCTGTCCATTGCCTTTGACCTGCTGCTGGCATGGAGCAGCATGAAATTGGTCAGCCATTTCTACAACAGCATCGGCGTCCGCATTTTTACCTTCTTCGCGGTGCTGTTTCTCCCCACCGTCATTCTCAACGGCGCGTATTGGGGGCAATGCGACAGCATTTATGCCGCATTCGGTGTGCTTGCCCTGTACCTTGCGTTCACAGACCGACCCATCGGCGCTATGATTTGCTTTGCCGCGTCCTTTGCGTTTAAGCTGCAAGCCGTATTTCTGCTGCCCATCATCGCCGTGCTGTGGTATCGCCATCGGTTTTCTCTGTGGCATGCCCTGATTTTCCCGGCAGCCTATTTTGTGATTGTGCTCCCGGCTGTTTTGATAGGCCGCCCCCTTTCGGACACCTTGACTTTGTATCTGAATCAAACCGGCAGCATCGGTGGGGGCTTGAATTACAATTCTCCCTCTGTCTTTTCCTTCTTTTTGAGCAGCGCAGACCCGGTATTCTGGTCTCGGGTGGGCATTTTGGCAGCCTTTGCCGCCATGGTCATCATTCTGGTCTGGCTGTACCGCAATCGCGGCAGTCTGCGGGACGAAGCGGTGCTCACCGCCGCGGTGCTGTTTGTGGTTGTGATTCCCTTTTTGCTGCCGCACATGCACGACCGGTACTTTTTCTGCGCCGACGTATTGAGCCTGATTTTTGCTGTCATCTTCCCCCGGCTCTGCTTTGTACCGGTGCTGTGTCAATTCGCCTCTCTGCTGGGGTATCACGCCTATCTGAAAGGCCGGTATCTCTACCCCATGAGCTACGGCGCTACGGCATTGGCCATTGTCATCGTGGTGCTGATTGCCTGCATTTTGTATCAGCTGCCCGCGCGAAAATTGAAGAAACGCAGATAGAAAAAGATTCGGAATCCAACAAGGATTCCGAATCTTTTTATTTATCCTTCCGCAGGCAAGCCGTCGGCTTGCGCCGTCTGTTTCCCTTTCTGTATCCAGGTCATGCCGACCAGTACCAAGAAAATTCCCAGAATTTTCACCCAATGGAAATTTCCGTAGAAAAACCAGTCCAATGCCACGGAAATACCCAAGTTTCCCGCCAACATCAGCACCGAGGAAATCAATGCGTTGGTCCGCAGGGTGCCCACAATTTGCGCCAGCATTGCCAGCAATCCGCAAATGCCGCCGCAGTAGACCCACCAAGGCGCAGACGCAATATGCCCCAATGCCAGCTCGTTTTTGTTGCCCATCACAACAATCAAAATCAGAGACAGCACCGTTGCCTCCCCATAGTTAATCAGCGCGCCGTTTGCCGTACCGAATACCCGCCCGGCTTTCACATTGGTCATGCGGTTCATGGTATTCAGCAAACCGGACGCAAATGCAATCAGGTAATACATCAGTCTCTCCCCCTTTAAACAAATGCCACCAGTACCACGCCCGCCAGCACCAGCAAATAGCCGGGCAATTCTTTTGCGGTAACACGGGTTACGGGCATTCCGAACATTCCGAACCGGTCCACCACAGCCGAGGCAATCAGCTGCCCCGCAATGGACAGCGCCGTACAAGCCGCTGCGCCGATTTTCATGGTGCACCAGCTGCTCGTCACCACCAAAGCGATTCCCATCAAGCCCACGCAGTACACATACCAAGGCGCGCCACGAAAATGCATCTGCTCCCGTTTGGCAGCCAAATAAACCAGCAGCAAAACCATTCCCACGCCGTGTACGAAAAAGCTGACAGCAAACAAGCTGAAATAGTTGCCCAGCTGCGCATTGACCGACAGCATCACTCCCTGCAAAATACCCGCAAGGAGCAAAAGACCACAGTAGACCAAGTTCGTTCCCCCTCAATCAATTTTTCCACTAACGAACAAAGTTCGTAAGCCATTATTAAAGCACAATACCGCCTGCAAGGCAAGCGTTTTTCGGCCTCGCAGACGGTATTTTTTCGTTATATTTTCAAATTAAGCCTGTTCCAGCTCAAAGGGATTCTCCGCGACCTCTTCCGGGGTAGCCAGATAGAGCTCATCAATGAATTGCACCTGAAAGCTGCCGGGCGCCTGCACCTTGCTTTCCGCCCGTTTTCCGGCCAGATTATAGATGTTTGCCGCCGTCAGCGCTGCGATAAAGGGCTCTGCCGCGCAGGCATACACCGCCGTCACGCCGCCCAGAGAGCAGCCGGAGCCGGTAACCATCTCCATGAATTTGGAACCGCCGTGGGAATATGCCACGGTTTCGCCGTCGGTAATCAAATCCGTTTCTCCGGACACCGCCACCGCGCCGCCGGTGAATTTTGCCAGCGCCACAGCCGCCTGACGCGCTGCCGCCACCGTATCCGTGCTGTCCACACCCCGCACCGCGGAATCCGACGTGCCGCCGTCCAGTTTCCACAATCCGGCCAGCGCAATGATTTCCGAGGCATTTCCACGAATCACAGAGGGCTTATATTCCCGGAAACAGCTGAGCAGTTTCGTCCGCATTTCCCCGATGCCGATTGCCACCGGATCCAAAACCCAAGGTTTGCCCAATGTGTGGAGGGCTTTCGCCGTCCGTGGCAACGTTTCCTCATAAATCGGCAGCAGGGTGCCCACATTGATATACGTTGCTCCGCCGACCTGCGCCACAAATTCGCCCTCGTCCGGCAAATACACCATCGCCGCAGAGCCGCCCACAGCCAGTTGGGCATTGGCCACAAAGTTAATGGTCACCGAGTTGGTGATGGACGGTGCCATGGGATTGGTTTCCCGCACAGTCCGCACAGCTTGTCTGATTTTTTCCTGCACTTCCGTTTTGCTGTACATAATTCATTTTCCTTTCTGCATCGCGGGCCGGTAAACGAAAAATGCTTGCCCCGCAAGGCAAGCATCTGTTTTTTCGTGATATTGCTTCCCTACGACAGTTTTAACTGACAGGTTCAAAGGGTCAGGTTTTAGCCTTCTCAACCTTTCCGGTTTCCCGGAGCGGTCCCCCCACAATCTGTGTATCTTTTACGAGCTCTACGCTATCACAGGGCTTTCGGAATGTCAAGGACTTTACCTTTTCTTTACATTACCACACTATTAAATAATAAGCCAAATAAAAAAAGGCGGAGCAAAGCGATATACACAACCGCAAAGCCTAACATGGCTTTGCGGTTGAAACGAAAAAACGCTCCGTCCCAAGACCCATCTCATCAAGCAGCAAAGCGTTTGCTGCTTGAAAAGGAGGAGCAGCGGCATGAGCGCACTCCGACTTATAAAAAAAGTCGGAGCAAGCGATATAAAGCTTGCTCCGACGTGGTGCCGGTGGCCGGACTCGAACCGGCACGCTGTCGCCAGCGGTGGATTTTGAGTCCACTACGTCTACCAATTCCATCACACCGGCATGGTGCGAATACAAGAGTGAGTATACAGCAACCATTCGAAAAATGCAAGAATTATTTTTTACCGATACAATTTTTCCACATCAACCCATTGGAGCTCCGGCAATTCAAAGGGTCGTTCCTGGCAAACAATTGCCGAGCAGCCTTCAATTCCGGGAATCAAATACCCCGTCACATTGGGCACCGGGAAGATAATCCGCTCCCCGTCTCTGCGGAACCGCAGCACTTCCCGGAGATTTCCCGCTCCGTTCAGTTTATACAAGCCCTCCCGCAGGCACCAAAGGTCAAAGAAATTGAACTGCTCCCGCTCCACTTCGTCCATCAAGGAATGGGCGCTGGATTCGGAAATTTCCCGATGGGTTTCCACATCGCAGCCCACCGGTGCATCGGATACCGCCACCAAAACATGGGTTTTGCTATGACTGATGGAGAAAAAATGCTCCGTATCGTTCACAAACCCCGGTTTGCCATGCCCCGGCGGAGTCATTTCCGGCAAAGGCATCTGCCACACGGCAGCCACAGCCTCTTCCAACAGAGAAACCCCAAATGCGCTGCCCTTTTGCGGGCTGCGCGGTTTCTGCCGCGCCCGGTGTTCGTCTGCATTTCGAATATCTGTACAAAAAAGCGCTAACATTTTACCGTCTCCCGTTTCCAGAATTGTTCTTACTTTAAAATATAGCATATTTTGAAATCTTTGACTACCATTTTATTAAATTCTATGGTAAGATGTATCCGTTAATTTATGCTTATGAGGCGAACACTCTCCCAAGCAAAAAAGCAAAGGAGGCACCATCTTTGAAAAAAGTACTTGTATTGGAAGATGAAGATAACATCCGCAGTTTTATCGTCATCAACTTGCGCAGATATGGATATGAACCCGTGGAGGCAAGCACCGGTGAAGAGGCACTGGAGCTGCTGAAACAAAATCCGGACGTGGGCATTGCCCTGCTGGATGTTATGCTCCCGGGCATTGACGGCTTTGAGGTCTGCCGCCGAATCCGCGCCAGCGGCGCAAAAATCGGCATCATCATGCTCACCGCAAAAAGCCAGGAAATGGATAAGGTCAACGGTCTGATGACCGGTGCGGACGATTATGTGACAAAGCCCTTTTCTCCCTCGGAGCTCATTGCCCGGTTGGACGCGCTGTACCGCCGCTTGGGCACCATTATGGAAGACAACAGCGGCATCATTCTGTCCGGTCCTTTCCGTCTGAACCCCGGCAACCGAATCTTCGAGAAAAACGGTGTTCGGATTCGTCTGACCCAGACGGAATTCGCCATTATGAATCTGTTTATGTCCAACCCCGGCAAAGCATTGTCCCGGGCGGATATTCTGGCAGAAATCTGGGGCGATGACTATGCAGGCGAGCTGAAAATCGTGGACGTGAACATTCGCCGTCTGCGTCTGAAAATCGAAGACGACCCCACCAATCCCAGCTATATTACAACCATCTGGGGTTTCGGCTATAAGTGGGGTTCCTGAACGGTATGGATCATTTCAAAAATTATGCAGGTCTGAAAACCCGCGCCGCCCTCAATGCTGTGATTTCCGTGGCTGCGCTGATTCTTTCCGGTCTGCTGTGCTATATGTTTCTTTCCCGGGGCTGGGTTACCTTGACCATCTGTATGTTCGTCATTCTGGGCGGTCTGGTGGTTTATGCCAACTTTATGTTTATTCACAGCATTACGGCGCCCATTTGGGAGCTGACGGAATTGGCCCATCGGATTTCCGACGGCGGCTACGGTTTGCAGGCCGTGAAGTGCGGCGAAGACGAAATCGGCGAGCTCACCGACGCCATCAACGAAATGTCCGTGAAAATCTGCGAGGCGGAAAAGGTCCAATCCGAATTCATTTCTTCCGTTTCTCACGAGCTGCGTACCCCGCTGACCGCCATCACCGGTTGGAGCGAGACCATGCTGTTCGATGAAAATATCACCGGAGATTCCCGCCGGGGTCTGGAAATTATCGGTCGGGAGGCCGGCCGTTTGACCAACATGGTCAGCGACCTGCTGGAATTCACCCGGATTCAGGACGGTCGGTTCAAGCTCACCATGGAATTGGTGGACATCACCGCCGAACTGGAAGATGCCATTATGGCATACAGCGATTTGCTGAAAAAAGAACACATGAAACTGATTTACGAGATTCCCGAGGGTGAGGTTCCCCTCATCAACGGCGACCCCGAGCGTCTGCGTCAGGTGTTCCTGAATATTTTGGATAACGCAGCAAAATACGGCACCGGCGGCGAGACCATTGAAGTCAAGCTCCGCTGTAATTCCGACACCGTTTCCATTTCCTTCCGGGACCACGGCCCCGGAATCCCGGAAAATGAGCTGAGCCATGTGAAAGAAAAATTCTACAAGGGCAGCTCTCATGTCCGAGGCAACGGCATCGGACTTGCCGTGTGTGAGGAAATCATTACCCGTCACGGCGGCGAGCTGAATATTGCCAACGCCCCCGGCGGTGGCTGCTGCGTCACCGTAAAACTCCCCTTGGGAGAGTCTCAAATGGTAGAACCGAGGTAACTATGAGCAAAAACAACCAATCCGTTTCCTTCCGCACCAGTATCGGCGGTCAGGCTCTGATGGAGGGCATTCTCATGCGCGGACCGTTTAAGCAGGCCATTGTCTGCCGCACAGCCGACGGTCTGGTGGAAACCGTGGAGGACGTCAAACCTCTGAAAGAAATCAGTCCCATTCTGGGTCTGCCTCTGATTCGCGGCTGCGCCGCACTGGTCACTTCCATGTATCACGGTATGAAGGCATTGTCCTACTCTGCCTCTCTCCTGCCGGAGGACCAGCAGGAGGAGCCCGGCAAGCTGGACCTCTGGGTGGAAAAGCACTTTTCCGACGAAACCGCCCAGAAACTCATTATGGGTCTGGCTATGGTGTTCGGTCTGGGGCTTTCTCTGTTTCTGTTTCTGTTTCTGCCCACCGTTCTGGTGGGTCTGATTCCGTCCATTCACGAAAACTTCTATGCCCGCACCTTGGCAGAGGGTATCTGCAAGCTGGTGATTTTCTTCATCTACTTGGCTTTGTGCGCCAGAATGCCGGAAATCGCGCAGGTGTTCCGTTATCACGGTGCCGAGCATAAAACCATTTTCTGTTATGAACGAAATCTGCCGCTGACGGTGGACAACGTACGGATGCAGCCCCGGCTGCACCCCCGCTGCGGCACAAGCTTTATGTTTGTGGTCATTATCATCAGCATTCTGGTGGGTTCTCTGATTCATGTTTCCAACACCGGTCTGCGGATGCTGTGCAAACTGGCCGTTCTGCCCATCATTGTGGGCGTCAGCTATGAAATTAACCGTTGGGCCGGCGGTCATGACAATCTGCTCTCCGCCATTCTTTCCTGGCCCGGCAAGCAGGTGCAGCGCATTACCACCAGTGAGCCCGATGACGGTATGATGGAATGCGCCATTCGCGCTCTGGAACTGGTGATTCCGGAGGAAAAGGGCGCAGACAGCTGGGGCAGCTAATCTATCTCAATCTGATTTCAGGTGATTGAAAAATGCTGAAAACGTACAATCAACTTTATATTGATACCCGCAACGTGCTCCGGGCAAACGGCGTAGAGGCCGCCAATCTGGAGGCCCGGCTGATTGTTGCCAGAGCTGCGGGAAAAACTGCGGACGAGCTGGTCCGGGACTTTATGCTGTATGCCAACCACCCCATTATGGACGCTGTCGCGGCAATGCTCCGCCGGCGGTTGGAGGGGGAGCCTTTGGCTTACATTCTGGGCAGCTGGGAGTTTTACGGTCTGGATTTGAATGTTTCCCCGGACGTGCTGATTCCCCGTCCGGACACGGAAGTTCTGGTAGACCATGCCGTGCAGGCATTCCGGGGCCGCATGAATAACCCCCGGGTGTTGGATTTGTGCTGCGGCAGCGGCTGTATCGGCTGCGCCATCGGCAAGCAGCTGCCCATGTCCCGCATTGTCATGGTGGACTTGAGTGAAAAGGCTCTGCGGGTGGCCCGGTCCAACATTATGAAATGTATGCTGGGCGCAAAAGCGGCTTGTATCCGGGCAGATGTCTTTGACGGTCCCCCGGCGCAAATCGGAACCTTTGACCTGATTGTGTCCAATCCCCCGTATATCCGCAGCGACGAGATTCCCACGTTGGACCACTCCGTGCGGTCTTATGAGCCCGTCACCGCGTTGGACGGCGGCGAGGACGGTTTTGATTTCTATCACGCCATTCTGGAGCGTTGGACCGATTGCCTCCGTCCCGGCGGCTATCTTCTGTTCGAAGTGGGCGAGGAGCAAGCCGGACCGGTGATGGAAGAGATGCGGCAGCACGGTTTTCAGGACGTTACCGCAATTTTGGATACCGGCTGTACCGAACGTGTCGTATCCGGTCATGTATAATAAGTGTTGTAAATAACAGTTCAAACGAGGTGTTTCAAATATGGCAAAAAGTACCATGGGAACGGTCACCCAGCCGGGGCAGGCCGACGACAAGAAAAAAGCGCTGGAAACCGCTCTGGCGCAGATTGAAAAGAATTTCGGCAAGGGCGCCATTATGCGTCTGGGCGATGATATCCCCGTTAACGTAGAGGCCATTTCCACCGGCTCTCTGTCCTTGGATTTGGCGCTGGGAATCGGCGGTGTGCCCCGGGGCAGAATCGTGGAAGTCTACGGCCCGGAATCCTGCGGTAAAACCACGCTGGCGCTGCACATTCTGGCAAGCGCTCAGAAATTGGGCGGCGATGTGGCATTCATCGACGTGGAACACGCATTGGAGCCCGCCTATGCCCGGGCACTGGGCGTGAACATTGACGAACTGCTGATTTCTCAGCCGGACACCGGCGAGCAGGCATTGGAAATCACCGAGCAGTTGGTGCGCTCCGGCGCCATTGACTGCGTGGTGGTAGACTCCGTGGCTGCACTGCTCCCCCGCTCCGAGCTGGAGGGTGAAATGGGCGACAGCAGCGTGGGCGTTGTGGCCCGTCTGATGAGCCAAGCGCTGCGGAAACTGGCCGGCATTGTGTCCAAAACCAACTGCGTGGTGGTGTTCATCAACCAGCTGCGTGAAAAAATCGGCGTGATGTACGGCAACCCGGAAACCACTCCCGGCGGCCGGGCATTGAAGTATTTCTCCAGTGTGCGGATTGATATGCGCCGCATCGAAACGCTGAAATCCGGCTCCGAGGTCATCGGCAACCGGACCCGCGCCAAAGTGGTGAAAAACAAGGTCGCTCCCCCGTTCAAAGAGGCGGAATTCGATATTATCTACGGTGAAGGCATTTCCAAGGTGGGTGAAATCATCGACCTGGGCGTGAAACTGGATTTGATTGAAAAGGGCGGCGCATGGTTCACCGTCAACGGCAACCGTATTCAGGGTCGGGACAACGTCCGTCAGTTCCTGCTGGAAAATCCCGATGTGGCCGATGATATTGAGCAGAAGATTCGGGACAATGCCTATAAGCTGCTGTCTCCTCAGGCGAAAAAAGCCGCGCAGGCTGCCGGTCGGGCAGTGGACATCAGCGCCGATGACTTTGAAGGCTGATGACGGAGCTGCCGGAATCCGCCAAAAACCGCGCCCTGCGGATTTTGGAACGGCGGGACGTCTCCCGAAAAGAGTTGGTGCGTAAGCTGACGGAAAAAGGCGAAAGTTGTGAAGACGCCGAGCAGGTGGCCGATTGGCTGTGCGGTCTGAACGTCATTGATGACGCCCGGTATGCCGCCATGATTGTCCGCCATTATTCCGCCAAAGGCTACGGAAAATCCCGGGTGCAGCAGGAGCTGTATCGTCACGGCATCGAAAAAGAGCTCTGGGAAGAGGCTTTGGAGCAGTATGCTCCCGGAGAGGAAAAAATCGATGCCCTGCTCCGCAGCAAGTGCCGCTCCAATCCCCCGGACCGGGCCGAATTGAAAAAAGCCGCCGATGCGCTGCTCCGTCGGGGCTTTTCATGGAAAGAAATCAACGCCGCCAGAGACCGGGTCTTTGGCGACCATGATGATTACGAAGAAATTTACTGAGAGGGAATCCAATTTGAAAGTTAGTTTTATTTCTCTGGGCTGCCCCAAAAATACGGTCAACAGCGAACAGATGCTGTATCTGACCCGGCAGGCAGGACATGAAATCGTCACCAATGCGGAAGAATCCGACGCTGTGGTGATTAACACCTGCGCGTTCATCGAGAGCGCCACGCAGGAGGCCATTGATACCATCATTCAAATCGGCGAACTGAAAAAAGAAGGCAAGGTAAAATACCTGATTGTTGCCGGCTGTCTGGCTCAGCGGTACCGGAAGGAAATTCTGGAAGAGCTGCCGGAGGTTGACGCGCTTATCGGTATTTCCAGTTTCGGCGACATTGTAGACGTGCTGGACCAGGTTGCTTACGGTCACAACGTGGAGTATTTCAAAGACAAAAATGCCCCCGTGGAAGAAATCGGCCGTGTGGTCAGCACCGGCAGCAGCTGGGCTTACCTGCGGATTGCCGAGGGCTGCAACAACTGCTGCGCCTTCTGCATTATCCCGTCTATCCGCGGCCGGTACCGCAGCCGCCCCATGGACGCTATTTTGAAAGAGGCCGAGGATTTGGCCGCCAAGGGTTATAAAGAAATCATCGTCATTGCGCAGGATATTACCCGCTACGGTGAGGACCTGTACGGCGAGAAATCTCTGGCTACCCTGCTGAAAAAGCTGGTTAAAATCGACGGCATTGAGTGGATTCGTCTCCACTATCTGTATCCCGATGCATTCACCGATGAGCTGATTGACGTGATTGCCGAGGAACCGAAAATCGTGAAGTATCTGGATATTCCCATTCAGCATATCAACGATACCATTCTGAAGAATATGCACCGGTTCGGCACCGGCGAAGAGATTCGGATTCTGTTCGACAAGCTGCGTACCCGGATTCCCAATCTGGTGCTGCGCACCAGTCTGATTACCGGTCTGCCCGGCGAGGGTGAGGAGGAATTCGAGGAGCTGTGCGAATTCCTGCAGCATGCAAAAATTCAGCGCGCCGGCGTATTCCCCTACTCTCCCGAGGACGGCACCCCCGCTGCAAAAATGCCCCGGGTGGACAGCGACGTTGCCCGCCACCGGGCGGATTTGGTCATGCAGCTGCAAGCCAAAATCATGGAGGATTTCTCCGTTTCTCAGATTGGCGAAACCCTGGACATTCTCTGCGAGAACTATGACGAGGAAAGCGGTCTGTGCATCGGACGCAGCTGGGCCGATTCCCCGGACATTGACTGGCTGGTTTATTTTGACAGCGGCAAGCCCGATTTGGTAGGCCAAATCGTTCCTGTTTTCATTCGCGACACCCGAGACGGTGATCTCATCGGCACCTATGCCGGCAAGAAAAAGTGAGGCATTTTCATTCATGACAACCGCAAATAAAATTACCATTTTCCGGGTCATTTGTATCCCGGTGTTTATCCTGCTGATGTATCTGAACGGCGACGCAATGCGCTATGCCGCTCTGGTGGTATTCATTGTTGCATCTCTCAGCGACTTTCTGGACGGCTATATCGCCCGGCATTACAATCAGGTTTCCAACTTCGGCAAATTTATGGACCCTCTGGCCGATAAAATGCTGGTCATCAGTGCCATGATTCTCTTCGTGGCGCATGGCCGTATGGACGCTTGGATGCTGGTGGTCATCGTGGCCCGGGAATTCGCCGTGTCCGGTCTGCGGCTGATTGCCGTGGAGCAGGGCCGCGTGATTGCCGCCGCAAAATCCGGTAAAATCAAAACCGCCTGCACCATGGTCTGCATCATTCTGATGCTGTTTTTGGGTCAGAAGGCAACCTTTGATTTGGCATGCAGCCTGCTGATTCTGATTACCACCGTGTATTCCGGTGTAGAATATTTCGTCGTCAACCGCGATGTTCTGAAAAGCGAAACTGTTTGAGGAGACGTTCATTATGAAACTTTACAACACCATGTCCCAGCAGAAAGAGGAATTTGTTCCCATTGAGCCCGGCAAAGTACGGATGTACTGCTGCGGTCCCACCGTGTATAACTACATTCATGTGGGCAATGCACGGCCCATCATTATGTTTGATGTGTTCCGCCGGTATCTGGAATATCGTGGCTATGACGTGACTTTCGTGCAGAACTTCACCGATGTGGACGATAAAATCATCAAGCGCGCCAATGAAGAGGGTATCTCCTCCGCAGAAGTGGCCGAAAAGTACATCAAAGAGTACTTTGTGGACGCGCAGGCATTGGGTGTCCGCCCGGCAACCATTCACCCGAAAGCCACGGAAAACATTCAGCAGATTATCGACATTGTTTCCACTTTGATTGAAAAGGGTTATGCTTACGCCGCACCCAACGGCGACGTGTACTACCGCACGTTGAAGTTCAAGGATTACGGCAAGCTGAGCCATCAGCCCATTGAAGACCTGCAGGCAGGCGCCCGCATCGATGTAAACGATGTGAAGGAAGACCCTCTGGACTTCGCTCTGTGGAAATCCGCAAAACCCGGCGAGCCGTACTGGGAATCCCCTTGGGGTCACGGCCGCCCCGGCTGGCACATTGAGTGCTCCGCCATGTCCAACCGCTATCTGGGCAAAACCATTGACATTCACTGCGGCGGCGCCGATTTGGCCTTTCCCCATCACGAGAATGAAATCGCCCAGTCTGAGGCCGCAAACGGCTGCGAATTCGTCCATTACTGGCTGCACAACGGTTTCATCAACATCGACAACAAAAAGATGTCCAAATCTCTGGGCAACTTCTTCACCGTCCGGGAGGCTGCCGCAGCTTACGGCTATGACTGCATCCGTATGTTCATGCTCATGAGCCACTACCGTTCTCCCCTGAACTACTCCGGCGAAATTCTGATGCAGGCCAAAAACGCTCTGGATCGTCTGAACACCGCCAAGAAAAATCTGGAGTTCTTCATGGCAAACGGCAAAGACGGCGAGCTGACCGAGACCGAAACCGCTTTTGTGGCTGCTCTGCCCAAATTCCGGGAAAAATTCTGCGCCGCTATGGACGATGACTTCAACACCGCCGATGCCATCTCCGCCATTTTCGAATTGGTGCGCGATGTGAACGCAGCGGTCTCCCCCGCCTCCGACCCCACCAAGGCATTGGCAAAGGTGTGCTATGACGAGTTCACCGAGCTGTGCGGCGTGTTGGGCATTCCGTTCGCCGCAGAGGCAAACGATTTGGACAAGGAAATCGAAGAGAAGATTGCCGCCCGTCAGGCTGCCCGGAAAGCAAAGAACTTTGCCGAGGCTGACCGTATCCGCGACGAGCTGAAAGCCAAAGGCATTGTGCTGGAAGATACCCCCCAGGGCGTCAAGTGGCACAGAGCCTAAGACAGTCTTCTCCACCGGACCTTTGTCCGGTTCGGATTTTAATGACATTTCGGATATAAAAAAATCCCAGACCGCTTTGAACTGCACCCCATTTGTTAGACAGTATGATATACTATCTAATAGATGGGGTGATTTATTATGTCAAGAGGA
>CAKTAK010000021.1:0-33235 GCA_934527315.1 uncultured Oscillospiraceae bacterium
TATGTGGTCAAAGCGGCGATTGAACTGTGTCACGGTTTGAAGATGCTCTGCGTAGCAGAGGGTATTGAAACCGACAGTCAGATTGAATTGTTAAAAGCGCTCGGCTGTGACCGCCTGCAAGGCTACCTGATCGGCAAACCCATGCCCGCAGAAGATTTCATTGAACAGTTCAATTCTCGAACAGAAACAGCATTACGCAATGTTAGCAAATAGGAGGTCCCGCCCCTTATGATCTATGGTCCATATAAATGCCGAAGCGCTTCTAAAAAGATGACAAGAAAGCAGAAGAAGATTTGGGAGTATCACTATACCGCGCGGTGGAAAAAGCGTAGCGCACCTCTGTGGGCAATCATACTTTTTAGCCTGCTTGTTCTTTGCTTGATGGTACTGCTCTGCTGCGTACTTCGATAAAACTGGGGTGCAAAGAAATAACATCATACCAGATATATTTATGGGGCTTTTTAGATTGGGGACTTTTATGTATTATACAACAAGGTGGGGGCGATTGCCGCCCTTATGCTAAACTACCGGAAAACAACCTGTCTGCGCTTGTTTTCGGTATGCGCTTGTGCAGTTGAACGGTATATGTGCGCCTCCAGTAAACACCTCTGTGTTCCGCATTTCTCCCGGCTGGCTTTGCCATGCCGGGAGATTTTTCTTTTCATGTCCGATTCGCGGGCCACCACTAAGGGCACTGTGAAAAGAGGGCCATAGGTACAAAAAACGACATCAACGAGCAATTTGCGGCGCAAATGCGATGGGCATTGTAGAACGATTATATGACACAGAATGGCAAAAACCGTGTATGATTTACTTAAAGACAGAAACGATTCTGCGACTTCACATAGGAGATTTTCCATTTCTAAAATGTGGAGTTTCCCGTATAGCCGCAAAGTTTTGTTGAACATACTTGCGCTCAAAATATGGGCTCTCTGTGAAAGTCAGTTTTCATTTTTGACAAGATCAGGAGGAATATCATGCCTTTAGTTTGTTATGTCTCGGAGCAGGAAATCAATGCCCCGTTAGATGCCGAACGCCTACTGCGACTGTTGGGCGTATCTGGTAAATTGTCCGGATTCTATTATATGGTCTATATGCTGGAGCTGGTAAAGCAGAAACCGGACCACATTCTGCTGGTTACAAAAAGATTATATCGACAGACGGCGCAGCATTTTAATACCAGCACTGCCTGCGTGGAGCGGAATGTCCGCACCTTGGTACAAGCGTGTTGGCGTCAGCCCGACCACACACTGCTGGACCGGATCTCCGGTTATCCCTTAACGCAGCCGCCTACCAACACCCAGTTCATTGATATGCTGGCTGCATATCTCCGCACCTAATCTTTAAGGGGGAGAGGCGATCTTCCCGCCTCTCCCCCTTTTTGTATATTAGTGGAGAAAGGCTCCTATGGTCTCTAATAAGGGCCTTTCTCGGCTGATATACACAGCCACATTGCTTGTACCTTGAAAAGTGCATAGGCAACCGGATAACAAAGCTGAATGGAGCACAGCCCGGCAAATGGCGCGCCATGATCCGCACAGGAAGGAGGCTTCGGGTGAGCGATACAGCCAGTTTGCAACTGCGTGTGGCACCGCAGGCGGCAACGACCTTCATTCAGATAATGATACTCCCGCGTTGAACGCCCTCAAAGCATTGCGCGGCGCACCCATTAGCATGGGCCGGGGTGAAACTCCCGTGGGCTGCTGCCAGTGGCCATCCGGTATTGCTATTTTTATTGGTTCATTTTTTTGATTCAATTACAGCATCATGCTACAATGTAACTTGAAGCATGGTGCTGTGGTCATAGAGAGGAGGTTACCATGAATATTGACCATAGCAATTCTTATAATTTCCCCGCCGGGAAGCGGACATATACCGTCGAGGAAATCGCAAAAATACTTGGCATAGGAAGAACCGCTGCATACAGTCTTGTTCATTCTGGCGTATTTAAGGCTGTGCGTATTGGTTCCTCCATTAGAGTTTCCAAAGTGTCCTTTGATGATTGGCTGGATAAACAGAATATGTAGGAGGTTTATTATGGCATCCATCAAAAGGCGGAGAGGCAAATACTATGTTGTCTATTACTATCTCAATGAGGACGGAGAGAAGAAACAAAAATGGGAATCGTATGATACAGAGTCAGAGGCAAAACATCGCAAGGCGGAAATAGAATATAAGCAAGGGTCTCGGACCTTCATTGCGCCAAACAAAACAACCGTTGCCGAGTTTCTTGAGGATTTTGTGAGTCTGTACGGAACAAAGAAATGGAGTCCAAGCACCTATGAAGCCAACATGGGGCTGATTCGCAACTATATCAATCCCAAACTTGGCAGTATGCTGATACAGGATGTAACGCCTATTGCCGCAGACCGGTTTATCTCTGCACTGCAAAAAACGAAATGCCCCACTTATAAGAACCGATACAGCAAAACGGAGTATATGACACCTGCCAATATCGAACGCATCAACAAATTGCTGCGCTGTGCTTTCGGTCAAGCCGTGCGCTGGGACATTATTGCAAAGAACCCCTTTGAAAACACAACGCTTCCGAAAATCAAGCGCAAACCTCGTGAAATATGGGATGCTGCTACCATTCGCAAAGCACTTGACGAGTGCAAAGACGGAAGATTGTATGTCGCAATCAACTTATCCTTTGCCTGTTCCTTGCGGATCGGTGAGATTGTTGGTCTGACTTGGGATAACATCCATATCTCCGATGAAGACATTGCCAATGACAATGCTTATCTGTGCGTGGAGAAGGAGTTGGTGCGTGTGCGCGAAGATTCTCTCGCAGTTTTGGGAGAAGAAGAAATTATTAAAAAATTTCCTCGGACAATGTATCTGGAGGATGCCAGCACTGTGATTGTGCTGAAAACGCCCAAAACAGAAAGCAGCGTTCGCAAAGTATGGATGCCCAAAACGGTCGCGTACATCCTGCGGGAATGGAAGGCATCACAGGACAAGCAGAAGGAATTCCTCGGCAGCGAATATCTCGACTATAACCTTGTGGTGGCATTACCGAATGGACGCCCATGTGAGGAAACAGTTATTTCCAACGCATTTCGACGCTTGAAGCGGGATGCACAGCTTCCTGATGTGGTCTTTCATTCTCTCCGTCACTCCAGTACTACCTACAAGCTGAAGCTCAACCACGGGGACATTAAGGCCACCCAGGGTGACACTGGACATTCTCAAGCCGATATGGTCACGAAGGTCTATGCTCATATTCTTGACGAAGATCGCAAGGTCAATGCACAGAAGTTTGAAAGTGCCTTCTATGCAAATCCGGATCTGCGTGGCGTTCAAGCCCCAGCCGAGCCGACACCGACCTTAGATGTTCAGAACATCATCTTGCAGCTTCAGCAATCACCCGAGCTTTTAAGTGCGCTCACATCTCTCATATCGAACCAAGGTTGCAAATGAGGGGTTACGCATTGTGGTGCCAAAGCGGTGCCAAACACCGAAAAAGGTGAAAAATGGTTCGATGTGATTGCTCGGTGCCAATCGCGCAAATCTATGTTGCACTTTCTTGCATTCCAGTGTATTCTCTATGTACACATTCCATCACTTTGCAAAAGAAAAAACGCCGCAATCCATTGGGATTACAGCGTTTTTGGTACGCCTGCCCGGGCTCGAACCGGGGACCTCGGGCTTAGGAGGCTCGCGCTCTATCCTGCTGAGCTACAGACGCATATAGGGTGTACAACGATCAAATTGTGGTAAAAACGGTGCCATCGGTAATTGATGTCCGTGCGCTTAGGAGTTCGTCCAGACCTATGATAGCGAGTAATAGGAAATGCCGTGAAACCAGTGTAAATGCTACATTTCCCGGTGGTTCATTTCAAAGCGGATACTATCAAATACTTGCTAATTATAGGGAGTATTTTGGGGTCAATTTAGCCCATGTTTTGCATATCGCTTTGAAAATGGTGGAAGGAGATAGTACAAAGAAATGATATTAAATAGTAATCGTTTATTCAGCGTGTTAGCGAGTAGTGCAAAATTAGCTCCGGTGGTTTGTCAGTCGGTTTAGGCACTTTAATCGTTTGCATAAATATATTATATCAAAACGGGCAATCCAAATCAACTTGAATTGCCCGTTTCTTCATGCTGTTTGCGTGAGTGTTTGCAATAGTGCGGCTACTGTTGGATTTTGCAAAAGTTGAATTAAGACGGCTTGGTCAATTTCAGGTGGGATTTTCGTATTTACAGAAGGTTATTCCTTAGCGGGAGAATAAAAGGCTTTCTCAAAGCGTTCAGCGTTTAGGCGACGATCATCATCCAGAATATGTGCGTATTGCTCTGTGATCATGGTTGCTTGAGCGTGTCCTGTATCGCCTTGCGCGGCCTTAAATATCACCTTCGCTTAGTTTCAGCTTGTAGGTTGTACTGGAATGGCGGAGACTATGGAAGACGACTCTGGAAAGGTCATTTTCTTCAATGAGTTTGTTGAATAAACGACTGATAGTTGAACCTTCAATGGGGGTCCCGGTGGCGGTGCAGAAAACAAGGTCATACGCCCATGGTTTTGACGCAGATCGCAAACTGATTGCGCAGGAAATGGATAGCGGATTCTTCGCAAAGGTCGGGCAGAAGCAAGAGCCGGAGATCGACACCGCAACACTGGAGCAGATCAAAAATATCCTTCGCCAGCACCCGGAGCTGCTGCGGGAAATTGAGCAGTCAGGGAACGGATAACACCACGAATGTACTAACCGAGCGCCGAAATAGTAAACGAGGATCAACCGAAAATGTTGGCATTTGTTAGCAAACCGCCTTTTTCAATGGGCGATAACGCGAAAACCCGTTGCCAAATATGCATAGTTTTGTATAATAGAAAGGAACACATTCCCTGATTAGTAAGGAAGGCTTTACGGTAAATCGAAGTAGCAAAGAAAGTGCCGGGAATCGTTGATTCTCGGCACTTTTTGGCACCCACGAGAGGATTCGAACCTCCGACCTATCGCTTAGGAGGCGATCGCTACTATCCAGCTGAGCTACGTGGGCGTATACACAATATTCGGTTACTTTCACTCAATATTCACAAAAAGTCGGGCGCTCTACCCTCAGCTTAGGAGGCGGACCCTCTATCCTGGTGAGGTACGGGGGCAAATCGAATTATATTTTAACGCAAAGCGGGGAGTGTGTCAACCTTAAAACGGAGGAGAGTATTATGCACATTCCATCGTCAGCCACTACGGAGCTGGACATTCTGACCTTTGAGGACGCCTGCAAGCACTCGGAGCAATCGGAAGTCTACGACCGGGAGAAATGGCTGTATATCCCGGATTTTTATTCCGAATATCGTTATGTATTGGGCACTCGGGGAGAAAATCCGCTGATTTGTATCGGCATCAATCCGTCTACGGCGGCGCCGGAGCATTTGGACAACACATTGAAGTCTGTGGAACGCATCGCTTTGGGCAATGGGTTTGACAGCTTTATCATGTTTAACGTCTATGCCCAGCGGGCGACCCGACCCCAGGATATGGAGAAGGTTCTGAACACAACGCTCCACGAGGAAAACATGAAGGCTTTTGAATTTGTACTTCGTCAGAGCCGGAATCCCACGGTGTGGGCTGCATGGGGGAATATCATTGAAATGCGGCCGTACCTGCCCCATTGTGTGCGGGATATGATTCAAATCGGGCGGGCGCACAATGCCCGTTGGGTCTGCGCCGGGGCGATTTCCAAAAAGGGGCACCCACACCACCCGCTGTATCTGAAAAAAGACGAACCGGTGCGGGATTTTGATATTTTTTCTTATATTGACACCTTGGCACCTCTTGACGGGAAATACATAAAGTGATATGATTTTGATATCATATTGAAGGAGGCGTTTGTATATGAGAGAGAACACAAATGTCAACGATGAAATTGTATTAAACCCGAAGTCCGGCATTGCTGTGCTGCTGTTCGGCATTTTGATGCTGGCTGCGGCAACGGCTGTTATGATTTTCGGCGCGGTATGGACTGAGGCAGGCGGCGGCGCGCTCGGCGTGATTCTGATGATTCTGCCCGGTTTGTATTACTGCGTATTCTGGGTGCCCTTTGCGGGACTAAAAATCGTGAAACCCAACGAGGCATTGGTGTTGACGCTGTTCGGCAAATATTACGGCACCATCAAGGAACCGGGATTTTTCTTTGTGAATCCCTTTGTATCTGCCATCAACCCCACCGTTGACGGAAAAGATACCGAGAGCTCCGCAACTGCAACGGGAACCGGTGTTTCCGTGAATTTTGGTTCCCGCAAGAAGGATTCGGCCAGCGGCAAACGGATTTCTCTGAAAGCATTGACGCTGGACAATCGGAAACAGAAAATCAACGACAAGCTGGGCAACCCCATCGAAATCGGCGTGGTGGTTATCTGGCGGGTCACGAATACGGCGAAGGCTGTGTTCAATGTGGACAACTATATGGAATTTCTGTCTGTGCAGACCGATTCCGCTTTGCGGAACATTGTGCGGCTGTATCCCTATGATATGGCGGACAACAGCGAGGACGAATGCACCCTGCGGGGCAGCAGCCAGAAAGTGGCAGACGAGCTGAAGGAAGAGATTCAGTCCAAGGTGGAAGTGGCCGGTCTGGAAATTCTGGAGGCGCGCATTACCCATCTGGCATACGCGCCGGAGATTGCTGCGGCTATGCTGCAGCGTCAGCAGGCATCGGCGATCATCGACGCGCGGAAAATGATTGTGGACGGCGCCGTGGGCATGGTGGAAATGGCTTTGGAAAAGCTGAATGAGAACCAAATCGTCACGTTGGACGAGGAGAGAAAAGCGGCTATGGTTTCCAATCTTCTGGTGGTGCTCTGCGGCAACAAAGATGCCCAGCCGGTGGTAAATTCCGGCAGCTTGTATTGAGGAAACGGCAATGATTGGGAATTCCGTGATTGCCGGTTTGTTTGCCGAAAGCATGTTCGCGCTGCTGTTTCCCATTCTGCTGTTGGTGCTGTGGAAAAAGCGCACCGGCGCATCGGTCACGCCGTTTTTTGTGGGCGCAGCGGTATTTTTCCTGTTTGCCATGGGATTGGAGCAGGTGCTGCATACCATTTGTCTGGGAATTTTCTCCGGGATTCGCAGCAACCCGGCGGCATATATTCTGTACGGCGGCTTTGCTGCGGGGATTTTTGAGGAAACCGGACGGTTTCTGGCATTCCGTCTGATGAAAAAACACGTCGGACGGGAAAATGCAGTGACCTACGGAATCGGGCACGGCGGCATGGAGGCTATGCTGCTGGTGGGCGTGAATATGCTGCTGTACGGCGTCTGCGCGCTGATGATGAATGCAGGCGGCGCCGAGGCGCTGTCGATTTTCGGCACGGAGGCGCAAGCTGCACTGCCCGGGCTGCTGCAAAGTCTGACGGCGGAGAGTTGTTTCTGGGGAACGATGGAGCGGTTTGCGGCCATCGGTTTGCACATCGGTCTTTCTGTGTTCGTGTTTGCCGCGGTGCATCAGCCGGGGAAAATTTGGCTGTATCCGGCGGCGGTGCTGCTCCATGCAGGCATAGATTTCATTCCGGGATTGTATCAGATGCAGATTCTTACAAGTCTCCCGCTGACGGAAGTTCTGGTGCTGCTGTACAGCGGCGTGACCCTGCTGTTTGCAATGGGGATTTACAGAACACTGCCGAAAGGAGAGCCCAAAGCAGAGGCGGGAAAACACCCGCTGTTGGGCACCATCGTGGTTGTGGCGCTGTTGGTGATGTATCTGTTGGGGTACGGCGCTGTGGCGCTGCTGATTCCGGGAATCCCGAGATTTGTGAAGATTCTCATCGGCGGCGTGGTGCTGGCTGTGATTGCCTTATTGATTGCGCTGCTGACCCAACGCATCGGAGAACTCAAAAGCGGAGAATTGGACGACTTGGACCAATATTAAGGAGGAGCCTATCATGTTGATTGTCAATACGGAGTATATCAGCGGAAAAGAACTGGAAATGCTGGGACTGGTGAAGGGCAGCACCATTCAGACCAAAAACTTGGGTCGGGATATTACCCAGAGTCTGAAAACCTTGGTGGGCGGTGAGCTGACGGCATACACCGAGATGATGAATGATGCCCGGGCACTGGCAACGAAACGCATGGTAGAAGAGGCGGAGGCAATGGATGCCGATGCCGTTGTGAACGTGCGGTATGCATCGTCTGCTGTGATGCAGGGTGCGGCTGAGGTCATTGCCTACGGAACAGCAGTGAAGTATCGCTAATTTTTTTACTGCGGAGAGGAGGGATTCGCACGGAAGATAAGGAAAAAGCCAAAAAGCAGGTTCCGCTGCGAATTTCCGCGGCGCTCTGGAACGATTTGTCTCAGTGGGCGGAAGATGATTTTCGGTCCATCAACGGACAGATTGAATACCTGCTGACGGAGTGCGTAAAGCAGCATAAAAAGAACGGCGGAAATGTGCCGAAAGACCTATAAATCCATGCAGCGCGGTTTTGGAAAGAATGTATTCCGGAACCGCGCTGTTTTTACGGAAAAAAAGAAACATTTGGTGGAAATTACCTTGACGAATCCCGGGGAAGACCGTATCATAAAACCATTAGAGGAAGAAACGGGGAGGCTTGTACATAAGATGAAACGAAAGGTTAATCATGCGTCCGGATTGGCGGCTTTGCTGGCGGTTTCCGTGCTGACGGCTGTGCCGGTGCAGGGTGCGGATGCGTTTACGGATATTTCCGGGCATTGGGCGGAATCCGCATTGGAAACCGCCATTGAGCAGGGATGGCTGAGCGGATATGAGGACCACACCATGCGCCCGGATGGGAATATTACCAGCGCCCAGGAGGCGTCGATTCTCTGCCGTCTGCTGGGATTGGAGCTTTCCCCGGCAGAGGAGGGCGCGGCATGGTATGCACCTGCGGTGGAAAAGGCAACGGAATTGGGGTTCTGGAATGCCGCTCTGGACCCGAACCATGCAATGACCCGGCGGGAGGCGTTTTCCATGTTGGCTGACGGTTTGCAGCTGTACGGCAGCAATCCCGGAGAAACCCTTGCCGGTTATTCCGATGCAAAGAATTTGACGGAGCGGGAGCAGCTGCAAATTTCCGGCTTGGTGGAAAGCGGCTGTGTGGCGGGGTTTGCCGGCAGCTTGATGCTGAATCAGCCGTTGACCCGGGGAGAGTTTGCCTCATTGCTCAGCCGATTGGTAGGGGAAAACTACCTGACTACGGAAAATCGGGTATCCGATTGGTCCGGCAAGGATTTGCTGGTGTGCAGTCAAGACAGCAGCGTGTCTTTGCGCAATATTACTGCGGAGACCGTGGTGATTCGCAGTCCGAAAGTGACGAATCTTCAGCTGAGCAACTGCAAAATCGGCACGTTGGTGCTGGCACCGGAATCCAACTTGTACGTGAACGCATGGGGCGTGGACCGCGTAGTAACCGGTTCGGGCAGCGGAAAGCTGTCTTTGAGCGGTTCGGCAAAGGACGTTGTTATCGCAAGCGGCAGAGAGGTAAGTTTGCAGAGCAGCCTTGACAGCTGCAAGGTCCTGTGCGGCAGCGGTACGGTGACTGTGGGCGGTACGGTAAAGGAACTGACCGTCACCGGAACGGACAACAATGTGAAAGTGAACGGGTACGTGGGGCAGATGTATGTATACGGCGCCCGCACCACGGTAGACGGTTACGGCTCCATTCCTAAGCTGACGCTCCGGGCACCCGGCTGTGAAATCAGCAAGCGGGTGGGAGAATTGACCGATGAAACGGATTACGGTTTGTACGGCGTGACGGCGGAGCTGACGCACCCGGAAAAACTCCCCGCCGGGGAGGAATTGGTGGTTACGGCAGCGCTGTCCGAAACCAGGCCGAATCTGCACTGCAAGGCGGTTTGGAAAGTGGACGGAAAAGTGGTGGATACCCAGAATGTGACCACCACCGGAACAGACACGGTGACCCTGAAATACAAATACCAATACAAACGGTGGATGTCTCTGAACAGCAAAATTGAGTTTGCCTTGGAGTATACCACCGAATATGGGGAAAAACAGAGCGTAACCGCGGAATATACCCAGCTTTTGGAAACCTACCCCGATGAGTATCTGTACAAGCTGGAAAAGGAGCGGGTTCTGGCTCTGGTGACGGACACCTATGCCGGAGATTACACCTTGGAGTGGGCGGAAACCCACGACTACACCAAAGAAGACAAGGAATTCTGGGTGAACTGCCAATGGTATTCCAGCAACAGTCAGTATCTGATTTGGATTAACCAGACTTATCAGCGGGTGAACATTTTTGAGGGCAGCGCCGGGAACTGGAAATTGATTCGCAGCTGCATTGTCGGCTGCGGCAAAAACAGCACCCCCACCCCCAAAGGCGTGTGCAAAACCACCTATAAGCAGACCGGTTGGTTCCAATCCAGCTATCAGGTACTGCCGGTGGTGCGGTTTTACGGTGGCGGATACGCCTTCCATTCCAGACTGTACTACCCCCGGAGCACCACCCTGCAGGACCCCAGCATCGGATTCCCGGTCAGCCATGGCTGCGTCAGAATGTATGACGAAGATATTCAGTGGATTTACGACAACGTGCCCGACGGCACCACCGTTGTTTCTCATTAAAAGAAAAATCCTGAATCGATTTTGCAATCGGTTCAGGATTTTTTGTTGGAATTGTTAGTCCTCCGGCTCCACCCACTGTGCGCTGCGCTGCACGGCTTTTTGCCATGTCTGGTGCAGGCGCAGAGCCTCTGCCGGGTCCATTTTCGGCTCAAACACGCGGTCGGAGAGCCGCAGCTGCTGAATCTGCTCCGGGCTGCGCCACACACCGGCGGCCAAACCGGCCAGAAATGCTGCACCGAAAGCCGTGGTTTCCACCATTTTCGGGCGGTCGATGGGGCGGCGGAGAATATCTGCCTGAAACTGCATCATAAATTCGGACACACTGGCGCCGCCGTCCACCCGCAGTACGCTGAGCGTCTCGCCGGTATCCGCCTCCATGGTGTCCAGCAGGTCCTTCACCTGATAGGCAATGCCTTCCAGCACCGCCCGGGCCAAATGTGCCTTGGTGCTGCCGCGGGTCAGACCCAGAATGGCGCCCCGGGCATACATATCCCAATGGGGCGCGCCCAGACCGGTGAATGCGGGAACCATATACACGCCGCCGTTGTCCGGTACGGAATCGGCCAGAATGTCGCATTCCCGGGCGGTGCGGATCAGACCCAATTCGTCCCGGAGCCACTGAATGGTGCTGCCTGCGTTAAACACGCTGCCCTCCATGGCATACGTGGTTTTTCCGTCGATGTTCCATGCCACGGAGGTCACCAAACCGCCCATGGAGCGAATGGAAGTGTCTCCGGTATTCATCAAAGTAAAGCAGCCGGTGCCGTAGGTATTTTTTGCCTGACCGGGCTGAATGCAGCCTTGTCCCAGCAGCGCGGCGGCTTGGTCACCGGCACTGCCGCAGACAGGAATTCCGGCCAATGCCTCCAAACCGGGAATTCCGGGGGCAATTTTCCCGTACACCTGCGCGTTGGGCATGGGGGTCGGGAACATGGACATGGGAATGCCCAGACGCTGACAGAGATTTTTATCCCATTGCAGGGCGTCGATGTCAAAAAGCATGGTACGGGATGCGTTGGAGTAATCGGTCACGTGTACCTTGCCGCCGGTGAGGTTCCAAATCAGCCAGGTGTCCACGGTGCCGAAGAGCAAATCACCCTTTTCGGCCTTCGCCCGCGCGCCGGGAACGTGGTCCAGAATCCATTTGATTTTGGTGCCGGAGAAGTAGGCGTCAATGAGCAGACCGGTTTTATCCCGCACATAAGCGGCCATGCCGTCTGCGGTCAGCTCATCACAAATGGCTGCGGTGCGGCGGCACTGCCAGACAATGGCATTGTAAATGGGCTTTCCGGTGTGCTTATCCCAAACAATGGTGGTTTCCCGTTGGTTGGTAATGCCGACACCGGCAATGTCCGTGGGAGACAGACCGCTTTTTTCGTAGGCCTCCTCCAATGCGTGGAACTGGGTGTCCAGAATCACCATGGGGTCATGCTCCACCCAGCCGGGTTTCGGGTAAATCTGGGGGAAGGGGTACTGCGCCAAAGTGACGATATTGCCGTAAGCGTCAAAAATAATGGAGCGGGAACTGGTGGTTCCTTGGTCCAATGCAATCAAATATCCGTTCATATCGGTTCCTCCGTGGTTGACGAAATCGTCAAAAATGGGTAAACTGGTAATATATTGTAACACAATGGGAGTGTGATTGCTATGGCAACAATGAACGAATTTACATTTCCTTCCTGCGACGGGGTACACGAGATTTATGCCCGTCAATGGCTGCCGGAGGGTCCGGTCCGGGCTGTGGTGCAGATTGCCCACGGTGTGGCAGAACACATTGAGCGGTATGACGATTTTATGCAGTTTCTCACGGAGCAGGGAATTGCCGTGGTCGGCAACGACCATTTGGGTCACGGCCGCAGCACCCGGAGTGCAGACGAGCTGGGCTATTTCGGCGCAGAAAAAGGCTGGAATCATGTGGTCGGAGACATTCATCGGCTCCATCGGAAAATAAAAGGGGAGTACCCGGACGTTCCGGTGTTCCTGTTTGGGCACAGTATGGGCAGCTTTTTGTCCCGAACCTATGCCATTTTGAACGGCGAGGACTTGGACGGTCTGATTCTGTGCGGTACGGGTCATCAGCCGAAGGCTATGGTCAGCGCGGGATTGACGGCCTCCGCCTTGGAAATCCGCCGCCATGGACCGGATTACCGCAGCGACATGCTGAATGACATGGCATTCGGCAGCTACAACAAGGGATTTGAGCACGTATTTACGCCCAGTGACTGGATTTCCCGGGAGCGGTCCGTGGTGGACCGGTATCTGGCAGACCCCTACTGCGGATTCCTGCCCACGGCGGGCTTGTTCCATGAAATGATGCGGGGCATTTCCTACGTGACGGACAACGGAAATATCCGCAAAATGCCGAAAGACCTGCCGGTGCTGTTTATTTCCGGCGCAGCCGACCCCGTGGGAGAAAACGGTAAAGGCGTGATGCGGGCATACAGCGCATTCATTGGCGCGGGTATGATGGACGCAACGCTGAAACTCTATCCCGGCGCACGGCACGAATTACTGAACGAAACCAATAAAGAGGACGTTTATATGGATGTGCTTTGCTGGCTGAATCGGTATTGCTGAATCCAATGATACAAAATCGCAGCTCTGAAATCCCCGGATTTCAGAGCTGCGATTATTTTATTTATTGATTCCTTCATTTTCCAAAGGCAGGGTGACGAAAAATGTATTCAAGCCGCCGCCGCTTTCCGCCCAGATTTTGCCGTGGTGCTCGGTAACAATGCTCTCGGCAATGGACAGCCCCAGACCGTAGCTGTGATTCATACTGCGGACCTTGTCCGTACGGTAGAACCGCTTGAAAATATTTTTCAGGTCTTCCGGAGCAATGGGGGCGCCTTCGTCTGCCACGGAAAGAGTGCAATGCTTGCGCCCGGAGCGGGTGAGGGAGACAGTGACCGTTCCGCCGGAGGCATATTTCTGCGCGTTATCCAGAAAGATTTCCACAACCTGCCGCAGCTGGTCTTTATTGCCCTTTACCGATATACCCGGCGCAATTTCCGTGTCCAACAGCAGATCTTTTTCGAAAAACAGCGCCTCAAAGGGAAGTGCGGCATCCTCCACCAAGTCACTGAAATCAAAGGTTTCCCATGCTTTTTTTCCCACTCCGTCATCAATTCTGGCCAATTCCAGCAGACTTTCCACCAATCCTCGCATTTGCTGCGCCATGGTGTTGATGCTGCGGACCAAACGGGATTTGGTTTCCGCATCGTAATCCGAGGAGGCCAATAATTCCGCGTCGGTGAGAATGACGGT
This sequence comes from uncultured Oscillospiraceae bacterium, assembly GCA_934527315.1. Lineage (GTDB taxonomy): Bacteria > Bacillota > Clostridia > Oscillospirales > Oscillospiraceae > HGM13010. Next base: position 13,820 of record CAKTAK010000021.1, read on the forward strand.
CAGGGGCGTTTTCAATTCATGGGAGGCGTCGGCCACAAACTGTTTTTGAATTTTCCATGTCTGCTCCACCGGGTGAATGGCCCATCGCGCCAACAGCAGGCTGAGGAAAAAGAAAGCCAACAGGCTGGCGGCACCGATGCAAATACAGGTCCGAATCAAGCTGTACATGGTATTCTGCTCGGCTGTGGTATCGGCAAAGACCACCAGCAGGGAATTGGGCGTGCGGGTTTGGTAGTACCGCAGGTTGTAATCCCGGATGACACCGGTTTGGTCTCCGCTGTTCACCACGCGAATCAGCTGCCGCAAAAATTCCTGGTCGGACAAATCATAGCTGCCGCCGTTGGAGATAATCATAATCCCGGCGTTGTTGACTTGCAGCGTAAAGTACGGAACACGGCTTTCCGCCGAGGCGTCATTGGGGCGATAGGTATGGGTGGGGTCTTCAGCAACCGCCTCCATGAGCATCATACTTTCCTGCTCCAACCCGGCATGGGTAAAAGTGAGCAGCATACCGAAGACAATGCACATCATTACGGTGACGATGCTCATCGTGATACAAATAAAGCGGATACGGAGCTGTTTCAGCATCCGCCTTTCACCTCCAGATGATAACCCAACCGGCGAATGGCCTCAATCTGAATGTTGGAGCCAATGCGGGCCAGCTTTTTCCGCAGAAATCCCACGTAAACCTCTACGTGATTTTCCACGGCGTTGGAGTCATAGCCCCAAACCCGCGCCAGCAGGATTTCTTTGGAAAGATTCTTCTCTTTGGTTTGCATGAGCAAACGCATTACGTCAAATTCCTTTGCGGACAGACGGACTTTTTCCTCACCGCACACCAGCATACCGGAGCCAAGGTCCAGCGTGGTATTGCCGAAGGTCATGACGTCCACTTCTTTGCTCTGCCGGCGGAGCAGGGCATTGACGCAAGCCATCAGCTCCCGGGTGTCAAAGGGCTTGGTCAGGTAATAGTCGGCACCGGCATTCAGACCCTCAATCCGGTCGGCAACATCGGATTTTGCCGTGAGCATCAGAATGGGCACCGAGCAGCGCTTGGCGCGGACAGAGCGGGCTACCTGGTAGCCGTCCATGCCGGGCATCATCACGTCCAGAATCAGCAGATCATAAATACCCAGCTCTGCATATTCCGCACCGGTTTCTCCGTCATATACCGTCTCCACGTCAAAACCCTTTGCGGAAAGCAGGGTTTTCAGGGATTCGGCCAATAATTTTTCGTCTTCAATAATGAGTACTTTCATTGCGCACCTCGCATTCTATGGGATACCATTATAATACAATATCGGTCTGAAAGAATACTGAAAAAACTGAAATTTTCTGAAATTTTTTCAGTATATTTTTCAATGTGATTGAAAAAATGTTCCCAATCATGGTCTATGATTGAAATAATAAATCGAAATCAGTTGAACAGATTCATAAATTGTTCAAAAAAATTTCAGTATTCTTTCAGAGTTACGCGTTACAATGACCATGCAAACGGGGAACACCCAATGCACATGATATCGTAACGTAATTCCAACAAGGAGTGATTCAATATGACAGACCAGAATGAAATGAACATGAATACAGAACCGGAACAGAATCCGTTTAATCCCATTCCACCGGAGAAAGAACCGAAAAAATCCGGTGTGGTGGAAATGACCACGAAAAAAGTGGTTGCCATCGCCCTGTGCTGCTCTCTGGTAGGCGGCTGTGTGGGGGTAGGCGGCGCAGCGCTCATCGGCAAAACCGGAAAGGGCAGCACCACCCTGCAGGAGGGCAGCCACCCCACGGCGAACATCGACATTACGCAAATTGATAGCAGCAAAGAGCTCACCGCTGCGGAAATTTATGCCGCCAACGTGAATTCCACCGTCGGTATCACCACCCAAGTGACCACCAACTACTTTGGATTCCAGACCACCTCTGCCGCCTCCGGCTCCGGATTTATTCTCACCGCGGACGGCTATATCCTTACCAACTACCATGTCATCGAGAATTCCAGCGACATCAAGGTGACGCTGTATGACAACACCGCTTACGATGCAACGGTGGTGGGCTTTGACGAGAGCAACGACATCGCCGTGCTGAAAATCGATGCAAAAGACCTGACCCCGGTGGTGCTGGGCGATTCCGATACCCTGAACGTGGGCGATACGGTGATGGCAATCGGCAACCCCTTGGGCGAGCTGACCTTCTCTCTGACCAAAGGCGTGGTCAGCGCATTGAATCGGGAAGTGACTTTCTCCAGCGGCTTGACTATGGATTTGATTCAGACGGATTGCGCCATCAACTCCGGTAACTCCGGCGGCGCACTGTTCAACGTCTACGGGGAAGTGGTGGGCATCACCAATGCAAAGTACGGCTCCAGCTCTTCCAGCGGCGCGTCTGTGGATAACATCGGTTTTGCAATTCCCATGAACACCGTGAAGAGCCTTGTGGAAAGCATTATCGAAAAAGGCTATGTAGAAAAACCTTACATCGGCATTTCTGTGATGGACGTGGGCGAGGAAAGTCAGGCCTACGGTCTGCCTCAGGGCGCTGCGGTGAAGGAAGTAACCGAGGGCGGTCCCGCGGATAAAGCCGGTTTGCAGGCCAATGATATTATCACGGCGGTAAACGGCACGGAAATCGACGGCAAGGACGCATTGGTGTCTCAGGTGCAGAAATGCAGCGCCGGGGATTCGCTGAAACTGACGGTGTATCGTCAGGGCGAGACCATTGAAGTGACCGTCAAGGTGGAAGTGAAGAAACAGACGGCGGACCAGGTGCAGCAATCCAGCAGCCAGAGTCAGCAGGAGCAGCAGATGCCCGGCAACCCCTTTGAGTACTTCTTCAATCATTAAATCGATTCATTCTCTCTCCTCTCTTTTGAGTCGGAAAGGCGCAAGCTTTTCCGGCTCTTTTTTGCTTTTTCGGGGATAAAAAAATTTTCTACGAAATCCTATCTGACTTTGTGAAAAAAGCGGCTATAACTTAAATAATTACAAAATTCTCGCACATCACCGAAAATATTTTTGTTTCGTCCAGCGGAAAATGCCGGACACAAATAAGCAAATTCATTGAGGGTTTCGAAATTTTGAATCGTTTGCGTGAGAAACTTTCATTTTTTGCGGAAAAGTGGCCTGAAACCGTGCAGAAATGGGAAAAAACATCCAGGAAATTATTTTTTATGCAGTTTGGACATATTACGAAAAAAAGATACAAAAACGGCAGAAAAAGGGTGCAAATCTACCAGACAGAACGGTTGACACAACGGGAAAAGAATTATACAATATTGCTTGAAAATGCAATGAATTTTGCCAGCAAAACAGGGAGAATGAATCGAAAATGAAGAAATTTATTATCTTAATGGGAAATTATGGCAGTGGTAAAACGGAACTGGCCATGAATTTTGCGCTCTCCGCTGCGGAAACGGGCAAAACCTTGCTGATTGACCTGGATATGATCAACACGTACTTCCGTTTGAATGACCGCCGGGAAATGTTTGCAGAAAAGGGAATCCGTCTGATTGCCCCGAACTTCGCAAACTCCGGTGTGGAAATGCTGACGGTTCCCGCAGAGATTGCAACGGCGTTTGCAATGGACTGGGATACGGTGGTGATTGATCTGGGCGGCGATGCCGGTGCTGCTGCATTGGGCCAGTATCATACCAAGCTGGCGCAGGCGGAAAAAGAGGGCGCGGAGATCTGCGTTCTGGACGTGGTGAATACCAACCGCCCCATGGCAGGTACCCCCGCAAAGCTGATTCGTCTGATGGAAGAGATGCAGTTCAAGGCCCGTTGGAAGGTTTCCGGATTCGTGAACAACACGAATATGTCCTACGAAACCACCGTAGAGGACTTGGCAAGCGGTTACGAAATCGTAAAGCAGGCATCGGAGCAGACGGGAATTCCCGTGGTGTATACCACCGGTAAGCCGGAAATTCTGGAGGCATTTTTGCAGACGGAACCGGATATGAAGTATGTAGGAACGCCCATGCATTTGAGCACCTATATGCATCGTGATTGGGACACACTGACGAAACAGGGCGTTTGATTCAGACAAGCTGTTTTAGTGTCATTTTACATAGCGACCACAGCAGTAAGTAGTAGGTAGTTTGTAGAAGAAACTTGAAAAGAGGTAGAAAAATGGTCAAATTCTCGATCAAAGAAGAGCTCTGCAAAGGCTGTGAGCTCTGCGTGAGAGCCTGTCCGAAAAAGCTTCTTCAGCTTTCCCCGGATAAGCTGAACGACAAAGGGTATCACCCTGTGATGATCACCGATGTAGAGGCATGTGTAGCCTGCGGTTCTTGCTTCCGTACCTGCCCTGACACGGTCATCAGCATCGTGAAGGAATAAGGAGGAAGAATCATAATGGCTAAGAAACTGATGAAGGGCAGCGAGGCAATCGCTGAGGCTGCCATTAGAAACGGCTGCCGTTTCTTCTTTGGATACCCCATTACGCCGCAGACCGAAATCCCCGAGTATTTCTCCGAGCGTATGTTTGAGGAAGACGTGAACGGCTGCTTCCTGCAGGCCGAAAGCGAAGTTGCTGCAATCAACATGGTTTACGGCGCAGCCTGCACCGGCGTGCGCGCAATGACCTCTTCTTCCAGCCCCGGAATTTCTCTGAAGCAGGAAGGTATTTCTTCCATCTGTGCTGCAGAGCTGCCCTGCCTGATCGTGAACGTCATGCGTGGTGGCCCCGGTATCGGCTCCATTCAGGCCGGTCAGGGCGACTATTACCAGGCTGTGAAGGGCGGCGGTCACGGTGACTATCAGGTGATCGTTTTCGCACCCTCTTCCGTGCAGGAAGCAATCGACTGCATCGGTAAGGCATTCGATCTGGCTGACAAATACCGCATGCCCGCAATGCTGTGCGCTGACGGTATCATCGCTCAGATGATGGAGCCCGTGGAACTGCCCGAGATGAAGGAGTACCACGTGGATCCCGCTCAGAAGCCCTGGGCAACCACCGGTTTTGACCCCAAGAACCCCGTGGGCCAGCGCGCAGACATCACCTCTCTGTACGTTGAGACCGAAGAGCTGGACGTGCTGCATGAGCGCCTGCAGGCTACTTATGCAAAGGTGAAGGCCAACGAGATTCAGTACGAGGCATACAACATGGACAACGCAGAGATCGTGGTTACCGCATTCGGTACCGTGGCTCGTATTGCAAAGTCCGTGATTGACGAGCTGGAGAGCGAGGGCATCCATGTTGGCATGCTGCGCCCCATCACCCTCTGGCCCTTCCCGTATGACGCCATTCATGACGCTGCTACCAAGCCCGGCGTGAAGGCTGTGCTGGACATCGAGATGAACGCCGGCCAGATGCTGGACGACGTGAAAGTCGCTATCAACGGCGAGCAGAAGATCGAGTTCCTGGGTCACTGCGGCAGCCATCTGCCCACCGTGGAAGAGATCAAGGCTAAGATCCTGAGCATGAGGGAGGAATAAGAAAATGGCAATTGAATATAAAGCTACCGAGCTTTTGACCGATCGGCCCCGGCACTACTGCCCGGGTTGCGGACACGGCATTATTCACCGTCTGGTGGCCGAGTCCGTTGACGAACTGGACGTTCATGGCGACGTCGTAGGTGTCAGCCCCGTTGGCTGCTCCGTGTTCGCAAACAACTACTTCAACTTTGATATGGTAAACGCACTGCACGGCCGTGCACCCGCTGTTGCTACCGGCATCAAGCGCGCAAAGCCCGATTCTCTGGTATTCACCTATCAGGGCGACGGCGACTTGGCATCTATTGGTGCTGCTGAGGTTGTTCACGCTGCAATGCGCGGTGAGAAAATCACCACCATCTTTGTCAACAACGCAATTTACGGCATGACCGGCGGCCAGATGGCTCCTACCACTCTGGTGGGCCAGAAGACCACCACTTCTCCCAACGGCCGTGACGCGAACTGGTGCGGCAGCCCCATCCGCGTTTCCGAGATGCTCTCCACGCTGGAAGGTGCTTACTACATCGAGCGTGTGGCTCTGGATACGCCTGCTCACATCAATCAGGCTAAGGCTGCTATTAAAAAGGCTCTGAAGTACCAGCGCGAAGGCAGAGGCTACTGCTTGGTGGAAGTTCTGTCCACCTGCCCCACCAACTGGGGTATGAGCCCCTGCGAATCCATGGATTGGCTGCGGGACAACATGATTCCTTACTATCCTCTGGGTGTATTTAAAGATAAGGGGGAAGAATAATATGTTAGAGCAGTGCATTTTTGCAGGTTTCGGCGGACAGGGTACTCTGCTGATTGGTAAGTTCCTGGCTTGCGCCGGACTGATGGAAGGTAAAGAAGTCACTTGGCTGCCTTCTTACGGCCCCGAGATGCGCGGCGGTACGGCTAACTGCTCCGTCGTTGTGTCCGATAAACCCATTGCAGCACCCGTTATCAGCAATCCCACGGCTGTGATTGCAATGAACTACCCCTCTCTGGCAAAGTTCGAGCACACTGTGAAACCCGGTGGCGCTCTGATTATCAACAGCTCTCTGACTGATGCTAAGAGCTCTCGTGATGATGTGACCGTTGCATACGTTCCCGCAACCGAGATCGCTGAGCAGGTTGGCAACCCCAAGGGTGCAAACGTGGTCATTCTGGGCGCTTACATGGCTCTGCGTCCCGATGTGGTCAAGGTTGACACCATTGTGGAGGCTATGAAAGAGGAGCTGGGTCCCAGAAAGATGAAGTTCCTAGACGGCAACATCAAGGCTCTGCATGCAGGCATTGAGTATGTCGAAAAGAACGTTCTGAACAAGTAATCCCCCCATTTCAGAATATGACACAAGCGAAAAGCACGGCTGATTCAGCCGTGCTTTTCGTGTTTTTGGGATATCAACAATTAGGTGTATTTTTGCTTAATTTGCATCAGTAGTGCCGGAGAGATTCCTTGTCTCAGGCTCATCCAGTTCCAACAAATACATCTCTTCACACTCCCTCTGCGCTTGTATCAAAATGTTGATTGCGGTTTCTGTTGCACGAAAAAGTTTCAGATATCGTTCGTGCTCATCATTTTTAGAATGATAAACAATGCGGTATCCCGATGAATTTGAGGAATCAGGTACGGCATACCAACTTTGCGGATCGACAGCCATAGAATCACAACCTTCTGAACATAAAATGAACGCAATTTGCGTTTATACTTAACATTTTAACACAAAATGAGCCCAAAATAAACATAGAATAATTTGAAAATGGGGCGGTTTTGTGGCAATAAAAAGTCTTTCTATCAGAATTGACGAGGAATTGTTGAATAAGCTACATCAGGTTGCGGATTATGAAGGACGCTCAGCCAATAGCCAAATTCTGATTTTGATTCGAAATTGTGTGGAATCTTATGAAGAGCAGGGGAAAATTGACCGGAGTTCAAATTGATTGAGAGAGAATCTACCTCTTCAAATGGGATAGATTCTCTTCCTTTTTTTCGATATTGGTTGATAATCCTGCGCTGTATATGGTAAGATAAGTGGCAACGAAAAAATTCTACGGCACAAATGCCGGTTTGAGGGAACGATATGATTCAAGTAACAGATTTGTCCTTTGGTTTTCCGCAGAAAGAGCTGTATCATCACATCTGCTTTACCATTGAGCAGGGAGACCATGCGGTCTTGATTGGCAGCAACGGTACCGGAAAAAGCACACTTATTGATATGCTGCTGCGGCCGGACCACTATCTTTATGACGGAAAAATCCGGCGGGAGAACGTGGAAGAAATCGGACTGGTCAGCCAGTTTGTGAAAAATGAAAAAGCGGACGTTACGGCTTATGATTATCTGGCAGAGCCGTTTGTTGCGCTGCTTGCAGAATCCGATGCACTCTGCGCGGAAATGGCCGAGGCAGAGGATATGGAGGCTGTGAGCGAGCGGTATCAGGCATGTCTGGACCGGATTGACATTCTGGACGCTTACAATTACGACAGCAACATTCGCCAGATGCTGGCAAGTGCCGGCTTGAGCGAAATTGCAGACCGCTCCACGGCGGTCATCAGCGGCGGTGAATACAAGCTGCTGTCCATTATCCGCTGTATGATGGGCAGACCGCAGCTGCTGATTATGGACGAGCCGGACGTATTTCTGGATTTCGAAAATCTGGTGGGTCTGGCGAAGCTGATCAATGCCTACGAGGGCACCATTTTGGCTGTCACCCACAATCGGCTGCTGCTGAATCAGTGCTTTGACAAGGTGCTGCATCTGGAAAATATGGAGCTGCAAGAGTTTCCCGGCACTTATGCCCAGTATACCCGGGCGATGTTGGAAACCAAGATTGCCATGCACGAGCAGTCCACCAAAGATGCGGAATGGATTGAAATTCAAGAGGCATTGGTGGAAAAAATCCGTGATGACGCTACCAACGTGAGCGACCCGCGGTTGGGTCGTCAGCTCCGTGCCCGGGTCAGTTATTTGGAGCGGCTGCAGAAATGGAAAACCCCCAACCCTTTTATTGAGGACATTTGTCATGAGCTGCATTTCCCGGAACTTGATGAAGACCGAACCATTCCTGCCATTGAGCAGACCGATTACTCTCTTGCTTTTGAAAAACCGCTGATTTCCGATGCAAACTTCCGCATCGAGGGCGGAGAGAAGGTTGCGCTTGTGGGTGCAAACGGCGCCGGTAAGTCCAGTTTGCTGAATGATTTGTACGCCAAACTGGAGCAGGACCCTGCATATCAGGGAGAAATTGCCATTTTCCGGCAGATTTACAACGATGACAGCCGGACGCTTTCCGGCGGCGAGCGGAATATTGCGCAGCTGAAGGAAATTATGGAGAGCAACGCCTCCATTCTGTTTTTGGACGAGCCCACCAGCCATTTGGACACCGTGGCGCAGCGGGAATTGGAAGACGCTCTGGAGGCTTATCGAGGCACGGTGCTGATGGTGTCTCATGATTTCTTCCTGATTATGAACTGCGCCGACCGGGTGCTGATGCTGGAAAACGGCACCATGCGGGAAATGAGCGGACGCGCCTATCGGAAGTCCATTTACAAGAAATATTTCGGCAGCGATATTTTTGCCGCCGAGCGGAAACGGAAAGAGGACGAGCACCGCATCAACGCATTCCTGAAAGCGGGAAAGACGGCGGAGGCTCGGAAAGTTCTGGAAACAATGGAATAAACGATTGCAATGAAAAACGCGGACAGACAACCCAAAAGGGAAATCTGTCCGCGTTTTTGCGCTCCGGAAGACTCAATCTTCCAGAATCACCAAATCGGCTTCGTCCACATGACGGAGCTCTTTTTTGTTCATCAAATCGTAGATGCAGGGCACCACAAACAAGGTCATCAGCGTTGCGTAAATCAAACCGCCGATACACACCACAGCCATGGGCTGCATCAGAGCGGTACCCACATCTTTGCCCAGAGCCATCACAAACAGGCCCAGAATCGTTGTCAAAGACGTCATGAGAATGGGGCGGATACGGGTGACACCGGCCTCCAAAATCGCCTCACGGCGGTCCCAGCCCTCCAGACGGAGCTGATTGATATAGTCCACCAACACAATGCCGTTGTTGACGATAATGCCCATCAGCATCACAAAGCCTATCATGGAAATGATACTGAATTCCATGCCCGTCAGCAGCAATGCCAGGAAACCGCCGGTAAAGGCCAACGGAATGGTGAACATCACGATAAACGGGGATTTCAGAGACTGGAACTGCGCCACCATGACGAAGTACACCAGCAGCATACCCAGCAGGAGCATCAGCACCAACTGCTGCATGGCCTCCATAATGGTTTCGTTTTCGCCGGTGAATTCATAGGTCACATTCTCCGGCAGCTCCACGTTTTTCAGAGCCTTTTCTGCGGCTTGGGTCACTTTGGTGACGTTGTAGCCGTCTTCCAATTCGGCGCTGACAGTCAGATACCGTTTCTGGTTATCCCGGTGAATGGTGGTCATACTCACCGTTTTTTCCACGGTTGCCACGTCGCTCAGCTTGAATTCCGAGGTTGTGCCGTCGGCTGCGGTCTGGGTAAAGGTTTCGTCCAACAGACTGTCTACGGTCACTTTGCTTTCTTCCGGCATATCCACCACTACGTCAATGCTGCTGCCGTCCAACTTGAAACTGGTAGCGGTGGCGCTGTCGGTCAGGTCCGTAGCCAGCTGCATATAAATCTGCGCGATGGTAAAGCCTTTTTCCATGGCCTTGTTACGGTCGATGTTGATGTGCAGCGCCTCGGCGGAATCCTCCAGACCATTGGAAACCTCGGCGGTGCCGGGAACTTTTTCCAAGGCTGCTCCCAGCGCCTCGGCGGCGCTTTGCAGGCTTTCCATATCATCGCTGTATATGTGCATGCTGACGCCGCTGCCGGTAAGCATACTCATGTCCATCATCGATGCGGTAACGCTCAGGTCGCAGGGCAGGTCGCTGCAATCCTTTAGCAGTTGATTGCCCACTTCCGTACCGGACATTCCCTCCGGCAGCGTGATGTAAACCGTCACGGTGGCGTCATTGGCGGCGGACATACTCATCATGGAGGAGCTGCCCATCATGGCACCCACGTTTTCCACACCCTCAATGTCTCCGGCATAGGCCAGGACCTTGTCAGCCACGGATTTTGCGGTTTCCTGGTCGGTGTCGTCATCAAAGGAAATGGTGGCGGTGACGGTATTGGAATCAATGTTGGGAATGAAGATAAAGCCGCGGGCCAGACACAAACCGGCGGTCAGCGCCAACATGGCGATTGCAGACAGGAAGACAACGGGCTTGTGGTCCAGTGCCCAGTTTCCGGCCGCCCGATATTTGCTGTACACGTTGCTCATAATGTCTTTTTTCGGTTTGCTGTCTTTTTTTAGCAAACCGGCGGACATAGCGGGCACCAAGGTCAGCGCAACAATCAAGCTGGCCAACAGCGCGTAGGTCATGGTCAAGGCCAAATCGGTAAACAGCTGTTTGGTCAGACCATCCACAAACACAATGGGCAGGAACACGCAAATGGTGGTAAGGGTGGAGGAAGTAATGGCCCCGGCCACCTGCTTGGCACCGGAAACCGCCGCCTGAATGGCATTGGCGCCCTTTGCCCGGAGTCGATATATGTTCTCAATGACCACAACGGAGTTATCTACCAACATACCCACAGCGATGGACAGACCGGACAGAGAAATCATATTCAGCGTAATGCCGGAGAAATACATCAGCACAATGGCAAACACCACGCTCAAGGGCATGGAAACCAAGGTGATGAACGTGGGGCGCAGGTCCTTCAAAAACAGGAACAGCACCAGAATTGCAAAGAGCGCGCCGCTGAGCAAGCTTTCCAGAATGGAATTGACAATCATGCGGATATAATCACCCTGGTCCATCAGCGAGAAGAATTCCAGACCGGGATAGGCTTTCTGCAGGGTATTCAGCTTGGCGTCAATGGCGTCGGATACGCTGGCGGTGGCATAGTTGGATTGCTTTTCAAAGCTGAGCATCACGCCGTTGTCGCCGTTTAGCTTGGCATAAAGAGAGTCGGCATTGTCGGAAATAAAGACATCTGCCACGTCCTTCAGATAAATGGGGTCCACACCCTCTAAACCCATATCCACCAGCAGCAAGTCACCCAACTGCTCTTCGGTCTGGAATGCATCGCCCACGGATACCATGTACTGAATACCGTCCTGCTCCACATATCCGGCGGGCATGGAGAAGTTCTGGGCTGCCAGAATCTGGGAGACGGTTTTCAGAGAGAGAATACCATTCAAATCCGCTTGGGACAAGGCTTTCTCCCGCCCGGATTCCAAGCTGCTCAAACCATTTTCAATCTGCACCATTGCGGACACCATTTTGGAAAGTCCGCTGACCATGGATTCCGCAGAGAGATTCTGGTTGTCCAGCTTTTGCATAATCTCCTGATATTTCCGGTTGGCCTCATCCAACTGAATGGCCTGCTCCTGCAGCTGACGGCTCAATTCCTGCAGCGCGTCGATACTGCTTTGCAGCGCGTTTAAGCTGTTAATCATTTCCGTCAGCGCGGTATCCACTTGGGAAATGTCCAGACCGGCGTCAGCCAAAAGCTTTTCCAAATCCTCGGAATTCTGGTTGGAGGGGTCCAACTGGAATGCAGTCAGCTCCATGCGGGTGGTTGCCTGGTCGGATACCAGCTGCCGATAGGTTTCGTCTTCGGTGATGGCGCGCAGCTGTGCCTGCTTTTCCTCAGCGGGCAGGTCGGAGTCTTGAATGCGCTTGATTTCCTTCTGATAGGGCTCCAGCTGCGCATTGATGTTGGCCAGTTTTTCTTCCAGCTCCTGCTTTTTCTGCCGGTCGGCAGGGGAGAGGTCCTCGGAAGTGGTTCCGGAATGCAGCGCGTCCTGCAGGGCGCTCAGCGCGTCAATGGCACTCTGGAGGGATTTTTTGCTTTCCTCCAGCTGTGCAATCTGCTGCTGAATCATTTCCTGTGCCTCACCGGTGGAGGAGGCGGAAGAATCGGCGGGCGGCGACTGAGTCGAGCCGGAATTGTCCATGGCTTGAGACAGCGCGTTGCTCATTTGCTTTTGGGCAGCATGGAGCTGCGCCTCGGCTTTGTCCAGCTTGGCGTTGATAGCCTTGACGATTTTCTCATTCAGAGCGTCAATTTTTTCCTGACTGATGACAACGTGAATCTCCTGCTCCACGGCGCCGCTGGCGGAGATTCGTGCCACGCCGTTAATGCCTTCCAACTGGGGCATGAGAGTATCCTCCACAAAGGCGGACAGCTCTTTCACGTCCATATCCTTCATGGAAACGGCGGTGATGTTCACGGGAATCATGGAGGGATTAATTTTCAGCACATAGGGGGTGCCTACGGTTTCGGCCCAATCGGACTGCAAGGTGCTGATATTCTGCTGAATATCCACACCGATGGTGTCCAGATTCACATCGTCTTCAAATTCCAGAGTGACCATGGAATAGTTGTCACTGGAGGAGGAAGTGACGTTTTTGATATGGTCCAATGTGGCCATGGATTGCTCCATGGGCTTTGTAATATCCGCCTCCACGGACTCGGAGCTTTGTCCCGGAGCGGTGGTGATAATCAGCACATAGGGGAAGTCCATGCTTGGAAACAGGTCCGGGGTCATGCGCAAATATGCCACGACACCCAATACGATGATTGCGATGGCGCAGCAGAAAATAGTAAGCGGTTTTTTGACGCTATATGCAGGCATGTGAGCGGTTCCTCCCGGCGGCGAATATCGAAATATTTAACACATGTTTATTATCTAGGTGATTATACCATAAAGGCCCGGCATATTCAATGAACGATTTCTGAATTTTTTGTGGAAAAAGACGGCACATCCGCCGGATGCGCCGTCAAAAGTATGAACAAAAAATTTCCGAAACCGTCAAAGTGTGTCTACAATGGAAAGACCCAAGGATTCGGCGGTTTTTCGAGCCGATTCCAAACCGAACAGCAGATTTTTCACGTTGTGGCAATCGGAGCTCAAAATCACCCGTCCGCCCCGGTCGCGAATCCGTTTCAGCAGCGGCTCCGCGGGATAGGGGGCAGTGCGGTACCCATTTGCGACGGCGTTGGTGTTGATTTCGAAAATAACCGGTTGTGCGCACAATGCGTCCAACGCAGATTCCGCGGCGCGGACATAGCGGGGGTCGCTCTGGGAAAACAGAATCTCGTTTTCGTTGAATTTGGTGACCAAATCGAAATGCCCCACAAAGGTGCAGTGGGTTTTCTTCACCATGTCTGCCATTTGCCAGTAATAATCCTCGCAGAAAGCCAGAATATCGCCGTTGTATTGACTGGTGACGCCCTGCATCAGTTCCTCCGGGCTGTTGTCTACGGGCAGATAATGTCCGTTTTTCAGCACATAGTGAGCGGAACCGATGACGTAATCGTAGCCGTCTGTGGGTTCTTCCGACCAGTAATCCTGCTCAATGCCGCAGAGAATCCGAATTTTCCCGGCATATTGCTCTTGCAGCCGGCGGATTTCTTCCCGGTAGGCGATGGTTCCTTCTTTGGACATGCAATAGCTTTCATCGAACCAGGTATAGCTATGCCCGGAAAAGCCGAAAGCGGGGCACCCGGCGGCAACGGCAGCCTGCACCATTTCCTCCGCTGTGTTGGACCCGTCACAATAGGTAGTGTGATTGTGAAATGTGGAAAACACCATCAGACCATTTTCTCCTGTTTGACTTTTTTGTCAATCACGTGGCGAGAGGCCAATTCCCGGGTAATATCCTCTGTAGAAATGCCCATTTCCACCATGACTACCATGACATGATACACCAAATCGGCAATTTCGTAAATGGTTTCCTTTTTATCTTGGTCCTTTGCGGCAATAATTACCTCCGTGGATTCCTCGCCCACCTTTTTCAGCATTTTATCCATGCCCTTTTCAAACAGATAGCTGGTGTAGGAACCCTCTTTCGGCTCGGTTTTTCGACCGCGAATCAGGGTCATCAGACCGTCCAAGGTGAAATCGTGGAGGGTTTCGCTTTCCCACAGGGGATTGTGAAAACAGGATTCCGCACCGGTGTGGCAGGCGGGACCGTCTTTTTCCACCAGAACCACCAGTGCATCCCGGTCGCAATCGGCAATGATTTCCGCAATGCGCTGCACGTTGCCGCTGGTTTCGCCCTTTCTCCACAGCTCCTGCCGGGAGCGGGACCAGAAACAGGTCCGGCCCTCGTCCATGCTGATTTGCAGGCTTTCTCGATTCATATAGGCAACGGTCAGAACCTCCCGGCTGTATACGTCTACAACCACGGCGGGAATCAGACCTTTTTCGTCAAATTTCAGTTCGTCAATCTTTACCATGTTCCCTTTTCCTCACTTTCGCACCGGGATATTGTGCCGGTACAGTTCTTCTTTCAAATCATCGATGCGCACCTCGCCAAAATGGAAAATCGAGGCGGCCAGACCCGCGTCTACTTTGGGCAGCGTCTGAAACAGCGCGACAAAATCCGCAATGGACCCGGCGCCGCCGGAGGCAATCACCGGAACGGACACCGCATTGCACACGGCGTCCAACATCTCCAAATCGAATCCGTTTTTCACACCGTCGGTATCAATGGAGTTGACCACAATCTCACCGGCACCCATATCCACGCAACGGCGAATCCAATCAATGGCCTCCATGCCGGTATTTTCCCGGCCACCCTTGGCAAACACCCGGAATGTGCCGTCCACCCGTTTCACATCGGCGGAGAGCACCACGCATTGATTGCCGTATTTCTTTGCAGCGTCTGCCACCAATGAGGGATTTCGAATGGCGCCGGAGTTCACGCTGACTTTGTCAGCGCCGCATTTCAGCACCCGGTCGAAGTCGGACAGCGTATTGATTCCGCCGCCCACGGTGAGGGGAATAAATACCGTTTTGGCCACCTGCGTCAGAATTTCGGTGAACAGTGCCCGGCCCTCGGCAGAGGCGGTGATGTCATAGAACACCAGCTCATCGGCGCCGTTGTCGCTGTAATACCGGGCGAGTTCCACCGGGGAATTGACGTCGCTGAGTCCTTGAAAATTCACGCCCTTGACCACCCGGCCGTCTTTTACGTCCAGACAAGGGATAATTCGTTTTGTAATCATGCTTTTGCCACCTCGATTGCATCTTTCAGGTCAATGGCACCGGTGTAGTAGGCTTTGCCGATGATGGCGCCGTACAATCCCATATCCCGGAGGGCTTGAATGTCCTGCAATGTGGAAACTCCACCGGAGGCAATGAAGTCCATGGAAAATTTTTCGGACAGTGTGCGGTACAGCGCCGTGTTGGTGCCGCCCAGCATACCGTCCTTGGAGATATCGGTACAGATTACGGTTTTGACGCCCAACTGCTCCAGCTCATCGCAGAATTCCATGCAGGTTTTGCGGCTCAATTCCGTCCAACCGTTCACGGCCACAAAACCGTCCCGGATATCCACACCCACGGCGATTTGTTCGCCGAAATGGGAAACGGCGCTGCGGAGGAATTCCGGGTCCTTTACCGCTGCGGTGCCCAGAATCACCCGGGAAACCCCGGCGGTGAGGTACCGCTCAATCACCGCCATGGAGCGAATGCCCCCTCCGATTTCCGCATGGAGACCGGAGGCGGAGACAATGGACCTTACCGTTTCAAAATTGGGCGCGTCGCCGGATTTTGCGCCGTCCAAATCCACCAGATGAATGAATTCGGCTCCCGCGGCGCGGAAATCGCAGGCAACCTGCTCCGGGTGGGTGCTGTAAACGGTTTTCTGATTGTAATCACCTTTTACCAGACGGACGGCGCAGCCGTCAATCAAGTCAATGGCAGGAAAAATATTCATGGCGCTACCTCACAAAATGCCCGAAGAATGTTCAGACCCACAGCGCCGGATTTTTCCGGGTGAAACTGTGTGCCGTAGACGTTGCCGTTTCCCACGGCGGCGGTGAGCTCGGTGCTGTATTCCGCCGTGGCAATCACCGAGGGAGTGCAATCCGCGGCATAATAGCTGTGCACAAAATACACGCAGTCGTTTTCCCGGATATACCGGAACAAGGGACTGACCGGCTTGTCTTTCGGGAAGTGGAGGGCATTCCAGCCGATGTGAGGGATTTTCAAATCGGTGGCAATGACATCAGAAATGGGCACCACCTGCCCGGGCACCAATCCCAAACCGGCATGCTCGCCGTATTCGTAGCTTTTGTCGAAGAGCAGCTGCATGCCCAGACAAATACCCAGAATGGGCTTTCCGTCAGCGGCCAATTCTTTCAGAACTGCGTCCAAGCCGGTGGCGGCCAATTTTTCCGCGGCGTCTCCGAATGCGCCCACACCGGGGAGAATGATGCGCTCTGCCTGTTTCAGCGCCTGCGCGTCACCGGTTACAATGGCTTGCTCACCGATGCGGTCCAGAGAGCTTTTCAAAGAGAACAGATTGCCCACACCGTAATCTACAATGGCGACCATTACAATACCCCCTTGGTGGAGGGAATTTCGTCCCGGAAGGCTTCGTCAATGGCAACCGCTTGCCGCAGCGCCCGTCCAAAACCTTTGAATGCAGCCTCAATGATGTGGTGGCTGTTTTCACCGTCTAACTGGCGAATATGGAGGGTCAGACCGGCATTTCGTACGAAAGCCGTGAAAAACTCTTTCACCAGCTCGGTGTCAAAGGCACCCACTTTTTCCGTAGGAATTTCCAAACCGTACCGCAGGGTATCCCGACCGGAGAAATCCACGGCAACCAGCACCAATGCCTCGTCCATGGGCAGCAGACAGCTGCCGTAGCGGTTGATGCCCTTTTTATCGCCCAACGCCTGGGCAAAGGCTTGCCCCAAGGCAATTCCGATGTCTTCTACGCTGTGGTGGTCGTCAACCTGCGTGTCTCCCTGACAAGTGACGGTCAAATCAAACCGTCCGTGTTTGGCAAACAGCGTGAGCATGTGGTCCAGAAATCCCACGCCGGTGTGGATTTCACTGCTGCCGGTGCCGTCCAAACCCAGAGACACTGCAATGTCGGTTTCGGCGGTTTTGCGGGCAATGGTATATCCCCGGGGGGGCTGATTGTAAATCGGAGCGGCTGCGTTATCCATTGGCAAGTTCCTCTTTTCTGATGTCTGCAACGGCTTGCAGGAAAGTGTCCATTTGTGCGTCGGTACCGATGGTTACCCGGCACCAATTTTGAATCCGGGGCTGATTCCAATGCCGAATCAGAATGCCCCGCGCTTTCAGCTTGCGGTATAGCGCGTCACCGGAAATCCACGGCGCGGAAACGAACAGAAAGTTCGTTTTGGAATCCGTGACCGCAAAATCCAATGCGTTCAGCGCCTGCGCCGTGCGGCTGCGGGTTTCCATGATTTTCTCGGCATTGGCATGGTAGTATGCATTTTCTTCCATGGCAGCCAATCCGGCGGCGGCGGTCATGCGGTTGATGTTATAGGGGTTGGTGGAGTATTTGATGGTATTCAGGTCCTGCATCAAGCCCGGATTGCCCATGCCGAATCCCAGACGCGCCCCGGCAAGGGAGCGGGATTTGGAAAAGGTCCGGGTAACCAGCAGATTTTCGTATTTGGGCAGCAGCGTCAGCGCGCTGTTTCCGCCGAAGTCTACGTATGCCTCGTCAATGATGACCACGTTGTCCGGGTTGGTTTTCAGAATTTCCTCGATTTGCCAAAGGGGCAGATTTAACCCCGTGGGGGCATTGGGATTGGCAATGACAATCTGTTTGCCCAGATTACAGTAATCTCTGTAATCAATGGACCAATCCGACTTCAGGGGAATCTGCGTGTAGGGAATGCCGTTCAGTTCGGCAAATACGGTGTAAAATCCGTAGGTAATATCCGGGAAGGCAAAGGGGTGCTGTTGATCCCCGAAAGCCATAAAAGCGAAGTTCAGAATTTCATCGGAGCCATTGGTCAAAAGCACTTGATTGGGCTGCAAACCGTAAAACTCCGCCACAGCCCGGGTCACATCTGTGGATTCCGGGTCGGAATACAGCTGCAGCCGCTGCGCCTCCGCTGCGGCATACTCCCGAACTTTCGGGGAAGGGGGGAAGGGGGATTCATTGGTGTTCAGTTTGATGTATTGCTGGTCTTTCGGTTGCTCTCCGGGGGTATAAGCCTCCAGATTCCGATATTTTTCACTGAAAAAGCGGCTCATATTATGCCTCCTCAAAGCGAATGCCAACGCTCCGGGCGTGACCCTGCAGACCCTCTTTCTCCGCAAAGAGCATCAGACCGTCCTTGATTTCTTCCAGAGCCGAGGGCGTGTAGTAGGTGTACTGAGATTTCTTCACAAAATCGTCCACGGACAGCGGACTGCCGAATTTGGCGGTGCCGGTGGTGGGCAGGGTGTGATTCGGGCCGGCCATGTAATCGCCCAAAGCCTCGGGAGAGTGCTTTCCGAGGAAAATAGAGCCGGCATTCTGCACGTAGGGCAGGTAACGGAATGGGTCGTCCACGGCAATTTCCAGATGCTCCGGAGCAATTTCATTGGCGCAGTCCATGGCGTCCATCAGGTCCTTGGCGATGACGATTTTTCCGTTGTTGTCAATGGAGGCCCGGGCAATCTCTTCCCGGGGCAGCAGCGGAATCTGGCGCTCCAGTTCTTGGGCAACTTTTTGGCCGAAGTCCACTGAATCCGTGACCAGAACCGCGGTTGCCATGACGTCATGTTCGGCCTGCGCCAGCATATCCGCGGCAATCACTTTCGGGTCGTTGGTGTCATCGGCCACAATCAGCACCTCGCTGGGCCCGGCAATGGTGTCAATGGCAACCTTGCCGAACACCTGCTTTTTCGCCTCGGCCACGTAGGCATTGCCGGGGCCGACAATCTTATCCACCTTGGGAATGGTTTCCGTGCCGTAAGCCAGTGCGGCCACGGCTTGGGCGCCGCCGATTTTGTAAATTTTGTCCACGCCGGCAATTTTTGCCGCAGCCAGAATGGCGGGGTCCACTTTACCGTCGGGACCCGGGGGTGTAACGGTGACCAGCAGGGGGCAGCCGGCAATTTTTGCGGGCACACAGTTCATCAGCAGGGAGGAGGGATAAGCTGCGGTGCCGTTAGGAACATAC